>NZ_VTDM01000030.1 GCF_015627105.1 Acinetobacter baretiae | reverse complement strand
GGCCATTCTACTCCGTTTCCAAAGTTTGTCAAATGCTTTTTGAAAGTTTTTTTAAACTACTTAACTCAACCCCCAACCAATCAATTTAAAGTCAAAACCCTAAATTAATCAACTAAGCTATTGTTTATCAAGAAGTTTCTCTCAACAGCACCGCCGATGGATACGCATTATATATAATCCCCTAGCCTTTGCAACCCCTAAATAATGCTTTTTTTAAAATTAGTCTGCAAACGAACGTTATTCAAACAATAATCCCTTAAATAACGCCTTTTTTCTTTAATGAGGGCTCTTGGTGACTTATTTATGCCTTCTACTATTGATTTTTTTTAGTTTGTCCGCATCTTGTAGTCAAGCCTATTTATATATTTTGTAGCTTTCATGACATTTATTTCAGTTTTGATCTGGTGAAATGTCGTGTGAGGACTAATACGTGTTTGGAAAAATGTTTAAACGGAGATCATCAATGACTAAAGAGCAAAAAGATCTAGCTCAAGAAAATACTGAATTAGACACTGAACAAGCTCAAGGTAATGAGCAAAATGACGTATCTAGTGTAAACGTTGAAGAGTTACAAGCACAATTATCTAAATTAGAAGATAGTGTAAAGCTTGAAAAAGCACGCGCTGCTAATGCAATGTATGAAGCCGAAAAAGTAAAAGAGCGTTTAGAACGTGAGGCAGATACTGCTAAAAAGTTTGCGTTAGAAAAATTTGCAAAAAGCTTACTTGAGTCTGTAGATAATCTAGAGCGTGCAATTTTGGCAACTGGCGATGTAGAGAGTCCATTACTAGAAGGTGTACAACTCACGCTGAAATCTTTACTGACGGCTTTAGAGAAACAAGATATTGTTGCTGTAGATACAGCAAATGGTTTCAATGCCGATTTACATCAAGCTGTAGGTATTGCACCAGATGCAAAAGCAGGTGAGATTGGTAATGTATTACAAAAAGGATATACATTATCTGGTCGTTTATTACGCCCTGCGATGGTTACTGTTGGCCAATAGGCTATTTTTGAGTCGGTTTAATTTTTTTTTGAGAAAAATACTTGAAAATTTTAGATTGACTCTCATATCGAATAATAACTGAAAAATATTGTAGAAAAATTGAGGAATTTATCAAATGGCTAAAATCATTGGTATTGATTTAGGTACAACAAACTCTTGTGTGGCTGTTCTTGAAGGTGACAAAGTTAAAGTCATTGACAACGCTGAAGGCGCACGTACTACACCTTCTATTATTGCCTATAAAGATGCAGAAATTTTAGTGGGTCAAAGTGCTAAACGCCAAGCAGTGACTAACCCTAAAAACACTTTATTCGCAATTAAGCGTTTAATCGGCCGTAGATATGAAGATTCTGCTGTACAAAAAGATATTGGTCTTGTGCCATACAAAATTGTAAAAGCAGATAATGGCGATGCATGGGTTGATGTCAACGACAAAAAACTTGCACCACAACAGGTGTCTGCCGAAATCTTGAAAAAGATGAAGAAAACTGCAGAAGATTACCTTGGTGAAACTGTAACAGAAGCAGTTATTACTGTTCCTGCTTACTTTAATGATGCACAACGTCAAGCAACAAAAGATGCAGGTCGTATCGCAGGTCTTGATGTAAAACGTATTATTAATGAACCAACTGCTGCTGCACTTGCATTTGGTATGGATAAAAAAGAAGGTGATCGTAAGGTTGCTGTATACGATTTAGGTGGTGGTACGTTTGACGTATCTATTATTGAAATCGCTGATCTTGATGGCGACCAACAAATTGAAGTGTTATCTACTAATGGTGATACATTCTTAGGTGGTGAAGATTTCGATAATGCATTAATTGATTATTTGGTTGAAGAGTTTAAGAAAGACCAAAATGTGAACTTAAAAAGTGATCCTTTAGCACTACAACGTTTAAAAGAAGCGGCTGAGAAAGCGAAAATCGAGTTATCGTCTTCTAACGGTACTGAAATTAACTTGCCATACATCACAGCAGATGCATCTGGCCCGAAACACTTAGTGATTAATGTATCTCGTGCAAAATTAGAAGGTTTAGTGGCTGATCTTGTACAACGTACGTTAGAGCCTTGTCGTGTTGCATTGAAAGACGCTGGTTTATCAAACAGTGAAATCTCTGATGTAATTTTGGTTGGTGGTCAAACACGTATGCCATTAGTGCAACAAAAAGTACAAGAATTCTTTGGTAAAGAGCCTCGTAAAGATGTAAACCCAGATGAGGCGGTTGCTATGGGTGCAGCCATTCAAGGTGCTGTACTTTCTGGTGATAAAACTGACGTTTTACTATTAGATGTGACACCATTAACGCTTGGTATTGAAACTATGGGTGGCGTGTTAACTGCAATCATTGAGAAAAATACAACGATTCCTGCGAAGAAATCTCAAGTATTCTCAACAGCTGCAGACAACCAACCTGCTGTAGATATTTCAGTTTATCAAGGCGAGCGTAAAATGGCTCAGCAAAATAAATTGTTAGGTAACTTCCAGTTGGGTGATATTCCACCAGCACCTCGTGGTGTACCTCAAATTGAAGTTTCTTTCGATATCAATGCAGATGGTATTTTGAAAGTATCTGCAAAAGACAAGAGCACAGGTAAAGAGCAATCTATTCAAATTAAAGCCAACTCAGGTTTGTCTGATGCTGAAATTGAAGCGATGATTCAAGATGCTGAAGCAAATGCTGAAGAAGATCGTAAATTTGAAGAACTTGCTAAATCACGTAACGAAGCAGATGCGTTAATTGCAAGTGCAAATAAAGCTGTTAAAGATTTAGGTGAGCAAGTTACTGAAGATGAAAAAACAGCCGTAACTACAGCTGTGAGTGAACTTGAAACTGCAACAAAAGAAAATGATGTTGAAGAAATCAAGGCAAAAACTGAAAGCCTACAAAACATTATTATGCCTATTACGCAGCGTGCTTATGAGCAAACTCAAGGCCAAGGTGGTGCACAAGGTTTTGACCCTAATGCATTTAACCAAGACGCAGGCCAGCAAAAGAAAGCTGATGATGGTGTTGTAGATGCAGAGTTTAAAGAAGTAAAAGATGACAAGAAGTAAGTTATAACCCTTACTTCGAAGTTATGAAGGTACCCCATAGGTCAATTTTGACTTATGGGGTATTTTTTATGTGTTAGACTCTTGAAAGTAAACAAATAATAATAACGTGTAAGTGAGTTAAATATGACGCCTATCTCTGTTAAACAATTTGCCAAAATTGTTTATGTCATTAAAATTTTGTTATGTGCGATCATGATTACTATTCTTTCTATTTGTTTTAATCAAGACCATGTATCACATTTATTTTTATGGGGTTCTTTGACTGCATTTTTAACCATACAAGCAGACATTGACCGTAAGGTCAATTTTAGTCAAGTGACAGGAAATCTAATTGGTTCGAGTATTGGTGTATGTATTTGGTGGCTAACATCTTATCTTACGAAACAGCACAGTTTCATTAATATTGAATATTGGTTATTAATTTTAGGGATTGTGCTTACAACAACAACATGTATTTTACTTAAACATGCAGAATATTGTGGGATTGCGTTATCAGGTTTGTTGATTGTTACCGTATATGATGTCACCCATAATACTTTTGAAGGCGCACTTTGGCGAATTTTATTTTGTGTTGTGGGCTGTGTGATCGCGTATATTACCGATACTGTTGTACGGTATTTTATACCGCATTTAAAAAATAGAATTTATAAATAAACAAACCTCTTTATTGTAAAATAAAGAGGTTTGTTGCCCACCCTCTGATTGTGTATTGTTATTTTTTATCTATTTTTTGTTGGGCAAAATCATCATATGCAATTATTTGTTCATAGTATGTAATCCTTAGCTTACATTGGTACAATAAATAAACAGGTTATTCCTAAGTTAATAATTTATTTAAATTTATTTTTTCATAAAATAAAAAATTATTTAAAAATATTTTATTCATTTATATCAAGGAGAATTTTATGACCATCGATTTAAATCAAAAAATTATTTATGTTGCAGCAGCAATCATTACAGACCCGTATCATCGTATGTTAGTTGTACGTAAAAAAAATACTCATTTTTTTATGCAGGTAGGCGGAAAAATTGAGCCATCAGAATCATCTAAAATTGCTTTACAACGAGAAATTAAAGAGGAAATTCAAGTGTCATCTCATATTAGACAAGATCTTGGCATTATAAAAACAAGTGCTGCCAACGAACCTGGATTTGCACTTAAAGCACATCTTTTTGAAGTCGATATATTTGGAACGCCTTATCCTAGTGCTGAAATTGCTGAAATGTTATGGCTTGATTTAACTCAAACTATATCTGTACCTCTTGCACCGCTGACAAGAGATTTCGTTATTCCTATGCTCCAACAAAAGATCAAGTAATCACAATGTATTTAAGTGATTTTAACTTTTACAATCACAATAAAATTTGTTATTGATAGTAAGCCGATTTGTCATATATGGAGTGCTATTATGAGTTTTTATCATATCATCATTGAAATCAATGATCATATCAGCAGTATTGAAGAGACTCGTGATCTTGAAATATTCGATATTGAAGATCTTACTCCTTATATTCATTCAATCTTTTTACCGTATATGCATCAGCAAATGATTGAACTTGAAGATGAAAATATTTTATGTGCTGACATTTTACATCTTGAAATTCAACACACACATATGCCTATCGCATTTTTAATTGAAGAAGAGCAAAAAGAATTACCAAGCGACACGCAAGTTACAATTTCTGCAAAAGAAATTTTTAATGATCATGAATTAAGTAAGAATATTACTGCAGTGGTATTTGATTTACTCAATGCAGTTAAAATCGAACTGTAATGTCTTCCTTATTGAGGTGAATTAATCGTTTGAATCGTATTATTTTTTCGAATCGCATTTAAAAATACTTGCCCTGCTCTTCCTGTTGGCGGAAGTCCCATTTTTATTTGTTCTTTTTGAATGGCTTGCTTTGTCTTGTCTCCAATAAGACCATCTGCTTGACCAATATCATAACCTTTTGCCAGTAAATTATTTTGGATTTCTCTACGTTCTGCTCTTGATGTACCCGGATCATCTGTTGGCCATGCAGTTTGAATGACAGGCTTTCCACTCAACCGATCAGAAAGATAAGCAATGGCGAGTGCATAACTTTCTGCTGCATTATAGCTATAAATGGCATCAAAGTTTTTAAACACCAAAAATTTTGGCCCTTGTGCACCTGCGGGCATAAATAAACCTGCAGGAGTTGCATCATTTAATGGCTCTTGTCGTAAAGGACGTCCATCTATGCGTGTGAGTCCTTGTGTAACCCAATAAGATAAAGGTTTTTTATTACGACGACTTTGTCCTGTTAAGTCAATATTGTTTGGTACAGAGACCTCAAAACCCCAAGGCATACCTGTTTGCCAACCTGCCGATTTTAAAAAGTTTGCAGTAGATGCAAGTGCATCATTTGTACTTGAAACCAAATCTCTACGGCCATCGCCATCAAAATCTACAGCAAGTCGCTCATAAGTGGAAGGCATGAATTGCGTATGACCAAATGCACCTGCCCAAGAGCCTTTTAATTGTGACTCTGTGACATCACCTCGTTGTAAAATACGTAAAGTGGCAAAAAACTCTGTACGAAAGTAACTTTGTCGACGACCATTACAGCTCAGTGTACCTAGCGATTGTAATAATGGATATTTTCCTGAAATATCTCCAAAATTACTTTCTACTCCCCATACCGCAACAACCATTTCAGCAGGTACACCATACACGGCGCTTACACGGCGTAATACATCTTGGTATTGGTTTAGTTTTTGTTTTCCTGTACTCACACGCTCGTCATCTACAAGCCCAGATAAATAGTCCCAAATGGGTGTAGAAAACTCAGGTTGGTAATTCAGTTTATCTAAAACACTATAATCTGGAATAAGATTACGTGTATAACGATCAAATATTTCACTAGATACACCTGATCTGAGTGCACTTGGCTTTAACTCAGCCATACATGTATTAAATGATGGATCTGATGCCACAGAAAGTGTTGAAGAAGATTGGTCGTTATTGGTGGTGTTGGCCTGAGCAATGGTACTATAGATTGCAAATACAGTAATACCGAACAGACTTAATTGCTTTTTCATAGTACAAAAACTCAGTGTGGAATTTAAAAATATAGACTAGCATTATTTTTTTACTTGTCATGTAGATAAGCGTAAATAAACATAATCATCCACACTTTCTATTTACTTATCCACAACTCAATCAATATACTTTCAAAAAAGCGATGAACATATCATCGCTTTTTTAATGCAAAGTCGTATCTTACCAAGTCATGTGGGCGGTCAACGACAGTGGTTCAGGTAAAATTTTAGCAAGCGCTTGACATAAAACAGGTAATTCGTGTGCATCGGTTGGCATAAGGGTAATATGGCCTAATTTTCTTCCCGCACGTTCAGTTTTATTGTAGAGGTGTAGATGCGCACCGTTGAGTGCTAAAACATCTTGAGTATGAGGATGCTGACCAATAATATTCACCATCACCGTTGGTTTAATCATTTCAGTAGACCCAAGCGGTAACCCTGTTACAGCACGAATATGATTTTCAAACTGTGAACATACAGCACCTTCTATTGACCAATGCCCTGAGTTATGAACTCTAGGTGCCATTTCATTGGCATATAAACCATTTGGAGTGACAAAAAGCTCTAAAGTCAGTACGCCAACGTAATTTAAATGCTGCAATAAAGTTGAGATATACTGTTCTGCAACAGGTTGTAATTCGCTACTGTTCGGTGCAGGTACAATAGAATGCGATAAAATCCCCTGATGATGATGGTTTTCCGCCAAAGGCCATGTTTTTACATCGCCATTTTGCCCACGTACCGCAATAATTGAGACTTCTCTTGAAAAGTGAACAAAGCTTTCAGCAATTAATGGCTGTGCTTTTCCTAATTCAGCCCAAGCCTGATCAAGATCTTCAATTGAACGCAGTACATATTGCCCTTTTCCATCGTATCCACCTGTTGCTGTTTTTAAAACAATCGGGAAACCTAGTGTATCAGTCGCGTGCTTCAGGTCTTCAAATGAGTTCACTTGAGCAAATGGCGCAACAGGTATTTGCAGTGTTTTAAATAAATCCTTTTCAAGCAATCTATTTTGTGCAATCGCCAATGCTTGACGAGGCGGATATAAATTTTTGCTTTGTGTCAGTATATCTACTTGTTCTAACGGTGTATTTTCAAACTCTAAAGTAAAAACGTCTGCATTTTCAATAAAAGTATTGAGTTGTTGTTTTTCTGGAGAAAAAACTGGGCCAAGTACAGCAGATGGACACGATGTACTGGCTTCAAAAAAAATACACTGAATATTCAGTGGTAATGCAGCCTGTGCCATCATACGACCCAACTGACCACCACCGAAAATACCAAGGGTTTTGTCCATAGCGAATACCTCTTATACTTGTCCAGGAATGTTTTTGCTTGCAACTTTTTCTGTTTGTGCAAGACGAAATGAAGCAACATTGGCTGCAATTGTACGATCTGTTAAACCCAAGATTTGTGCGGCCATAATCGCTGCATTCGTTGCACCAGCAGGGCCAATGGCCAATGTACCGACTGCAATACCTGCAGGCATTTGTACTATTGACAGTAATGAATCTACACCATTTAAAATCGATGATTTTACAGGTACACCAAGTACAGGTAGATCGGTTTTTGCGGCACACATACCAGGCAAATGTGCTGCGCCACCTGCACCTGCAATAATCACTTGAATACCACGAGATCTTGCCGTTTCAGCATATTCAAATAAACGATCAGGTGTTCTATGTGCAGAAACAACTTCAGCTTCAAATGGTACACCCAATTGTTTTAGCATATTTGCCGTGTGTTCTAGGGTCGCCCAATCTGACTGTGAACCCATAATAATTCCGACTAAAGGTGTAGCTTCTATGGCAGACGTGTTCATGTGTGATTCCAAAGCGCAAGTAAAGAAAAGATATGCAATGCATGTATACTTTATTATATCCTGTTTTTTGTTTTTAAGTCTTGCCCAAAACTTTTTCTCATCTTAGCGAGATCATCATTCAGTCATGATCTTAAATTTTTTTCTCTAAATGTGGTAAAGCAATATATGATTGAGCACTTACGCATCAAACATTCTTGCAGTAAGTGAAGATGTATTAATCAGTGCCATTGTGTCATACAATGTAAAACACCACCTTGTAAACCCATGTATTCACAGATCGATAGTATCAATACATCGCTGTATATCAATGATCACAAATAATTTTAGCTTAATGCAATATTTTTTCTATCGTGCAAAATTGAACTATTTATACTCTTCTCACACACATCATTTTTACAGGTTCATTTTTTAAATATAACGATCATGATATGTGTTTTTATCATTGATAGAATGATCATTATGTATGAGTAATCAATGACAGATAAAAAATGTCGATTCATATTTCACAATAATGTTGTTGTTTAAACAAATTTGCCTTAGAAAGGTACTCTTAACGTGAAAATTTTCTAGATAATTGCTTTTTTATTTCTTGTGCTTCAATGGCTAAAACACGTTTTGTTGATCTTCAAACATTGAAAATATTGCTTGGTGCCACTTTATTTAAACAAAAAATATCACTCCCAATCACTAAGTATTTCAAATATTGAACTATTTAATTGCATCAGCTTGAGTACAAAAGCCAATTGTGGAAAACTCGTAAGTTATACACAATCAGGTATAGAGTTATCCACAACATATAGTGCTTTATACACAAGTAAATCCACAGTTATCCACAATATATGGGATTACTGTGATGCAATAATAAAGGCTATGGCGATATATATTTTTGGGTACTGTACTCTGAATGTGGTAACCGAGTTAAAAATGCTGTCGATTGTTGTTGTTTTAAATCTTTTAAATAGTTCAAAAAAATATCGGCATAATCAACCCCAATATCTTTACGGCGTTCACCTTGTATTGTGGTTAACGTTGTATAGTAATTTGAACCTCGTGCTAAAAAATCAATTGTTGCAACTTGATAGGTTCGATTCAAATCAAAGGATTGATATTGCCCCTGAGTATTTTTAAATGTTAATTTTTCTACTCTGTGCCCTTTAGGATTTTTCATATCGACCTCCCAACGTAACCCTGCGGTGTAGGGATAAGCACCAATATCTGTATTTGCACCATCAATGGCATCTTCTAAAGTTGCTTTGACTTCATGACCTGTCATGGTTAATTGCATCAACGTATTTTTAAAAGGTAATAATTGATAGACCGTGGCAACATTGATTGGCCCTTGTGGAATTTCTATACGTACTCCTCCTCCATTTTGTATAGAAAGGTCAGCCGCAAAATATTTTTTCGCCTGTTGTAGCATGACATAGGCGACCAATTGTTGAATATCACCACCATAGGTCAAACAGTTTTCTTTCGGCTGTTTTGTTGGACGAGCTTGGGAACAAAATGCTTCATTTGCTGTACCCACCACAGTTTCTACATAAGTTTTCTTTTTAAGTTGATATGGTTGAAGTACCTTTTGCATGTGTAGATCTGGCTGAATAAAACGCAGTGGCGATTGCATTTTGGCAACCTGTTGTTGAATTTGCTGTTTTTGTGATGCTGTTAATGGGCGATTCGACTGAATACGTTGCATCTCTGTACCCAATAAAATATGTGCTGTACCACCACAATCTAAGACATTACCTTTTGGATCAAAGCTGACATTGAGCTCACCTACAGCATAATTGTATTGCCATGCTTGCGCTATACAGACTTTCTCACCCTGCTTATTGTTAACAACCGTTGGATAATCTGCAACGGGATTAAAGCCAACGGCTTTAAGATGTTCAGGACCAAGTAACGTATGTGAATCCCCTCCAATAATGACATCGACATCACTTAATTGTGCTGCTATTTTTAAATCTCGTTCATATCCTACATGCGTTTGTAAAATAATTTTATTAATCCCTTGTGCCTTTAAACGATCAATTTCCGCTTGTGCTGTTATCACTTCATCTGCAAATAGTGTATCTGCATTAGGTTGAGATGCATTTTTTGTTTTTCCCGCAATGGTTATTCCCACGATACCAATTTTTTGTCCTTGACGTGCAATCACCATGGATTTTTGAACAGTATTGGTTTGATACAATGCAGATGATGCGCCAAACGTAACATTGGCAGACAAAATTTGCATTGGGGTTTTACAGTGGCTTTGTTTAAAAGCATCAATCAATATTTTTAATCCTGCATCTTTGGCATCAAACTCGTGGTTTCCAAGCGTGAAACCATCAAAGCACATTTGATTGATTGCAGCAGCATCTGCTAAACCTTGGGTTAAATTAAAATAAAGATCACCTGTTATTGCATCGCCTGCATGTATTTTTATAACATTTGGATCTTTTTGTTCAATTTGTTTCATCATTGTTGCCACGCGAGCCATACCACCACGATTGATTTTAATATTTTCAGGCCCTTGTCCTAAATCAAATTTAAGAATGGTTTGCTCTTCATCTAAATGTGAATGATGGTCATTGATATGTGCTATGGTCAACGAAAATGGTTTAATCGGTTTAGGTGGGGCTTGGCAAGCTGTTAAAATAAAAGCAATTGGAAGTACACTGACACAATAAAAAGAATGTTTTTTCATTTTCAGAACAAATATCAACAATTAAGTGTGCCGTATTTTGCTGAGCTTTCATGTCGGCGATATGACAAATAAAAAAGAAGCCATATGATGACTTCTTTTTTATACTTGATATTTCAGGTGATTAATCGGTAAACGTGACTTTTGCAATGGCTTTTTTACCTGCTTGAATCACAAGGGTTTGATTTGTATTCACCGCAAAACCTGCATCAACAACTTCTCCTTCCACTTTCACAGCCCCGCGTGCGACCGCATCTTTAGCCTGTGCAGCATTTTTGGTTAAACCTGCTAAACGGAGGATCGAAGCAATAAATAACTCACCTGCTTCACCTCGTGATACGTTTACTTCTGGTGTGTCTTCAGGTACTTCACCATCAACAATACGATTACCCGCCCCCTTATGCGCATTGGCAGCTGCTTCTGCATCATGAAAACGCTCAACCAATTCTAAGGCCAAAATACGTTTAATTTCTTGTGGATTACGTCCTGCTTGAATGTCTTGTAAGAGTAATCCAATCTCATCTAGCCCCTTAAAACTGAGTAAGTCAAAATAACGCTCAATCAAACTATCTGGCATCGATAAAATCTTTTGGTAAATCGCACCAGGGGTATCAAATACACCAATATAATTACCCAAAGATTTCGACATTTTATTAACGCCGTCTAACCCTTCCAAAATAGGCACAGTAATACAGACTTGTGAAGCTTGGCCATAACGACTTTGTAATGTACGTCCCATTAATAAGTTAAACGTTTGATCTGTACCACCAAGCTCAACATCTGCTTCGAGTGCAACAGAGTCATAACCTTGCACCAATGGATATAAAAACTCATGAATTGCAATCGGTTGTTGGCTTTGGTAACGCTTGGTAAAATCATCACGCTCTAACATACGAGACACTGTTTGCTGACTGGCCAATTGAATTAAGTCAGCCGCTGATTTTTCTGCAAACCACTGTGAATTAAACACGACTTTGGTTTTTTGAGGATCTAAAATTTTAAAGACTTGTTCTTGATAGGTTTTAGCATTTTGTACAACTTGCTCACGAGATAACGGCGGACGCGTTGCACTTTTCCCCGTTGGATCACCGATCATGGCCGTATAATCACCAATTAAAAACAAAACCTCATGCCCTAAATCTTGAAATGTTTTCAATTTGTTAATAAGTACGGTATGCCCTAAGTGTAAATCAGGTGCGGTTGGATCGAAGCCCGCTTTTACACGTAAAGGACGATTTTCTTTCAATTTTTTCAGTAAATCTTCTTCTGAAATAATCTCATGCGTGCCTCTTTGAATCAGAGCCAACTGTTCTTCAGCAGGTAAGAAATTTGACATCATGCCACCCAAATACATTTGTTATCCAATTTGTGCGATATACTAACATTTTTTTAGCACATTGCAGGATTTGTTAAGCATGACATCAATCTACATTGGCGTGATGACAGGAACAAGTATGGATGGCATTGATTTTGTCGCGGCTTCTTTTGAACCACTGACACTCCATGCGACCTTAAGTATATCCTTCGAGCCAGATTTAAAAGATGAACTAATGGCACTGACTCGACCAGGCGACAACGAAATTGACCGTATGGGCAAAGCTGATGTTGCATTGGCTAAAAAAATTGCGCATGGCATTAATCAGCTAATTACAGACCATCATTTAGACCGTCAACAAATACGAGCCATTGGCTGTCATGGGCAAACCATTCGACACCGTCCTGAAGATGGTTTTACTTTACAACTCGGTGACCCACATCTAATTACAGAAATCACTAACATTGCCGTAGTATCAGATTTTCGCCGTAGAGATATGGCCGCAGGGGGACAAGGTGCACCTTTAGCCCCTGCATTTCATCAAGCCATTTTTCAACACCCACATATTGATCGTGTAATTTTGAATCTTGGTGGTATTGCCAATGTCAGTCTACTCCCTGCCAATCAAAAAAGTAAAATACTCGGTTTTGATACAGGCCCTGCCAATATTTTAATGGATGGCTGGTGTCGCAGATATACAGGTCAACCCTTTGATGAAAATGGAGATTGGGCTGCACATGGTACAGCCATTCGACCACTGTTAGATCGTTTATATGCTCATGATTTTTTTGCTAAAGAACCACCAAAAAGTACAGGTCGAGAAGACTTTAACCTAGATTGGCTAGATGATCAGTTAATTGATTGGCGCAATGATCCTGAATATGAAGAACTAGATGATACTGCCGAGAATATTCAAGCAACACTTGCTAAGCTAACTGTTCGAGCGATTCAAAAAGCGATCTATCGCTCAGGCATGAAAGATGGTGAAATGTATGTGTGTGGTGGGGGTGCATATAACTCTTATGTATTAGAGCAATTACGTTGGCGTTTACGTAAACACGAATGGAGTGTCCAAACCACAGATGCGCTTGGAGTGTCACCAACATGGGTAGAAAGTACAGCATTTGCATGGCTTGCCATGCAGTTTATTGAACAACGTACAGGAAATTTACCTGCTGTAACAGGTGCAACAGGGCCACGTATTTTAGGTTCAATCACGAGCGTTTAGAATGATTCCTATCGGTGGCCTTTGGGTCACCTGATTTAAATTGAAAATGAAGAACCACAGCCACAGGTCGTGGTTGCATTTGGGTTTTTAACCACAAAACGAGAGCCTTCTAAACCTTCAATATAATCAACCACTGAACCGATAAGGTACTGATAACTCAACGAATCAACCACCATTTTAACATCACCATTTTCAAATGCTGCATCATCATCATTGGCGCTTTCTGCGAAGTTAAAGCCATACGAGAAACCAGAACAACCACCACCCGTTACATAGACACGTAACATGAGCGCCTGACTACCTTCACTGTCACGCAGTTGGCGTACTTTTTTTGCAGCATTATCTGTGAGTAATAAAGCTTGTGCAGTCATGATCTTTATTCCTTAAATCAATCGATTGGGCACACCCAAATAGACCGCTAATATAGCATATTTCGTGCATAAAAAGCCGTGTGATGATGTATTGGTTTTTATTTTTTGTTTTCAAATGTTTTACCATTTAGAATAGAGCATAATTCAATACAGCGAAAAACTTATGATCCAGCTTGAACACCTTAGCATACGACTTGGTGGTCGTGTTCTTTTTAAAACAGATGCCATGGTACAGTTACATCCAGGCTGGAAAATGGGATTAACAGGTGTAAATGGTGCCGGTAAATCCTCATTATTTGGTGCACTTCTTGGCAAAATTACTCCAGATGAAGGTAATTTAAGTCGTCCACAAGGCTGGACGGTTGCACATATGGCTCAAGAAATTGAAGCGCTTGATATGCCAGCCATTGATTTTGTTCTTTCAGGTGATGAAGAATTTTGGCAAATACAACAAAAACTCAATGATGTTGACAATTTATCTAACGATGAAATTGCAGAATATTATGGTCGCTTTGATGAAATCAATGGCTATACCGCACCAGCCAAAGCAGCACAGCTCATGGCAGGTTTAGGTTTCTTTGAACACCAAATGCAACTCAATGTAGAAAGCTTTTCGGGGGGCTGGCGTATGCGTTTAAACCTCGCACGTACCCTCATGAGTCGCTCAGATTTATTATTACTCGATGAACCAACCAACCATTTAGATTTAGATGCCGTTTTATGGTTAGAAGATTGGCTAAAAAATTATGCAGGTACGTTGGTTTTGATTTCACATGATCGTGATTTTTTAGATGCAATTACCGACCATATTTTACATATTGAAAACCAACAACTCACTATGTATACAGGTAATTACTCAACCTTTGAAACTATACGTAGTGAACGCTTAGCACAACAACAACAAGCTTTTGAAAAACAGCAAGAAGCGCGCGCGCATATGCAAAAGTATATTGACCGTTTTAAAGCACAAGCCACCAAAGCAAGACAGGCACAAAGCCGTATTAAACAACTTGAACGTATGCAACTTCTTGCACCTGCGCATGTCGACAATCCTTTTACGTTTAGTTTTAGAACGCCTACTAAAATGAGTTCACCTTTGCTGAGTCTAGATCAGGCAACGATTGGTTACGGAAATAAAGAAATTGCCAGTAACGTCAACCTACAAATTACACCAAGTACGCGTATTGGTCTTTTAGGAATGAATGGTGCAGGTAAATCGACTTTAATTAAATCCTTGGTCGGTGATTTGGCTTTAATGAAGGGTGAACGTAAAGACTCTGAATTACTCAATCTTGGTTATTTTGCACAGCATCAAATGGATGCGCTTGATGCAAATGCAAGCCCAATGTTGCAATTGGCACGTCTTGCAGGCAATACAGTCAGTGAAGCTGCCCTACGTTCATTTTTAGGGAGCTTTGGTTTTACCGGTGAGCGTATGGATACTGTATGTGAAAAGTTTTCAGGGGGTGAACGTGCACGTCTTGCCCTTGCGCTCATTGTTTGGCAAAAACCAAACGTACTTGTATTAGATGAGCCGACCAACCATTTAGATTTAGATATGCGCCATGCACTCACAATGGCACTCAATGATTTTGAAGGCGCGGTCATTTTGGTATCACACGAACGCCAACTGATTGCTAGCGTATGTGATGATTTGTTATTGGTTCATGCAGGTACATGTCGTGAATTTAATGGCGATTTAAACGACTATGCACAATGGTTACGCGAAGCAAGACAACAACAAATTAATGCCAACTCAGCCGCGCTCAAAACACCTGAGCCCGTTGTTACTGCACCTAAAGAAGTACCACGCAAAGAAAGTGCGAAACAGCGAGAACAAACACGTCCTATCCGAAAAAACATTGAAAAAACTGAAGCGAAAATTGAAAAGATTCAAGCACAACTTGAACCTATTAAAATTGCGCTTGCAGAAACTACATTGTACGACATTGAACGAAAACAAGAGTTGCTTCAAATCATGGATCAAGAAAAACAGCTAACAGATGAGTTGGCACACCATGAAGAACAACTGCTTGAACTCATGATGCAACTTGAAGACATGGAACAGTCATTTCTATAGCTGTATAACATGTTCCACGTGAAACATCGCACCATAAAATAGCTATTTTATGGTGCTATTTAAATACGTTATGCCCTGCATCTTTAATTTTCATTAACGTATTTGTCTGCTGTGCTTGCTTTAAATTGGTATCAACTAATCCTGTTAGACGATCAATTTCTACAACCAATTGATCTAACATTCGGTCATACGCTTTAATTTCTGGGCTGTTATCCGGTTCACTCATCAAAGTATGAGGTATGTTTTGTTTTGAATCTAAAGCATTTTGTTTCATGTCGCCTAAGGCCTGTTTGGCTTGGTTGCTATTGCTAGATTTTACAAACATCGTATAGTTTTTTGCTAAACCTTGCATATCTACTTCTAAGCTGCCTGCGTATACGACTGAACTAGACATAAGAATTATGGCCAATACAGCGTTTTTAAGTGACTGAAGCATGTTATATTCCTTAAAATATTGAACTCATTAACCCTAAATAGCTTACACATTTAAATTAATTTTATTTAAACTTTTCTATGAAAAGATATCTCATCATCGTTTCGACTCTATTTTGCGTAATATGTGCTAGAATCAACACCAATATACGTTGATTGTATACCTTTTGTGCTATATCTTTTTGTGACAGATTATCCAAATATAAAGTGGGAATATCACCCCAATGAGTTTTTTTGATTTACTACTAAGCTTTGAAAATTATTTGCCTGTACTAGTACAAGAGTATGGCATTTGGATTTATGCAATTTTATTTTTTATTATTTTTGCTGAAACTGCATTTATCTTTATGTTCTTCTTACCTGGTGACAGTCTCTTACTCGCAGTGGGTGCTATCTGTGCAACCACGGACTTTTTACATGTCGACTATATGATTATCTTGCTTTTCTTTGCCGCTACACTCGGCTATATGGTCAACTACTCTACGGGTAAGCTACTTGGTGGGCGCATATCACATTCGAACTCCCGTTGGATTAAAAAAGAATATCTCACGAGAACCGAAGACTATTTCGTCAAACATGGTGGTAAAACCATTTTAATGGCGCGCTTTATTCCATTTGCTCGTTCTTTTGCGCCATTTGCAGCAGGTTCAAGTCACATGAACTATGTTTCATTTATGATGTATAACATTGTTGGCGCTTTTATTTGGATTGTTTTACTGGTTGGTATAGGCTATTTATTAGCCTCTGGTGTATTAGGTTTTATGAAATAAAAAAAAGGTATTCTTTATAGAATACCTTTTTTTGACACAGTTGGTTTATGCATCAATATCTGCATTTAATGCATTTTGTTCAATAAATGCACGTCTTGGTTCCACATCATCTCCCATCAAGCAACTAAACATACGATCTGCTTCAATTAAATCTTGAATAGTCACTTGTAGCATATGGCGATTTTCTGGGTCCATTGTGGTGTCCCATAACTGTTCGGCATTCATTTCACCTAAACCTTTGTAACGCTGAATCATCATGCCACGGCGTGAATCTTGTAAAATGTTATGCCATACTTCATGAAAATTATTGACTGGAATACGACGCTCACCTTTCACCAAATAAGCACCATCTTCGAGTAAATTAAACCAGCTTTTTGCATTTTTCAGCAATCTTGCATATTCACTCGATGCCAATAAACCAGCATCAAGCAAGTATTGTTGAGGCAAGTTATGCACATACACTGTAATACGTGGCCAGTAATGTGTTGTTTTTATGCCTTGCTCATCTTCTTTTTCGAAATCAACCAATGTAATTTCTGGACGTAAATTTGCTTGCATGGCAAGCACATGCTGTTTGAGCTGTTCAGCCCATGTTTCTACATAATGTTTATCACCTATTTGATGAATCATGAACGGTTCAATAGCAAGCAAGCCATCAAGTACGGTTGCAGGATAACGTTGCGTTAATCGACTTAAACTTTTTTGTGAAATTTGATAATCTTTAATCACACTCGAAAGTGCCTGCCCTGAAATCGCAGGTACATCATGGCCAATATGAAGCGATAAATCATCAATTGCATTGGAAATTAAAAATGTTTCTAATGCTTCATTGTCTTTTAAATACTGCTCATGCTTCCCTTTTTTTAATTTATACAGCGGTGGTTGTGCAATATAAATATGGCCTCTTTCTACAAGCTCTGGCATTTGGCGAAAGAAGAAAGTGAGCAATAATGTTCGAATGTGTGAGCCATCCACATCGGCATCCGTCATAATAATAATTTTATGATAGCGTAATTTTTCTGGATTGTACTCTTCACGCCCAATGCCACACCCTAGTGCAGTAATGAGTGTTCCTACTTCTTGGCTAGAAATCATACGGTCAAAACGAGCACGTTCGACATTTAAGATTTTTCCTTTCAGCGGTAAAATCGCTTGCATTTTACGATTACGACCTTGCTTTGCACTACCACCAGCAGAGTCACCCTCGACCAAATACAATTCAGACAATGCAGGATCTTTTTCTTGGCAATCTGCCAATTTACCTGGTAGACCTGCAATATCTAACGCACTTTTACGGCGTGTCATTTCACGTGCTTTACGTGCAGCATCACGAGCACGTGCAGCATCAATAATTTTTCCTGCAATGGCTTTGGCTGCTGTTGGGTTTTCTAGCAAATATTCAGAAAAAGATTTATTCATAGCTTGCTCTACAGCAGGCTTCACTTCACTAGAAACCAATTTTTCTTTGGTTTGTGATGAAAATTTAGGATCAGGTACTTTCACTGAAATAATCGCAGTTAAACCTTCTCTTGCGTCATCACCAGAAACATTCACTTTTTCTTTTTTTAGAATATTTTCTTTATCTAAATAATTATTTAAACCACGAGTTAAGGCTGCACGGAATCCAGCAAGGTGACTCCCTCCATCTTTTTGTGGAATGTTGTTGGTAAAGCATTTCACATTTTCTTGATATGAATCATTCCACTGAAGTGCAACTTCAACAGCAATCCCTTGGTCTGAGTCAGCAGTGAAGTGAAAGATATCATTGAGATGTGTTTTTCCTTCATTGATATATTTTACAAACTCAGATAAACCACCTTCATAATCATAGTTATATGTTAGGTTTACACGCTCATCAATGAGAGTAATTTTCACTCCTGAATTTAAAAATGATAACTCTCTAAGTCTTCTTGCCAAAATATCAACATTAAAAATCGTTTGACTAAATGTGTCTGCACTTGGCCAAAAACGCACCATTGTACCTGTTTGTTCAGTTGTACCAATCACGCTTAATGGCGATTGCGGTACGCCATGGGCATATTGTTGTTGATGAATTTGTCCTTGACGATAAATGGTCAACTGTAATTGGCTTGAAAGTGCATTTACAACGGATACCCCAACGCCGTGTAAGCCACCAGAGACTTTATAACTATTGTCGTCAAATTTACCACCTGCATGCAAAATCGTTAAAATTACTTCTGCTGCAGAGACCCCTTCTTCAGGGTGAATATCAGTTGGAATACCACGGCCATTATCAGAGACACTTAAAGACTCATCTTCGTGAATGGTGACAATAATTTCATCACAATGCCCAGCCAATGCTTCATCAATGGCATTGTCCACCACTTCAAATACCATGTGGTGTAAGCCTGTACCATCATCTGTATCGCCAATATACATACCAGGTCGTTTGCGTACCGCATCTAAACCACGTAAAACTTTGATACTTGAAGAATCATAAGCATGTTCATGATTTAGTTCTGTTTGAGAAGCAGATTGAGATTCTGAACTCATGGTGTCTCCCTACTGGTAAATAATATTATTCATGCTCAAGTGGTGTAGAGGGTTGTATCTGCACAACACCTGCATGTACATTAAAAATTTGGTACGATATACATAGATCATGTAAATGTTGTTTTACGATCGCATCATCTAGTGTCGTTAAAAAGACTTGACTACCTAACGTATGTAATCTTGCTAATAAACGCTGTTGAGCAGCGTAATCTAATTCTGCGGTCACATCATCTAATAATACCACAGTTTCCTTGTTACTCGCATGAAGCATCGCAATTTGCGAGAGTTTTAGTGCAACAATAAGAAGCTTTTTTTGCCCTCTAGACAATACATCTGAAGCACTGCCCTGTGCCGTCTTTAACCTTAAATCTGCTCTATGTGGACCATGTTCTGTATACTTACGTTCGCAATCTTTGCCATGTTGTTGCTCTAATACCTGAGCTAAACCAAATTCGGTTTGAAATCCTGCAATATATTCTAATTTTAAAGTTAAATCGGGCAGTAGATTTTTTACCTCTTGTTCAAAAAAAACTTGCCATTGCATAAAAATAGCCACTCGTTGCAAATGAAGTTGTTCACCATATTCGGCAAGTAAGTTGTTCCATGGCTGTATATCTGTGATGGATAGATGCTTATGTTGCTTAAGCATACTATTTCTTTGTTTTAACGCACGAGCATATTGCAACCATGTTTGATAAAAGCTAGGTTCCACGTGGAACATCAACCAATCAAGCAATTGTCGTCTTGGTTTAGCGCCGTGGTCAATAATTTCTATACTTAAAGGATCAATATATTGTAATGGTAACAATTGAGCCAATTGGCGTTGTGTGGCTAAACGGTCACCATTAATTTTTATACGCTGCTCCCCAGAAGAAAATTTTTGTATGCCGATTTTATCTGAATGCATTTGAGCAAAAATAATGCCGTGTGGCTGTTGATGCTGTATATAGTATTTGGGCATGTGCGTACGAAAAGAACGCCCTGTTGCCAAAATGTGAATTGCCTCTAATACTGAGGTTTTACCCGAGCCATTAATACCATACAAGACATTAAACGGCTGTAAATTTTTCATTACAACCGTTTCGAGGTTTCGTATTTTCTCGATATATAATCGTTCTAAATACATGATTTTATTTTCAAATTAAACACGCATTGGCATCACAACATAGGTTTGATCTGGATATGCTGGATCTTGTACCAACACAGATTGATTGGCCTCTGACATCGTCATACGCACATCATCACCATCAAGTACATTTAATACATCGAGTAAATACTGTGCATTAAATGACATCTCCAAGGTATCATGAGGATATTGAATCATGAGATCTTCACTGGCTTCGTCTTGTTCAGGATTGTTTGCACGAAGCTTGAGAGTATCTGTATAGAAATTTAAAAATACGCCTCGTAATTTTTCATTACTCAAAATAGCCACACGTTGTAATGATTGTTTAAATACATCATGACCAATCATGACTTGTTTATCACCACCTCGTGGAATGACTCTTTTATAATCAGGAAATTTTCCATCTATCAATTTTGTTGTAAAACGAACAGTGACGTCACCTTGTTCTTTATCACGGTTTGGAATATTAATACCAATATTTAGTAATTCACGACCAATAAATAATACTAAAGGTTGTTCATCTAAACTCAATAAACGCTGTAACTCACCCACCGCTTTACGAGGAATAATGGCCTGTAATGGTTGATCTAAATGAGATTGAGCAACGGTTTCAGCAAGTGCAAGACGATGTCCATCTGTCGTAACAGCACGCAACTGGGTTGAATCAATTTCAAGTAAAGTACCTGTTAAATAAAAACGAACATCTTGTACTGCCATTGCAAATGCTGTTTTTTCAAATAAACGTTTTAATGATTTTTGTGCAACTTCAACACGGCTTCCTTGTACACCATCTGTACTTAATAACGGATAATCTTCTGCGGGTAACGTACCAAGTACAAAACGGCTACTTCCTGATTTTAAGATACAGCGCAAGTCATCTGTAATTTGTAAATCAATTAAAGCTGCTGCTGGCAGCGATTTACAAATATCCATTAATTTACGTGCAGGTAGCGTCGTTTCACCCGTTTTCAAACATGCACCATCAACAAAAGGAACACTCGCAACAAGCTCAACTTCTAAATCTGAACCTGTAATCGTCAATGCCTGTTGCGTTGCAGTCATTTTTACATTCGACAAAATATTGAGCGTATGACGACGTTCAACCACGCCAACCACATGTGATAACACATTCAATAAACTTTCTTTGGCGATTTTTAAGTGCACAATATATATCCTCTTATACCTATATTTTGTTTAAAAAATATACTTTAATTTTCATTCCATTTTACCATGCAAAATCACTGATAATTGTAGTGGAATAAAATTTTAGCTTTGTAGTAAGCGCATCAGGTTTTTATAATCTTCATCAAAAATAGGATCACTCTCTCGAAGGCTAATCACTTTTTCACATGCATGCATGACTGTACTATGGTCACGCCCGCCAAATGACATACCAATATCAGGAAAACTATTTCCTGTCAGATCACGAGTCAGCCCCATCGCAAGTTGCCGAGGACGAGCGTAAATACGTGTACGCTTAGGCCCTGTCAACTCTTTCATCGGTATTCTAAAATACTCACTTACCACTCGTTGTATATTATCGGTTGTAATATTTCGTGCACGAATAGCCAACACATCTTTGAGTGACTCTCGAACAACGTCTAAATCTATTGCTGTGCCTTTAAAACGTGCCATTGCCACCACTTTATTGAGTGCGCCTTCCAACTCTCGTACATTAGCGACCACCTGTTGTGCGACAAAAAGTGCACAATTTCTTGGCAAATCCACCTGCATGGTACTGGCTTTTTTGAGTAAAATTTCAATACGTGTTTCAATGTCAGGAGGTTCAACACCCACAGATAATCCCCATGAAAAACGCGAAACTAAACGTGCATCTAACTCTGTTAATTCTTTTGGATAACGATCCGATGTTAAAATAATTTGTTTCGATTCATCGAGTAAAGCATTAAAAGTATAAAAGAACTCGACTAAACTTGCCTCTTTACCCGCCAATAAATGAATATCATCAACCAACAATAAATCTAAAGAACGACAATTTTTCTTAAACTCATCTACCTTGCCTTTTTGCAAAGAACTCACAAAATCTTGTACAAAATTTTCTGCCGTCATATACATCACACGTGCATTAGGTTTGGCATGTAGCAAAGCATTACCCACAGCTTGCATTAAATGTGTTTTTCCAAGACCTGTAGGTCCATATAAAAATAACGGATTATGTTGTGACTCTCCTAAATACGTCAAAACTTTACGGCATGTTTCTGCAGCCATTTGATTTGAACGACCTTCAACAAATAATGCAAAAGTAAATAATGGATTGAGCTGTCTACGTT
>NZ_VTDM01000029.1 GCF_015627105.1 Acinetobacter baretiae | reverse complement strand
TATTCGTTTGAAGTATTGATTCTGTTTTAGAAATTTCAAATAAGTGGATTCAAATTTTATAAAAAAATCATCAATGGTACAGAATAAAGCAGTAATATCAGTCATGAGGATTAGAGTGGTAAGTCGTGTCTAGTAACTCAACTTATGGCTCTAATCCTTGGCTTTTTCAAATAAATCCTTAAACAGGATTCGGGTTAATATAACGAATAAGCCGATTTCCCTTAAAAAACAGCTCTGAGTGGCTAAAATATATGATTTTAAAATAAAAGCTTAAGCAGGACTTGGGTTAAATATCTTCATTTTTATGTTTTTGCTCCAAATAAAACAGTGTAATTCATTTGTTTAAACTGACTTGAGCAGTAGATATTTAGTTTAGAAAATTTTTTCAACAAATCATTTTTATTCATTGTATGTTTGAATAGATAGATTTAATAATAAATCATTTTTTATTTTAAAAAATCAATTATTTATTATTTAGAGATGTGCAGTATTTATAGAAGATGTGTTTTCTATTACTTAATGTGATCTTTTTGGGTGAAATTACTTATTTTTTATACCAAATAGTGAAAATAATGAATCTAGAAAAAAATCATAAAAACTTACGGATATTTCTTCTTTGTCACCTGAATGATTTAAATATTGAATTGAGCAAAACCAAAGCGTAGGGATTCACTTAATTTTAAATTGTAATGATTTAAAGTGAGATTAAAAATTCATCAAAATAAATTACCAATTGCTCAATTTTAACCTCAAAAAAGAGCACTTCTTCACTTGAGTGAGCTCAGTGGTGTTTGAAAAATTAAATCAAAAAAATACATTGATGATGATTTTTTAAAATAAATACGCATACATATTGGAGATTTATAAAAGTAGTTTTTGATTAATTTATGCGGTTAAATATAAATTTTAATACTATATTAAAAATAAAATAACATGTTTTTATTTTTTAATAATTCCAACTATTTTAATCGGGTTTTTGTGGTTTAAATACCAACTATTTTACTATGATTTAAAATAAAAATAATTAAATATCAGTATCTTAAAAATATAAAAATAATTTTATTTAAAATAATATTGATTTATTTTTTAATGTAAATATGATGAGTTAAAACAAAAGATGAAGGGGTATAATATGTTTAAAAAAATAGTTATTTTTATTTTAATGGTTGTCGCAACAGATACGTTTGCTGAAGGTTGGCAAGTGAAACTTGGTGGAACTGTACTTGCACCTACAGCCGATCACAATGTACTTGCAGATGGTGCAGTAACAGGGGTAGAAGCGAAGCATGGTTATAGTTTTACGCCATCTATTGAATATTTCTTTGCGAATACAAATCTTTCGACAGAGCTTCTACTTGCTACACCGTTTAAGCATGATGTATCTTCAAATGGGAGCAAAATTGCCTCATTTAAACATTTGCCACCCACTTTGACGGTGAAATATAATTTTAACAACAGCAGTGCCATTACCCCTTATATTGGGGTTGGCGGTACAATGATTATTCCATTTAATGAAAAAACAACAGGCCCAATAGAAGGCACAACGCTCGATGCCAAAGTTGCCTTCGGATTTGCAGCCCAACTTGGTGCGGTGTATAAGCCTGATCCGGCAAAAAAGTGGGGACTGTTTTTTGATACACGCTATGTCAATATCAAATCTGACTTAAAACTGAATGGACAAGCGATTGGCTCACTTAAAGTCAATCCGTTGGTATATACACTGGGTTATAGTTACAAGTTTTAATAACAATACAGAACAGCTTTACGCGTTTATAAGGTAAAGCTGTTTTTTTATGCGGAATACTGCATGAGAGTAGATAAAAATAAAAAATAGACTTGAAATTTTTCGGACTTACACCATTGATAAAAGCATCTTGACAATAAATCACATAATAGAGGAATGATGATGAGCGATCAAAAATCTTCACAAAATTATAGCTTCCAAGCAGAAGTTGCACAGTTACTGCATTTAGTAACGCATTCTTTATATTCAAATCCAGAAATTTTCCTGAGAGAATTGGTGTCGAATGCATCAGATGCCTGCGATAAACTGCGTTTTGAGGGAATTAACCAACCAGAACTGTATGAAAATGACCCTGAGGTACATGTTCGTATTCGTTTAGATGAAAACAAAAAAACCATTACAATTTCAGATAACGGAATTGGGCTAAATGAACAAGAAGCCATTGATAATTTAGGAACAATTGCTAAATCTGGTACAAAAGACTTTATGTCTAAACTGACGGGCGATCAAAAATCAGATGCGCAGCTTATTGGGCAATTTGGTGTAGGTTTTTATTCAGGTTTTATTGTTGCAGACAAGATTGTTGTTGAGTCACGCCGTGCAGGGGTTGAACAAGACCAAGCAGTGCGTTGGACTAGTGGTGGTACAGGAGACTTTGAAGTCGAGCAAATTAGTAAGGCTTCACGTGGAACAGACATCATTTTGCATTTGCGCGAAGATGCATTGGACTACTTGCAATCACACAAAGTAAAACAAATTGTTAATAAGTATTCAGACCATATTAGCTTGCCAATACAAATGCAAAAAGAAGTATGGCAAGAAGAAGAGGTTGCCGAAGGTGAAGAACCAAAAGGCGGCCAAATGGTAAAAACTGACGAATGGGAAGCGATTAACTCGGCAAGTGCTTTATGGACACGTAGTAAAAATGACGTGACAGATGAGCAATATGTTGAATTTTATAAAAATCTTACACATGCATTTGATGAGCCTTTGGTGTGGTCACATAACCGTGTAGAAGGAAATACTGAATATACGCAATTGTTGTACATTCCAAGTCAAGCCCCTCACGATATTTTTACACGCGAAGCAAAAGCGGGTATTAAACTGTATGTTAAACGTGTATTTATTATGGATGATGCAGATAATCTGATTCCTAATTATTTACGTTTTGTACAAGGTGTGGTGGACAGTGCAGATTTACCACTGAACGTGAGTCGTGAGTTATTACAAGAAAGCCGTGATGTAAAACTCATTCGTGAGGGAAATGCTCGCCGTATTTTAACGGTACTTGATGGTTTGGCTAAATCTGAAGATGAAAAAGACCAAGAGAAATTCAAAAAATTCTATGCTGAGTTTGGTTCGGTATTAAAAGAAGGTTTAGGTGAAGATACAGGTAATCGTGACCGTATTTTAAAATTACTCCGCTTTGCAACATCAGTCCACGATGATGTGTCAACGTCATTGGCAGATTACAAAGCACGTATGAAAGAAGGGCAAAAATCGATTTATTACGTGACTGCAGATACGCTACAAGCCGCTAAAAACTCTCCACAGCTTGAATTGTTCAAGAAAAAAGGCATTGAAGTGTTACTTATGGCTGACCGTGTAGATGAATGGGCCATGAATTTTGTACACGAGTTTGATGGTGTTGCTATGCAAAGTATTGCTAAAGGTGCAGTTGACCTTGGTGATTTGCAAGATGCTGAAGAGAAAAAAGCATTAGAGCAAGCGCAAGAACAATTTAAACCTGTGGTTGAAAAACTGAGCGAAGCATTGAAAAACAAAACCAAAGATGTACGAGTCACCACACGCTTAGTAGATTCACCTGCATGTCTTGTGACCAACGAGGGGGAGTTATCACCACAGTTGGCACGTATGTTAAAACAAGCAGGCCAAGCTGTACCTGATATGAAGCCAACGCTTGAAATTAACCCTGAACATCCATTGGTGAAAAAACTTGAACAAACAGGACATTTTGATGATTTGGCCAATGTCATTTTTGACCAAGCAGTGATTGCAGAGGGTGGATTGCCTGAAGATCCAGCTGCTTATGTGAAGCGTATTAATAGTTTATTAATGAAATAACAAAAACTAAGCTCAAAGGTTACAAGTAACCTTTGAGCTGTTTTTAAAAAATCGCTTCAAGTTGTAAGTTAACATTAAAACTGTACCCTTCAGTTGCACTACTGTCTTTATAATACGAAAGGTCATTGTCTAAATATAACCACGTTCGCCACAATGGTAGACGCCAACCTAAGTATGGCCCCCAACTTTGTATTTCCACCTCTTTTTTATCTTTATTATAAATACCACTGGTGTATAAACCATAGGTGAGCTGATGGTTTAGCCATAGCTTTTGTTTCATAAATAACTTATCACTCCAATTGTATTGCGACTCGTAGGTCTTAATCACAGACAGTTGATTGGCCATCAAACTTTCTGTATTACTTTTTTGTGAAAAGTTGAAGTCTGTTTCAGAGTAGTTTTTACTTTGTGCGCCATAGCGAAAGGTTTGTGTGGTATCTAAACTCCAATGTGCAAACAACGGCCAACTTTTGGCTGCAATGACTTGCACATATACATCTGATGTAGAGTTGGAGCCTAAGTCTAGATTGCTTTGAAAGGGCAAAATTTTAGAGACATCTTGCATAATTTGACCCACCCAAAGTAACTCTTTGGCTTTAGTCAGTTTTTTACTGCTGTTTTTTTTCTTTGCGACTCCAAGTATTCGCACTTTGGTGTGTGATATTTCATTTTTTTTCAATCTGTTGGCTAAAGACTCTTTACTAAATACAGCCATTAACTGATTGGCAAACTCAGGTGAATAAGGGTCGAATCCTAAGACGTATTCAAGTGTTTCAGGCACGGGGGGTAAAGCGACAACATGTGTTTGAGGCGCTTTTTTATGAATGTGATGTTTTTTCTTGTGAATGCTGCAAGGTGTATGATGAGAAAAATTGAACAACTGATCGACATTTGAGAAAGAATAAGCGGTATATAATAAGGTGCATCCCATGAATATATAAGGAATCACAACAGGTATAGCGCGAGTATGGAAACATAGTTGAGTCACAGTTATTCTTTTAAAGAAATCATCGAATATGATTGTCTACGCCATACTTAAAATAAACTGAAAAATGAATGAGGAATATGTGCTCATTTTAATTTAAAAGATTAAAATGCTTTTATATGATGTCGTCACGCCTATTCGACAAATGCTTTGATGAAAATACTGAAGCCAATTAGGGTAATAATACTCCCTGAACTTTTTGAAATGGTTTGAAGTGTCTGTGGTGAAAGTGTTTGGATTTTTCGAGCTAACAATGCATAGAGCATCATAATGATTAAATCACAAATGATCCATCCTAAAATAAGCATGCTTGAAGCAGTGAAAAAACTGACATTTTGATCAATAAACTGTGGCATAAATAATAAAAAGAACAAAATATCTTTGGGGTTGCTGATCCCAACCAAAAAAGCGTCTTGAAAGAATTTAAAAGGTGTTACGTTGACAGATGTGGCAGGATCATATGCCATAAAATTTTGACTATTTTTGATAGTAGTGATGCCAAGGTAAATCAAATATAACGCACCCATCACAGACAGTACTTGTAACACTAGTGGAGTGAGGAGTATTTTTAATCCAATGCTTGCAAGAATCATCAATAATACAGCAGCAGTTACACTGCCTAGAGCATTGAATATGGATGCATGTTTTCCATACATGATTGACTGTTGTACCATCAATAAAGCGTTAGGCCCGGGTGTGATAATAATTGCTGTAATGGTCGCTAAATAAGAAAAATATAATAACCAATTAAAATCCAACATGAAATATCCAAATATGTGTTGAACAAGATGAGGTATAAGTTATGATCAACGTACGGAAGTTTATTCATATTTTTTTGAAAAATAGGTGATGCTAAATGTCACCTATTTTGACGCTGAACCTTATACAGTAGGTGGTGTGTTTTCTACTTCTGCTTGATCAAGACGTATTTTAGTAATGACATCACGTAATACCTCTACAGGCTGTGCACCTGCGAGAGCAACACGTTGGTCAAAGACTAAAAATGGAACAGCAGTAATATTAAGCTTATCTCGTGCCAATTCTTCATCGTATTTCACAAACTCTGCAAAGGCATTTGAATCAAGAACATCTTCAACTTCACCATGTTCTAAACCAATACGAGATGCAATTTCATCAAGAACTTCTCGTTCACCAATTGCAAGTCCTTCGGTCATATATGCTTTAAAAAATGCTTCTTTTGCTTCAGAGCCTAAGTGTTTACTTTGTGCTAAATGAATAATACGGTGTGCATTAAAACTGTTTCCTGAATTGGCTTTTTGCCACTGAAAATCGATCCCTTCTTCAGTAGCCATATTTGCAATTTGTTGTTGCATTTCCTCAATGTCTTCGACACTACGTTGGTATTTTGTGGCTAAACGTTCGGTATTTGACGATTGGTGAGATGTAGGTGCATCTGGATCCAATTGAAAACTGTGCCAGTGAATATCTAAGGGTTCTTGCATTTCGCTTGCCACGCGTTCTAAGCGTTTTTTTGCAATATAACAAAATGGACATACAACATCTGACCAAATATCTACACGCATTTTTTTCCCCAAGAGTATTGAATTGATGGTTTGGTACATGGTGGTAAAATTTTAAAAGGCAAGGGCTGTGTTGTATCACTTCACTGCCCGTGAGGATTATATTCGTTCAATAATAGTACACATTCCTTGGCCTAAAGGCATAGACAAGCTGGCTAAACCAAATTGACTGTCTTGTTGTTCCATACGATGCAGTAATGACGTTAAAAGTTGTAATCCTGTAGCACCACTGGCGTCACCTAAAGCAATTGCACCGCCATATTGGTTAATTTGGTCTTGTTGCGGTAAAAGTTCTAATGCTTTTAACGCTGTAAGATATTGGCTTGCCGAAGCTTCATGGATTTCAAATTGTTGTATGTCTTGTACGGTCATGTTGACACGTTTTAAGGCTTTTTGAGTGGCAGATACTAAGGCAAAAGGAGCAATGGCTGGGTCACAACCTGCAACACCAGTTGTACGAATAACTGCACGGGCTTTTAATCCGCATTGCTGTGCGTAATGGTGTGACATCACCAACATACACGAGGCTGCACTGGCAGGCATGGCACTATTACTTGTTGTTAAGGTGGCTTGAGGTAGCAGCGAGATGGTCGGTTGTTGTTGTAAATCGGTCAAGGAAATATCAGTCTGAATGAGTCGATCTTCTGTAGATAAAATGGCTTGGCCATCACTCAATTGCCCTTCTAAAGCAATCATTTGAGTTTTAAGTAAGCCTTTTTGCTGTGCAAGTTGTGCTTTTTGGTGTGAGGCGAGTGCCATTTGATCTTGATCAGCTCGACTAATGTCATACATGCTAGCCAATAAATCATGGCCATATGCAGTATGTTGTAACATGGCTGGATAGTATTTACTGCTCTCTTTACATGATTGAATCAAAGATGATGGTACAGGTGTGATGTGTTCAAGCCCTGCAAGAACAACCACATGAGCCTGTGCCGCCATGATGTGCGCACAAGCATGATGTAGAGCTTGCATAGATGAGCCTGTGAGTGCATTAATACTGTGTGCATGAATATATGCAGGAAGTTGCGCCAATAATGCAATACGTCGAGCAATATTTTGACTTTGTTGCTGTTCTTGATAACTGCAACCAAGCATGAATGCATCAATATCGTGTTGATCAAAGGGTTGACGTTGTAAGAGTGCAAAAATCAGTCGTGCACACAGCTGCTCAGGGTGTAAGTGTTGAAAATCACCTTGCTTCGGTGGGGTTATAGCACTACGAGCACAGTCTACAATCACCACATCATTGGGTTTAAGTTGTGGCATCTGAGATGGCTCCTTTGCAATAAAATAACTGTTGCTGTGCTAGCATGTTTTGAATGGAGGTGGGTACATGATATATAGCACCTAAATGGGCATAACGATTGCATAAAGCAATATATTCTTTAAAACCAATATGTTGTATGTAGTAACAAGGGCCTACATAAATTTCAGGAAAACCAAAACCATGTACTAAAGCAAGATCTGCATCTTGTGGGCTATAAATCATGTGGTCATTTAAGGCATTTAATGTGGTATTGCATAAGACAAGCAGTATTCGGTCAATGATGTATTGATCTTCAACACGATGAAATGACTGTTCTTTATATAATAAGTCATACACCGTATGATTGCTTTTGGCCATTTGTGTGATGTTGTCATAACGATAAAACCCAAAGCCATGTGCTTTACCGAAATGACCTTGATCTACTAAGTGTTGAATCAAACGCGGCACGATTGGCTGTTTTGTACGTAAAGTTTTTTCTGTGCGCACGTAATGCTTTAGGCCAATACGATCGAAAAGCTGAGCTGGCCCTTCTAAAAATCCAAAGCGTTGCATGGCCTGATCAATACAAGCGAAATCGATGCCTTCACTGATTAAATCTGCAAATACTGTGATATAGCCATTTAAAATACGCTGACTAAATAGATCTGGTTTTTGATTGACTAAAATGGGGGTTTTCCCCAGTTGTTGTAGCACATCAAATATTTGATCGAGAGTATCTTGAGACACTTTATGGTGTGTTACAACTTCGACCAAAGGCATGCGATGAGGGCTAGCAACTTGATGTGTTAGGCAGACTTGTGTTGGCTGTTTAAGTTGTTCTGTGAGCGTTTGCAATGACAAAACAGTGCTTTCAACGAGGATCTTACACTCTGCTGATAACTGCGATTGAATTTGATTTAAACGAGCAGCCTTGTCGTTTAATGATTCATGTACCAAATCAAAAACACATTCAATATCAATATTGAGTGGGCTATAACGACAATAAGACAGTTGTGATGTAGGTGATACTGTAGCTGTATCTGTTGCATTCATTAACGCTGTTGTAAATGCAGTGTGGTCAAACTCAGCACCTGTATCAGACAGATAAACGTGTAATCCGTGCTTAAGCAGATGAGTGATCCATGAATGATAGGTATTGACTACAATAGCGACTGTCTGTAATGGCGATAATGAAGATAAATGATGTGTGTAGCGTGTCGCAGATTGTAGGGTGAGTGACTGCGCTTGCCACGTGTGAACAATGGCCATATAGGCGTGTTGCTCAAGCTCTTGTGCTTCTAGTCGGCTTTTTGAAACAGATTGCTCTAAGGTGTCGAGTAAGATTTGATAAGCAGGATAGTGCCCCACGGTTTTGTGTGTATAGGTGTGCATTCTTAAATGCTCGAACACCATAAATTGTGCAATTGCACTGAGTCGAATAGGTTCAAGCTTAGATGATGGCTTCGGTTGTTGTTGTTTAAGTTGTATATATTCGACTGCACAGGCGAGTGCAGATGCAGTATCGCTTTGTAGGTCTGCAAGCCCTAAATCTAATAAAGTTTCTGATGAATACGGTGTATCGTGATGTAACACATTGATTGCATGTTCTAGCCCAATCAGGCGAGGAAGTCGTACACTTGCACCTAAAAGGGGGCTTTGTCCAAAGGTTTGTGCAGCAAAAAATAGACGTGCTTGCGGTGTCACAATGCGGTAATCACAGCACAGTGCAATTTCTGCAGCAGGGCCAAATACATCGTGTTCAAGTAGCGCGATTGTAGGAAACGCATAATCTTCAATACGATTAAGTTGTGTTTGGAAATGTGTCAGTGCTTTTTGAGTATGAGAGTGCTGAAGTTGTTGCTGATAATACTGACACATGGGGAAATATGTACATTGTATATCAACTAGAATTAACCCCGAAATAAGACGCTCATTGTCTAAGCAGTCAAGTGCTGCATCTAAGTCATTAAAAACATCAGTATGAAAAAGTGGCGTATTGTCTTGTGGCAATTTAAAGCGTAATGCTGCGATATTGTGTTCTAATCGTTGTATGCTTATCGCAGGGCCATTATAAATCATGCCCTTATCTCCTTGTGTATATGACCATGTGCCCACATGATATTTTATTTAAACATAAAAGGGTGTTACTTTAAAATAACTGAACCGCTAGGTTTTGTCTGTATGCTGTGGGTTTAAAAGCCAAAATATATGGCAACCGCTATTTTAGTGTAAATGAAGCGTGTGTTGTGACCAATTGCATTTTAAAGTGCTTTTGCATTTTTAGACATGTAGATCTTTACAGATGAGTGTTAACGCACGAGATAACAAAAGTTTTTGTCAAAAGAAGGCATGGCGTGAATCCAAATACCAGTATACATATTCAAAAAATACTTCATCACATGACGCAACTTCCTGGCGTATATAAAATGCTCGGTGAGCAAGGTGAGCTGTTATATGTTGGTAAAGCAAAAAATCTTAAAAATCGTGTGGCGAATTATTTTGTAAAAACGATTGACCATCCTAAAACAAAAGCATTGGTCGCTCGAATTTATGATATAGAAACGATCATTGTACGTTCTGAAACAGAAGCACTATTGTTAGAACAAAATCTGATTAAATTACACCGTCCACCGTATAATATTTTACTCAGAGATGATAAGTCTTACGTTTACATTTATGTATCTACAGATCACCCTTACCCCCGTATTGCCAGTGGTCGAGGGAAAGGCAGACATCATGCAGGACGTTTTTTTGGACCATACCCAAGTGCATATGCAGCAAAGGATATGTTGCTCACTTTACAGAAATTATTTAATGTGAGGCAATGTGAAAATAGTTATTTTTCACAGCGTAAACGTCCTTGCTTACAGTATCAAATCAAACGATGTACTGCGCCATGTGTAGGCTTAGTTTCGGCTGAGAGTTATAAAAAAGATGTAGACAATTCGATTCAGTTTTTGCAAGGAAATACTCAAACACTTAATCAAGAATTAATTGGGCTTATGGAGCAAGCCGCAGAAAAATTAGAGTTTGAAAAAGCAGTATTTTATCGAGATCGCTTAAGTTTATTGCGTGAAGTTTCAGCACAACAAGCGGTCTATAAAGTCAAAGGTGAAGCTGATATTTTAGCGATTGCACATTTAGCTGGAGTGACTTGTGTACAAATTATGCATGTGCGTAATGGCCGTATGCTTGGTGGAAAAAGTTATTTCCCCGATATGCTCAGTGATGATCTTGGGCAAATGCTGAGTGACTTTATGGCCAATTTTTATTTTCAGGTCGCAGATGAAGTACCACAAGAGTTGATTGTGAATCAAGTTTTGCCAGACCAAGCACAATTAGAACAGGCTTTATCGCAGAGTTTAGAAAAACGAATCTATATTAAAGCACATGTACGTGAAACACGTGCAGAATGGTTACAACTTGCACAAATGAATGTAGAGCATGCAATTAAAGGGCAACTGAGTAATCATTTGGAATTGAATGAACGATTTCATCAACTACAACAATTACTTGGGCGTAATATAGACCGCATTGAGTGTTTTGATATTAGTCATACCATGGGTGAAGCCACTGTTGCATCTTGTGTTGTGTTTGATCAAGGAGGGATGCGTAAGCGAGACTATCGACAATTTTCCATTGAAGATATTCAAGCAGGAGATGATTATGCAGCCATGCGACAAGCACTGACCCGTCGTTATAAAAAAGCCATGTTGCCAGATTTATTGTTGATAGATGGTGGAAAAGGTCAGCTAAGTATGGCCATGGACGTAATGAAAGCCCTACATTTAGATCCATTTATGATTGGTGTGTCTAAAGGAGAAGGACGTAAACCTGGCTTAGAAACACTTCATTTTACCGATGGGGAAAAAATCCAACTTCCTGAAGACAGTAAAGCACTGCATTTAATTCAACAAGTGAGAGATGAAGCTCATCGTTTTGCCATTACTAAACATCGTGCTAAGCGAGATAAACGCCGTGCAGGTTCAATTCTTGAAGTCATTCCCGGTCTAGGGCAAAAACGCCGCCGAGATTTGCTCACTCATTTTGGGGGCATGCAAGGGGTACTTAAGGCATCAGAAAAAGAGCTAACAGGCGTATCAGGTATTGGTTTAAACATGGCACGAACCATTTATAAAGTCTTACATGAGTAAGGCATAAGCAAAGAGGGGAGATGTTGATACATTCGTTGGCGTTTCATGGTCGACAGTGCTCGTGATTTCGTATAAAGTGGCATCATATTTAGATACAATTTATTTGTTCTAATGGGGTTGTAAACACAGTCGGCTAAAATAAAGTGGCGGGTAGATCATGAGTGCAGGAAGAATCCTGAATATTCCAAATGTGTTGACACTTGCAAGGATTGCATTAATTCCAGTTTTTTTATTAATTGCTTATTGGCCACCTGTGATTGGGGTACATGGTAGTGAGCATACAATTGTCTTTCGCCATGCTTTACTCACTTCAATTTTTATTTTAGCTGCCATTACAGATTGGTTTGATGGATATTTGGCACGTGTGCTGAATCAAAGCTCAGCCTTTGGGCGTTTTTTAGATCCTGTGGCAGATAAATTGATGGTGGCAGCGGCTTTAATTGTATTGGTGCAATGGAAACCAACCATTATGATGGCTTTTGCAGCGATTGTGATTATTTCTCGTGAAATTACAGTATCTGCGTTACGTGAATGGATGGCAGAGTTAGGCGCACGTACGAATGTGGCTGTATCTACCGTTGGAAAGTACAAAACAGCCTTTCAAATGATTTCAATTAGTATCTTTTTATTGAATTGGCAACCGTTAGATATTTTTGCGTATCTTGTATTGTATGCGGCAGTCATTTTAACGTTATGGTCTATGGTCATTTACTTACGTGCAGCATGGCCATTTTTAAAACAGCCTTAAGATACTTTTTGTGCTCTAGGATAAAAGGTCAATGACATTTTAATACGTGGTGCTAAAACTGAGCATATAACAAATAACACCAAGATATACAAAAATAACGAGCAATACTGTACAGCGAAAATGAAATGGTTTGAATCATCTGTATGTGAAGTGCGCGATATGTCGCAAGTTGGTGCAGGTTTTAAGCGCAAAACACCGTGTATATCTTGCGATACACGGTGTGATTAAAAGGTCGATTTTGCAAAAATTGTCTAAGAAAAATAGAGTCTTCAGTCGCTAAAAACAAGATGCTGTTTTGCTGTGTGACATGTAAGCTTATTGTAGATTGTAGTGCCGATTAAGAGATCAATTCTGAATCATGAATGAGTTCAAAATATTGCTGTTCAATTTTCCCTGCACTGTCTTTGAGCATCATAATTAATTTGTTTAAATCTACAAAGGTAAAACGATTTTTTGAGCCAATGATGGTGAGTGCTAAAGGGGGAAGTTTTTTCGAATAATGCACAGGTACAGCCAGCCCTGCATAGTTCTCAATGACTTCACCTTGTGAAAAATAATACCCTTGTTTTTTGATTTTTTTCATGCGTTGCATAAAGGTATCTTCATTGTGTGCAAAATCTGTTTTTTGAAGTTGATTTGCATATTTTGTATAAAACACGTGCAGGCTTTTTTTATTTAAATGCGAAACCATAACCTTAGGCGATGAGCCCATATATACAGAGCGTGGATTACCACGTCCATAAGACAATAATTTATGTTTTTGAAATGATTCGCTATGTAAATCAATACAATAGTCATGATTTAAAAATGTCAGCATACAGTCTAATTCTGTTAATTCAGCAATTTCTTTCATTAACGGAATGCTCATTTGTACTAAAGGGTCAGTGGCTCTAGAAATATAATCTAAAACTGCAATTTTAGGCCCAAGCATATAGTCGCCTGATGTACCACAGATGCGCTGAAGTAGCCCTGTTGTGACTAATTCCTTTAAATAGCGGTAGCTTGTTGGTTTAGAAAGACCAAGCTCGTGACAAATGAGGTCAACATTAATAACAGGGCGACTGACTGAAAATAAATCGAGTACGGTGAGTATTTTTCCAAAACTAGTCGTAGACATGGTGTGTTGTGTTTCCTCAAGCAATTACTAAAGCATCGTATGCCTTTTTAGCATAACCGAATAGAGAATAAAAACTTAATAAGTACTAAATTATCAAATAAAGATATTATGTTGACTTTTTTGGTTGGTTTTGCAATCATTATATATATAAATATCTAATAAAGAAAATAATGCATGGGTCGTTTAGATCCCCACTGTTTGTTGTCTTGTGTCAGATCAGATGAAATAAATCTTATGCTAAAGGAGCACCATGCACATTCTGAAACAGCTTGTGGCTTTTCGCCCAAGTAAGCTTGATTGGGTTTTTGCAATAAAAACGTATATTGCAGCAATGTTGGCATTATTTATTTCTTTTCAACTAGATCTGCTTAATCCCATTTGGTCAATTGGCACAGTCATGATTATTGCCAATCCCTATGCAGGAATGTTGTCATCGAAAGCATTATATCGTGTCGCAGGTACAGCAATAGGTGCAGTTGTTGCTGTCGCGTTAATGCCACATTTGATTAATACCCCATGGTTATTTGCCAGTGTTATTTCAGGTTGGGTGGGGTTTTGTTTATATATTTCTTTACTAGATCGTACACCCCGTAGTTATATGCTGATGTTGTCTGGTTATACTGTGGCCATGATTGTATTTAATGCGATCAACACCATTGATGCACATAGTATTTTTGATATAGCTTTGGCTCGATTTTTAGAAATTGGTATTGCGGTGATTTGTTCGGCAGTGGTCTCTGCAGTGATTTTACCTGCACATATTGGCCCAATTATTCAACAACGTGTTGAAAGTAATTTAACCAGTTTAGATGAGCTATTTAAGAAAATACTGTTAACTCCACATTTAAAGGCACCCGATTATAGTCAAGATGTTGCTGTGATTACACGTGATATGAGTGAATTACATAGTATGGCTGTGCATTTATGGTTTGAAAATTCTGATTTGAAAGGAATGACCAAACCTGTGCAAGAAATGTTGCATCAATGTGCTATGGCCGTGACTAATTTGGTGGCGATGTCCGAACGGCTGAAACAATTACAACCTGAGCAAGGGAGTGCTTTGAGCCAAACACTTGCACAATTATCCGATGATGTTTTACATTTTTTACATCAAAACAAAACATTGAAAGAAACTGAATTAGATGCATTGTCAGATCATTTTTCAGACATTTTTACACAATTAAAACAGCAAGTAGATGTAGAGCATTTGACGGTTGTGAGTAGCTTTCAAATGGATCTTCGACATTATATTTATAACGTACATATTGTGCGTTTTATTTGGCAAGGTATTCAGCAAGGGCGGAAAGACTTTCCAGAGAATATTGTACCGTTAACGACAAATTATCCTAGTTTACACAGAGACCATGGTGTAGCAGTGAGGGGAGGAATTGCGGCAGTATGTAGTACATTTTTTGCAATTGCAGTATGGATACTGAGCGGTTGGAAGGCTGGATTTATGATGGCACAAATGGCTGCAGTATGCTCTTGTATTTTAACAGCAATCGACAATCCAATTCCTGCATTAAAAATATTTTTTTGGGGCAGTATTAGTGCTTTTGGCATTGTATTTATTTATGTATTTGCAATCTTTCCAAGTATTAGCCAATTTTGGCAGTTGGCTTTAGTGTTAGCACCTGCGGTCATCACATTTACATTACTCATTGCACGACCAAATTTAATGGCGCTTGGTCTTGTGTTAGGTGTGGTAAGTGTAATGTCGATGAATTTACAAAATCGCTATGCCATAGATGCAGTTTCATTTTTCGATGCTGATTTTGCAATGATTTTAGGCGTGTTGTGTGCCTTGGTAAGTTTGTATTTTATTCGAGCGATGTCACCAGAAGAAACAGCAACGCGAATTTTACAACGTCATTATCGTGCGATGAGAAAAATGGTTCATACCTCGTATGGCGTAGGTTTTAGAGTTCGTTTACGTGGCATGATTGATCGTATCGGTGTATTAAATAGTAAATTAGTCCAGTCTAAAGAACTTAAACAAGCCATGCATCATGCATTGGTAGAAACCAGTGCAACGGTAGATTTATCTCGTATACATGAGTTGGCATCTTCACAATTAATTTCTCCTGTTTTACAACAATCATTGTTTGAGTTACAAACGTGCTGTGTGTCTTTGTTTAAAGAATTAGAAAAAAAAGGTCACGTGCAAACAGCAACCCATGAGGCGTTAATCAGGATCTTGCAAAATGCGTATGTGGCTTTGAAAAGTGAAGAAAATAGTAATATTAAACAACGTACTTATATGAGTTTAAACAACATTCAACATAGTATTTTTAAGCAAGTGGGCATCACGCATGCTCATGTGGAGCCTAGTGCATGAGTGATTTTAATTTGTATGGCGTATTTATTCCAAGCTTTTTAGTACAAGCCATTTTAGCTTACTTGTTATTTTTACTGGTGAGTCGTTGTACGCGTGTATGTGTAGAACGAGGGTGGATTATGTTTGTTGGCGTGTTTCATTTGTGTTTGTACGTACTGTGTTTGTTATGCGTGCATTATATTTTTATCTGGTTTACCGTGAAGTAGGTTATTAAATGAGTTCATTTGAAGTTCGCAAAGCAGTCAAACCATTGCTAATGTTGATTTTTATTATACTTGCCGTATTAACAGCATGGCATTTATGGGACTATTACAATGCAGAGCCATGGACACGAGATGGTCGTATTCGTGCTGATGTTATTGAAGTGTCTTCGGATGTCTCTGGTTTAGTGACTGAAGTTTTGGTGCAAGATAATCAAAGCGTGAAAAAAGGCCAGTTACTTTTTGAGGTCGACACGGCACGTCAACTCTTAAGTGTAGAGCAGGCAAAGTCTGATTTAGCCAAAGCACAAGCGGGCTTAGCACAAGCAGAAGCAAGTTTGGCACAAAGCAAAGCCAATATCGTTAAATCAGTTGCAAATACGACATTGGCAGATCAAAATGCGATGCGTTATGCCAATTTAATGAATGGTGCTATTTCTAAACAAGAACAAGATCAAGTGCTTGCGGTTAAAGCGCAATCCCACGCTGAAGATAAACAATTACAAGCCAGTATGGAACAGGCACAAGCGAATATTAAGCAACAACATGCACTGATTGCGGTTGCACAAAGTAATTTAAACTTAGCGACACTGAATTTACAACGTTCATCAGTGGTTGCACCTGCCGATGGTACCTTATCTAACTTTGATATGCGTGTGGGAGATTATGTGAAAGTCGGGCAAGCTGTTGCAGCAATGGTAGACCGTAAACAATTGTATGTGGTTGGATATTTTGAAGAAACAAAACTCAATAAAATCCATGTGGGTGACAAGGCCACGATTGAGTTGATGGGTGATCAGCACAGTATGAAAGGCCATGTACAAGGCATCGCATCGGGTATAGAAGACCGAGAGCGCAGTGCGAGTAGTTCTTTGTTGGCCAATGTAAACCCAACATTTACTTGGGTGCGTTTAGCTCAGCGTATACCCGTGAAAATTGTTTTAGACGAAGAACCTAAAAATCTAATGACGTTTGTTGCTGGACGCACAGCTACGGTACGAATCTTACCCAATACACAACAATAATCCCATTATGGGGTCATGGCTGTAGGGCACTCGTACCAATTTTCAATTAAAATGGCTGCGGCAAGGCTGTCTGCAGATAATTTTTTGCCACGTCCTTGTTGTTGATAATGATCGAGTTGCTCTCGTGCACTACGGGTTGTTAAACGTTCATCGACCATGTACGTGTCAATATTGGTTTGATGGCGCAAACGCCGTGCAAACTTTCTTGCTCTAAGTGAGAGTTCAGACTCACTGTCGTCCATATTGATAGGTAAACCCACTAAAAATAACTCAGGTTGCCACTCTTTGACGATTTTTAACAGTTGATCCCACTGAGGAATACCATCTTTCATGGGAAATTGTGCCAAAGGTGTACTAGATTGGATTTGACGTTGACCAATGGCCATGCCCATTTTTTGTGTGCCAAAATCAAAAGCCATAATGGTATTGACGGTTTTAGGCATGACCAATCTCAACTGAAAGACGTGTCGGATCTACGCCAATTTTTCGATAGGCTGCATTGAGTCGTTCTGTATATGCTAAATTGAAAATTAAATCCATATCTGCCTCACAAATAAGCCAGTCTCCTTGAGCAATTTCAGCTTCAAGTTGATCTTTTTGCCAACTTGCATAACCGAGCGCAATTTGGTAATTATCTACACCTTCATTATGTGCAATAGCATCTAAAATATCTTTACTTGTTGTAATACATACATTTTCTCCTATTGCAATTGAAGAATGCCATGTAGGTTGACCTGTGTGTAAAACGAAACCAGCTTCGGGGCGTAATGGCCCACCTTGCAAGACTGCATGTGGATTCACATGGTCTGCATCAATATCTAAATCGTTGAGTAATTCTTTGATTTCTATATTGCTCGGTTGGTTTAAGATAATACCTTGTGCACCATCTGCATCGTGACGGGCTAAATAAATGAGTGTGTTTGCAAACGTATCATCGTGCATACCTGGTGGTGCAATTAAACAACGATGTGTTAAATATTGTTTTGTCACCTAAAATGTGCTCCAAGGGTGTTACATGGTAAATTGAATAGTGTTCTAACATACAAGAACATGATAGATACGCCAAGTGAGTATGATTTATTTTTGTGCCTGAAACTTTAAGGCTCTGAGCTGTTTTGCATGCTCTAAAGTGGTGTCATTAATTTCTATACCACCTGTCATGCGTGCCAACTCCTGAATACATTGCTCTTCATTCAGTTGGACAATAGTACTACTTGCAGGATCTGTTTGTTGTTTTTGAACAAATAAATGCTGATCAGATTGTGCAGCAACTTGGGCTTGATGTGTAATACATAAAATTTGTACATGTTGTGCCAACTTACTGAGAAGGCGACCAACAATTTCAGCCGTTCCTCCACTAATTCCAACATCGATTTCATCAAACACAATCATTTCGGCCTCTGTGCGTTCAGCATTCATGACTTGCATAATCAGTGCAATCCGAGACAGCTCTCCACCAGAGGCCACTTTGGCCAATGGTTGAGGAGGTATGCCTTTATTGGCAGTAAATAGCAAGTGAATGGCGCTTAGACCTTCGGCAGAAGCTTGTTCTAATGGTTCAAACTTAAACTCAAAATAGGCTTCAGGCAATGCCAAAGTTTTAATTTGTGTGGTCAGCTGTTGTGCAAGTTGAGGCGCAGCATCTTTACGTATTTGATCTAAATGGCGTGCTTGTGTAAAAAAATCTATTTCAAGAGTTTTTACTAAGTTCGCCAATGTCGTTGGATCTTCTTGTTGTTGTAAGGCATCTAATTGTTCTTGGCACTGTAAATATTGTGTTTTGAGATGTTCGGGTTGTGTTCGGTATTTTCGTGCTAAATGATGAAATACTTCTAACTCGTGATTGAGCTGTTCCATTCGCTCAGGATTAAAGCTTTGCTTATCAATAAAGTGATGTAGAGCTAAGGTTGCATCATTGATTTCACTTTGCGCATTACTTAATGATGTATAAATGTTCTGTAATTCTGTACTGCGCCCAGCATGTGTTTCTAAACGTTTGATGACACTTGCCAAAGCTTGGGTAATGTTTTGTTCTTCTTCATCAAGGATGTTTAAGCTATAAGCACTGTCTTGCATAATGGCTTCATGATGACTAAAGCGATCAAACTCTTGTTCGATGTCGAGATAGTTTTTTTGAGCAATGGTTTCTAGTTCTTCTTGTTGAATTTCTAGTGCCTCAATGCGTTGTAATCGAGAGCTTTGCGCTGCTAGAGCATCTTGATGTTGTCGGATGGTCTTTTGCCAAATGCTATATGCGTGGCGTACTGCTTGAGCAGGTTTTGAAAATTGATTGACATGGTCAAGCCATTGCTTTGGATAGGGTGGGGCAAGTAATTGTTGTTGACTATGCTGACTATACAGTTGAACCAAGAGTCGTCCGAGCTCTTTGAGTTCTGAGAGACTAGTGGGACGGCCATTGATCCATGCCTTACTGCGTCCTGTTGCAAAAATCACACGACGTAAGTGAATTTCACCAGAATGGTCATTTAATTCTTTTTGAGTGAGCCATGTGGCTTCTGGTGTATCATCTTTGTAGCTAAAAATGGCTGTGACATCGGCTTTTTCAGTACCAAAACGAACTAATCCTGTGTCTGTACGTTCACCTAAGCATGCAGATAAAGCATCGAGCAGTAATGATTTTCCCGCACCTGTTTCCCCTGTTAAAACATTAAATCCTGATGCAATATCTAAGGCCAAATGTTCGGCTAAAGCAAAATTGATAAGTGTTAAATGTGTAAGCATATACGCATCCATGGTGTGCGAGGTATTATTGTACGTGGCATCAATGTGTAGCATGTGCGCTATAAAAGCATCTTACAAAAGATCATACCGAAAAAACATATTCTGCCAATCTATTTTATCAAGAGATTGTATGAATACTACAATATTGCTGTCATGGTTTTACGATATTATTACTAATTTAAGTAGATAAAAGCATGCCAATATGGCATGGTTGTGGTGGGCATATAAATATATTCATTGACATAATATATTAATCATAAGGTGGAAAAAGAGATGTCAGTTCAGTTCGATCATGTATCTGTAGTAAAAAAATCTAATGTTTATTTTAACGGCTTATGCGTAAGTCATACCGTACAATTTGAAGATGGCACAAAAAAAACTTTAGGTGTCATTTTGCCAAGTGATCAAGTCTTAACATTTGAAACCCATGTACCAGAACGTATGGAAATCATCTCTGGTGAGTGTCGTGTGCGTATTGCAAGCAATGAGCAAGCAGAATTATTTCGTGCAGGGCAGTCTTTTTACGTACCCGGTGAAAGCACCTTTAAAATAGAAACCGATCAAGTCTTAGATTATGTGTGTCATTTAGAAGGTTAGATCAAGCCAAATGCTGTAAAATCAGCTACACTAAATGCTACTTTTTATCCTGTAGAGTATCCCCTTTACAGGATTTTATTTTTTGATTTTGAGGTCATTACACATGGCAAAGCCAGAATATTATTATGGTGTTCACTCTGTTGAATCTTTGTTGGAGTTAGAACCTGAGCGTGTACTGACATTATTCACTTTAAAAGGACGTGATGATCAAAGATTACAACACCTGTTGAGTTTGGCCGAACCGTTTGGAATTAGTGTACAAAAAGCCAGTCGTGATAATTTAGAAAAAATGGCGGGGCTTCCTTATCACCAAGGTGTTGTTGCAGCAGTGCGACCACAAGCAATATTGAATGAAAAAGATTTAGATCAATTGATTCAAACGCAGCCACAGGCTTTATTGTTAGCACTTGATCAAGTCACTGATCCGCATAATTTAGGGGCATGTATTCGTACTGCTGCTGCTATGGGTGTACAAGCGGTTATTGTTTCTCGAGATCGTTCAGCAAGTCTTACCCCTACAGCACGCAAAGTTGCCGCAGGTGGTGCAGAAAAAGTTAAATTTATTCAAGTGACCAATTTAGCACGGACATTGGCACATTTAAAAGATGCACATTTCTATCGTGTAGTGGGTACCATGCTTGATGAACAGGCTAGACCAATTCATCAATGTGATTTTTCTGGTGCTGTTGTCGTGGTAATGGGGGCAGAAGACACAGGCTTACGTCCTATTACACAAGCACAGTGTGATGAAAAAGCTTATATTCCTATGGCTGGTAATTTACAAAGTCTAAATGTGAGCGTTGCAACAGGTATGGCATTGTACGAGGCGTGTCGTCAGCGTTTATCGAGTAGCGAAGGTTAAATAACGCTGATGTAATAAAAATAGTTGGTGATACAAATCCTCAATAGCACCTGTATTGAGGACAATATCATCTGCGCGTTGTTGTTTGTCTTGACGCGACATTTGTGCTGAAATAATCAGCTTAATTTTCTCTATCGATTGTTGATCTCGTTGTGAAGCACGTTGTTGTTGTAATGCTTTTGATGTGTCAATTAATAGTGTTCGTTGAGTAAGTTGATGTTGATCGGTTTCAAACAGCAAAGGTGATACTAAAATATTATACGGACTATGGCTTTGAAAAAGTTGTTGTATGATTTCATTGCGAATGATTGGGTGTGTAATTTGTTCTAACTGTTTTTTTGCATTAGGATCGTTAAAAATAATTTCTCGCAAATAGGCACGGTTTAATGTGCCGTCATTTTGCAGGGCTTGCTGACCAAAAGTATCGGCAATTTTAAGAAGAGCAGGCTGTCCTTTGTTTACAGCTTGGCGTGCAATGACATCTGCATCTATAATGTCAATGCCTTGAGTAGAAAACCAATCGCTCGCTACAGTTTTACCACTACCAATCCCTCCTGTCAGACCCACAGTAAACCCAGACATTAATAGCTACCTAAATAGGCTTTCATGATTTGTTCACCCCACATCATTGCAATCCAACCAGCAAGTGCAATATAAGGGCCAAAAGCAAAAGGGAGGCTTTCTTGTCGTCTTTTCATTAAAATTAAACCAATGATCGATCCAAGAAACGATGAAAGTAAAATAATCAGTGGTAACATTAGTGGGCCTAAGCATGCACCTAAAGCGGCCAATAGCTTGAAGTCACCGTAACCCATACCATCTTTGCCCGAAATCACTTTATAAATAACACATACAATCCATAGGCACAAAAAACCAATAATGGCGCCCCAAATGGCATGGGTTGGGCTCACAAAAAGATCCATACTATTTGCAGCTAAGCCTAAACCTACAAGTGTAAAAGTAAAGCGATCAGGTAAATATTGAGTATCAAAATCTATAAAAGACAGCGTAATGAGTAGCCATGTAAACATTAATGCAAATACGGTCTGTAGGCTAGGGCCAAACATATATGCAACAGTGATAGAACATATGGCAGTGAGCAGTTCAATGAAAGGGTAGCGAATGCTAATGCGCTCTTGGCAAGATGCACATTTTCCTCTTAACGCAAGCCAACTTAACACCGGAATGTTTTGATACCAATGAATCACTTTTTTACAGCCACGACAGTGTGAGCGAGGTGTATTTAAACTCAGCTTGTCATGTTCGATATGCGGATTTTCTGGATGGAGCAACATTTGACATTCATTTCGCCATGCTTGCTCCATTATTTTAGGTGTTCTAAAAATAACGACATTTATAAAACTGCCAACACACAAGCTCAATACAGCAACAGTGGTATAAAAAACAAGGCTGTTTTGGTTGAATAAATCAATCAATTCGTTCACTAAACCACTGACCCCATTTGGAAAATTGGAAGATACATCGCAACGACAAGACCGCCAACGAGTACGCCTAAAATTGCCATAATCAGTGGTTCCATCATCGATGTTAGGCCATCTACGGCATTATCGACTTCACTTTCATAGTAGGTAGCGACTTTATCGAGCATGGTGTCTAAAGCACCAGACTCTTCACCAATGGCGACCATTTGAATGGCCATAGACGGAAATCGCTCTGTTTGGCGCATAGAAAATTGCAGTTGTTGACCTGAAGCCACATCATCTCGAATACGCATAACCGCAGTTTCAAATACAATATTGTTAGTGGCTTTTGCAGTTGACTCCAGTGCATCAATTAATGGTACACCTGCGGCAAAAGTGGTTGCGAGTGTACGGCTATAACGGGCAATAATTGACTTATAGACTAAATCACCAAAAATCGGCAGTTTGAGAACTAAGCGGTCTACTCGATTACGTAAGCCCTGACTACGTTTATAGCTTTGTGAAACACCAATTACACTTGCAATAATCGCTGCTATGAGAATATACCAATATGCTTGCATCCATTTTGACATATTGACCACCATTTGTGTGAATGATGGCAAATCTGCACCAAAAGAAGCAAAGAGATCTTGGAATACAGGCACAACTTTAACCATCAAAATAATCGTCACAATTAAGGCAACCACGATCACGCTAATGGGGTATTTCACTGCTTTTTTAATTTTCTGTTTTAACTGTTCACTTTTTTCTTTGTATATTGCAACACGATCAAGCATGGTTTCAAGTGCACCAGACTGCTCACCAGACTCAACCAATGAGCAAAAGAGTTGGTCAAAATGTTTAGGGTATTTTTTTAATGCTTGAGTAAATGTACTGCCATTTTCAACTTCACTTTTAATCCCTAAAACAATATCTCGCATTGTTGGATTTTCAAGGCCTTCTGCAACAATTTCAAAGCTTTGTACCAATGGAACACCTGCTTTCATCATGGTCGCAAGTTGGCGTGTAAAAATAGTAATATCAAGTGTTGATATTCCTTTTTTAAAAATACCTTCGAGTAAATCTTTTCGTTTAGGATTGATTTTAGATACATTGATCCCTTGTTTGCGCAAACTCGCTTTCGCCAATGCCATATTTTTTGCAGTTAAGTCACCAGCGGTTTTGGCACCTTTTCTGTCGGTTCCAACGTAAGAAAAAGTCTGTAGTTTTTCTGCATTTGCTGCCATGTTGATCTCTTTTATCTTGGTCAGTCGTTGGTGACACGGTTAACTTCTTGTAATGTAGTTAGCCCTTGCATGACTTTGTTTAAACCTGATCGACGTAAATTATTAAAGCCCAACTCTTGTGCTTTTTTAGCAATTTGAATTGAGTTGGCATCTTCCATAATTAATTGGGCAATTTCAGGGGTGATTTTCATCACCTCATATACGCCCACTCGACCTTTATAACCCTCTCTGCATTCAGAGCATCCTACAGCTTCAAAAATGGTTACAGATTTTTGTGTGAGGTCTTCATTGGTAAATCCCAATTCTAACAGGCTTTTGTTTGGAATATTAATCGGTCTTTTACAGCGTGAGCAAAGCTTACGCACAAGTCGCTGTGCAATAACTAAGTTGACAGACGTTGCGATATTAAATGAAGGTACACCCATGTTGCGCAGTCGGGTGAGCGTTTCAGGTGCACTATTGGTGTGTAGTGTAGATAACACCATATGTCCAGTTTGCGCTGCTTTAATTGCAATCTCTGCAGTTTCTATATCACGAATCTCCCCGACCATAATAATGTCTGGATCTTGTCGTAAAAAAGAGCGTAATGCTGTTGCAAAGTTAAGCCCAACTTTAGGGTTGACATTGACTTGGTTAATCCCTTCTAGGTTAATCTCGACAGGGTCTTCTGCGGTTGAAATATTTGCACTTTCAGTATTTAAAATATTTAGACCCGTGTAAAGAGAAACTGTTTTTCCTGAACCGGTTGGGCCTGTAATGAGTACCATGCCTTGTGGTTGATGTAATGCATCTAAGAATAATTTCTTTTGATCGGGCTCATAACCTAAGACATCGATACCCAACATTGCACTAGATGGATCTAAAATACGCAGTACAATTTTTTCACCAAATAAGGTAGGCAATGAGTTAACACGAAAATCAATGGCTTTATCTTCTGCGACTTTCAGTTTGATACGGCCATCTTGAGGCATTCGTTTTTCAGAAATGTCCATTTGTGACATGACTTTTAAACGCGAAGATAGACGATTGGCCTCATCGACAGATGGTGTTGCAACTTGTCGTAAAATTCCATCAATGCGGTAACGCACACGATAAGATTTTTCATAGGGTTCAAAGTGTAAGTCGGATGCTTTTAAGCGAATTGCATTAAAGAGTAAGGCATTTACATATTTGATAATAGGCAATTCATTGGGGTTATCTTTATTTCTAAATGGTTCAGCATCGAATTGTAGTTCATCACCTTTGAGTTGCTTTTCTTGGCGAGTCTCTCTTTCTTCATCTGTGAGATAATCTTCTTCATCTTCTTTATTTTGTTGGTTTTGTTGGTTTTGCTGTACTAAGTATTCAAGTTTATTGTATTCCACAACAACCCAAGTCGGTTTGATATATGCATCACTTTGTATACTTACCACACCTTCCATTTTCCTGAATTTTTTCGCTTCAGCATCATTTTGATACAGGAGTTTTTCTAATGTTTCTATGTATTCAGGATTACTGATTGCAATCACAAAACGTTGATTGTCTTTAATGAGTGGTAAAATATGATGAGATGCGACTAATTCTGCATCGAGTGCATCATGAGGGAGTTCTTCAAACCGAAAAGAGAATAGGTCAAATAAAGGTAAATTAAATGATTTTGAAAAGCTTTGAGCTAAAGTTTTGGGAGAAAAACTTTTATAATCAAGTAAATATCGAACAAAATCGATATCAATTTTTTGAGCCTGAGCAAGACATTCTCGAAGTGCTTCTTCTGAGAAATGTCCATCATTTACTAAGGTAAGCATAAAGCCTGTTAATTGAGTAGGCGTAGAAGAGTTGGTCATGAGCCCTGCCCGATATCGTTTTAGCTACTAGAGCAATAATGAAAGAAGAGATCAAAAATATAAATAAAACATATGCTCATAGAGTAAGCAATACTTATTATACGCATATTACCGTTAAAACTCTTTTATGCGCTAGCAAAACATGGCAACTTGCAAAAAAAAAGGTAAAATCAAAAAAAGTGTGTAAAATAAGCGCATATATTTAATGAATGATAAAGGGTGTTTGAAGATGTCAGCGTCAACGATTGTGCCTTGGGTAATTGGAAATTGGAAAATGAATCCTGCAACGGCTGATGTTCAAAAATGGACTCAGCAGTTTAATCAATGTTTGCAATTAGCACCTATTGCACAGCAACAGTGTAATATTGCGATTGCACCAACGTATCTTTCACTGATTTCACTTAAAGATACGTTTGTTGGTTATAACCGTACTGTACATGTTGTTGCACAAGATGTATCTCGTTTTCCTGGTACGGGCGCATATACAGGAGATGTTAGTGCACAACTATTACAAGATGCGCGTGTCTCTTATGTGTTGGTTGGTCATTCTGAGCGTCGTGAGTTACTCGGTGATAATACAGAGATTTTATGTGCTAAAATTAAGCATGCTTTAGAAGCAGGTTTGACCGTTGTATATTGCGTAGGTGAAAGCTTAACGCAACGAGAAAATGGTGAAGCTGAAGCGGTTGTTTTGCAACAGGTTAAAGATATTGCATCTGTGGTGAATCCTCAGCAATGGGAAGAGCGCATCATTATTGCTTATGAACCAATTTGGGCAATTGGTACGGGTAAAACTGCTTCAGCAGATGATGCTCAAGCCATGCATGCACAAATTCGTGCAGGATTAAGCCAAATTACAGATGCAAGTGATCGTGTTGCTATTTTGTATGGTGGTAGTGTTAAACCAGAAAATGCAGCAGACTTTGCAGCGTGTCCAGATATTAATGGTGCACTTGTTGGTGGTGCATCTCTTAATGCAGCATCTTTTTATAAGATTGCAGCATCTTTTGCGGGTAAAAAATAAGGTAAGGTGAGTTCATGCAAACATTTGTGCTAGTTGTACATGTTTTGTTGGCAATCGGTATTATTGGCTTGGTTCTAGTACAACACGGTAAGGGTGCAGATGCAGGTGCTTCGTTTGGTGGGGGCGGTGCAGGTACTGTATTTGGTGCGTCTGGGTCAGGTAATTTTCTAACTCGCTTGACTGGTATTTTGACTGCAATATTTTTTGTTACCAGTATTACTTTAGCTGTGTATGCAAAAAAACAAACAGCAGATGCTTACAGTCTTATGCCTGATCACCAAGCGCCTGTGACTACACCTGCCACTAATTCGGGTGTAAATTCAACAAATACATCAAAAACAGCCAATTAATTTGCATAAGGTACTTTTCTTTTTTCAACGAAAGGAATAAAATGCCTGCAAATGCGGTGGTGGTGGAATTGGTAGACACGCTACCTTGAGGTGGTAGTGCTTTCGGGCGTGGGGGTTCAAGTCCCCCCTTCCGCACCAATAGTGCATAATTTGCAGTATTGGATACTCACTAAAGGCTTAATTCTTTAAGAATTGAGCCTTTTTTGTTGCTCAGCAAAATGTTTAAAAAGTGTCTATGTATAGCGTGTTTAAATATACAACACGTAATTAAAAGTGCCTTAACATAGAAATATTAATATTTATTCAATGATTGAAGCGATATATATCAAACTCATAAAGGTTTGGGTATTAAAATAGATTGTTTTACTCTGTGAGTATTTTTTGTTCTGCATGTGGCAAAAATGAGTGTACAAGAAAATATACTATATATACTGTAATTGATCATCAAATCATCAAATCATCAAATCATCAAATCATCAAATCATCAAATCATCAAATCATCAAATCATCAAATCATCAAATCATCAAATCATCAAATCATCAAATCATCAAATCATCAAATCATCAAATCATCAAATCATCAAATCATCAAATCATCAAATATAAGCTTTAACGGCATTATGATCATGATGATCAGCTTTATGAGATATAGTCAAACAATCTAATTACTCATACAGACATGAAAAAACATCTGAAAGAGTCGATCAATACAATCCTCTTGCCATTCTTTTCTCTTTTTCTTAATCCATGCCCAAGTCTTTTCAATAGAATTCAAATCAGGACTATAAGCAGGCAACCATAAAATCTGATGCCCATAGTGTTCCAATAACTCCTGTATATCCGATC
>NZ_VTDM01000008.1 GCF_015627105.1 Acinetobacter baretiae | reverse complement strand
TTCGTTTGAAGTATTGATTCTGTTTTAGAAATTTCAAATAAGTGGATTCAAATTTTATAAAAAAATCATCAATGGTACAGAATAAAGCAGTAATATCAGTCATGAGGATTAGAGTGGTAAGTCGTGTCTAGTAACTCAACTTATGGCTCTAATCCTTGGCTTTTTCAAATAAATCCTTAAACAGGATTCGGGTTAATTATCGGTCAAATACATTTACACAGGAAAATCAATCACACACATCAAAATCGTTCACTTGACTTACCGTAAAAACAGAATCAAAATCAAATCTCAAACAACCATATATTTACATCACCTATTTATTTAAACTTTAGTCATCAATGCTAGTTCATATGCAAGACATACAACGAAAAGCGCTTAAACAACAGCGAAAAGCTCTATCACGTGGCACACAACAACGCACCGAACATCGTATATGTATGCGTATCATCCGCTCTGCTATATTTAAAAAATCACAACATATAGGGCTTTATTTACATGCTTTTGGAGAAGTACACACTCACCTTCTCATTATGCAATGTTTTAAACATCAAAAAACCGTGTATTTACCTCAAATTTCTTCTTCAAAAAAACATTTGGTTTGGGTAAAAATCACTCAAAATCAATATATACAAAACAGATTTAGTCGCCACGCTCTAGGAATGTATGAGCCTAAACAAAGAGGTAAACTTATCCATATTTTAGATCTTGTGGTTACACCATTATTGGCCTGTGATGCGTTAGGTACAAGAATTGGCATGGGAGGTGGCTTTTACGATCGCACTTTGTGCTTTGCCCCTTATTTACCCTATAGGTTAGGTATTGCACACGCTTTTCAATATATTGCTAGCCCAATTCCTAGACAAAAGTGGGATCAACCAATTGATGCATTATATACTGTAAACAAAACCTATTGCTTTTAACACAACCACAACAATAATGCTTTATTTTTAGGCACTTCTGTGTTTTTTTAGCGTTTTTATCTGAAATACCCTTGTAATTTTTCAAAAGCACTTCACTATAAAATGATACTTAGCAACGTTGTTGTTACTCATTAGGAGTGCCCATGGCTGAACAAATTTTAAATCACGATGGTTTCGAAGAAGCGACCCCAATACAAAATGTATTGCCACTGTTGGCGCTTCGTGATGTGGTCGTTTATCCACACATGCAAATCGCACTGTTTGTTGGTCGTGAAAAATCAATCCAAGCAGTTGATGTTGCTCGTAGCAATGACAACTTGGTTTTTGTCGTTGCTCAAAAAGACTCATTGACTGAAGATATAGACCAAAACAACCTCTATCAATATGGTACCGTTGCAAAGATTGTACAAGTCGTTAATCATGAAAACGATGAAAATTGCATCAAAGTATTGATTGAAGGCCTACATCGTTCTGAATTAAAAACGATCATTGAACATGATAACTACTTAAGCGCAGAACATTCAATCAGCCCGATTGATGTTAACATCGATCAAGAAACGCAAACTAAATCGATACAAGAGCTACAAGGGCTATTTGCACAATACGCTGAAGCAAAACTACGTAATTCACGTGAATTAATTGCTGCGGCAAACAAAATTGAAGATCTACAACAACTGTTGTTTTTTGTTGCAACACGTGTGCCACTGACCATAGAAGCAAAGCAAAAATTCTTGGAATACAATGACTTTAATAGCCATTATAAAGAACTGACACACTACTTATTGCAACAGTCTGAAGAACAACAAATTGAACAAGGTCTTCATGACAATGTAAAACGCCAGATGGAAAAAAATCAACGCGAATACTTTCTGAATGAAAAAATGAAAGTCATTCAACGTGAACTTTCTGATATTAATGGCGGTGCAGAAGACGAAGTTGCCGAACTTGAAAAACGTCTTGCAGAAGCAGACTTGCCTGAACACGTTCGCAAAAAAGCGGAATCCGAATTTCGCAAGCTTAAAGCCATGCAACCTGCATCGAGCGAAGCGGCTGTGGTCAGAAATTATCTAGAAGCCATTTTGGATACACCTTGGAATAAAGCCAGTAAAGTCAGCATTAATCTAAGCAAAGCTCAAGATATTTTAGATAAAGACCACTATGGACTTGATGAAGTTAAAGAGCGCATTGTTGAATACTTGGCTGTTCAATCTCGTGTAAAAAAACTTCGTGGTCCAATTTTATGTCTTGTTGGCCCACCGGGTGTAGGTAAAACCTCTCTAGGTGAATCTGTTGCTAAAGCAACTGGCCGTGAATTTGTGCGCATGGCTTTAGGTGGTGTAAGAGATGAAGCTGAAATACGCGGTCATCGACGTACTTACATTGGTGCGATGCCAGGGAAAATTGTGCAATCATTAACAAAAGTAGGGGTTAAAAATCCGCTATTTTTACTTGATGAAATTGATAAAATGGCACAAGACTACCGTGGTGATCCTTCATCTGCTTTGCTTGAAGTACTTGATCCATCACAAAACAATAAGTTCAATGACCATTATTTAGACTTGGATCTTGATCTTTCAGAGGTGATGTTTATTTGTACAGCAAACAGTATGAATATTCCTGAAGCACTACTTGATCGTATGGAAGTAATTCGTCTACCGGGCTATACCGAAGATGAAAAAGTCAATATTGCATCACGCTATCTTGTGCCTAAAGCCATTAAAGATAACGGTCTACGCGGTAAAGAACTTACCATACACGAAGAGGCAATTCGTGACATTGTACAACGCTATACCCGTGAAGCAGGTGTACGTAGCTTACAACGAGAAATTTCTAAAGTTGCTCGTAAAGTTGTTAAAGATGCTGTGAGTAAAAAAGCAAAGCATTTAGAAACGGAAGTGAATACAACAAATCTTCCAAACTATTTAGGTGTGCACAAGTTCGATTATGGCATTGCTGAAGAACAGGCACAAATTGGACGTGTTAATGGACTCGCTTGGACATCTGTTGGCGGAGAACTATTAACGATTGAAGTTGCTGCGGTCAAAGGTAAAGGTAAATTCATTACTACAGGTTCGCTTGGTGATGTCATGAAAGAATCTATTACAGCAGCAATGACTGTCGTACGTACTCGTGCCGATGAGCTAGGTATTGAAGCAAGTCGTTTCGAAGAAACAGATGTGCATGTACATTTACCAGAAGGTGCTACACCAAAAGATGGACCATCTGCAGGATTAGCGCTAACAACAGCATTAGTGTCTGCATTTACAGGCATCCCTATTCGTGCAGATATTGCTATGACAGGTGAAACATCTTTACGTGGTCATGCATTACGTATTGGTGGTTTAAAAGAGAAATTGCTTGCAGCACATCGTGGTGGCATTCAATTGGTATTTATCCCACAAGATAACGTCCGAGATTTGGCTGAAATTCCCGATAATGTCAAAGAAGGTCTTGACATTAGAGCCGTAAAAACCATTGATGACGTATTACCATTGGCACTCACTGAAATGCCAAAACCTCTACCCACTCCAATCACCAAATCGGTGACTACACCTAAAGTCACACGGCACTAGCAGTAAAATCAAAAATAAAGCCACTTTTGAAAGTGGCTTTATTTTTTTAGATTCAACTTCTATCGCTTGTTCTATTTTCGCTATACTGCGTTTTAATTTTAGACTACGCAATCAGGCCTTATGAAGATTAGAATACTCACTATCGGACAAAAAATGCCAACATGGGTTCTCACAGGTGTAGAAGATTACCTCAAACGCATTCAACCATTTGTACAAACACAGTTTATTGAACTTCCTATGGCAAAAAGAGGTAAAAATGACTCAGAAGCAGACATTTTAAAATACTGTCAAACCGAAGGTGAAAGTATTTTATCTACACTCAAGCCCAACGAGACATTGATTGCCTTAGAAGTGAACGGTCGTGAACTAAGTACTGAAAAATTGGCCCATACGATGCAAGAATGGATGCTGTCTGGGCAAGATATCGCGCTTGCGATTGGCGGGCCAGATGGACTCAGTCAAGCCGTCAAACAAAAAGCATTGTGGCACTGGTCGTTATCTAAACTCACATTACCACACCCATTAGTACGTGTGATGCTGATTGAGCAATTATATAGAGGCATGACCATTAACCATAATCACCCATATCATCGTGCATAAATAATCATTAAGAGAGAGGATAATGCATTTAAATACGTTACCTGGTTTATTTATTTCACATGGCTCACCAATGCTTGCACTCAATCCAGAGCAAGTGGGCCCTGCTTTACATCGTTTAAGTGTGAATTTACCTCGCCCTCAAGCTATTATTGTGATGTCTGCCCATTGGGAAAGTCATGTTCTCGAAGTCAGTACATCACCAAGACCAAATACTTGGCACGACTTTCGTGGTTTCCCTGAATTAATTTATAAAATTAAATATCCAGCGCCTGGAGCCACTGATATTTCAGAAAGACTACTCAATTTATTTGCAGAACATCACATTACAGCACATGCAAACAGTAGTCGCCCTCGAGATCACGGCGTATGGATGCCTTTATTACATATGTATCCTGAAGCAGATATTCCTGTAATTACAATATCATTACCTATTCATTACTCTGCACAAGAAATACATCATATTGGCGAAATTCTTTCTGTGTTAAGACATGAACAAATACTTCTTATTGGATCAGGAAGTATTACCCACAACCTCAGTGAACTCAATTGGCACGAATCTCCTGCACCTATTCCAACATGGGCATCTACATTTAGAAATCACGTAGTGCAACAATTACAACAAGGCAATCAAGAACAGGTGCTTGATTGGAAAAGTCTACCCTATGTGGAAAAAAATCATCCAAGTTTAGAGCACTTTGCACCACTCTTTTTTGCCATGGGCACAGGCAAAACATTGAGTGTTGTACACAGTAGTTTTTCTATGGGATCTTTAGGAATGGACATTTATCGTTTTGATTAACGAGTTTAGTAAAAAACTATCATGTCATCGAAACACTACAGCACGCTGATCTATATTCACAAAAAAGCCAAAGACAATGCTTTGGCTTTTTTACATATTTTAGATTATTGACCTGAACGAATAATATAGTCAAATGCTGATAATGACGCTTTTGCACCCTCACCCGTTGCAATAATAATTTGCTTATACGGTACTGTCGTACAGTCACCTGCGGCAAATACACCTTTTACATTGGTTTCGTTACGACTATCAATTACAACTTCACCGCGTGGTGATAGCTCTACGTCACTTGCTTTTAAGAAGTCTGTATTTGGCAATAGACCAATTTGCACAAAAATACCTGCAAGATTAACCACATGCTCTTGGTCTGTCGTACGGTCTTTATATTTTAAGCCTGTTACTTGACTACCATCGCCTAAAACTTCAGTGGTAAGTGCACTTTTAATCACTGTACTGTTTGGCAGGCTGTGTAATTTATCTTGTAAAACTTGATCTGCAAGCAATGTATCACTAAATTCGATCAGCGTTACATGCTCTACAATACCTGCTAAATCAATTGCCGCTTCAACACCTGAGTTACCACCACCAATGACCGCAACATGTTTACCTTTAAATAAAGGACCATCACAGTGAGGACAATATGCCACACCACGTGTACGATATTCTACTTCGCCCGGTACATTTAACTCTCTCCATCGCGCGCCTGTAGATAAAATCACAGTTTTAGATTCAAGTATAGCGCCACTTTCAAGCTCAAGTGAGACTAACCCATTGGCTGTTTGATCTGCACCCGTTAAACTTTTTACACGCTGTAGATTCATAATATCTACATTATATTCTCGAACATGTGCTTCCATGTCACTGGTAAATTTTGGCCCAACTGTACGTTGTACCGTTGTAAAGTTTTCAATATCCATGGTGTCCATCACTTGACCACCAAAACGTTCTGCAACAATCCCTGTTTTGATCCCTTTACGTGCAGCATAGATTGCTGCCGTACCACCTGCAGGGCCACCACCGACAACTAAAACATCAAACGCGTCTTTCGCATTTAATTTTTCAGCTTCTTTTTCAACAGAATGTGTATCTAATTTTGCAATAATTTCTTCCAATGTCATACGGCCTTGGCCAATATGTTCATTGTCTTGAAAGACCATAGGTACAGCCATAATTTTACGTTGTTCAACTTCATCTTGGAAGAAAGAACCATCAATCATGGTTGCTGTTGTATTTGGATTGTTCACAGCAATTAAGTTTAATGCTTGTACAACATCGGGACAGTTGTGACACGTCAATGAAACAAAAACATCAAAGTTTGCTTTTAAATTTAAACCCTTAATTTGTGCAAGTAGCTCATCCGATACTTTAGGAGGATAACCTGAAACTTGTAACAATGCCAAAATTAATGATGTAAATTCATGCCCCATAGGTAAGCCTGCAAAATAAACTCTTGGCTCTTCACCTGATTTTGCAATACCAAAGCTTGGACGGCGTGAATTTTGACCATCTAAACGAGCAATCACTTTATCAGAAAGCTCTGCAACCTCTATAACCAATTCTTTAATTTTAATTGCTTTATCTGATTCATCTAAAGATGCAACCAATTCGATTGGACTTTCCAAACGCTCAAGATAGCTTTTTAGTTGCGCTTTAATATTTTGATCTAACATTTGTATGTCTCCGAGGGAGTTTTTCTGTACTTGCAAACATACTAACTAAATTTAACATATAGTCAAAACAGTATATTTTTATAGTTATAATCGGTTTTTCTAATCACTATAAAAGATTCATCTTATGTAAGAAGAATAAAATATAAATCAATAAGATAATCTTAAAATTCTACGCATTATATGCAAATATATCTTCAAATATACAATAAATCGATGATTTCACTCAGTTGCATCATCAGGCTCATTATGATCAGATTAAACACAACTCACACACCATCAAAACAATCGCACAAGTCGACACCCATACATTGCGCTTTAAAAACAGTAAAAGGCACACCTATTTAAAAATCAATACATAAATATACGACATTCCATTTTTCGTTGTTATAACATAACAAGCAAAAGAATCAGCTTACCTTAGTCTCTATGCAAAGAAAATATACATACACTTTCATCAGTTCAATTTGTATCAGTGCATTGAGCGCATGTGTATCACAGCCCCATTCGCCTGTCACTGTATCCAAAGTTGTGGTTCCTAGCATTGAAGTCCCATTAACACCCACAACAACCCCTCCAACCTTAACTACCCCCCCAATACTCAAAGTAACCACAACATTACAACCAACTACCTACACTTATTGGCTGAATCAAGGACAAAACCAACAGCGTTTAAATCAATACAAAAGTTATTTAAAACAAAAAAACGTTGAATTTATTGTTCCTGATTTTCAGATGCTACGTTCTGCTAGAGATTGGCAAAACTGTAATGATAGCGAATATAACGTCCCACCACCAAACGTCTGGGACTATGCTATTCCTACTTTACAACTTTTTAAAACACTCAAAGAACAAGGCATTATTTCTGCAAATAATATTGAGGTGACTTCAAGCTACAGATCACCTTTTTTAAATGCTTGTGCTGGAGGAGCTAAAAATTCAAGCCATGTTAAAAATTCAGCCATAGATTTTAGAATTGGGCCTGAAAACCCGACACCTGAAGACAGCTATACTATTCAACAAACGAAAATTGCCTTATGCCGTTTTTGGCAAACACAAGGTAAGAATTACAATATGGGCATTGGAATTTATGAATCGGGACAGATTCATATAGATACTTTAGGATTTAGAACATGGGGCTACAACCATAGTTGGCGCACCTCTTTATGTGGTGAAGCCATTCCTTAATTCAACCCATACATTTTATGTTATATTATAACATTACATAAAATGTATGACTAACCTATGATCAATATTCCAGATATTTCGAAACAACAAGAACCTCAATACCAAGTCCCACTCAACTGGGTGGGCATGGAAAAAATTTCTTTGCCGCTTACTCTAAACCATCAAACCGTGCTCAGTGATGTTGATATTTATATTAATTTGCCCAACGCACAGGTCAAAGGCATTCATATGTCTAGAGTATATTTACAACTTCAACAGCTCACCACAATTACAGCCTGTGCAATCAAAACACATCTCCATCGAATCATTCAAACACACCAAAAAGACCAAACCAATCAAGCTCGTTTAAATTTACACTTTAAATTACCAATACAACATCAAGCACTCAAAACCCCAATAATTAGTGGTTGGAAAGCTTATCCTATTTACATACAAGCAAATCTTAACCAAGATACCTTGACCTTGTCTTATACGGTACATATTGAATATTCATCCACATGTCCATGTTCAGCCGCACTTTCTAGACACATGATTCAAGATCAATTTGACCATGATTTTAAAACCGCTCATCACATCAAAAAAGAAGATATTCTGCACTGGATTTCAAAATATGGTAGTCAGGCCACACCACACAGTCAACGCAGTACAGCTTCAGTAACTATTCATAGTGAAACAGAAATTAATTTATATCAACTGATTCAAAATATTGAAAATACACTGCAAACAGCCACTCAAACAGCGGTTAAACGTGCTGATGAACAAGCTTTTGCACAGCGCAATGGAGAAAATTTAATGTTTGTAGAAGATGCAGCACGGCGCATTGGACAGACCTTAAAAACGTCTTATAGTGCATGGAGTATTAAAGTTACGCATTATGAAAGCCTACACTCACATAATGCTGTGGCTTATTTAGATCACACCATTGGTTAAACTGATGAGCTCAATAAATAACAAAACACTTATGTTGTAAAGATTAACTAATACGACGTTTTAAACCTGTGATTTGTAACACTCGTGTAGAAATTTCTTCAATCGACATTTCAGAAACATTTAAAAATGGAATACCTTCAGAAATATAAATTCCTTCAATGGCTCTAAGCTCCATTTGACACTGGTTATAACTGGCATAGCGGCTGCCCGCTTTTCTTTCCGTTCGGATCGCAACCAAGCGGTCAGCATCTATCATTAAACCAAACAGCTTAGACTTATGTTCACGCAATACTTTAGGTAAACGATTATCGTCAAGATCTTCTTCTGTGAGTGGATAATTGGCTACACGTATTCCAAATTGTAATGACAAATAAATGGCCGTTGGTGTTTTCCCTGAACGAGAAACCCCAATTAAAATAATATCTGCTTTATCATAATGTCGAGTACGTGCACCATCATCATTATCTAAAGCAAAATGTACAGCATCAATACGAGCTTTATAATATTCAGAATCGATCACTGCATGCGTTTGTCCGATTAAACTCGTTGGTGCAGTTTTTAATTCTTGTTCAAGTTTACTAATCATACCTTCAAAAACATCTAAATTGACTGCATTGGCTGTATTGATAATTTCTCGTACATGCGGGTTAACCAACGTATCAAATACTAGGGGTAACTCCCCTTCAACTTGCTGACATGCATTAATTTCTTGTACCACTTTTAAAGCATCTTCTTCAGATGAAATGTAAGGAATAATATGTACATTAAATTTTACATTTGGAAACTGAGCCAATAACGAATGGCCTAAAGTTTCAGCAGTAATTGCCGTTCCATCAGAAATAAAGAACACACTTCTTTCAATTTGTTGATTTTCAGGCATGAAAAGCTCCTCAAATATTTGTCATCATCGGCTATATTCTTTATAGTAAGCCCCATCTGATACAAGTATGTATGGCTTCGAGTAAAAAAGCCAAAAACTTTACTCTATTAAGATACTAGCGAACAAATAATATACTGCAAAAGTGGAGAAGCTACTTTGGAATCGCGCGTAATTGGTCTAGAAAAATTAGGAAAGCATGATGTTGAACTCGTAGGTGGGAAAAACTCATCTTTGGGGGAAATGATTAGTCATCTTTCTAGTGCTGGTGTATCTGTACCGGGAGGTTTTGCAACAACCGCAGCAGCATATCGTGAATTTCTTGAGCAAAGTGGTCTTAACTCAAAAATTCAAACAGCTCTAGACGCACTAGACGTTGATGATATTCAGGCACTGACTCAAACAGGTGCTCAAATCCGCCAATGGATTATTGAAACACCACTCACTGCATCACTTGAAAAAGATGTTCGAAACGCATTTAGTACCCTTGCAAGTGGTAATGCAGATATTGCTGTCGCTGTACGTTCATCTGCAACCGCAGAAGATCTACCAGATGCTTCTTTTGCAGGTCAACAAGAAACATTCTTAAATATTCGCGGCATTGACAACGTCTTGATTGCCATTAAAGAAGTGTTTGCATCACTATTTAATGACCGAGCTATTGCCTACCGTGTTCATCAAGGCTTTGATCACAAACTCGTTGCACTGTCTGCAGGTATTCAGCGTATGGTACGCTCTGAAACAGGAGCAGCGGGTGTCATGTTTACTCTAGATACCGAATCAGGTTTTAGAGATGTGGTGTTTATTACATCATCTTACGGCCTTGGTGAAATGGTTGTACAAGGTGCTGTTAACCCCGATGAGTTTTATCTATCTAAACCTCTTCTTACTGCTCAAAAACATGCTGTTGTACGCCGTAACCTAGGCTCAAAACACCAAAAAATGATTTATGGCGAAGAAGCTTCAGCAGGTAAATCTGTCTCTATTGTTGACGTCGAAAAACCAGAGCGCCAACAATTCTCTCTCACAGATGAAGAATTACACGAACTTGCAAAACAAGCCATGATCATCGAAAAACACTACGGTGCTCCAATGGACATCGAGTGGGCAAAAGATGGAGATGACGGCCGCTTATACATTGTTCAAGCGCGTCCAGAGACCGTTAAAAGCCGTCAAAACGTAAGTACGATGGAACGTTACCTATTAAAAGAAAAAGGCAATGTATTGGCTGAAGGTCGCTCAATTGGCCAAAGAATCGGTGCAGGTAAAGTTCGCATTGTCACTTCAATTGATGAAATGGACAAAGTTCAACCAGGTGATGTCCTTGTTTCAGACATGACGGATCCTGATTGGGAACCAGTCATGAAACGTGCATCTGCCATCATTACTAACCGTGGTGGTCGTACATGTCATGCTGCCATCATTGCACGTGAGCTAGGTGTCCCTGCGATTGTCGGCTGTGGCAATGCAACAGAATTACTCAGCGAAGGTCAGGATGTTACCGTCTCTTGTGCAGAGGGTGACACAGGTTTTATTTACGAAGGTCAACTCAACTTTGATATTCAACGTAATACCATTGACTCTATGCCAGCACTTCCATTTAAAGTCATGATGAATGTTGGTAACCCAGATCGTGCATTTGACTTTGCTCAAATTCCAAATGCAGGAATTGGTCTTGCACGTTTAGAGTTCATCATTAATCGAATGATTGGTGTACACCCTAAAGCATTGCTCAACTTAGAAAGTCTACCAAGAGAAGTTAAATCAACGATTTCTGCACGCATTGCAGGTTATCCTTCTGCAGTTGACTTCTATGTTGAAAAATTAGTCGAAGGAATCGCAACGCTAGCCTCTGCTTTTCATGACAAACCTGTCATTGTTCGCATGTCTGACTTTAAATCGAATGAATACGCCAACTTAATTGGGGGTAAACTTTACGAACCTGAAGAAGAAAACCCAATGCTTGGTTTTCGTGGTGCAAGTCGTTATGTCTCTGAAAACTTCCGTGATTGTTTCGAGCTTGAATGTCGTGCACTGAAAAAAGTACGCGATGAAATGGGCTTAACTAACGTACAAATCATGATTCCTTTTGTTCGTACAGTCAATGAAGCCAAAAGAGTGATTGAATTATTGGCTGAAAATGGCCTACATCGTGGTGAAAATGGCTTAAAAGTCATTATGATGTGTGAACTACCAACCAATGCATTGCTTGCAGATCAGTTTTTAGAACATTTCGATGGTTTCTCTATCGGCTCAAACGACTTAACACAGCTCACACTCGGCCTAGATCGTGACTCAGGCATTGTTTCACAATTATTTGATGAACGAGATGCTGCTGTTAAAGTATTGCTTTCTATGGCCATTCAAGCCTGTAAAAAAGCAAATAAATATGTAGGTATTTGTGGTCAAGGCCCATCTGATCACCCAGATCTTGCATATTGGCTGATGGAACAAGGCATTGAATCTGTATCACTAAACCCAGACTCGGTGTTAGATACATGGTTCTTCCTTGCCAAACAAGACAGTAAATCTCTTTAAGTTATCTTAAAAACGTGTTAAAAAAGACCCTTTCAAGGGTCTTTTTTAATGAGATTATAGTTTTATGCAAATTTATTTGGCTCGAAATAGTCAGCAAGCTGGACCATACTCCCTAGAGCAACTCAATCAAATGCTCCAAGATCAACAGATTTTACTGACTGATTTGGTATGGCATCAAGGCATGACTGAGTGGAAAACTCTCGGAGAACTCACCCGTGGGCAGCTACAATACCTCCCTCAAGGTTACCAATACAGCAATGAAAACGAACCTATTCAAACCAAACAATCAACGCATACAACTCTTGAACTAGCGAGTATTTCATCTCGAGCCGTTGCTAAAATCGTAGACATGCTCATTTTATTGTCCGCACTCATTGTCCCTTCATTTTTCATTAGTGAAGAAAATGCCAAGCAAATAGAATCTTTAGGAAATGGATTTAGTACAGCAGCACAAGAGCAACTCATTCAGTTAATACCAAGCCAAGCCTGGTTTGCCATGTTTATATACGTAATTATTGTTTTAGCAATTCAAGCATTCTTGCTCAATAAGTATGGGCAAAGTCTTGGAAAAATGATCACTAAAATAAAAATTATTGACCAAAAAACTGATGAAAAAGTCCCACTTACCCGTATTTTTCTTATTCGTAGTGTATTTTTTATTGTATTTAATCTTCTTTCAAGCCCTTTAATGAGTATTATTGACTATGCTTTCGCTCTTGGAAAAAATCGTCAAGCATTACATGATCGCTTAGCCAAAACAAAAGTGATTCGTATGAACAAAAATTAAACAAAAAAAATACCTTTAAAAAAAACGTAAAATAACAATAAGTCACTATTATATATACATATATACATAGGATTGCTTTAAATCCAACTTAAACTGTTGGATTTAAAACTCCTAACTTTAAAGCCTCTGAATGTAGCGTAGTTGATTAATATGAGGCATAATGCCCTATAAAGTAGCGGTGTAATAGACTTTAAATATTTAATGATAAAGTTACCGTCACTATAATCGCTATCCCATAGTTATAATCCAATATACATGGGCTCTCTTCACCGAGGTTGTAAAATGAGACAAACAATATTAGCTGTATTGTCTTTATCTGTGATTTCTGCACTTCTCAGTGGGTGTGGTGGTGATTTAGTACTTCTAAACTCAAAAGGTCCAGTTGCAGCAGGCCAAAGCGGCTTAATGATGACTGCAATTTACCTAATGCTATTGGTGGTCATTCCATCGATTATTATGGCTCTTTGGTTTGGTTGGAAATATCGCGCGTCAAATAAAGATGCAGACTATAAACCGACATGGGCGCACTCAACTGCGATTGAAATCGTTGTTTGGGGCATACCTATTATTATTATCGCTATATTGGCTTGGATGGCATGGTGGGGCTCTCACCAGTACGATCCATATAGACCGCTTGATGCAGAATCTGATAAGAAACCTGTAGATATTCAAGTGATCGCAGAACCGTTCAAATGGGTATTTGTATATCCTGAGCAAAAAATTGCAACGGTTAACGAACTGCGTTTCCCTGAACAAACACCGGTGCACTTTCATATCACTTCTGACTTTACAATGACGTCTTTCTTCATTCCACAGTTGGCAGGTCAAATATATGCAATGGCAGGTATGCAGACTCACCTACATGTTCTCGCGAATGAAGTTGGTATATTCCGTGGTTTCGCTTCAAACTACAATGGCTATGGTTTCTCACAAATGTACTTTAAAGCACATAGTGTGACTGAAACTGACTTTAAAAAATGGGTAAGTGACATTCAAGCTGGTAAAGGTATCGAAAACAATACATCAGCTGAACAAAAAGGCACTTTAGATTTTGCAACATTACAAGCGCTACGCGATGGTGAACGTTCGCATCACCAAATCGAAGCTATGTTAATGGATGCAAGAACACCTAAACAAAAAGAAATTGCCGAACAAGCTGAACGTATGGGCCCTTACCCAACGAAGCCACATCCTGTGACATACTATTCTTCAGTTGAACCAGATTTATTTAAAAAAGTTATTAATAAATACATGAGTAACTACTATGGTTCTCAGGGTTCTTCTCAAGCAAATATGCAACATGCAGCCTCTGCAGGAGAATAAAACATGGAGATGCTATTAGGTAAACTTGGATGGGGTGCTATTCCAAAAGAACCCATCGTAATTGTTACCGCAATCATTATGGCGCTTGGTGCTATTACTCTATTTACAGGAATCACCTACTTCAAAAAATGGGGATATCTGTGGAGAGAGTGGGCGACATCTGTAGACCATAAAAAAATTGGTATCATGTATATCATTGTATCCGTTGTCATGTTACTGCGTGGTTTTGCAGATGCATTTATGATGCGTTTACAACTATTCCTTGCAGGGAGTGGCGGTACAGGCTATTTACACCCAGACCACTACGATCAAATTTTCACCGCACATGGTGTAATTATGATCTTCTTTGTGGCAATGGGTCTTGTTGTTGGCTTAATGAACATCGTTGTACCATTACAAATTGGTGCACGCGACGTTGCCTTTCCAATTCTTAACCAATTTAGCTTTTGGTTATTTGCAGGTGCTGCAGCGCTAATTATGGCATCACTCGTACTTGGTGAGTTCGGTGCAACAGGTTGGCTTGCTTATCCACCATTATCAGGTATTCAATACTCACCAGGTGTTGGTGTCGACTATTGGATTTGGTCATTGCAAATTTCAGGGCTAGGCACGTTACTTACAGGGGTAAACTTCCTTGTAACAATCGTAAAAATGCGTACGCCTGGCATGAAACTCATGGATATGCCTATCTTTACATGGACAATTTTAGCAACATGTATCCTGATTGTTGCAACATTCCCTGTACTGACAGCAACCATTGCAATGCTCACACTTGACCGTTACTTTGATTTCCATTTCTTCACCAATGAGCTTGGCGGTAGTGCAATGCTCTATGTGAACTTGATTTGGACATGGGGTCACCCTGAAGTGTACATCTTAGTACTACCTGCTTTTGGTATTTACTCTGAAATTGTACCTACGTTTGCACGTAAAGCATTGTTTGGTTATAAAACCATGGTTTACGCAACACTAGCAATTGCTGTACTGTCGTTAATCGTTTGGTTACACCACTTCTTTACGATGGGTGCAGGTGCAAACGTGAATGCATTCTTTGGTATTATGACCATGGTTATTGCAATCCCAACAGGGGTTAAAATTTTCTCGTGGCTCTTTACCATGTACAAAGGTCGTATTACGTATACCTCACCTATGCTATGGACTTTAGGCTTCTTAGTCACTTTTGGTATTGGTGGTCTAACAGGCGTATTAATGGCTCTACCACCAGCCGATTTCTTGGTACATAACTCATTATTCTTAATCGCTCACTTCCATAACGTAATTATTGGTGGTGTCGTATTTGGACTATTTGCAGGTATTGTATTTTGGTGGCCAAAAATGTTTGGTTGGAAACTCAACGAAGCATGGGGCAAAGCATCATTTTGGTTATGGTTCATCGGTTTCTATTTTGCATTTATGCCGTTATATATCCTCGGTTTCATGGGTATGACACGTCGCTTAAGTACTTATGACAACCCAGAATGGACACCATATCTTGCAATTGCGATGATTGGTGCTGTTCTTATTGCATTAGCGATCGCATGTTTTATTATGCAAATCGTTGTTGGCTTCTTACAACGCAAAGACAACATGGATTACACAGGTGATGCATGGGGTGATGGCCGTACACTTGAATGGTCAACATCGTCACCAGCACCTTTTTATAACTTTGCATATTTACCACAAGGCGAACACATCGATCGTTTTTGGTTAGATAAAGAAAATGGTGTTGCTTATAACAAACCTGCAAAATATGAAGATGTTCATATGCCTACAAACCGCTCTGCTGGCTTTATTATGGCAATATTGATCACTCTTTTAGGTTTTGCGCTGATTTGGCATATTTGGTGGCTTGTAATTGTTTCTTTCGTAGCAACTATTATTACTTTAATCAATAGTAGTAACACTAAGAAAGTGGACTATTACGTTCCTGCTGCTGAAGTTGAGCGTATCGAAAATGAACGCTTTGCCATTTTAGAAAAACACTTGAAGAAGGACTAAAACATGGCTGAAGTACTTCATCACGGAAACAATAGTCATGATGAACATCATCATGACGATACAGACATTACTGTATTTGGTTTCTGGACTTACTTGATGAGCGATCTTGTGCTTTTCGGTACGCTCTTCATTGCATACGTGGTTTTACAATCACATATTCCAGCTGGAACGCCAACACCACATGAGTTATTTAGCGAATCTTTAAGCTTCGTTTTGGTTGAAACGTTTGCCCTGCTTATTTCGTCAGTTACATTTGGCTTTGCTGTGCTTGCACGGTATAAAAACAATGTAAATGGTGTTTTAACTTGGCTTATGATCACCTGTTTATTTGGTATGGCCTTTATTGGTATGGAACTTTACGAGTTCTATCACCTTGTTGAAGCTGGGCATGGACCAACACATAGTGCTTTCTTATCTGCATTCTTTACACTGGTGGGTACTCACGGTATTCACGTAACATCTGGTATTGTCTGGATGATTATTTTAATGCTGCAGATTAAGAAAAATGGTTTAACTTTGCCAAATACACGTCGTCTAGCTTGTCTAAGCCTTTTTTGGCACTTCTTAGACATCGTATGGATTTGTGTATTTAGTGTTGTTTACTTAATGGGAGCTATCTCATGAGTCATGATAATCACGCCTCTGGTGCATCACATGGAAGTATGAAGCAATATACAATTGGCTTCATTCTATCGATCATCTTAACTATCCTGCCTTTTGGTATGGTGATGACAGGTGGTTTTAGTAGAACATTTCTTCTTTCTGTGGTGGGAATTACTGCAATTATCCAAATTCTTGTTCAGTTAATCTTTTTCTTGCATATGAATGCATCAGAAGAGCAACGCTGGAATGTAATTGCTTTCATTTATACCATCTTAACGATCGCAATCTTGCTGATTGGTTCTGTATGGGTAATGAATTATCTTCACTACAACATGATGATCTAAACTGGTCGTCATGCTGAAAAAATATATAATCCTGACAAAACCAGGGATTATCTTTGGTAACTTCGTTACTACCTTGGGTGGCTTCTTCCTAGCCGCCCAAGGAAACATAGATATCCTTCTCCTCTTCGTCACACTCATTGGCACAAGTTTGGTTGTGGCATCGGGCTGTGTTATCAATAATTTTATCGACCAAGACATCGATCATAAAATGCACCGCACACAAAATCGTGCATTGGTGACAAAAACCATCTCTCCCACTGCTGCACTCATTTATGCATTTATTTTAGGTGTATGTGGTTTAACGATGTTATGGGTGTTTACAAATATTTATGCATTTGGAGCGGCTGTACTTGGTTTTATTGTGTATGTATTTTTCTATAGTCTTTGGTCAAAACGCACATCTATTCACCAAACAGTGATTGGTAGTATCTCAGGGGCTTGTCCACCTGTTGTTGGCTATACTGCTGTATCCCATTCTTTTGATATTGCGGCACTACTTGTATTTTTAGCGTATGGTTTATGGCAAATGCCACATTCTTGGGGTATAGCTATTTATCGCTTTGATGACTACAAAAATGCAAACATTCCTATCCTACCTGTTGCACGCTCAATTAAACGTACAAAAATAGAATCTTTTATTTACGTACTTTTATTTACAGCAGTTCTCAATGGTCTATATTGTTTTAATTATACAAATATATTTTTCTTAATTACATTCAATACCCTATGTGCTTATTGGATTTATTTATCGATTATTGGTTTTAAAACAAAAGATGATCAACTGTGGGCAAAACGCTATTTTCTTTATTCGGTGATTTTAATCACAGCTTTAAGTATTAGCTTAAGTTTCAGTTACCAATCTCCCGCTCCTCAACTACCTTTGTTTTAGAGCAATCAAAATAGAGTGGACGAACACTCTATTTTTATCTTATTTCCATCGATTTTTCATACATGACTTGAAAAAAAAATCAAATTCCTTTAGTATCTCGCTTCGCTTATGCGACATACTAAACTAATTAGTATGACTCCTTGCCTCTATGAATAAAGAGGCTGCACAATCCGTAAGGAGCTGACAATGCGTCACTACGAAATCGTACTTTTGGTACATCCTGACCAAAGCGATCAAGTGGTAGGTATGGTTGAACGCTATATCTCTCACATTAAAGAAGCTGAAGGTCAAATTCACCGCTTAGAAGATTGGGGCCGTCGCCAATTGGCATACCCTATCAATAAAATTCATAAAGCACATTACATTTTAATGAACGTTGAATGTGGTCAAACTACACTTGACGAATTAAATGAATTGTTCCGTTACAACGATGCCATTATCCGTAATGTCGTTATTCGTCGTGACAGCGCAATCACAGAAGAATCTTTGCTTGCAAAGAGTGCTGAAGAAAAGCGTGCTCGTAAAGCACAGCGTGAAGAAGCACAACATTCAACTCAAGACTCTGCTGAAGCATAAGGAGAACACACATGGCACGTTTTTACCGTCGTCGCAAGTTCTGTCGCTTCACAGCAGAGAAAGTTGCATACATCGACTATAAAGATATCGATACTTTAAAGCAGTACATCACTGAAAACGGCAAAATTGTTCCTAGCCGTATCACTGGTACTAAAGCACGCTATCAACGCCAACTAGCGCTTGCCATCAAACAAGCTCGTTTCTTGGCTTTGATTCCGTACACTGACAACCATAAGTGAGGTGAGCTGTGGACGTTATCTTATTACAACGTATTAAAAACCTTGGAAAACTAGGTGACAAAGTTTCAGTAAAAGCAGGTTACGGCCGTAACTATTTGATCCCTCAAGGTCAAGCGGTTGCTGCAACCGAAGCAAATACTGCTGCTTTTGAAGCACGTCGTGCTGAACTAGAAAAGCAAGAAGCTGAAGTACTTGGCGCAGCACAAGCACGTGCTGATCAATTAGACGAAGTAAATATCGTTATCACAGCAAAAGCTGGTGATGAAGGTAAACTCTTCGGTTCAATTGGTACTCGTGATATTGCTGATGCATTAACAAATGCTGGCTTAAGTGTTGATCGTGCGGAAGTACGCTTACCAAATGGCGCACTTCGTCATACTGGTGAATTCAACATCGCTATTCAATTACATCATGACGTTTCTGCAGACGTACTCGTAACTATCGTTTCTGAGTAAGTTTTCAGTCTAAAAAGAGCATGCATCTGCATGCTCTTTTTTTTGATCGCTAAAATTATTCGTAATACTAGTTTTTAATCCTATAAAAACTTATAATCTCAATCCGCTTCTATCTGCCTTTTATTTTAACAATTTGTCAGCACAAGGTTTTTTTATGTCTCAGGCAAATGCCAAAAACTCAGAGCAGTCTACCAACATCCCTTCTGAACAAAAAACAAGTAGCCAAATTAAAGAGTTACGTACACCACCACATAACCTATCTATAGAACAAGCTGTACTCACAGCACTAATGACAGTTGCTGAGTCATTTGAACAAGTCAGTGATATTTTAGAAGAAAATGACTTTTATGCCACACGACACAAATATATTTTTAGAGCCATTGAAAAACTTGCTCAAATGAACTCTCCTTACGATGCAGTACTTGTACATGATTGGTTAACCAATCAAAAACTTATTGAAAGTATTGGTGGCGAAAGCTATTTAATGCAGCTCATGTCTGACTCACCATCTAGTTTTTACAACTTAGAAACCTACGCTCAAAAAATTAAAGAATTTTCCACACTGCGCCATATGATTAAAGCAGGCAATGAAATTTTAATTAATGCCTATGACACAAAAGGGCGTAGCGTATCTGATATATTAGACATCGCAGAAAGTAATATTTTTTCCATTACAGAACAACATAATAATAATAAAAAATCTGTAGGCCCAAAACCAATTACGGCTGTTGTATCGAGTGTATTTAATAAATTAGATGAATTGTCACAGCTTGAAGGTAGTATCACAGGGCTTTCTACAGGGTTTATTGAATTAGACAATAAAACGTCAGGTATGCAAGCAGGTGATCTTATTATTGTTGCTGCACGTCCATCTATGGGTAAAACAACCTTTGCAATGAATCTTGTCGAAAGTGTATTATTCAACAGCAATTTACCTGCACTTGTATTTTCCATGGAAATGCCTGCAGATTCCATCGCTATGCGTATGATTTCATCGATTGGTAAAATACACCAAGGCCATTTACGCTCTGGAAAATTAGATGATGATGAATGGTCTAAAGTCACTGCGAGCATCTTACAACTTCAAGAAAAACTACTTTATATTGACGACTCATCAGCCCTCCCCCCTACAGAGCTTCGATCCAGAGCTAGACGTATTGCTAAACAACATGATGGTAAAATCGGTTGTATTATGGTCGATTATCTACAACTTATGAAAGTTCCTGGAATGGGTGATAACCGTGTGGGGGAAATTTCCGAAATTTCTCGAAGCTTAAAAGCTCTCGCTAAAGAAATGAACTGCCCTGTCATTGCGCTTTCACAGCTCAATCGAAGCTTAGAAAATAGACCAAATAAACGTCCAGTTATGTCAGATTTACGGGAATCTGGGGCAATTGAGCAAGATGCAGATTTAATTATGTTTATTTATCGGGATGAAGTTTACAATAAAGAATCTAAAGAAGCCGGTACAGCTGAAATTGTTATTGGCAAACAACGTAATGGCCCGATTGGAACCGTGAGATTATCATTTGAAGGGCAATATACTCGTTTTGGTAACTTATCACCAGAATACTACAATCAATTTGATGATGATGAGTAAGTACGTGAGAAATTTCACATTGTATATAGCCCTATCACATTAAATTAAGGTATGATTATCTGAAAATTTAGCATGATCATATCTATTTATTTCGTATGCCTACACAAGAAAAAGAAACATCTAATAGCTTATACAGACAGTGGCAAATTTTATCGCATCTCACGACAGGAAAATGGATAGGCACTCGACAGCTCGAATCCATATTACAGCGAGATGGTATTGACGTGAGTATGCGAACCATACAACGAGATCTGAACCAACTGTCTGAACGGTTTCCTATAGAAAAAAATAAAGAAGTTCCTCAAGGTTGGCGTTGGCGAGATGATGCCCCTATTCAGAGCCTACCACATATGACAAGCTCGCAAGCGGTCACGTTTATGATGGTCGAAGACCATTTAAAGCATTTATTGCCACCAAGTCTGATTGAGGAAATGAACCCGTGGTTTGATTTGGCAAGGCAAAGTTTATCTGAACAAAATAATGCACGCCAGTGGATTAATCGTGTCAGAATTGTACCTGCAACTCAGCCATTGATTCCTCCTATTGTTGATAAAAAAGCCCAACAAGCTATTTATGAAGGCTTATTACAAGACAAGCAAATTGAGGCTGTATATCGTAGTAGAACCAATCCCTCACAAGACAAAAAATACATCCTCAATCCCCTTGCATTGGTACAAAAAGGGGCAGTTATTTATCTGATCTGTACACGCCAAGATCACTCAGATATACAAACATTTGCATTACATCGATTTTCATTCACCAAAGTATTAGATATTCGGGCATTACACCCTGCCAATTTCAATATTGATGAATATATCGAGTCTGGCGCTTTAGGCTTTAGAGTTGAGCTCAACAAACCTACTCAAAACATACATTTAGAACTACATATGGATCATAGTATTTCACAAATGTTCTATGAAAGCCCCTTAAGTAAAGATCAAACATTAGAAATGATCGATGAATATACCACTCAAGTCACTGCAACGGTTCCATTTACATCGCAATTGGTATGGTGGCTTAGAAGCTTTGGTAAACGTATTTCATATATTGCTCCAGCCAATGTGGCTAAAGAAGTCTATGAACAATAAAAACTGCCCATATAGAGCAGTTTTTAAAGTATGGTCATGTTAAATGTTAAGCACTTTTTTGTTTAAAATGATTTTTGCGTACTGTAATCATAATCAATTGTACAGCGGCAGGTGTTACTCCCGGTATACGATTCGCTTGTGCCAATGTTTCAGGACGTACTGTTTTTAACTTTTGTGTAATCTCACGAGACAAGCCAGAGACAATATCATAGTCAAAATCTTCAGGGATTTTTGTTTCTTCCAAACGTTTAAGTTGTGCAACATCTTCTTGCTGACGATCAATATAACCTGCATATTTTACAGCAATTTCAATTTGTTCACCCACTTGCGCAGACACTGTTGAACCCGTTAATTCAGCAATATGAGAAAAATCGATTTTTGGACGTTTTAATAAATCAATCGCACTACACTCTTTACTTAAGTCAGCACCCGTCAAATCAACAAACTTTTTACCCATCGGGTTATTCGGTGCTGCCCATAAATGTTTTAATCTTGCCATTTCAGACTCAACTGCTTCCATTTTTTCACAATAAGCAGCCCAACGCACATCATCAACCAAGCCAAGCTCACGGCCAATTTTAGTTAAACGTTGATCTGCATTATCTTCGCGCAGCATCAAACGATATTCTGCACGAGATGTAAACATTCTATAAGGCTCTTTTGTTCCTAAAGTAATGAGATCATCCACGAGTACACCCATATAGGCTTGATCTCTTTGTGGTGCCCATTGTTCTTGATCCCATGCACGGCGTGCAGCGTTTAACCCCGCAAGAAGCCCTTGTGCACCTGCTTCTTCATAACCTGTTGTACCATTAATTTGACCTGCAAAATATAGATTTTGGATCGCCTTAGTTTCTAAAGTCATTTTAAGTGCTTGAGGATTAAAATAGTCATACTCAATGGCATAGCCCGGTCGCAAAATATGTGCATTTTCCATACCACGAATAGATCGAACCAATTGAAATTGCACGTCAAATGGTAAAGATGTCGAGATTCCATTTGGATATAACTCATGGGTAGTCAAACCCTCAGGCTCAATAAAGACTTGATGTGAATCTTTATCGGCAAAACGATGTATTTTATCTTCAATTGATGGACAATATCGTGGCCCAACACCTTCAATTACCCCAGTGTACATTGGGGAACGATCTAGGCCTTGGCGAATGATTTCATGTGTTTGTTCATTGGTATGTGTGATATAGCAATTGACTTGCTCTGGGTGCATCGAAGCATTGCCCATAAATGACATTGTTGGTGACGGAAAATCACCTGGCTGTGCAGTCATCACAGAAAAATCGACAGAACGTGCATCGATACGTGGAGGCGTACCTGTTTTTAAACGACCTACAGGTAAGTTCAGCTCTCTTAAACGAGATGCCAAAGCAATAGACGGTGGATCACCTGCGCGTCCACCACTTGATTTTTGCAAACCAATGTGAATAACACCACCTAAAAAAGTCCCTGTGGTCAAAACAACCGTTTTTGTGTCAAAGCGAATACCCATTTGAGTAACTACGCCTTTAACTGTGTCGCCTTCAACAATAATATCATCTGCAGCTTGCTGAAAAATATCTAAATTTGGTTGATTTTCTAAAGTATGACGAATCGCCGCTTTATATAAAATACGATCTGCTTGAGCACGTGTTGCGCGAACTGCGGCACCTTTTCTAGAGTTTAAAATACGAAATTGTATACCGCCTTGATCTGCTGCTAGTGCCATTGCACCACCAAGAGCATCAATTTCTCTGACTAAATGAGATTTACCAATACCACCAATAGCAGGATTACAACTCATCTGTCCCAAAGTTTCAATATTATGGGTTAGAAGTAAAGTCTGGCGTCCCATACGTGCAGCAGCAAGTGCAGCTTCGGTACCCGCATGACCACCACCAATCACGATAACATCGTAAACTTTTGGATAATGCATAATTATAAACATCGGCAATGAAAAGACCGAGCATTATATCAGAGTATTTTATGAGAAAAAAATATATTCTCAATCAAGCTTCATCTAACCCAATGCCGTTATGTATCAATGAAAATAGGGATAGATTAACAATAGCAATGAGTCATTGATTTAACATGTAAAATTCACAATACAGTATCTATGAAATATGGCATAATATAAAATTATATTATGGTATAAATTTAGGTATTTATTTGATGAATCTTGAGCGTGTTGATTTAAATTTACTTATCTACCTTGATGTATTACTTAGAGAAAAAAATGTTACTCGTGCTGCAGAACAGTTGGGTGTTACTCAGCCTGCCATGAGTAATATTTTACGCAGACTTCGAACATTGTTTAATGACCCTTTATTAATACGATCTTCTGAAGGCATGACACCTACAGAACGCGCCATTGAACTACAACCAAGAATACGCAGTGCACTTGCAGATTTGTCCACGATTTTAGAACCTCGAACTGAATTTAAACCATATAGTAGTCATCGTGTTTTTCGTATTATGACATCAGACTATGCAGAAGCGACATTGGTTCCCAAACTCATCAAAGCTTTACGTGCTGAAGCCCCTCATGTGGTACTAGATTTTCTCACCCCAAGTGATGTCTCTTATAGAGATATGGAGCAAGGCAAAGTAGACCTTGCCATTAATCGATTCAATGAAATTCCGCAGAGTTTTCATCAAGTTTTGGTTTGGCGTGATCGTTTCTCATGTTTAATGAATGCAAAACATCCATATGTAACCAATCTAAATCTTAAAAATTATCTTGATGCTGACCATATTTGGGTCTCAAAAACAGGAATGGGCATTGGATTTGGTGTCAATCCAGAAAAACAATCTGGCTTAGGTTGGATTGACCAAGCACTTGAACGTATTGGACAAAAACGTAAAATTTCTATTTTCACGCGCCATTATCAAATGCCTGCCCTCTTAGCAAGAAATGTCGATTTGATTGCCACACTCCCTACACGAATCGCCAATTTACAAAACACCAATACCGATCTTGTTATTCAAGATCCACCTTTTTACATTCCAGAAATTGAACTAAAAATGGCATGGTGCCCTCTTCTTCATCACCATCCTGCCCACCGTTGGCTCAGACAACTGATTTTATATGTTGCAAGGCAGATGGTTGAAGAAGAAAATAGAGAATTTCTCACAAAACACAAATCCCCTTCGCCTTACTCCATGTAATCATAGGGTACAATCAAAGATATGCAGTTCCCCTTTTTTATGTTAAAAAACATAAATAATGCAAAATTTATAAACATAGGTGCATTGTGACTTTCTTTCAAAGTATGATTATTATGGGCATACTCATGATCGGTGGTGGTTTTCTTGCCCTTGCCGAAATTGCTTTAGCAGGTGCCCGCAAAGTAAAATTAAAAATATTGGCTGAATCTGGCGATGAACGTGCGCAAAAAGTACTTGATGTACAAGCACAATCAGCAGATTTTTTTGCAGCGTCTCAGATTGGTTTAAATGCAGCAGCTATTTTAGGTGGTATTGTTGCTGAACCCGCTTTTCGTTCCTTTTTTGCAGATTTCCTTGCACAGTTTTTTGTCGGCGCATGGATTGAAAAAGCTGCTTTTGGCTTATCTTTCTTAGTTGTTACCATGGCATTCATTTTATTTGCCGACTTCATGCCTAAACGCCTTGCAATGATCGCACCAGAGAAAATTGCATTGTCTGTCATTAATCCTACCTTGGTTTACGTCAAACTGTGTACACCTTTAGCATGGGTCATTAATGCCATTAGTAATTTGCTGTTTAGATTGTTTAAAGTGAATACCATTCGTGAAGACAACGTGACTTTTGACGATATTGCTGCTGTCATGGAAGCAGGTGCTCAAGCAGGTGTATTACTCAAACAAGAACGACATTTTATTGAAAATGTTTTTGAACTTGAAGAACGTACAGTCCCTTCGAGTATGACCACACGTGAAAACATTGTATTTTTCACACTCACAGAATCTGAAGAAAGCATTCGACAAAAACTGGCGCAATATCCTTTCTCAAAATTTTTAGTATGTAACGAAACTATCGATCAAACGATTGGTTATGTTGATGCAAAAGATCTATTGGTTCGTATTTTAAATAATCAAAAACTCAACCAACTTAATGAATCTACAATTCGTAGTGTACTCACTATACCCGATACACTGACTTTATCTGAACTACTCGACCGTTTTAGAGCAAGCAAAGAAACCATTGCAGTCGTGATTAATGAATACGCATGGGTCGTTGGCTTTATTAGTTTAAATGATATTATGAGTACAGTCATGGGAGATTGGGTCACCCCAATGGATGAAGTTCAACAAATTATTAAACGAGATAATCATTCATGGCTGATTGAAGGGAGTACACCCATTGAAGACATGAAACATGCTTTAGATTTAGATGAATTGCCAGATGAAGAAAACTATGAAACAGTCGCGGGTTTTATGATGTACAAACTTAGAAAAGTACCTCGTCCTGCAGATTTTGTAGAATTCGACCACTTCAAATTTGAAGTTGTTGATGTAGATCATTATAAAATCGATCAACTACTTGTCACTCGTTTATCAGTCATTAATGAAAATATTATTATTCCCAATCAAACAGAATAATTTAAATAAAAAAAGCCCTCAAATTTGAGGGCTTTTTTATCATTACTTAAACTTCTTTACGGCGCATATGAGGAAATAATAAAACATCTCGAATACTGGCCGCATTTGCAAAAAGCATGACTAAACGGTCAATACCAATGCCTTGACCTGCTGTTGGAGGTAAACCATACTCTAATGCTTCCACAAAATCTGCATCATAATGCATTGCTTCATCATCACCTGCATCTTTTTCAGCAACCTGTGCTTGGAAACGTTCAGCTTGGTCAATAGGGTCATTTAACTCACTAAAACCATTGGCTAATTCACGCCCACCAATAAAGAACTCAAAACGGTCTGTGATGTGTGGATTATGGTCATTACGACGTGCCAATGGTGATGTTTCCGCTGGATACTCTGTAATAAACGTAGGTTGACGTAATTGTGTTTCTACAGTTTCTTCAAAGACAATGGTCTGTAGCTTACCTAAACCAAAGCCCGCTTTTACGTCCTCTTTGAGTTCGGTACGAATAAACTCAGCCAAAAACTCACGATCTGCGACATTTTCAGCGGTGAATTGCGGATTATGTTCTAAAATAGCATCAAACATAGAGATTTTTTTGTATGGGCCTTTAAAGTCAAATACTTCTTCGGCATACGGCACATCTGTAGAACCCAAAATATCAATGGCTAATTTTTCAAGCATATTCTCAGTTAATGCCATTAAATCTTTATAATCTGCATAGGCTTGATAAAACTCAATCATGGTAAATTCAGGATTGTGTCGCGTCGATACGCCTTCATTTCTAAAGTTACGGTTAATTTCAAACACACGCTCAAAACCACCAACAACCAAACGCTTCAAATATAACTCTGGGGCAATACGTAAAAATAAATCCATGTCTAACGCATTATGATGAGTCACAAATGGTTTAGCAGAAGCACCCCCGGGGATAATATGCATCATAGGTGTTTCAACTTCCATAAAGCGTTGATCCACTAGATATTGACGAATACCCGATACCACTTGAGCACGAATTTCAAATGTTTTACGTGTTTCTTCGTTAACGATAAGATCTAAATATCGTTTACGATACTTTGCTTCAGTATCACTTAATCCATGAAACTTATCTGGCAAAGGACGCAACGATTTCGTTAATAGTTCAAATGATTGTAAATGCACATACAAATCGCCTTTGCCTGAGCGACCAATGTAACCACTCGCTGCAACAATGTCTCCTAAATCTAATGATTTAATTGACTCAAGCTCTTCTTTGGGTAAGCCTTTACGGTCAACATACAACTGAATACGACCTGTCATATCTTGCAAAACCATAAAAGAGCCACGGTTTAGCATAATTCGACCTGCAACTTTCACATACACATGCTCAGCCGCTTCAATCTCTGCTTTTTCTACACCATCAAATTGTGATTGCAAGTCACCTGCATAATGCTCACGTTTAAACGTGTTTGGCCAAGGGCTTGTACCCTTTTCTTTCGCTTGTGCCTGAATCTGTTTTAGCTTGGCATGACGCTGTGCAATTAAATCGTTTTCGGAAATAGTGGGTTCAGAACTCGACTGAGCGTGTTGTTGCGCCATCTCTGCCTCTATAAAATATCAAAATAAATAAAGGCAATAGCATATCAGAATTCCCAGCTAATTTTCATCTCTTCTCAAGATTAGATTTAAAAACATTCTACAAAACAAACAAACTATTAGACTATTTGCTAAGTTTATCGCGCATTCAGACACGGTAAGCTAGCAACACAGCAGATTGTCTTCACTGGTCTATTCAAAGAAAGATAATAATGAAAATACAGCCCACAAAAACCGCAAAAATTTTATTTTTGCATGGTTTGGATTCATCTAAAGCATCAAAGAAATTTGATGCAATTGCATGTGAGCACAAATATTGTATTGATGTAGATTATCGCCATCTGAGCTTTCAAACTGTATTTGACTTATATGTAAATACCATTCGTACAATCAAACCGAATTTACTCATTGGTCATGGCATTGGTGGTTATTGGGCATTAAAAATGTCTTATTTTTTTAAATTACCCGCCATTATTGCTAACCCGAGTTTAAAACCACGTTTTAGAACAGACTATATAGATATACAAGATCACGATCTTGAGCACGATATACCACAGTTAGCATATATTGAACTTAATGATGAAGTTTTAAATATGCATGAAACAAAAACAATATTAGAACAGTTTATGTTCATTAAAGCCTATTCAGGAGGCTACCACCGCCTACAATACCCAGAAAATATTAATCCCTTGATTGATTTTTTCAAAGAAAACTATGGCATGGACAACATACAAATTGCTTAAAAAAAACACCCTTATTGGGTGTTTTTTTTAACATCATTTCACTTTATTTATCGGTTTCAAAAAGGGCAGCTACAAATGATTTTGCTGAAAATGGTCGTAAATCATCTATTTTCTCACCTACACCAATAAAGCGAATAGGCACTTGAGTTTGGCTTGCAATATTAAACAACACGCCACCTTTAGCTGTACCATCAAGTTTTGTAATTGTAATACCTGTTAAGCCAACCACATGATCGAACTCTTTCACCTGATTAATTGCATTTTGACCTGTTCCTGCATCCACCACCAACATAATTTCATGTGGAGCAGTCATATCGGCTTTTTGCATCACTCGTTTTACTTTTCGCAACTCTTCCATCAGGTTACTTTTATTATGTAAACGACCTGCAGTATCTGCAATTAAAACATCAATACCTTTGGCTTTTGCGCTTTCAAAAGCATCAAAGATCACCGATGCACTATCAGAACCATGCCCTTGAGCAACAACAGGAATTTGATTTCGCTCACCCCAGATTTGCAACTGCTCTGTGGCTGCCGCACGGAACGTATCACCTGCTGCAAGCATGACTTTTTGACCTTCACCTTGCAGTTTTTTAGCCAATTTACCAATCGTTGTCGTTTTACCTACGCCATTCACACCGACCACTAAAATTACATACGGTGTTTTTGTTTGATCAATGTGTAATGGTTTAACACATGGCTCAAGTAAGCTCACCAACTCTTCTTGTAAGGCTTTATACAAAGAATGTGAATAAATCAAATCACCACGTGCTGTACGTTCTGTTAAATTATTAATAATTCGTTTAGTCGCATCAACACCAATATCTGCAACAAGTAACTGTTCTTCAACTTCTTCTAATAATTCATCATCAATTTCTTTACCGCCAATTAAAATATTCACCATACCATCGGTGAAATTTTTTCTCGTCTTGCTCAAACCCTCTTTCATTCGCCCAAAAAAACCACCTTTAGGTTTTTCTTCTGATGGCTGTTGACGATCTGACAGCTCTTTTACAGGTTGTTCTACAATCGGGACATTCGCTACAGGTAAGCTAGGTAACGTGACATCATCATCACCGATCTCTGTATCAATTAAGAACTTGTTCGACACATTGTTTTGCTCTTGCATGCTGGTCCCTTGAAAAAACAGTGCATTATAAAAATGGTCATATTAACATAGATCAATTGTGCGTACCGACTCTTTCGCTCACAAGGTTGGCTCATTTAAGAGGTTTTAATTGTATTGCAGGATAACTTTTTATATTTTTTTGTTCGATGTGATATGCATGCAATAAACGAAAATATTCTCTTGTGGTCACCTGCTGTTTTTGCAATAACATGGTTGCCATAACTTCTGCATGAGGGTATTTCATCTGCATAGCAATCTGTTGTACTTTTGTATATTGTTGACCATTAATTGGTTTTTTAAGTAAAAAATAACTAAAAATAAATACACCGAGCACTAAAAATATCGGCATAAAACGATGTATATAGACTAAAGTCACTTGCAATGACTCAGTTTTAGGTAAAAACCGAATAAAATTAAACATGATAAACCTCTTATGAGTCAGTCTAATGCCAATACTTTACAACTACAAGACGACTTAGTCCTTTTAAAACAACATATCTTTATTTTGTATGTATCTGTTTTTTAATTACATCGTCTGCTTTACATAAAAAATGGAAACATTTGCTTAAAAATTTCTTAAGAATTTTGTTTAAAGGACTTTTTGTTTACTTATTATTCATGTAATATCAATTTTCTACTCAGCAACCCTACTATTGGGTTGACACAATCGTGTGAATGTAATATTAGTTTAACAAAATACGTTTAAATTAATATATACGACTAGGGCTTGTGAGAAGTCCTTAAAAATCATAATTAGAAAACTTAGGAGCTTAAATATGATTCAACAACTCTCTCAACATGATTTAGATCATGTATATACAACAGCAGTTCATACCATTCAATCACAAATGAATTTTATAGACGCTGTAACAGATTTAGAAAATGTTGCACGTGCTGGACATGGAAAATCTGCACTGTTCTTGGCTGAACTATATAACCAAGGTTTCCGTGTAGAGCGTGATAGCTATAAAGCACAATATTGGCAAAAGATGGCCACAATGGTCGCATAATAAAACGTCACCTCGGTGGCGTTTTATTTTGTCTATAATCTTGCTCGAGTAAAGCACTTTAAATTTACGCACGAGCTCTTCGAAATTTCATAATAAAAAAACCACACAACAAGCCAAGCCCCATCACAAAGACAATCGCTGCTGCATTAAACCAAATTAAGCTATGCTCTTTTGTTAACACACCAAACAACAATCCAAAAATTGCTGGGGAAAGCGCAGCATTATTGCCTTCCGACACGGTAGGTGTCACCAATAAAGAAAATAAAACTAAACAAGAAATTGCACAAAATTTAGAATATGGTTTAGTTATAAAATACCAGCTCAATAATACAATCAAGGTACCACCGCAATAAACAGAAATTGCAATTGCCCCTTCAGGAAACTGGTCAAGTACCGAAAGCCATTGATGCAAGACTCCTGTTTGCGTATTAAGCACCTCTTAACCCCTCTGGTTCTACCGCATTAGGATTAATCAACCCCTCAGGAGGCATTTGTATGAAAAAACCTTTGGTTTGCAATGAATCTAATACGTGTAATACATTGGCTCTGGCCAGTTTGCGTTCTTCCGTCAATGCTAAATGCATTACAAAAGTAGCACGGCCAAATGCTTTGCGCATCGCTTCAGGTAAAACGTCAAGTGGATCTTTTTCCTCAACCACTTGATTGTCGTGCTGATCTGCAACCACATAAACGTACATTTCTTCTTTTTTACTTGAGCGGTAAATATTACAGTGCATAGAATAGACTACCTACATTAAAATATTGTGTACAAAGACACTAAAACTATGACGCATTAAAATGGGCGTTTCACAGACATTTGCTGTACCAAACACACCTTATCTTGCTCTAACAATGACAGTAAAGGTTGTGTGAGTACACCATAACGCCAACCAAGCAAATAAGGAGATAATACTTGCTTATTCTCACCACCAAAAGCCACATAAGTATACAATTCGTTAAACCATTTTTTTCTCATGAGAACAGCTTTAGGTACTTGTAATTCTTCAGCAACTTGGTGAATTAACTGTTCTATTTTAACAGCAACATGTTCGGAAATATACTTCACAGGTCGAGTTAAATTTTTAGGCCAAACCTCAGATTCAGGTAAAAACCGAAGTAAGTCTAAAATGATTTTGCCATACTCTCTAATCACAGAAGCACGTATACTTTTAATTTCAGCCAATTGAAAAATACTTTTAGGATTTTTTTCAACCAAATCAATCATTGCACTATTTTTAAGTACAAAACTTCGTGGAATATTAATGGCTTTCACCAACTGCTCTCGCCAAACCATAAGTTGTTGTAATTGCATTAACTGACGAGATGAATGTCGATAATTTCCCACATCTTGGTACAATTTTGATGTAGCTGTTTTTTGGGCAATATCAGCTGCTAAGCTTTTACAATCCTCAAAAACATAATCAAGTAGTTTTTTCTCTCTTAATTGTAATTTTAACATTTCTGCAAGTTGAGGTAAAAAAATCACGTCATTGGCTGCGTAACATAATTGCTCAGAGGTTAAAGGGCGTGCTGTCCAGTCTGAACGTGTTTGATCTTTTTCAATCTCTACATCTAAATACTGTTTTAATGCATTTTGATAACTCACTTGTAGCCCTTGCCCTAAAAAGGACAAAGCCACCTGTGTATCAAAAATATTAGTAAGCGGTGATTTTTGTGAATAAAAATAAATAAGATCAACATCTTCACCACATGCATGAAAAATATTTTCTTCAGCCTGTGCTAATAATGACCAAAATTCAGTTAAATCTAAAGTGGTACCATCAAGTAGGTAAATTTGTTCTTGAATGTTAATTTGAAATAGCCCTAATTTGGGCCACAATGTATCGACTTTTAAAAATTCAGTATCTGCTGCGTATTTTTTATGCCGTACCATATGCTCTAACACTTGGCTAAGCTGGCTTTGCGTTTGAATAAATTGATACATACCCATGTTCTAGATCCAAACAATAATAATATTACTTAAACTGTAATCGGTGGTGCATTGCTTGTCCTAGAGTGTGACTGTCAACATATTCTAATTCACCCCCCTGTGGTACACCTTGTGCAATACGTGTGAGTTTGAGTGGCAAATGCTTACATGCTTCCAATAAATAGTGTGCCGTTGCTTGGCCTTCAACGGTTGCATTGGTTGCCAAAATCACTTCTTTCACTATGCCTTGCTTTAATCGAGTCATTAATGAAGGAATACCAATGTCTTCAGGGCCAACACCATCTAACGGCGACAAATGCCCACCGAGTACATAGTATTTTCCTCGAAAACTTCCTGTTTGCTCAATCGCAAGCACATCAGCAGGTGACTCTACCACACAAAGCAATCCATCATCACGATCATAGGCCAAGCAAATATCACATACGTCCTGCTCTGTTAAAGAATGGCAGATTTGGCACGTCACAATACTGTTGACAGCATGATGTAATGCATTGGCCAATATTTCTGCTTGAAGCTTATTTTTCATGACCAAATTAAGTGCCATACGTTGAGCCGATTTTGGCCCAACGCTTGGCAGTGTTCGCAGTGCTTGTACTAGCTCATCAAATTTTGGGCTAAACATGCCTGTTTACCTTTCTTGAGTTTAAAATAGTCCAGCAAGGCCCGGTGGCAATCCTGTTCCTGCATTTGCAGCTTTCATTTTTTGTTCAGAAATCACTTCTGCTTGGCGTGAAGCATCATTCATTGCAGCAGCAATCAGATCTTCAACCATATCTGCTTCATCTTGCAACAACTCTGGGTTAATTTCTATACGTTTCACGACATGACGGCAAGTCATGGTCACTTTAACTAGCCCACCGCCCGCTTCTGCATGAACTTCTGTTTGTGCAAGCTCTTCTTTGGCTTTTTTTGCATTCGCTTCTACATCTTTTTGCATGCGCTGTGCTTGCTGCATTAACATATTAATATTCATAAGAAACGCTCCAACGTTATATCAAATCTAAACCATGAGATAAGTCACGCATAATATCATGAATGTCTTCTAATCCGACAGAAAGTCGAATTAAACTCTCACAAATGCCAGCATCTTTTTGCGCTTGTGGCGAAAGTTTACCATGTGTGGTGGTTGCAGGATGTGTAATTGTTGATTTAACATCTCCTAAATTCCCTGTAATGGAAATAAATCGTGTGCTATCAATCACGGTCCATGCTTCATTTTTCCCACCCTTGACTTCAAATGAAACAATCCCGCCGAAACCTGATTGTTGTTTTTTTGCCAATTCGTGCCCAGGATGTGTTTCTAAACCTGAGTAATATACTTTACTGACTTTTTCATGCTGATTGAGCCATTGCGCAATCTGTAAAGCACTCTCACAATGTGCTTTCATACGTAAACGTAAAGTTTCTAAGCCTTTCAAAAAAACCCATGCATTAAATGGGCTCATCGATGGGCCAAGAGTACGCACCACAGAAAATACATCTTCAAGTAAATCATGCTTACCAACCACAGCACCACCTAGAGCACGGCCTTGACCATCGATATATTTCGTTGCAGAGTAAACAACTAAATCGGCTCCTAATTTAATCGGTTGCTGTAACGCTGGGGTACAAAAAGTATTATCAACCACAAGTAAAGCATCATGTTCATGTGCAATATCTGCAATGGCTTGAATATCACCAATCACTGCAAGTGGATTAGATGGTGACTCCATGAAAAACATTTTCGTATTGGGTTTAGCGACGTTTTTCCATTGTTTTAAATCGGTCAAATCGACAAAATCAACCTCTACACCAAACTTACGAATATAGCGCTCAAACAACCCCACAATAGAACCAAAAACATCACGTGAACAGACCACATGATCACCTGCTTTTAGGTATGCCATCATAATCGCTAAGATTGCACCCATGCCTGAGCCTGTCGCTACAGCTCGTTCACCGCCACACAAGGCAGCAAGGCGTTTTTCAAATACCGCAACTGTTGGATTGGTAAATCGTGAATACACATTCCCATTTTCTTTACCCTGAAATTTATTGGCTGCTTCTTGGGCATTTTTATAGACAAAAGATGATGTCAGAAAAATAGGTTCGCCATGTTCTCCTTCGTGAGTTCGATCATGTCCTGTTCGAATCGCTAAAGTATCTTGTCCAAATAAACTGTCTTCTTCATGCATGTTCTTGCTCTAAGCTCATATTGCGTTAAATATTACTTTCATTTTGAATAGCAATCCCCATATGGGTCAAGCATAAAATGATAAACCCTCTATATAGATAAAAAAACCAGTCCGCAGGATTTTTTTAAAACACATCATTTAGCAGTAGACGAATTGCTTTTAGCCACTTAGGATAAAGAATTGATGAAATAAAAATAGACGTGAGACCACAATGACACAAAGCATTTCTTTTATTGGACTCGGTGCGATGGGGTATCGCATGGCAGCACATTTACCTAAAGTATTTGATGATGTTCGTGTATGGAACAGAAGTATAGAAAAATCAGAAAAACATGCACATGAGTTTGGAACTCAAGCCGTTTCTTTAGAACATGCCGTACAAGCAGATATTATTTTTTCTTGCTTACCGACTAGTCAAGATATTGAAGATTTGATCGCCCGTGTAGATATTAAATCTGGTGCTATTTGGGTTGATTGCACCAGTGGCGTGCCCAAAAGTGCACGTCTTTTAGCCCCTTTACTGTTAGAAAAAGGAGTGCATTACTTAGATGCACCTGTAAGCGGTCAAACCATCGGGGCAGAAAATGCAACACTTACATTTATGGTAGGTGGTCAAAAGTCTGCTTTTGACTGTGCCCTGCCTGCCATGCAAGCAATGGGTAAACTCATTAAGCATGTTGGTGATTCCGGTGCAGGTTTTGCCGTAAAAGCTGTTAATAATATGTTACTTGCAATTCATTTGTGTGCAGCCTGCGAAGGAGCGTCAACGCTCAAATCACACGGCGTTAACTTACAAGAGGCGTTTGATTGCATTAATGCTTCAAGTGGCCAAAGCGGTGTAACAACCACTGTACTGCCAAATCGTGTGTTCAATCGCAGTTTTCCATCAACGTTTGCATTATCTTTACTGGCAAAAGATACAAGAATTGCACTTGATCTTGTCCGTGAAAGCCAATTGTCAGCACCAATCATTGCAGCATCACAAGGCTTAGTACAAGCAGCAAGCAATTTATCTGAACATGGCAGTGACTTTTCCACTTTGGCAAAAATGTATGAGTCCATCAATCAATTAACAATTGAGTAGACCTTGAATTAAATATATCTACCCCGATATAGTAAGGAACAGCGTCAATCGTTTGTTCACACTCCGATTGCAAGATAAGGATGTATTTATGAAAAAAATTTTTATGGTGCTATGTACAAGTTTATTTGCCAGCTATGCTCTAGCCGCACCCACCTGTGAAAAATTACAAGATGACTACAACCTTATTTATGCTGCTAAAGGTTTTTGTTTTAAAGACCCAGATGCTCTTGCAAAATATGGCAACAACAACTGTCATACCAATAAGCCTAGATTTTCTGAACGAGAACAACAACGTTTAGATCAAATCAAAGAAGATCAAAAAACCTTAAATTGTAAATAAGCGATGAAGCAACCAATACATGTGTTGGTTGCTAACATAGATCCTTGCACTGTTGGAAACACATCATGGCATACGACCAAAACAATATATTTGCAAAAATTTTACGTCAAGAAATACCGTGTATTACAGTATATGAAGATGAATATACACTGGCTTTTATGGATATTATGCCTCAAGCAACTGGCCATACTTTAGTCATTCCTAAATATCAGGCTGTAACTTTACTCGACTTACCTGCATCTGAACTCACTTACACCATGCATACTGTGCAAAAAGTCGTACATGCAATAGAAAAAGGCTTAAATGCAAAAGGCATTGTACTCATGCAACTCTCTGGTGAGTCAGCAGGACAAACCGTCCCACATGTGCATTTTCATCTCATTCCAAGTTCTGTACATGATCTTAAAGAGCATGCTTCCAACATGGCAGATCAGACCGAACTTAAACTCTTGGCAGAGAAAATTAAAGCCGCCTTTTAAGCATATTTGAATATTTATTAACCATATACAAAAAACCTCCAACATACACACTGTTGGAGGTTTTTTACGTTCTTTACTTTAAAAAACCAGAAACCATACCGAGTACTTTTTGAATATCATTATTTGCTTCTTGCGTACTGGTTTGCTCACCTTGAGGCGTCAATGCATTAATAATTTGTGGTAGTACAGTACTGATTGCACCATACACATCTTGCTTTTCTGTTTGTGTTTGCGTCGCGACTTGCTCTACATCTTGGTCATTAAACAAGCTTTGTACTTGGCTCTTTGCAACATCATCACCATTGGCAGATGGGTCAACCCAACTTTGTACTTGGCTCGTCAAACCTGCTCCACGCAGTTTATCTAATGCTGACTGTAAGCCACCTTGTTGTTGAATCCATGATAAAACCAATGGTACAACAGCAACCAATAATGACTGTGCATTTAAACCACTTGAGGCAGGTGCGCTATTATTAGTGTTCTGCTGACTCGATCCTCCTGTTAAAGAACCCAACACAGAACCTAGTACACCCCCAACCCCTGAACTATTGTTTTGGCTACTATTGCCTAAAGAACCAAGTACCGACCCAAGCATGCCACCTACACCAGATGAACTTTGATTATTTTGCCCACCTAATGCTTGTTTTGCTAAAGTTTCAACAATGCTACTCAAATTAGTCATTTATAAAACCTCTATTATTACTATGATAAAATTAAATCAAAAGACTAACGCATTTTAAAGTGGCTGTCTGTTACTTTTACATACAGCTTACATTCACAATAAATCTACCAACGGAATTTATCCCAATTTTCAGGATTAGCCCAAAAACGAGAATTAAACCAATCAGGTACATGTTTATAGGTTAAAATATTAAACTGCCATAACATCATTTTTTGCTCAACATCCACAGTCTGACCAAGCATTTGAGTAAAGCCTAGTGAACGCAGTAATTGTTGATCATTCACTTCACAAATTACCACCAGCTTTTTCACCAACAGATCTCTGAGTTTTACCAACAACTGTGTTTTTTGCTCTAACGTACACCGTGTGATGTTGTCTACATTAAGTACCACAAAACCTAAATCATAACGCTGTGTAAATGGCAGACTTAATAACTCAGATACGTTAAAATATTGCCAATCTATGGGTTGTGCTGTTTCAAAGAGTGCAATATTTTGCCCAACACACAACGCGGTTTTTATGGGTTGCTCCTGAGCTAAATCGTCTAGCAAAGACGTGATGACATTTTGCTCTGCCATAAATCTGCACCTTTTAAAAATTTAGAGAGATTTTATATGGAATTTCAAGGCATTTGCCATAAAATGCATGCCAATTTAGCCAATATCAGTATGAAAGATGAACATACTGAACAAGCCAACGTTCAATATAGCTTCGTTCTCAATCAATCTGTCATAGATACACCTCTTAGCCTCGGGCAACATATTGATATTGTATGGACAGGAAACATTTATTGTATCTCTTGTGGGAAAAAAACCCCAAAATCGTATGCACAAGGTCATTGTTTTAAATGCTTTAAAACCCAAGCTGAATGCGATATGTGCATTATGAAACCCGAAACTTGCCATTTTCACCTCGGCACATGTCGTGATGAAAGTTTTGCACATCGGGTCTGCTTTCAACCACATATTGTTTATTTAGCCAACTCTAGTGCATTAAAAGTTGGGATCACTCGTCTACATCAAATGCCTACTCGCTGGTTAGATCAAGGTGCACGTCAAGCCTTACCGATTATGAAAGTTGGCTCAAGACGCCTGTCTGGCTATTTAGAAACAATGTTTGGTGAACAAGTCGCAGACAAAACAGATTGGCGTAAATTGTTAAAAGCAGATGCAGAACCCATCGATTTACTCGCTATTCGCGATGAGCTATGCATTGAATTTGAAGAACAAATTGAAGCCATTTCAGATGAATTTGCACTCAATATGGAGTTTGATGAACATGTAGAATACATGGAGCAACAGCCAGTCAGAGAGTTTATTTACCCAATCAACCAATACCCTAGTAAAATAAAATCGCATAACCTCGATAAAACCCCACATATTTTTGGTGTTCTTCAAGGCATTAAAGGGCAATATTTAATCATGGATACAGGTGTGATTAATATACGTAAATATACAGGTTATGAACTCACTATTCAGACTTCTATATAATTAACTCATGTCAATTAACGTTAAAATTGCATGTACAGGATCTTCGGTTTCTCCTGAAATCAATTGTTTGTGCATACTTAAATGTTGCATTTTTTGAATCTGAGCTTGCTCATGATTCATTAAATGTTGTATTTCTCTTGTTAAAGATTCGGGGGTGGCTTCTTGCTGAACCAGCTCTGCAATCACTTTTTTCCCAGCAATAATATTAGGTAAAGAAACATACGGTATTTTAATCATTGTTTTGACCAACCAATAGGTCAATGGATTTAATTTATAAAATGTAACCATCGGACGATGCAATAACATGGCTTCAAGCGTAGCTGTGCCTGATGCCAAAGCCACCACGTCACTTGCCGCCATCACTTGTCGACCAATTTTGGCATCGGTAAATGTATTATCCAAAATTTTTACACTGTGTTGTAGAGGACTTGGAAATGTAGCAAGTATCTGTTGTATTTGTATTTTACGTTGATCATTGATCGCAGGAACTAAAAATACTCCTGTATAACCACGTTGTTTTAACATGGCTGCTGCAGAAAAGACCAAAGGCGCAAGGCGTTGTACTTCTGAACTCCGACTCCCAGGCAATAATGCAATGTATTGTTGATCTTGATCCAAACCGAGGTCTTGACGTGCCTTATCAACATGATCAAGCAAAGGTAATTTTTTTGCCAAAGGATGGCCCACAAAAATTGCAGGCACATGATGAGACTGATAAAAGTTTTTTTCAAAAGGAAATAAACACATTACCAAATCAATATTTTTTCGAATACCAATCACACGCTTTTGTCGCCATGCCCATACTGATGGGCTCACATATTGCACTGTTTTTATTGGCAATTGTTTTTGTTTAATTTTTTGTGACACTCGTAAGTTAAAATCAGGGGCATCTATGCCAATAAACACATCAATGGTTTGTTGTTGCCATCGCTGAAGCAATCCATCACGAACGGCAAATAGGGTTTTAATATCTTTTAATACTTCTACAATGCCCATGACTGATAAAATATCCATGGCATAAAGACTATTAAAACCTTCAGCAATCATTTGTGGACCACCAATACCCTCAAATTCAGCATCAATGCCTTGTGCTTTAAACGTTCGAATTAATTCGGCACCAAGTGTATCTCCAGACACCTCTCCAACCACAATACCGATTCTTAATTTACGTTTTTGCACACATCTCTACCTTATTTTTTCTCAATCACTATTATAAATAGATTACAGCAATCCTGCACTGTAAAAACACAAGCTTCTTTTTTACACGGCCTTATCTGCTATTTATCATCAACCCATTAACCCATTTGGCATAAAACATAAAATTCGCCACTTATATTACTTTTTAATATTATATTTTATATAAAATAATGTGACTTATCCGACATATTAAAAAATACCAATATAAACTCGAATCACAAAAATGATCTAAAATGCAAATTTAAACACTGTGACGTTACAATTTTATTGTAAAAATCTATAAAAAACATAAAAGCCCACTTGCGAACTAAAAAAAAACTTGTTGATGATACTGCAAATTATTTTCATTTAGATTTAGTGAATCTTTACATGAAATACAAACTTTCTCCCCTTACTGTTGCTATTGTTGCTATTGTTGCAACAATGAGCATATCTTCTTATACATATGCTGCTGATTATTCACAAACAGCAACACTAACGACAATTAAATCTAAAGCAGATCAAGCAACCACTCAAAGCTCTGAACAGACAAAATCCTATATCATTCATAACAGTAGTAGCGCTACAGGATTAAACCTCACCACGAAAGAAACACCTCAAACAGTGAATGTTGTCACACGTCAGCAAATGGATGACTTTAATTTAACAACTACCCGTGACATTTTAAGTAATACACCCGGGGTTATGGTCACAGGTTTAGAAACCAACCGAACCACGTATACTGCGCGTGGCTTTGACATTTCTAATATTTTGTATGATGGTGTTGGTATACCACAAATCGACAGCTATAATTACAATGGTTCAGATGATGACAGCTACTTTTATGACCGTGTCGAAGTCATTAAAGGTGCAGATGCTCTCACTAATGCACTTGGCGATCCGGGTGCAACCATTAACTATGTCAGAAAGCGTCCTACTCAAGAATTTCAAGCCAATGCAGGCTTTAGCTATGGCTCTTGGAGTACAAAACGCTATGAAGCAGACCTGTCAGGCCCATTAACACAAAGTGGCAATGTACGTGGTCGTCTTACCGCTTACGAAAAAACAGGCGATTCATATCTAGACAAATATTCTGAAGAAAAAAATGGGGTTCAAGCCATTATAGATGCTGACCTTTCAGACCGCACCAAAGCATCTGTAGGTTTTTCTCGGACGAATCAACTCACGAATGGCTCACAGTGGGGAGCTTTACCGCTAACAAATACCGCAGGTCAACAACTGAGTTATGCGCGTAGCTATAACTATGCGCCTGATTGGACATATTTTGACTGGACAACAAACACTTACTTCGCCAACATTGAGCAAAAAGTTGCAGGTGATTGGGTTGCAAAACTCACTTACGATGATAAACATTTAACTGCACAAGATAAAATGCTCTATCTTTTAAATAATCCAAATGCAAGCGACAATACTTCTGGCGTCTACTTTTTCCCTGATATTTATAATCAAAAATTTAGAAAACAAACATTAAATGCCAATGTTTCTGGAACATTTCCTCTTTTTGACCAACGTCACGAAGCAAACTTTGGTTATACATGGTCAAAAAGTGTGACCAACAACATGGCAGCTGGCGCATTAAATCAACTAAGTCCGACAACCGATTTAGCAAGTTGGTCACCGAGTGAACCAACGTGGGCAGAATTAAGTAGTGCAGGTACACAACAATATACGCTACGTTCAATGTATGGTGCTACACGTGTACACTTAAACGATAACTTAAAATTAATTTTGGGCGCAAACTTTTCTAAAATTGATTTTCAAGACAGTTATGTTAAGAGTAAAACCTCTCCTTATGCAGGCTTAACATATAACTTTACGCCACAATACACTGGCTACATGAGTTACACCTCAATTTTTAGGCCACAAACTGTCATAGATAAGACAACAAATAAAGTAGCTGTACCTGTAGATGGGAAAAGCTACGAAGCAGGTTTAAAAGGGGCTTGGTTCAATGAACGTTTAACAGGCTCTATTGCTATTTTTAGCACTCAACAAAACCATTTTGCTTTAAACCCAACATTTATGGGTTCGGCATATTACTCTGATCTTGGCACAGTAAAATCACAAGGTGTAGAGCTTGGCTTAACAGGTAAAGTTACGGAAAATATTGACGTATCGGCAGGTTACACTCAGTTTAGTTTAAAAAACAAAGACAATGGGATTAATCCTCGTCAATACAATCCCACCCAATCATTTAATATTCTAGCAAATTACACTCTACCTCAGTTCCCACAAATAAAAGTAGGTGCAAGTGTAAAATGGCAAGATACCATTCGTGATCCAGCATCAAGCTCACATTTAGGCACCATTACACAAAGTGCATATGCCCTCTTTGATTTGATGGCCAGCTATAAAGTTAATGATCACATTAATCTACAACTAAACGCTAAAAATATTGGCAATGAAAAATATCTTACCGGATTAAAAGATGGTCAGGGCTATTACGGCGCACCTGCAAACTACACTGTATCTGTGAAGTTTAAGTACTAAATGATGAAAAACACGATACAAAAATACAAATATGCCCATCAGTTCACTGTGGCATACCGCATACTTCTTTCATTGGTGGTCGGCTATTTTTGTGTCGTGTACTTTAGTTTATGTTTAGCAGCTATTTTTTTATATTTTACACCACGTGCAGAAGCAGTTTTTTTGGCCAGCTTTTGCGCCATCATGTTTGCACTGATTTTTTTTATTCTCTGTTTTTGTATTCAATCTATTCCACGCCTAAGCCAACTCAGTTTTGGGATCACACTGCTATTTTATGGGCTGTCTCACCTTATAGGTTAACTGATGTATAAATCACTTCGTCAATCCATGGCTTGGTTACATTCTTGGACAGGACTACTCCTTGGTTGGCTATTATTTGCAATTTTTTTGACAGGATCTCTGTCCTATTACAGACATGACATTACTGCATGGACACAACCTGCTTTCCAACACACACAAGTCACACAACAGCAAGCGATACTCTCTGGCTTAGATTACTTGGAACACCATGCAACCGATGCGCAATATTGGAATATGCAAGTTGCTTCTAGCGATGATCCAATCAATACAATTTACTGGCAAAAAAATGATGGTAATTATGTATTTAAACAACTTGATCCTCGTACACAACAAGAAGTGAATTTACTTCCGACTCAAGGCGGAGATTTTTTTTACACTTTTCATTTTCAACTTTTTGGCATACCTATTGTATTTGGTCGACTATTGGTCAGCTTTGCAGCTTTTATAATGTTAATTGCACTGATATCGGGGGTTATTACACATAAAAAAATATTCACAGATTTCTTTACCTTGCGTACATTTAAGTCACAGCGTTCATGGTTAGATTTCCATAACATTGTTTCTGTGATTGCCTTACCCTTTTTTTTCGTGATTACCTTCACAGGCTTAGTCATGTTTTTTTACTTGTACTTGCCCTCAGCAATTCAAAAGTACTACCCTCAAAACAATTACGATATTTTCTCTGAACTACGTAGTCAAATACCACCTTCTACACCCAATAATATATCTACTATAGCTATGGTCAATGCACAACAAATTAGCCAACGTTTACAACAACAGTGGCCTGACCAGCCATTAATAGATCGTATTGAAATTAAAAAACCATTTAGCACTGCCACAGAAATTATCATTAAACAAAAAGAAGATCACTCTATTACTCAACAACCAATACAAATGACTTTGAATGCACAAGGTCAAATCATTCAAGATACCCGTAATGTGCACCCTGTTGCCACGTTGTATAGCGGTATATACGGATTACATATGGCATCTTTCGCTCAACCTATCATTCGTATTGCTTTATTTTTTTCAGGCATACTCGGTTGCTTTATGGTTGCTTCAGGGCTGTTACTTTGGAGCTTAAAACGCCAACTACAAAACAAAAACAATACTTTTCATTTCGGGCACTACTGTGTAGATCGACTCAATGTTGCCACCTTTGTTGGATTACCAATTGCGGTCTTATGCTATTTTTATAGTAATCGACTAATTACATTATCGTACTCAACACCCAACAACCAAGAAATTGTCGTATTTTTTACAGCGTGGGGAGTGAGTTTAATGTTGGCTGTTTTGAGTAAAAGGCAATATTTATGGCCTATACAACTGTTTTTATTTGTGATGCTCGCCCTATGCTTACCTTGCGTAAATATAGTTATCCTTTGGCAACATGGCGACTTAAAACAGATGAGTGATTATACCAACTATGCTCAAGTCGATGCATTTTTTTGGTTATTTGCACTACTGGCTGGATTTATTGCTAAAAATATTCGTCCTATTCAACAACAAGCAAAGAAAAAAATACAGCAAAAAATATTACAAAAGGATGCTCAATGATCATATTACTTGCTATCAGCATCACTTATTTTGCATTTTACTTAATGTATCTAAGTAGTGATAAACAAAAAAAGATCGTTGCACACTCAAAATGGGCTGTTGTGACCCAAAAACCTAGGCTGTTTAAACGATTGGCTTATATTTTGTTTTTATGCTCTTTTTTATTGCTGACACAACAATACCGCTATAGTGTCGCATTTGTGTCGTGGTGGATTTTTGCCACACCACTCATTTTTGTACTTATTTTGAGAAACAATCAGATAAAATCTAAAAAATAGCCAACTATCAAACTAAAATACATTTCAAAAACTTATTTGTTCACGATATGATAGTATTTGTTTTTTACCACCATGATCTATATAGTAATTTCATCTTACTTAGTTTATTTCGCAATTAGTGAAGGCAATGAATCATTCAGACTCTCATTCTATTACCTCAAATGATATTGATGACGTCAATATTAGTAATGTTCAAACACTCATCACACCAGCACAACTTAAAAAAGTCTTGCCTTTATCCGATAAAGCATCTCAGACCGTTGTTTCAGGACGTGAAAGTGTACGTAAAATTTTAGATAGTCAAGACAAACGACTATTTATTGTGATTGGACCATGCTCTATTCATGACCCTAAAGCTGCACACGAATACGCAGATCGTCTCAAAGCATTAAGCGAAAAAGTAAAAGATACACTGTATATTGTAATGCGTGTATATTTTGAAAAGCCACGTACAACAGTTGGCTGGAAAGGTTTAATTAACGACCCCAATATGGATGATTCTTTTGATATTGAAAAAGGACTACATCTTGGGCGCAAACTCTTACTTGAACTTAACGAAAAAGGTTTACCATGTGCAACTGAAGCACTTGATCCCAACTCACCACAGTATTTGCAAGACTTAATTTCATGGTCTGCTATTGGCGCACGTACAACGGAAAGTCAAACACACCGTGAAATGTCATCAGGTCTTTCTTCACCTGTTGGATTTAAAAATGGTACAGATGGTGGTTTAACAGTGGCTATTAACGCCATGCAAGCTGTCGAACATGGTCATAACTTTTTAGGTCTCAACAATGATGGTCAAGTTGCCATTATTAGTACACGTGGTAACAAATATGGTCACGTGGTATTACGAGGTGGTAATGGCAAACCAAACTATGATGCAACATCCGTTGCACAGGCAGAAAATGCACTGATTAAAGCAAAAGTCAGTAAAAATATTATGATTGATGCCAGTCATGCTAACTCCAATAAAGACCCATACTTACAACCCCTCGTACTCAAAAATATTACCGAGCAAATCTTAAATGGTAATACTTCAATTGTTGGGTTAATGGTAGAAAGTCATTTAAAAGGTGGACGTCAAGATATTCCTGCCCAATTATGTGACCTAGAATACGGGCAATCTGTCACAGATGGCTGTTTAGATTGGGACACCACAGAGCGTGTATTATTAGACATGCATAACTCGTTAAAAGATGTATTGCCACATCGTTAATCTCAACTTACGCCATCATTGATGGCGTTTTTTTACGAAAAAAACTATGAATCATCTTGAAGAAAAACTCTGTCAAATTCCAAACTTTCAATACGTTCACGAACACCTGTTTAGCTCAGGGCAACCCTCAGCCGAACAACTTCGTTATATTAAAGAATATGGCATATCAACGGTCATTAATTTAGCTTTAGGTGACTCACCAGACCATCTCACCCACGAAGATCATATTTGCTTAGATTTAGGCTTAAACTATATTCAACTTCCTATTGCATGGGAAACACCTGCACCAGAGCAAGCATTATTTGCACTCGATACCATTGACTTTTTAGTTCAAAATCAAAGTGTGTGGGTACACTGTGCTCAAAATTTACGAGTCAGTGCTTTGGTCTATTTATACCGACAATACTACATGGGTATGGATGTTGCAGAAGCGCAAGCACTGCTCCAACAGGTTTGGGAACTCAATGAAACATGGACAGGACTTGTGCATAACGTGGCCTTACAGCTACAAGGCCGTAAAGCCACGCAAGAACTACAAAATCTATGTAACCCTACAGGTTAGTGACTAATTAGCAAAGATTAATACCGTTGCTGTCGCCAAAATACCCTCTTGGCGACCTGTAAAACCCAATTGCTCAGTTGTTGTTGCCTTCATACCAATTTGTGATACATCTACACCCAAAACATCTGCAATACTTTGGCGCATGGCAAGATTATGCTTAGCCAATTTTGGACGTTCACACGCAACAGTAATATCGGCATTCCCTAAATGATAGCCTTGCTCACCAACCAACTGATAAACTTTTTTGAGTAAAATCCGACTATCTACACCTTTAAAAGCATCATCTGTATCTGGAAAATGTTGCCCAATATCACCAAGTGCTAAAGCACCAAGTAATGCATCGCTTAATGCATGCAAGACGACATCACCATCTGAATGGGCTTTTAAACCTTGTGTATGTGGAATTTTCAATCCTGCTAGGGTGACAAAATCTCCTGCCTCAAACGCATGAACATCTATGCCCTGACCAATTCTTACTTTTCCAACCACAATAAATTTCCTTTAAAGAAAAATGAATTCTTGTATTTCTCAGTGCGATTTCGCTATATTAGCACGAGCATTAGACGATTAAAGTACTCTTACACATGCATCTGGTTTTCAGCTATGTTAAAAAAATAGCCTCAATATTAGCAATGTATTGCCTATGTACTCAAGCATATGCAAGTCGCTCATGTTCAGCACCAAAACTATGTGAAGCTTTTAAGCCACAAAAAGAACAGCTCATGGCCTTATTTCAACAAACCAATTTTGTCAGTAATGCGCCGCGCTCTATTTTACACATCACTCATAGTTTATGGGATAAACGCATTCATTTATGCAAAACACCATCTTGTTTTACAGCGCAATTCAATCAGCGCACGCATGAGCTTAACGAGTTTTCAACACTCAACCAAACTTTGACACAACATTTTATTAAGTATCAAGATGGTAAAATATCTACACAGCAAGTATACCTACAGATTCACCAACTCGAACAAAACAAATTAAAAATTGATGGCTATGCTTATCATTTGCCTCAATTAACACAACAGCATTTTTTAGCTTATAGTCAAAATAGCAATCTAACACGCATTATTAATAATGAAGATGGTTGTGCTTATAACATCAAACTTTACAAAGGGCTATTAAGCCTACACAGCGACCAAAAGACGTGTCGTATTTTTGCTGGAAATTATCGTAGATATGACTAAAGTATCTTGTTTAAAACCATACAATGAGATCATTGAACAACCCATCCAAGTACAAATGATAAAATATAGATTGGCTATGTTTTGATGCTATCAAATATAATCAAAACGACATACAATTCAAAGTTATCAAATACGACTACACAAGGCTTTAGTATTATTAGCTGTATGAACAATTAAATGGTTTCACTATACATAAAAAGTTAGACATTTTCATTAAAGTTCAAAATAGTGCTTTTAACACTAAAATACGACCTGTTAATAATAATACGTATAGATTAAAAATTTCCTCTACTACTTAGTAAAGGACATTTGATTGTAAAACAGACAAATTATTGATCTAATGACATGATAACGTACATGTTTTGCTAGACTCGCTCTTTTTGCCTTGCAGATAACACCAAATTTGCAAAGTTCAAATCTTCAGGATAAGTAATTTTTATATTATCTGCGCGACCTGTTACCACACGTACACTTTCACCCATAGCTTCTAGTGCGCTTGCTTCATCTGTAATGCTACGCTGATGCGTTAAACCTTGCTCTAATGCGTCAATCAAACGCCCTAACTGAGCCATTTGAGGTGTTTGTGCTTGCCATAAATTATCACGAGGCACTGTATGATCAATATTGTTTACTGTGGTTTTTTTTAGAGTATCTCTCACAGGAGTCGCTAAAATCGCACTCGACGAATGTAAGTAAACTTCATTCATCAAATTGATTAAGCTTTCTTTATGCACACATGGACGGGCTGCATCGTGTACTAAAACCCAATCATCTAATGTGGCAATCTCTGATAAATAATACAAAGCATTGAGTACAGAGTTCACACGCTCCGCTCCCCCCACACACAAATGCATTTTTTCTGGTACATTAAATTGAATCTTTTGAATTTCAGTATCATGTTCATGTACTGCAAGTACACAACCCTCTAAAGGCAGTTGAAAAATGGCATCTACACTGTGTTCTAATACTGTTTTATTTTGAATCTTCTGATATTGTTTTAACTGTGTTTTAGAAAATCGATTTCCCGATCCTGCAGCTGGAATGACTGCCCAGATTTTAGTGGAGGCTAGGGCTGTCTTCATCTTCATTGGTTGGGTCTTTACTGTTTGCAGGTGGTGGAATGTACTGTTGTTGCAACTGTGGTGCGCTTAATGTACTCATTTGAATGAATGTTTCATTTGGCTTAATTAAGCCTAAATCAAGGCGAGCATGTTCTTCAACCGCTTCAGCACCATTTTTTAGATCATACACTTCAGCGCCTAAAATTCGATTGCGCTCACGTAATGTTTTATTTGTATCTGCTTGTTGCTCTATTTGTTGCATTAAACGTTGGTGATCATAATAGCCACCGTCTCCGAACCAGTACATATATTGAAAGCCTGCGACTAAAATAGTCGCAAGCCCTAAAATAAATGCACTTGAAAAAGAGTTCATCGTCTCTTTTAAAAAAGTGATCATATTAAATTAGTTCAAACCTTTGAACTCTGCACGGCCACGGTAAACCGCTTTAGTGATTTCTTCAATACGAAGGAGTTGGTTGTATTTTGCAACACGGTCAGAACGCGACAATGAGCCTGTTTTGATTTGCCCTGCAGCTGTACCTACAGCTAAATCTGCAATTGTAGAGTCTTCAGTTTCACCTGAGCGATGTGAAATCACAGTGGTATAACCATTTTGTTTTGCAAGATAAATCGCATCTAACGTTTCTGTTAATGTACCAATTTGATTATATTTAATCAAAATTGAGTTACCCACTTTTTCGTTAATACCACGTTGTAAAATTTTAGGGTTAGTCACAAATAAGTCATCACCGACCAATTGGATTTTATCGCCTAAAATCGATGTTAAGTAAGACCAACCATCCCAATCTGATTCGTCAAGACCATCTTCAATCGAAATAATCGGATATTGGTTCGCAAGACCTGCTAAATAGTCAGCAAATTGATGGCTTGAAAAGGCTTTATTTCCTTCACCAGCAAGAACGTATTGACCATTTGAGTAAAATTCAGAAGCAGCGCAGTCTAATGCAAGCATAATATCAGAGCCTGCTTTGTAGCCAGTTTGCTCAATTGCTTCTAAAATAACTGTAATCGCTTCTTCATTTGAACGTAAGTTCGGTGCAAAACCGCCCTCATCACCCACTGCAGTATTCAAACCTTTTTTCTTGAGTACAGATTTAAGCGCATGAAACGTTTCTGCACCTGCACGTAAACTTTCTGCAAATGATGTAAAACCTACAGGCTCAATCATAAACTCTTGGATATCTACCGTATTGTCTGCATGTGCACCACCGTTGATGATATTCATCATTGGTACAGGCATAGACAATGTGGTTTGACCGCGTAAGTCAGCAATATATTGATACAGTGGAATTTTCTTTTCCTCTGCTGCTGCACGAGCGGCTGCAAGCGATACTGCAAGCGTTGCATTTGCACCGAGTTTTTCTTTGTTTTCAGTACCATCTAAAGCAATCATTGCTTCATCAATGGCTTTTTGCTCAAATACGTTTTGACCTACAAGTAATTTTTTAATTTCAGTATTTACATTATTAACCGCTTGTAAAACACCTTTCCCTAGGTAACGAGACTTGTCGCCATCACGTAATTCTAATGCTTCACGAGAACCTGTTGAAGCCCCTGATGGCGCACAAGCACGACCAACAACACCTGATGCTAAAATGACATCTGCTTCAATAGTGGGATTACCGCGTGAATCTAAAATTTCACGTGCACGAATATCAACGATCTGGCTCATAAAAACTCCTATATTATATGCTAATGCATTCTGTGCATTATTTTGTATCTAGTTTACTAAATCCTTTTACAAGCGTATCTAATTCTTTAGTCTGTGCTAAAAATGGTTCTAACTGAGATAATCTTAATGCACATGGCCCATCACATTTTGCTTGATCTGGGTTTGGATGTGCCTCTAAGAATAATCCGGCAAGTCCTGTTGCCATTCCTGCACGTGCTAAGGTCGCAATTTGTTCACGGCGTCCACCTGCCGAATCAGCTCGCCCACCTGGTTTTTGCAGTGCATGTGTCACGTCAAAAATCACTGGCACATTCATCGCTTTCATGATATCCAAACCTAGCATATCAACAACGAGATTATTGTAACCAAATGAAGAGCCACGCTCGCAAAGAATGACCTTATCATTACCTGCTTCTAAGCATTTTTGCAAGATATGATTCATTTCTTGAGGTGCTAAAAATTGTGCTTTTTTCACATTAATGACTGCATCTGTTTTTGCAATCGCTTCAACAAGATCTGTTTGGCGACTTAAAAATGCAGGAAGCTGTACAATATCAGCCACTTCAGCCACGATTGCTGCTTGGTGTGGTTCGTGTACATCGGTAATAATTGGAATATTTAGTTGCTTTTTTAGCTCACCTAACCACTCCACACCTTTTTCTAAACCCGGCCCACGGTATGAGTGTAAACTTGAACGGTTGGCTTTATCGAAACTGGCCTTAAATACATAGGGAATATCAAGACGCTTACAGATTTCAATATAAGATTCAGCAATTTCGAAAGCTAAATCTTTAGACTCAAGTACATTCATGCCGCCGAATAGTACAAATGGCAAATGATTTGCCACCTGTATATCGCCTAAACGTACAATTTGTTGTGGTTTTAATTGTGACATTTAAACTTCCTAAAATGAGTTTTATGATTGCGCGTTTTGATAATGCTTTTTAGCAGCATCAATAAAACTTGCAAATAACGGATGTCCATCACGTGGTGAGCTTGTAAACTCAGGATGGAACTGCACTGCAACAAACCACGGATGTGCTGGAATCTCTACAGTTTCCACCAAGTGTTGTACAGATGAGTAACCCGATATTTTCAATCCTGCTTCTTCAAGCGGTGCAATAAAACGGTCATTCATTTCATAACGATGACGATGACGTTCTGTGATTTCTGCTTTGCCGTAGATTTCACGTGTTTTTGTACCCGCTACAAGCTCCGATTTTTGTGCACCTAAACGCATAGTGCCACCTAAATCAGATTCTAGATTACGCTGTTGCAACTCACCACGTTCATCTAACCACTCTGTAATTAAACCAATGAGCGGATATTTAGTTGAACGATTAAATTCTGTTGAGCTCGCTTCAGGCATGTTTGCAACATGGCGTGCATACTCAATCACAGCCAACTGCATTCCTAAACAAATGCCTAAAAATGGAATACCTTGCTCACGTGCATAGCGGATTGCCGCCATTTTACCTTCTGTACCACGCTCACCAAAACCACCAGGTACCAAAATCGCATCTGCGGTTGATAAAATCGCAAGATCTTGCGACTCTAAGCTTTCAGCATCTACATAGTCAATTTGGACTTTAACGCGGTTTTGAATACCTGCATGTAACAAGGCTTCATTTACTGACTTATATGCATCAGGGAGTTCAACATATTTACCTACCATAGCAACACGCACCGTGTACTCTGGATTAAATAATGCTTCACATACCTGATCCCAATCTGACAAATCAGCTTTTGGTAAATTATCAAAACCAAAACGCTCGCAAATTAAGTCATCAACCTGTTGTTCAGAAAAATTACGTGGAATTTGATAAATGGTTTTGGCATCTTTACAAACAATGACTGCACGTGCTTGAACATTGGTAAACAAGGCAATTTTACGGGTAGTATCAGCATCTACATCGTGTTCTGTACGACAAATCAAAATATCTGGCTGGATACCAATAGAGAGTAACTCTTTCACAGAATGCTGTGTTGGTTTGGTTTTCAATTCAGCAGCAGAGCTTACATAAGGTAACAGCGTTAAATGCATTAACATACTGTGTTTATGGCCAAGCTCAACCATTAATTGACGCACAGACTCCATAAATGGTAGTGATTCGATGTCACCGACTGTTCCACCAATTTCGACAATCGCAACGTCATAACCTTCGCCTGCACGAAGTACACGTTCTTTAATATTGTCTGTAATGTGTGGAATGACTTGGACTGTGCCACCTAAATAGTCACCACGGCGCTCTTTGTTTAATACATCTTGATAAACACGGCCACTGGTAAAATTGTTCAGCTTGGTCATTTTTGCACGGCGTAAGAAACGCTCGTAGTAACCTAAGTCAAGATCTGTTTCAGCACCATCTTCTGTCACAAAGACTTCACCGTGCTGAAATGGGCTCATTGTTCCTGGATCAACATTAATGTATGGATCCATTTTAACCATGGTCACTTGTAAGCCACGGGCTTCTAACAATGCAGCAACTGAAGCTGCTGAAATACCTTTACCTAATGATGATACAACACCACCAGTAACGAAAATAAAATGGGTCATTCGAGTTCTCGTACAATCAAGCCTAAATTGGCATGCAATGTTGGATAATTTTACTTTACTCTGCCATTTTAAGCAAAGTCATTCAGCATCTATTCACACAACTCTTTATAGTCGCCCATATTATCTACAATAAAATGACATGAAATATAAACTGCCATCATGTCGTGATGCATTTTTTTGTTATAATGGCCAAGTCAACACTTGATTAGAATCTAAAAAATGATGAAGAAAACAATTTTTATTGGCACAGCCATTGCAGCCTGTTTGATCCTAGCGGCTTGCTCTAAAAAAGAACAACATGAAGCACCACCAACAGACAATCAAACAACAAGTGAAAGCCAAACACCTGTCGCTAAAAATCCTGCGTCAGAACCACTACAACCGATGACTACGCCAGCAACACCAGCGTCTGAACCTTTTCAAGGTTTAAGCAAAGATGAAGCATCGAGCATTATGGCAGAACCTGCTGCGGCTAAGCCTGCTGAAAAACCACATCGTAAACACCACACAGAACATCAAGAGAGTACTGAAAAGGTGGCTACAACCGAAGCTAACAACACTGACACCACAACAACACACGTTCATCGTGAAGTCAAAAAGATTCCAAGCACGCCAAGTGCAGATGTAAAAGTAGAAAAAGTTGCTGCGACTGAGACAGTCAAACCGAAAAAAGCAAATGCTCATTTATCAGAAGATGACGCTGTTGCGGCTGCAATGGCGGCTGCAAAACCTGCACTCAAAAACTAAATCTGCACGAAAGTCGTCAAAACGTCCCTGTTTTGGCGACTTTACATGTAATAAAAAACATACAAATCTTACCGCTTAGGTTTGTCCGTTTTGGTTAGAATCTTAATCTGTTGCCCTTCTTTAACCATTTGCATTACAGGATAGCTTCGAGTTTCTTTTACGCCTGGTAATTTCCAGATGACATTACCGGCAATACGACGAAAATCATCCATATTTTTACTGCGCACTTTGACTAAAAAATCAAAACCACCACTAATCATATGGCACTCTATAATTTCAGGATAATTACGAGCAGCTTCAATAAACTCATCTAAAACATTAGGTGTCGTTTTATCAAGCAATATTTCAATAAACACCAAAAACCCTGCATTAAGTTTCTCTGGATTCAAATGCGCGTAGTAGCCTAAAATATAACCATCTGCAACGAGGCGCTGTACCCTTGCCAACACTGCTGTCGGTGATAAGTTTACTGCTTCAGCAAGTTTGGTATTTGATATACGTCCATCTTTTTGCAATAAATCAAGAATTTTAAGATCAATACGATCTAGTGATGCATCTCCATCAGCCATAAAATATTTACCTAAAAAAAAATAAAAATATAGTGAGTTATTCGGCATATTTTTTGCAATGATTAATTTTATAAACCAAAAGTCACTATTCACCGTTCCAAATGCTAGGATGTCATCTTATGAACACACCAGATCACTCTACGTCACCTTGCTCTACAGCGTTCCAAGATATTACACCCCTTCAGGAACACACAATACTACAAAAAAGCATTAATACCCATTGGCGTACTAATGAAAGTGAAAGTGTTACTCAACTCTTGGAATTTACACAAATACCCAATGCGTTGAATCAAAAGATTTACGACCTAGCATATTCATTATCTGAACATTTACGTGAAAAAAGCAAAGCATCAGGTAAAGCAGGCATTGTACAAGGCCTTCTACAAGAGTTTTCACTGTCTTCACAAGAAGGTATTGCACTCATGTGTTTGGCTGAAGCACTACTGCGTATTCCAGATGCAGCCACTCGAGATCGCTTAATCAAAGATAAAATTAACCAAGGTAACTGGAAAGAACATGTCGGTCAAAGCAGCTTAATCTTTGTTAATGCTGCTGCTTGGGGTCTTATGCTCACAGGCAAACTTATGGCTACGCCTACACGTAAAAGCATGAGTAGCACACTCACAGGAATTTTGGCACGTAGTGGTCAGGGCATTATTCGTAAAGCTGTTGATGTAGCTATGCGAATGATGGGTGAGCAATTTGTTACAGGCGAAACCATTCAAGAGGCTTTAGAAAAATCTAAACCAATGCAAAATGCAGGTTTTTTATACTCTTATGACATGCTTGGTGAGGCAGCACTCACCGAACACGATGCAAAGCGCTATATGCAAGATTACGAACAAGCCATTCATGCCATTGGTCAATCTGCACAAAAAAAAGGGGTTTATGCCAGTGCGGGCATATCTATTAAGCTATCTGCCCTACACCCACGCTACCAACGTGCACAAGTAGATCGCGTACATCGTGAGCTTTATCCTCGTATTGTCGAATTAGCATTGCTTGCAAAACAATATGATATTGGCTTAAACATAGATGCAGAAGAAAGTGAACGCCTTGAACTGTCTTTAGAATTACTTGAACGTTTATGTTTTGAGCCTGAACTTGCAGGATGGAATGGTATTGGTTTTGTGATTCAAGCCTATCAAAAACGCTGTTTCTTTTTAATAGACTATATTGTAGATTTGGCGAAACGCAGTGAAAAACGCCTAATGATTCGCTTAGTGAAAGGTGCATACTGGGACAGTGAAATTAAAAAAGCACAAGTCGATGGTATGGAAGACTACCCCGTGTTTACACGTAAGGTACATACAGATCTTTCTTATTTGGCTTGTGCAAAAAAATTATTGGCCGAACCTGAAGCAATTTACCCACAATTTGCCACACACAATGCTCAAACCTTAGCAACCATTTATCATCTCGCCAACCCTGAGCAATACTACCCAACACAATACGAATTTCAATGCTTACACGGTATGGGAGAACCCCTATACAAACAAGTGGTAACTTCGCTTGGCATACCTTGCCGTATTTATGCACCTGTGGGCAATCATGAAACACTACTTGCTTATTTGGTGCGAAGATTGCTTGAAAATGGTGCAAACACATCTTTTGTCAATCGTATCTCAGACAAGTCTGTAAAAATTGATGAGCTTATTCAATCTCCAATTCAAGATATTCAAACCGCTGCCAGTAAAGAGCATGTTGTTGGTGCAAAACATCCATCCATTAGCTTACCTAAAGATTTGTATAGCTTAGGTCGAATCAATTCATCTGGCTTTGATTTAAATGACGATAGCTGTTTAGCTGAGTTAAATAAAATCGCTCAAAATTTACATCAGCAACAATGGCAAGCCACTCCACTCATTGCAGATCAAGATGCAACACAATATACAACCCCTGCACAACCTGTTCTCAATCCAGCACAACATCAAGATATTGTAGGACATGTAATTGAGGCCAATACACAAGATGTCCATTTAGCCTTAGAAAAAGCGCAAACCATACAACCAACATGGGCAGCGACCTCACCTGCTGAACGGGCCAACTATTTGGAATCGGCAGCAGATGCAATGCAAAGCCAACTGCTTGAGCTTATGGTATTACTATGCCGTGAAAGTGGTAAAACATATGCCAATGCCATTGCAGAAGTGAGAGAGGCGATTGACTTTTTACGGTATTATGCAAAACAAGCGCATACGTTTGACGAAAAAATTAAACCGCTTGGTAACGTACTTTGTATTAGTCCTTGGAACTTTCCATTGGCTATTTTTACAGGGCAAATTGCAGCAGCTTTAGTGGCTGGAAATTGTGTACTTGCAAAACCTGCTGAACAAACACCATTGGTTGCTTATCAAGCAGTTAAAATGTTACATCACGCTGGTATACCAACGGCTGCTTTACAGTTTTTACCAGGAGACGGTGCAAGTGTAGGGGCTGCTTTAAGTGCAGATGAACGTATTCATGGCATTATGTTTACTGGCTCAACTGAAGTCGCTAAAATTTTACAAAAAACCACATCTAAACGCCTTACCCCTGAAGGCAACCCTGTTACGCTCATTGCTGAAACAGGTGGACAAAATGCAATGATTGTAGATTCATCTGCACTCACAGAACAAGTTGTGCTCGATGTCGTCAGTTCAGCATTTGACAGTGCAGGTCAGCGTTGCTCTGCCCTACGTATTTTATGTCTACAAAAAGACTGTGCAAACTCTATCCAAACCATGCTTAAAGGTGCAATGCAACAATTACGTTTAGGTAATCCACGCTTTTTACATACTGATATTGGACCTGTCATTGATGCTGAAGCTCAAGAAACCATTCAACGTCATATTGAAAAAATGAAAAGCAAAGGTTATCCCGTTCATCAATATACTTTTGACGATGTAGATACTCAAAATGCATCAAAAGAAGGGACGTTTATACCACCTACTGTCATTGAACTTCCTAATCTTGATGATCTAGAACGAGAAGTATTTGGCCCTGTACTTCACATTATTACCTATCAGCAAAATGAATTACCACAACTCATTCAGCGCATTAATGATAAAGGCTATGGCTTAACGATGGGTGTACATACCCGCATTGATGACACCATACAACAAGTCATTAATCATTCAAATGTAGGTAACTTATACGTTAACCGCAACATTGTTGGTGCAGTTGTTGGCGTACAACCTTTTGGTGGTGAAGGACTATCTGGTACAGGACCAAAAGCAGGTGGCCCACTTTATTTACATCGCCTCGCACAAGCTCATACATTTAATGCCACCACACCATTTGCGGTTAAACAAGAGCTACATCATCAATCTAAACCAGATTTTGAAGCTTTACATGCATTTAAAGCTTGGGCAAAAACGACCTTCCCTGCCTTACAGGTCGTAGATATTCAACCATTTATGGTGGGTACAACCTATGAATTACAAGGCCCAACAGGTGAAAGTAATCAATACACCATGCAACCGCGCCAATATATTGCAAGTATTGCAAATAATGAGCAAGATTACATTACTCAACTACTTGCTATTTTTGCAGTCAATGCGCAGGCAGTGATTGCAAAAGATGCGTCGTTTATTCAAACGCACTTTGCTCATTTACCTCACTCAGTAAAGTCAAAAATTAAATTGGTTTCAGACATCAATACAGCCGCGTTTGATGCCGTATTACATCATGGAGAAACTGATGAGCTTTCTGCATTACAACAACACATTGCTACGCAAGATGGTGCGATCGTTTCAATTCATCATCAGCCGACGCATAGTTTACACGTTGCCATAGAACGACTTGTGATTGAACATGCTGTCAGCATCAATACAACTGCAGCAGGTGGTAATGCAAGCCTAATGACTATGGCTTAACATTCTTTAACTTTCTACTACGCCATTTTCAGCACTAGGCTAAAATGGCGTAGTTTGTTAACATTGCCGCTCCTATTTTTAGCGTGTGGCCAACCAACCTATGACATCTGCATACCAACAACAGTTGCAAGCAAAAGTTGAACGCATTAGTGCTCAATTTCAAACGTTTCAACCACCACACCTTGAAGTGTTTGAGTCGCCTGAAACCAATTTTCGTATGCGTGCAGAATTTCGTATTTGGCATACAGAAAATGACTTTTTTTATGCCATGTTTGAACGTGATGATACTGGTAAAAATAAAAAAGCTGTCCGTGTTGACCAATTACCGATTGCTTCAACTGACATCAATATATTGATGCCGATTCTCCTTCAAGAACTGAAACAAGAAAAAGCCTTACATCACCGTTTATTTGAGATCGACTTTCTTGGAAGTTTGAGCGGTGAAATGTTAGTCACGCTCATTTATCATCATAAATTAGATGAACAGTGGCAACAATTGGCACACACATTAGCAAAAAAATTAAATATAAAAATTATTGGTCGTAGTCGGGGTCAAAAATTAATTTTAAGTGATGATTTTGTTGTAGAGAAAATTGAAGTCGATCAAAAAATATTTCAATACAAACAAATTGAAAATGGCTTCACACAGCCCAACGCCATTATTTGTCAAAAAATGTTGCAATGGGCATCTGATGTTGCAAATACTTGTTCGGGCGACTTACTTGAACTTTACTGTGGTAATGGCAATTTCACTTTGCCTCTTGCTCAAAAATTTCCCAAAGTTCTTGCTACCGAATTGGCTAAATCATCTGTTTATGCTGCCGAATGGAATATTCAAACCAATCGCATCAACAATATCGCAATTGCTCGTTTAGCCGCTGAAGAATTCACCCAAGCTTACACAGGTGAACGTACATTTAGACGCTTACAAGAAGCCAATATTGAACTTTCAGACTACGATTTTGGCACTATTTTTGTAGATCCACCTCGTGCCGGCATTGACACCAAAACCCTGCAATTAATGCAAAATTTTCATCACATCATTTATATTTCATGTAATCCAGACACTTTAGCAGAGAACTTGCAAACACTATGTCAAACACATCGTATTGTACGCTTTGCATTGTTTGATCAGTTCCCTTATACCCATCATGTAGAAAGTGGTATTTTACTAGAAAAACGTTAAATTGTTGTCTTGTGGTGGTTAAGAAAACCACCACACACGATCTACTTTACCAATCAAAATAAAATATCAATTCAAAAAAACTTTTAAAAAACAATATGTTTACATAAATAAAAAGTCAAAATGTTTCAAAATATTAAAAAAATATCTTTCTAAATTTATAAGTAATTCAATATGTTCTATCATCTAACAAATCAACTTGAAATCAAATCAAAATTTATATACACATGTACTCAAATACTCGTGTCTTGAATTTTTTATTTTTTGATTTATATTTCGACATATCTTTGTTAAAGGTCACAGCTCCTATGAGTATTTGGCAAAAACTATTTCTCCCTAAAAATATTGTAAATGGTGGCAAAAACAACATTGCATGCGTCGAAAATGACTGCGCGTGTAAAAGCAATGAGGAACTGTTACAAGCACTACAAGCCACTCATGATGAAGGCGTGGCAATAGGAATTAAACGCGTACTCATGTCACGCGGATTTAGTAAAAGAGAACTAAATACCTTACAACACAGCATTCACTGATCTATAGCCTCGTAGATCTATGCACCAATCAACAAACTAACGTTTATAAGCTGACATATTTTCGATACAATGGCGTCTCAATTTAGCAAAATTAGGTTATTTCAGTGAAGTGGTTACAAATTCATATAACTGTTGATCAAGCTCAAGTCGAGATGACAGAGTCACTACTTCTGTCTCTAGGCGCTGTCAGCGTGACGCTTGACGATGCAGAAGATCAAGCACTCCTTGAACCACTTCCTGGAGAAACCCCGCTGTGGAACAAAGTCATTGTCACGGGTATCTATCAGCAAGATGAAACAGCACCGATGAATGCAGATGCTCTCATCTCGTTCTTAGAAACACAATTGGCTACAGGTACACCTATTTGTCATGACATACTCGAAGACCAAGTGTGGGAACGAGCATGGATGGACTATTACGAACCCATTCAAATCACAGACCACTTTTGGATTGTTCCAGAATGGTTAGAACCACCTGATCCAAAGGCTGTTAACCTCAAATTAGACCCAGGTCTTGCATTTGGTACAGGAAATCATGCCAGCACTTTTTTGTGCTTACAATGGTTAGGTAAAACAGATCTGAAAGGCAAAACAGTCATTGACTACGGCTGTGGTTCTGGAATTTTAGGTGTTGCTGCACTTCTACTCGGTGCAAAAAAAGTCTATGCAACAGACATTGACCCTCAAGCCGTACTTGCCACACAACAAAATGCTGTACTAAACAATGTATCAGAAGGGCTATTTGTTGATTTACCCGAGGTATTTAATCAACAATTTACCACTCAACGCGCAGATGTTTTGGTTGCCAATATTTTAGCAGGGCCTCTAATGGCTTTGGCACCAGAATTTAGCCGATTAACTCAACCACATGCCGAATTTGCACTTGCAGGTGTTATCGAAGAACAACTTGAAGACGTCTGCAATGCTTATACTCCTTTATTTGAAGTCATAGAAATTCAAAAACGAGATGAATGTTGGTGTCGTATTTCAGGAAAACGTTTAGCTTAACCCCATCAGATGCTCTCGATTACTAGTATTTGCCCAAGTTGTAAAACCAGATACCGCGTATCTGTTTTACAACTACGCATTGCTCAGGGCAATGTAAACTGCTTTAAGTGCGCAAAAAATTTTAATGCATACCACTGCATATCTGATCAATACAAACCAAAGCGTACACCACAGACCACAGATCTTCACTTAGATAATCTTCCACAGCATAACGACCATCCTACATTAGAGATTTTTAATCATAAAAGTAATGCGTCAAATATTAGCTTACAAACTTATCTCAATAACACGTCTTACACACCATCAGAATCTCTCACTCAAAAAAGACAATACCCAATCAAGATATCTCCATTTAAAGGACTTTATCGCCCGAAAAAATTCTCTTTTTCAATGTTTATGATCAGCATCATCAGTGTATTATTTTTAGGATTATCTATTTTAATTGCTTTGGCCTACAGCCTAATTGGCATCGGTTAAAACCCTTAAAACCGAAATAATCTTAAAAAATAAAACACACAAAATATTCACCTTGTAAATAAAAGCCGCTTCAAAATCCTTTTAAGCAATTAAAAATACAATTCAATTCAAAAAAACGATTAAAAAACACAAAAAAACTGACTCAAATTTACTCACTTTATTTTGCACAATGTTATTATGTGCGCCAAGAAAGCTTAGCCAAACAAACGCCTCGTCTTACCCCATTAAGAAAAAATTAAGCTCATGTGCACTATTCAATATTGCGCATACAGCTATTTTTTGTTTTTGATTAATGGCTGTAACAATTCTTAAATATTTGTTACGGTTATTTTTCAACCAAAGCGAGAAAAATGTGGCAAGCTATACTCGTTTTCTAGATATCTCATTTTATAAATGAGTCTATATCTACCTTTTAAATATAAAACCATCGCCATTTTTTGGTCGGGTTTGGATTGATTTCGGATTAAAACGCATGAATAGCAAATCTCCTATTTTTACTGCACAGTCTGATGTTGCGCTTCGTATCCACGTGGATCGCGCAGTTCGTCACTATTTTGCATCTTTGCAAGGTGAGCAACCATCGCAAGTTTACGACATGGTGCTAGCAGAAATGGAGAAACCTCTTTTGTCTGTAGTACTTGAATACACCCGTGGCAATCAAACACGTGCAGCCGAAATTCTAGGCTTAAACCGTGGTACGCTACGTAAAAAGTTGAAAGCTCACGGATTAATGAGTGAATAAATGATAAAATGCTCACGTCTTCGTGGGCATTTTTTTTGCCTTTTGTTTTCCAACTTCAAAGACTAAATACATCATGACTATTAAACGTGCTCTAATCTCTGTTTCTGATAAAACAGGTATTGTTGAATTTGCGCAGAATCTTTCTGATCTCGGAGTAGAGATTTTATCTACTGGCGGAACGTATAAACTCCTTAAAGAAAATAATATTTCAGTAATCGAAGTTTCAGAACATACTGGCTTCCCTGAAATGATGGATGGCCGTGTAAAAACACTTCATCCTAAAATTCATGGTGGTATTCTTGCTCGCCGTGGTATTGATGAAGATGTCATGCATGCACATGATATCGCAGCAATAGATCTAGTGGTTGTAAACCTTTACCCATTTGCAGCAACTGTTGCTAAACCAAACTGTAGTTTGGCAGATGCCATTGAAAATATTGATATCGGTGGCCCAACCATGGTGCGTGCAGCCGCTAAAAACCATGCGTCAGTCGGTATTGTGGTCAATGCATCAGACTATATCACTGTTATTCATGAATTAAAAACAGCAAAAACACTTTCTCAAGCTACACGTTTTGACCTCGCAGTTAAAGCATTTGAACATACTGCCCAATACGACGGTATGATTGCCTCTTATTTAGGTGCACGTGTTGGTCATACAGATGGCTCAGCAGATACGTTTGCTCGTACATTCAATACACAATTACAAAAAGCACAAGACCTACGCTATGGGGAAAACCCACACCAATCTGCTGCTTTTTATGTCGAAGCAAATGCTACAGAAGCATCAGTTTCAACAGCAAAACAATTACAAGGTAAAGCTTTATCTTATAACAATATTGCAGACACAGATGCAGCCCTTGAATGTGTAAAATCATTCGAAAAACCCGCATGTGTGATTGTAAAACACGCAAACCCTTGTGGCGTTGCTGTATCTTTAGATGGCATACAAACTGCTTATGATCTAGCGTATGCAACAGATACCGAGTCCGCTTTTGGTGGTATTATTGCATTTAACCGCGAATTAGATGTAGTAACAGCTCAGGCCATTGTTTCACGTCAATTTGTTGAAGTCATCATTGCACCAAGCATTGCAGATGGCGTGTTAGAGATCACTGCAACTAAGAAAAATGTCCGAGTACTGACCTGTGGTGAGTTACCAAACCTTGAAAACCGAGCTACGCAACTCGACTACAAACGTGTAAATGGCGGTTTATTGGTTCAAGACCAAGACTTAGGTATGATTAAAGCAAGCGATCTTAAAGTGGTGACCAAACGCGCACCAACAGATGCTGAAATCAATGACTTAATTTTTGCATGGAAAGTTGCAAAATACGTAAAATCAAACGCGATTGTTTATGCAAAAAATCGCCAAACTGTGGGTGTGGGTGCAGGTCAAATGAGCCGTGTAAACTCAGCACGTATTGCAGGGATTAAAGCAGAACATGCAGGCCTTGTTGTTGAAGGCGCTGTCATGGCATCAGATGCATTTTTCCCATTCCGTGACGGCATAGATAATGCAGCAAAAGCAGGCATTAAATGCATTATTCAACCGGGCGGTTCAATGCGTGATGAAGAAGTCATTGCTGCAGCAGATGAAGCTGGCATTGCTATGGTCTTTACAGGCATGCGCCACTTCCGTCACTAAGAACCCCTTACGGTATGCTTGGCATGTTAAAACACAACATTGACATGCCACATTCATAGAGAGAATCTTCATGAATATTTTAGTTTTAGGCAACGGTGGTCGTGAACATGCACTTGCATGGAAAATTGCACAAGATGACCAAGTCAAACAAGTCTTTGTTACACCTGGCAATGCAGGCACAGCCACTGAAAATAAATGTACTAATGTTGCACTTAATATTTTAGACAATAGCGCCATTATTGAGTTTGCTCAAAGCAATCAAATCGACCTTATTGTTGTTGGACCTGAAGCACCGCTGGTCAATGGTGTAGTAGATGCTACACGTGCGGCAGGCTTACGCATTTGGGGGCCGACCCAATATGCAGCCCAACTTGAAGGCTCAAAAGCGTTTGCAAAAGATTTTCTTAAACGCCATGACATTCCAACTGCGTTTTATGATGTATTCACTGACATTGAACCTGCAAAAGCATATATTAAACAACATGGTGCGCCAATTGTTATTAAAGCCGATGGTTTAGCTGCAGGCAAAGGTGTGATTGTTGCAATGAGCAATGATGAAGCATTTGCAGCCATCGACGATATGCTCGCTGGCAACAAGTTTGGTGATGCAGGCAGTCGAGTTGTTATTGAACAGTTTTTAGCAGGTGAAGAAGCCAGCTTTATTTGTATGATTGATGGCGACAACATTTTACCTATGGCAACATCTCAAGACCATAAGCGTATTTTTGAAGGTGATTTAGGGCCAAATACAGGTGGTATGGGTGCTTACTCACCTGCACCTGTCGTTACCGATGCAGTATTTGAGCGTGTGATGCAAGAAATCATGCGTCCAACCGTGGCTGGTATGAAAAAAGATGGGCATGTATATACTGGATTTTTATATGCAGGCCTCATGATTGATGAACAAGGACACCCTCGTGTCATTGAATTCAACTGTCGCTTTGGAGATCCTGAAACTCAACCGATCATGATGCGATTACAATCATCATTGGTCGACCTTATTCAAGCAGGTATAGATGGACAGCTCCCAGCGCAAGCACAGTGGGATCCGCGTAAAGCCATTGGTATCGTACTTGCATCTGAAGGCTATCCTGAAACTGCCCGTCAAGGTGATGTTATTTCAGGTTTAGAACAATCCCCTGAAGGAACTAAAATTTTTCATGCAGGCACAAAACTCAATGAAGATGGCTACATTATCACCTCAGGTGGTCGTGTGCTATGTGTAACTGCCCTTGGTGAAAGTGTACTTGAAGCACAAGTCAATGCAATCGAAGTTTGTGGTCAAGTCACATTTACAGGCATGCAATATCGTACTGATATTGGTTATCGTGCCATTGCACGTGAACAGCACGAATCATAAGCATATGGATGCATCCTCTCTTGGATGCATCCTTTTTTAATCTTTATTGGTAAATCTATTATTTAAATGAATAAAATTCATATAGATTGTGAGTTTTATTGTTTTGACTTAAAAAAAATAGACTTTATACTGCCCATAATCTTATCAGTTCACTGTTGTATAAAAGTGATTCTCACTCAAATATCCGCTGAAGATAGCAAAACATATCTCGTCACCGTGTAAATGTTCATTTTATGATGTCATTTAAATACACAGTGCGTGCTAAATGTTTTTGATGTGATGACGATCTTTCATATGATTAGGGTAAACAGCCCATTCAACTGAGAAACCCTAAATATAGAGAACCTATATTATCTACATAGGACAATTCAACATATGAAAAAATTACTGAGTGTTTTTTTGGGCGCAGGCCTTTTGGTTGCAGCAGGTTGCAGCAAAGCACCATCTGATCAAGCAAATACCACCGAAGATAAAAAAGTGACTTCAATTGTACTTGCATCTGATGGTTCAGATACTGATGTATGGCGTTATATTGCAACGCTTCCTGCAACTAAAGAAGCAGGAATCAAAATTGATGTGAAAAACATGACTGACTATGTTGCTATGAATAAAGCAACTGCAGCAGGTGAAATTGATGTCAATGCATTTCAAACCTACAACTACCTTGTAGCGTATAATACTGAAAATAAAGACAAGCTTGCACCTATTGCAACGACATATATTGAGCCAATGGGTATTTACTCAAGCAAATATAAAAAATTAGATGATATCAAAAATAATGCTGAAATCGCTATTCCAAATGATACATCAAACCAAGCACGTGCATTATCATTACTCAAAAGTGCAGGCTTGATCGAACTGAAAAAAGACTTCGATCCAATCCATGGTCAATTAAAAGACATTACCGCTAACCCAAAAAATTTACAATTAAAACTCATTCCTATGGCAACAGCCGTGCGCATTATGAGTGATGTAGATGGGATTGTGCTCGGTAATACGCTAGCTATGGAAGGTGGTTTAAATGTACTTAAAGATGCTTTATTCTATGAACCAGTTGATCAATCAACCAAGCTAAATATCAACTTACTCGTTACTTCAGAAGCGAAAAAAGACGATCCTACCCTACAAAAACTTGTTCCACTTTACCACAGTGAAGAAGTGAAGAAGTTTATTGCTGATCGTTTTGGTGGTACTAAAATTGATGTAAACAAACCAATTAGCTACCTCACTGAAAAGTAAACCACTGCATATTTATGCTTTTTTCTCTTTGAACAGGTAAAGTAAGACTACTTTACCTGTTTTTCATGCCGAGCATTGTTTTGACATATGATTGAATTTAAAAATATCTCTAAGCACTATATGCTTAAAGGACAACGTGTAAACGCGTTAAATCAAATTAATCTAAATATTCCAGAAGGAAGCATTTTTGGAATTATTGGCTATAGTGGTGCAGGAAAAAGTACCCTTATTCGCTTGATTAATTTACTTGAACGTCCAAATACTGGTCAAATCATTATCAATCAAAAAGACTTCACAGCTTTAGGTGCAAAAGCGTTACGCCAAGAACGTACGCATATTGGAATGATTTTTCAACATTTCAACCTTATGCAAACAAAAACAGTGAGTCAAAACATTGCTATGCCGATGCAACTTCTCGGTTATAGTGCATCTGAACGCAAAAAACGGGTTGATGAACTTCTAGAATTTATTGACCTAAAACATAAAAAAGATGCATATCCCGATGAACTCTCTGGAGGACAAAAGCAACGCGTTGGTATCGCTCGTGCATTAGTCAATCGCCCCAAAATATTATTATGCGATGAAGCAACGTCTGCATTAGATCCTCAAACCACACAATCTGTACTTGATCTACTAAAAAAAATTAATAAAGAACAAAAAATAACCATTGTGATGGTGACACATGAAATGGATGTCATTGAAAAAGTCTGTGATTATATTGCAGTCATGGAATCTGGCCAAGTCATTGAGTATGGTACAACTGTAGACATTTTTAGCCATCCACAACATCCAACCACGCAAAATTTTATACAAACCGTTTTACAACAACATTTGCCACGAAATATTCTCAGTCAACTTGAGCACCAACATCAACAAAGTATTTATAGACTTCAGTTTTTAGGACAATCAGCACAGCAACCTGTTATCGAATCAATGATTCGGCAATTTGATGTCAGTCTAAATATTTTATTTGCCAATATGACAGAAATTAATGGCACAGTCATTGGACAAATGTTCGTTCAACTCTTGGGAAAAGATGTTAGTCGTGCCATTGAACATCTTGAAAATTCAGGGGTCTTTGTACAACGTGCTGGAGTAGAAACATGAAAGAAGCATTTATTGAATGGCTAACACAGGTTACCCAGCCTGTTTGGACAAGTCTTGTGTCTGTTGAAGATTTCATGCAAGCCCTTGAACAAACCATTTATATGGTTGTAGTCGCTTTTTTCTTTGGGGCTATTTGGGGATTTTTACAAGCAATTACCTTAGTACTTACCCGAGATAAAGGTATTTTACCCAATAAAGCGATCTATCAAATTTTAAACCCTATCGTCAATGCTCTACGCTCATTGCCTTTTGTTATTCTGATGATTGCAATGATTCCAATCACAAAATTCATTACAGGGAAAACCATTGGAACTGCAGCAGCCATTGTACCGTTGGTCGTTTATATTGGACCGTATATGGGACGACTCATCGAAACATCATTACTAGAAGTCAATGAAGGTATCATTGAATCTGCTCAAGCAATGGGTGCAACACCTTTACAAATTATATTTAAATTTGTTTTGCCCGAAGCACGTAGTTCACTCATTTTAAATTTAACAACAGCAAATATCAGCCTGATTGGTGCAACAGCAATGGCAGGTGTGGTTGGTGGCGGTGGTATTGGTGATCTTGCCTATGCATACGGTTATCAACGATTTGATACATTCATTATGATTCTTACCATTATTGTACTTCTGATCTTAGTACAAATTGCCCAAACCGTTGGACATTGGTTATCTAAACTTAGATGGTAAATGCTAGACGTTATTTCCCCGACCAAACAGTCGGGGTATATTCAAAAATGATATACCACACCAATCTGTGCAACAGGTAACCACCGATCTTTTTTGACCCAAATCGATTGAGCTGTTTCCTGACTTAAAAACATACTCGGTTGCGGTATATAATGTACACCCATTTCGGCCAACCACCCCCAATGCAAACCCAACATAGGTCTCATGCCAATACCAATATAAGGAGAAATTTGATTACTCTTTATTATTCCACTGCGCTCATGATCAGGCTGATTTAACGCATAACTTTGCTGTAAGTAGGCTGCACCCACACTCAAATAGCTTGATTTTAAAAGTAATTTACTTTGCACTTGCCAAGGTTTCCATTCAACATGTAAAAAATGACTTCGACTGTTCGTAGATTGACGTTGCCATGTGCCAAATGAAGTTGATACATCCTTGTTGTACCATAACTCATGATGTGTGTATCCTAAAGTCACACCAACACTTGTGTCGGTGTCCCACATCAATGTAGCACCATAACCTAAAGAACCAACATTTAAACCAACCGCAACAGGAATATACTGCTGAACCGTTGACTCTGCCCCTAAAATCACTTTTTCATCTGCCATAGTATGCGTATTTAATAAAAAGCTACTTACAATTAAAAATATACTGTTCTTACTTATCATTGACCATAGCTCACTTTAAGCCGTTTTCCAGCACATACGTTATACACCCAATACTCTATAGTTCATCGTTATTGTTTATTATGGCTTAAGTTTTATCATATAAGTGTTTAAATTATGCAGACATCGACTTTCTTTTCGTGCTTGTAAAAAATTCAGCCCGCAAAAGTATTTTTTAGTGTAAAATTAAGCCCATTTTATAAACTAGATTTGGAATAAGTGATTATGTCTGAACTATCAACGATTATTGAACAGGCTTTTGAAAACCGCGCAAACTTTACTGCTGCCGATTGTTCAGCAGATATTCGTCAGGCTGTCGAACAAGCAATACAAGGTTTAGACAACGGTTCACTGCGTGTAGCAGAAAAAATTGAAGGTGAATGGGTTGTTCATCAGTGGTTAAAAAAAGCGGTGCTTTTATCATTTAAACTGAATGATAACAAACCTGTTGACGCTGGCGACCTTGCATTTTTTGACAAAGTTGACACGAAATTTGCAGGTTGGACAGAAGCTCAATTTAAAGAAGCAGGCGTTCGTGTTGTACCTCCTGCAGTAGCACGTCGTGGCAGTTTTCAAGCGAAAAATGTCGTGCTTATGCCATCTTACGTCAACATTGGTGCATATGTTGATGAAAATACAATGGTTGATACATGGGCCACTGTTGGTTCATGCGCACAAATTGGTAAAAACGTACATTTATCTGGTGGTGTTGGAATTGGTGGTGTACTTGAGCCATTACAAGCAAACCCAACCATCATTGAAGACAACTGCTTTATTGGCGCACGCTCAGAGATTGTTGAAGGTGTGATTGTTGAAGAAGGCGCTGTTATCTCTATGGGTGTTTATATCGGCCAATCAACTCGCATTTATGATCGTGCTACAGGTGAGATTCATTACGGTCGTGTGCCTGCTGGCTCTGTTGTTGTTCCTGGTAGTTTACCGTCTAAAGATGGAAAATATAGCCTATATGCTGCCATTATCGTGAAAAAAGTTGATGCACAAACACGTGCTAAAACGAGCTTAAACGATCTTTTACGTGAAGACTAATATTTAGTTTTTACCAAGTCTCTACGATCAAAAGGTCGTAGAGATTTTTTTCTTTTAAAATATGGTTATTATTGTGTATGAACGCGTTACGTCGCTCTAAAGCTATTCCTGTAACAGACCCCACTGCAGGGCTAAAAATTACAGAAATTTTTTACTCACTCCAAGGCGAGGCAGATGCTGCAGGATTACCGACTGTATTTATACGCTTAACAGGTTGTCCGCTTAGATGTACTTATTGTGATACGACCTACTCTTTCGATGGAGGTCAGCGACAATCCCTTGAATCTATTATAGAAACAGCAAAAAGTTACAATACCCCTTATATTTGTGTTACAGGTGGTGAACCCCTTGCACAACCAAACTGCATTACCCTACTGCATCAATTATGTGATCTAGGTTTTGAGGTATCACTAGAAACAAGTGGAGCACTTGACGTATCAAAAGTTGACTCTCGAGTGTCTAAAGTACTCGATTTAAAAACACCAACTTCTGGCGAAGACCATCGTAATATGATGAGCAATCTAGACTACCTGACCACCAAAGATCAGATTAAATTTGTGATCTGCAACCAAATTGACTATGAATGGTCAAAACAACAAGTATTATCTTACCAACTCAATAAAAAAGTAAATACCGTGTGGTTTTCACCTGCTTTTGCAGTTGAAAAAGGTCAAGCTAAGCTTCCTCAATTTGCTCGTGACTTAGCACAATGGTTATTAGATGATCAACTTCCTGTACGCTTTCAACTTCAGCTCCATAAGCTACTATGGCAAGATGAAACAGGGCGTTAAAGTCACTCATGAATAAAAAATGACATAGAAAAGTGCTCTGTAAAGCACTCAAGTCTTTGTTACATTTATGCAAAACGAATATGATCTACTCGATACGCAACATAGTGTAGACTAGTAAGTAAATGGCACTTCACAGTTCATACTGTCATCAGGTACCGTTATTGTATTTTTAGTGTTGTAGCCTCATAACGGTACGATAAGACTGACATAACAAGGTATATTTATGAAATTTTTACAATCAAAATTAGTTTTATCTGCACTTGTTGCATCAATGGGTTTTGTTGCAACAGCAACACATGCAGCACAAGATCCATCTAAAAGTAGCAATGTTCGTGGCACATTGATTAGTAACTGTAAAGAAAGTGCAACTAAAGCAGGTAAATTAAGCTCTAGCGAAGCCGACAAATTCTGTACTTGCCAAGTAGATGCTGAAGGTAAAATTACAAAAGCACAAGAATGGCAAATTATCAGCACAGTCAACCAAAAGAAAAGCCCAAGTTCTTTACCGTTTATTCAGCAACAAAATGCTGCCGTACAAACCTGTTTTGGCCCTCAATTGACCTCTAAACTCAAAGCACTGACTGAAGAAGCCATGAAACAACAAGCTGCTCAACCACAAGCTGCTCAATAATACGTTCTATGCTTTAAAACTAGCCACATTCGTGGCTAGTTTTCTGTTAAGAGTACTACATTTATGTCAGACGAAAATATGATTCTACCCCAACAAACGTTTCATACCGCTACGGGTGAAATTGATTTAACCACGATTTCTTCACCATGGTTAATTCTTTATTTTTATCCAAAAGATTCAACATCAGGCTGTACCACTCAAGCGGTTGGTTTTTCTTGTATTCTTGACCAATTCAAACAACTAGATGCACAAGTGATTGGCGTCTCTAGAGATTCTGTAAAAACACATCAAAACTTTATTGCTAAACAGGGTTTAACTATCGATCTTATTAGTGATAAAGAAGAAGTATTATGTAAATACTTCGATGTGATTAAAGAAAAAAATATGTATGGCAAAAAAGTGTTCGGGATTGAACGCTCAACTTTCATTTTCCATCATGGTAAATTGGTACAGAGCTACCGTAAGGTCAAAGCAGCAGGTCATGCAGAACAGATTCTTGAAGATCTCAAGAAATTACAACAAACGAGTATATAAAGCAGTACGAGAGCTTATTTAGCAATAAGCTCTCCATCTACAAAAATATTCACTTGGTCTGTTAATGAACCAAATTTTGACTTCATTGCAAAATTATGGCTCTGAATTTGCGTATTTGCTTTAAATATAAAACGATTGTTTTGCGTGGTTGGAATAATTTGCGTATCGAAAACCACTGGTTTTGTTTTTCCTTTAATCGTTAAATGACCTAGAACATGATAGTTGTGCTCCCCAATATTTTGAATCTCTGTACTTTCAAAGATAATATCTTTATATTGTTGTACATTGAATACATCAGGGCCTAAAACCATATCATGTAATGCATCATTACTTAATTTCAAACTATCTACTTTCATCACAAAAGACATGTGACTCTGCGATAATCGTGTAGCATCAAAATCTATATGCGAATCTACCTGTTCAAACTCTGCTTGTAGTACTTTTATCGCAAATTTTTTAATATAAAAACCAACACTACCATTTTTCGCCAATTGGTAACTTTGTGCTTGAGCATAATTTGTAGTTATAGCACATAACGTCATTAAACATAACAGCGACTTATACATTTGAACTACCTTTTAAGTGAAGACATATTACTGATTTTCATCAGTCCATATTTGTTTTAAATGCTGATAATCTAATGTTTTTATAAAATGATCTAAAAAAGTCATCGTTGCTAAAGGTAAACGTTCTTTTAAAATTCTACCATCATAATATGAGTTTCGAATATCTGTTGCAGATAGAAAATTTTCTAAATTGTCCAATTCTAACAATTGCCATTCTGAAAAAAGCGCCAAATAATATGATGAGTTGTCCTTAAAATGTCCAATGAGGCCTATTTTTTTTGAGGGTTCTACCTGCGCATATACTTTATCTTTAACTTGCTGAACCCATTTTTGATCATTATGAACATCAATTAAGTGAATGAAAGTTATTCGTTTTTGCTGTATTAAAGGTAAACTCTTTAAAATCATTTGCTCTCGTTCGTGTGCAAAAAAAGGATTTTTTACGGATCGTTCTTCTTGTACAGAACCTAAAGCAATAATCACCTGTGCACTCTGTTGTAGTGCAATTTCTATAGTTTTTAAATGTGCATTATGAAAAGGCTGAAAGCGACCAATAAAAACTAAAGCATCAAACTCGTACATAGTATGCCATTTGAGTTAAATTAAAGACGCTATAGCATAACACTTTATGATCGAAGGAAAATTGTATCATCATCATAAAAAAAGCTGGCCTATACTAAGCCAGCTTTTTTATACAGATATTTGGTATTAATTAACCAAAACGACCTGTAATATACGCTTCTGTTAACTCATGATCTGGTTGAGTAAATACTTTTTCAGTCGAGTTGACTTCAATAAGATCACCTAAGTGAAAGTACGCTGTACGGTGAGATACACGAGCTGCCTGTTGCATTGAATGCGTTACAATCGCAATTGTGTACTGATCAGAGAGTTCAGAAATTAGCTCTTCTACCTTTGCAGTTGCAATTGGATCGAGCGCAGAACAAGGCTCATCCATTAAAATCACCTCTGGGCTCACAGCAATGGTACGTGCAATACATAAACGTTGTTGTTGACCACCAGATAAACCTGTACCTGGTTGATTAAGACGTTCTTTAACTTCTTCCCATAGACCTGCTTTACGTAAGCTGTTTTCAACAATTTCTTCTAAGTCATATTTATTACGTGCTAAGCCATGCAATTTTGGGCCATAAGCCACGTTATCAAAAATTGACTTTGGAAATGGATTTGGTTTTTGGAAGACCATACCCACTTGCGCACGAAGCAATACTACATCCAAACTTGGATCATATATATCTTGTTGATCTAAGAGAACTTTGCCTGTAACACGACACGTATCGATCGTATCGTTCATACGGTTTAATGTACGTAAGAATGTAGATTTACCACAACCTGATGGTCCAATAAATGCAATGACTTCATTTTGATACACATCAATATCAATGCCCTTAATTGCTTCTGCTTCACCATAGTAAACATGAACATCTTGAGCACTAATTTTCACTTCTTTCGTTTGATCTGCTGACTTCTCAGAAGCTTTCGCTTGATCAAAACTACCAATACTGATTTTAGGCTGATCTTGATTTGTCTCTGACTGTAATTGCACCTGACTTTCCTTCTCTTGTGTGCGAGTTGGCTCTAACGTATTGTTGATTGTCATATTAAAATTTCCCAATTACCAGCGTACTTCAAATTTCTTTCGTAACCAAATTGCTAAACTATTTAGTCCGATCATCATTGCAAGCAATACGATAATTGCTGCAGCCGTACGCCCTTCAAAGAAGTTACGTAATTCATTACCTTGCCACAAGAATACTTGTACAGGTAATGCAGTCGATTGATCTAACGGTGTTGTTGGAACACTGGCCACAAATGCACTCATACCAATCAACAATAATGGGGCTGTTTCACCTAGAGCTTGTGCCACACCAATAATAGCACCTGTTAAAATACCAGGTAAAGCAAGTGGCAAAACGTGATGAAACACAGTTTGTACATTCGAAGCACCCAAACCTTGTGCTGCTTGACGAATCGATGGTGGTACAGCTTTTAATGATGCTCTTGTGGTAATAATTACCGTAGGCAATGTCATCAAGCTTAATACCAAACCACCAACTAAAGGTGCAGACAATGGTAAATGCATCCAACCAATAAAAATAGAGGCCCCTAACAAACCAAATACAATAGATGGTACTGCCGCTAAATTATTGATGTTTACTTCAATAATATCTGTAATTAAGTTTTTCTTTGCAAACTCTTCAAGATAAATAGCACTTGCCACACCAATTGGAATAGAAATAAAGATAACAATCAGCATCATAAATAAAGAACCCATAAATGCGCCTGCTAGACCACTACTTGCAGGAGAACTTCTAGAATCTGTATTTGTGAAAATTTGAAAATTAAAACTGTTTTCTAAAATTCCCTGTGCTTTCATTTGATCTGCCAACTGGCGAATCTCAGGGCTCAGCTGTTGCTGTTCAGCAGGTAAACTACGATCAATTTTGCCTGACAACCACACATCTACGTTAGCATCTGCTAAAAATTTTAAATCAATTGTTTTACCCACTAAACTTGGATCTGCAAACACCATATCACGTAAACGATACGTTTCTGAGCTGGTATAAATACTTGATAGATCACTTTCTTTACCTGCCAACGATTTATCCTTGGCCACTAAAGCATGTGTGATCAACGCATCCCAATCCACCATGCTCATTTTGGTTTGCCAATCTACATAACGTTCTTGATAAACAGCAGGCGTTTCACCTGATTTCTTCACAGGTGGGGCGCCCGCATCAACCACTTTAGGGTCAAAATATACAGGAACACTCATACTCGTTTGCCAAAATGCAGGCAACCCTTTATACAAAATACTTCCAAATAAAAGTGCGACAAACAAAAGGCCTGCGATTACTGACAATAAACCTAAAAGTTTAAAACGCTTTTCTTTACTATGACGCTTAGATAAAGAGTCTATAATAATTTGCTTTCTTTCTTGCTTTTTACTCATCGATGATTGGCCAACCAATGCGGCATCTGCAGAACTATTATTCATACTCATTCGTATTGCTCACGGTATTTACGCACAATGTACAGTGCAATAATATTTAGACCCAAAGTAATCACAAACAACGTTAATCCTAGTGCAAACGCAACTAATGCTTGTGGGCTTGCGAAATCAGTATCACCAGTTAATTGGTTCACAATCGTAACCGTTACAGTAGATACCGCTTCGAGTGGGTTAATTTGTAATAGCGGACTATTACCTGCGGCTAATACCACAATCATCGTTTCACCAATCGCACGCGATGCAGCCAATAAAAATGCACCGACAATACCTGGCAAAGCTGCTGGTAGAACAACCTGACGAATTGTCTCCGATTTGGTTGAGCCTAAACCTAATGAACCATCTCTAAGCGCACGAGGAACTTGAGTAATAATATCATCTGACAATGATGATACAAATGGGATAATCATAATCCCCATGACAAACCCTGCCGTCAATGCGCTGGTTGCATTAATATGTATTCCAACCATATCCCCCATGGCTTTAAAGAATGGTCCAACAACCATCAAAGCAAATACACCATATACAATGGTCGGAATACCTGCCAAAATTTCAATCACTGGCTTTGTCCAAGCACGCAAACGAGGCGATGCATATTCAGCCAAATAAATAGCAATAAATAACCCAATAGGAATAGCAACTAATAATGCAATGGCACTTACAAGCAAAGTACCCCAAAGTAAAGGGAGTAAACCATAACTACCATCTGAGGTGCCACTTGTAGTAAATCCTGGGTCCCACTGTGTACCAAAGAAAAACTGCATAGGGCTGACAAAATGGAAAAATCTGAGCGCTTCGCTAAACATTGACATGACGATACCAATGGTCGTCAAAATCGCAACGCCTGAGCATAAAGCCAACACAATACGTGTAAATTTTTCGACATGATTTCTGGCACGATATTTTTGTGTTACTTTTTTATGTGCAAAAACCAATCCTGCCAAAGCAATACAAACAACAACTGCAAATTGTGCATAATCACCAATTTTCATGGCACGAGAGTAATGTTCTGCCGCCATCAATTCATAAGGTTGTGCTTGATCTGTTACACCGAAACCAGAAGCAATCGCTTGAACTCTATCAAGCAAAACCGATTTGCTTGAAGCATCTAAATGTAAAAATACATCTGCTGGCACTTGAGAAAAAACAATTTGGCGCAGTAGCATTGGTTCAACAAAGTTCCAAATACCAAAAATAAGGATTGCTGGAACACCACACCATAATGCAACAAGTGCACCGTAGTAACCCGGTCTTGAATGTAATGTTGCTGAATTATTGCCCTGACCTGCAATATGACGGCTTTTTTTCAGTCCAAACTGATAGCCAATCGCAACAACAGCAAGTAACACACCTAAAAGAAGCAGATTCATATCATCTCCGCTATGTATTATATAAAAACCAAAAAAGGTGGGGACGAGTCACCCCATCCTCACCTTCAAACATATTGTGTTACTTTACATATTTACCAGCTTTAAAGTCAGCAAGTATTTGTGCACGTTCAGCATCAGACATAGAAATCAAACCAGCTTTATCTAGTTTAGATCCTTTACCTGAAATTTTCTTGCTTAAGAAAAATTCAACATATTGAGGTAAGCCTTTAATCACTTTTGTATGCTCACCTTTTACATAGAAGAATAAAGGACGTGATACAGGGTAACTGCCATTAAGTACTGTATGCTCACTTGGCTCTACACCATTTACAGTCGCAACACGTAAACGATCTTTGTTTTGATCATAGAAGCCTAAACCAAAAACACCTACAGCATTTGGTGATGTTTTTAAGCGAGCCAATGTTTCTGTGTAGTCCCCAGAAATTTCAACAACACGGCCATCTTTACGGAAAGTAGAACATGCTTTTGCACGATCATCTTTAGGTAGATTTTTATAATATTCGTAAGTTTCACAACCCGCTTCAACCATTTTTTCTTGGAACACTTCACGTGTACCATGGTTAGATGCCGGAATTACAAGAGTAATTGGCTCATTTGGTAAAGAGGCATCAATTTGATTCCAATGGGTATACGGGTTCGCAACCAGTTTACCATTTGACGGCAATTGCGCTGCAAGTGCAGTGAAGACATGATATGGTTTTAATTTAAATGCAGGCTTTGAAGAGTTTGATGCAAAGACAATACCATCATAACCGATTTTAATTTCTTGAACTTGACGAACACCTGCTTTACGACAGCTTTCAAGTTCAGCTTCTTTGATTTTACGTGAAGCGTTTGCAATATCTGTCGTGTTATCACCTACACCTTGACAAAATTGCTTCAAGCCACCAGATGTACCGCCTGAACCGACAACAGGTGTTTTAAATTGAGGAAAAGTATTACCGAATTCTTCAGCCACAATACTTGCATACGGAAGTACAGTTGAAGAACCAGAAATTTGGATGGTGTCACGTGCAGCGTTTACATTTGCAGCAAAAGCTACACCTGAAATTGCTAGCGCAAGTGTTGCATATTTTTTACTTAACTTCATTGTCATCTCTCAATGCCTCAAACTTACATTACTTATCGTGAAGTGATGTGATACCGTGCTTAATTCATTACATTCTGATTTATTTTTATGACAATTAAGTTACAACTTGATGACGATTTAATTATGTTTTATGACAATAAAAAGGCTACCGAAGTAGCCATTTTAAAATTATGAAATAGGTGGTGTATATGTACCATCTACAATAGAGGCTTTAATTCGATCAGATTCAGTCAAAATTTGATCGAGTAAAGACTTAACATGATCTAATGTTGCTACAGGGCTAAGGAGAGTCATTTTAAGTGATTGTACCTCACCTACTTTTGTGACTCCAACGTTCGCCTCACCTCGAGCAAATAATTCATCTGCAATATTTTGATTTAAACTATCTAAATATTGTGAAGGATAGCCCTCTGGTACGACTCTAAACAACACTGAAGCAAATTGAGGCTCTAAAAGTAGCTCAAGCTGTGTGGTGTCACGAATATACGTTGCCACTTCACTTGATAATTTAATTCCATGGTCAATCATTGAACCATATAGCTCTTCACCTAGTGCTTCAATGGTCATCCACAATTTTAATGCATCAAAACGTCTTGTGGTTTGCAAAGATTTTGACACTAAATTCGGTACACCATGCTCTTCATCGTATGCCGAGTTCAAATATTCAGCTTCATAATGCATAAAACGATAGTTCGCTTCATCTTTAAGCAAAAATGCACCACAACTGATGGTTTGGAAATAATGCTTGTGAAAATCCAACGTCACCGAATCAGCCGTTTCTAGGCCATCTAACCAATGACGATAGTCATTTGATAGAATCAGTGCTCCGCCCCATGCAGCATCGACATGCATCCATGTACCGTACTTTTCAGTAATTGTACGAATTTCTTTCAGCGGATCTATTGCACCTGCATCTGTTGTGCCTGCAGTTGCAACTACACATGCCACAATCTTACCTTCAGCATGTAGCGCAGACATTGTTTGCTCAAGAGCAACAGGGTCCATTTGGGCACGATCATTCACAGGTACTGTTACGACAGATTGAAAACCCATGCCCATGAGTGCCATGTTTTTTTGCACTGAAAAATGTGCATTTTCAGAGCAAATCACTTTGACGTTTTTCATGGCTTCGTTTGGAATACCATCACGCTGTACTGAATGACCTTGCCAATGTGTTGCAATACATTTATCACGTGCTAGCAGTACACCCATGAGATTTGATTGCGTCCCACCCGATGTAAATACGCCTGCTTGACCGGCACCGTAACCCACTTTTTGACGTAACCAATCAATGAGTTGCACTTCCATTAATGAACCAGCAGGACTTTGATCCCACGAATCCATCGATTGATTGGTTGCATTAATGAGTACTTCTGCAATTTGGCTCACAACCATCGTTGGACAATGCAAATGAGCAAGTGAATGCGGGTGATGTACTTTAAGGCTCTTATTTAAGAAAAGCTCGATCATTCGCTGTAGTGCAGCAGATACACCTAAGCCTTCTTTATTGGCATTAAAAGCAATATCTGAACGAAGTGCTTTTATACTACCACCTGTATACATTTTGTCATTTTGTAACCATGCACTGACTGCTTTCACAGCTTGCTCCATTGCTGACTCATAGTCAGCAATGGATTGTGCATCATTACATAACAACGCTTGGCGATGTTGCGTAATCTCTGTCATGACTTAAGTACCTCGTACCGTAGTCAAGGCATCTGCAACCGATTTTTCGAAACGTTTCAATAATTCTTCTGTTTCACTTTGCGTAATAATCAATGGGCAAAGTAAACGAATCACTGTACCGTGACGACCGCCTTTTTCTAATAACAATTGGTTATTAAAACATGCTGTTTGTATTGCAGTCGTTAGCGTTGAATCAGCAGGATAAGAACCCATGTGGTCTGCAGCTTGACGTTCATCAACGATTTCAATACCTAGCATTAGTCCACGACCGCGAACATTACCAATACATGGGTATTTTGCAGCAATTTTTTTCAATTCGGCTTGAATAAATGCACCACGCTCATATGCATTTTGTGCAAGATTTTGTTCTTTAATGACATTTAAAGATGCAAGTCCTGTACCCATAGCCAACTGGTTTCCACGGAATGTTCCTGTGTGTGCACCAGGCTGCCATGCATCAAACTTACGTTTAATACCCAATACGGCAAGTGGTAAGCTACCACCAACGGCTTTAGACATCACAATAATATCGGGTTCAATACCTGCATGCTCAAATGCAAACATTTTGCCCGAACGAGAAAATCCAGCTTGTACCTCATCTAAAATAAGGACAATATCGTGTTTTTCTGTGACTTCACGGATTTTTTTCAGCCATTTGGTTGGAGCAACAACTACACCACCCTCACCTTGAATTGCTTCTAAAATCACAGCAGCAGGCTTAGTTACACCACTTTCAACATCTTCAATAAATTGTTCAAAGTAATATGTTAAGGCATCTACACCAGCTTCTCCACCCACACCAATCGGACAACGATATTCGTGTGGGTATGGCAAGAATTGTACACCTGGCATCAGGTTATTGACTGCGTTTTTTGCACCCAAATTACCTGTTACAGAGAGCGAACCATGCGTCATACCATGGTAACCACCAGAAAAACTAATAATCGAGCTACGCCCAGTATATGTTTTTGCAAGTTTCATTGCAGCTTCTGTTGCATCTGCACCAGATGGGCCACAAAACTGTAAACAGTATGCGTCTTTACCGCCTGGCAATTCTGCCAATAAAGTTTCAGTGAACTTATCTTTTAACGGTGTTGTTAAATCAAGTGTGTGTAATGGAATACCACTGGTCAACGTATCTTGAATACTTTGAATAACAGCAGGGTGGTTATGACCTAGAGCAAGTGTTCCCGCTCCAGCTAAACAATCAAGGTACTCTCTACCTTCAACATCAGTAACCCAACAACCTTGTGCTTTCGCTATCGCTAACGGCAATTTACGTGGATAACTACGCACATTTGATTCCATCTGACTTTGGCGAGTCAGGTAATATTCATTTGTGGAATGGTTGGCAGAATTTACAGAATTAACGCTCATATCGGATTACCATCTCTGATAAGGGTTGAAAGAAATAAGTCTGATGACGTAAGGTCTTTTGACTCGGTGCTTTAGGAGTTTCTAGCTAGCTGTATGATTTACAATAAATAACTAGGAGGGCGATGATACGCTTTTTTATATAAAAATAAAGACCCAAGGTCATTTTATTTTTATTTTTTACGACAGCGTACTCCTACATCACTTCATGTAGTGTAGTCTTGATTAAATCAAAAAACAAAAACAAAGCTTACATTGAGGTGACAACAACATGACGTATTGATGAAACCCCTCTTAACATCTTCACACATACACTTATAAGACATTGTTATACATAATTTTATTTAAATATCCACATTATAAAAACACTATATTTTTTTACAAAGTCTCTACAAAAAGTCAGAGGTTATCCTCAGGGGTTTTTGCATACACTAAACAAGACATTATAGGATCAAATATATGTACAAAATCACATTAGCCACGTTATCACTCATGTTGGCCGCACCTGCCTTTTCTGCAGAAAATACAACCATTAACTACAATATGGTAAATCTACAAGCCGAAGCATCCAAAGAGGTTAACAATGACCAAATGACGGCGGTAATGTATATTGAAAAAAGTCATGCTCAAACCAATGTACTAACCAACCAAATCAATCAAGCCATGAATCAAGCCACCGCTATAGGACAAAAATATCCTGAAATCAAAATGGAAACAGGACAACAAAGTACGTATCCAATCTATGATAATGACAGTCAAAAACTAAAAGAATGGCGCAGTCGCGCAGAAGTTCGTCTAAAAAGTACCGACTTCAAAGCAATGAGCCAAATCATTAATCAATTACAAAATACGTTTCAAACAGAATCTATTCAATTTAATGTTTCTGACCAACAAAGACAGCTCGTAGAAAATGAGTTAATGACTACTGCTAGCCAAAATTTCCAAAAACGTGCTCAACTTATCTCTCAAACATGGCAAAAGAGTAAATATCGTCTCGTCAATTTAGATTTACGAGGTAATGAACAATCATTTATACAACCTCGCATGTTAATGGCATCGAGTAAAATGATGTCTGCAAGCGCACCTGTACAAAATTTTAACGCAGGCGACAGTAAAGTGACTGTCACTGCAAGTGGTACAATTCAACTAGATTAACAAAATATGACAGATTAAAAACATGACACATTTTGGTCATAAAAATCATTTGAGTTGTCATATAACAGACATAAAAAAACTAGAGGTGACCCTCTAGTTTTTTTATGTCTGAATCTTCGAATACTAGTCTACTGTATCAATGGTTAATCCAGCTTCATTTGCAAGTTGAGTAAATGTTGGAAAACTAGTTGCAACCGTTTCTGTGCCATGAATAACAATTTTTTCAGCAGCACGTATTCCAGCAATACTAAAGCTCATAGCAATACGATGGTCATGATGCGATTGTACTTCTGCACCTTTAAAAATAGGTGACCAATCTCCAGATTGTCCTTTTCCTTCAATCACAATACCATCGGGCGTTGGTGTACAGTCAATTCCCATGGCTTGTAAACCATCTACCATCACTTGAATACGATCTGACTCTTTCACTCTAAGTTCTGCTGCACCTGTGAGTACAGTTTGACCTTCTGCACATGATGCAGCCACAAAAAGGGCTGGAAATTCATCAATCGCTAAAGGTACTTGATCTTCTGGAATGTGAATACCTTTTAAAGTGCGCGTACCGCGTATACGAATGTCTGCAATTGGCTCACCTCCTGCAATACGGGCATTATTCACTGAAATATCTGCACCCATTTGCTTTAGTATTTCAATTACACCTGTGCGTGTTGGATTAATACCAACCGCTTCCAAAGTCACATCTGAATCTTCACAAATCGCAGCACCAACCATAAAAAATGCTGCAGATGAAATGTCTGAAGGGACTTGAATATCGGTTCCTACCAACTTACCACCACCTGTTAAAGTAATAGTATTGCCTTCGGTTTTGACATCATACCCAAAAGCACGCAGCATACGCTCAGTGTGGTCACGCGTTGGTTCAGGTTCCGCCACTGATGTTTCACCTTGTGCCCATAGCCCTGCAAGTAAAATACCCGATTTAACTTGTGCTGAAGCCATTGGTAATTGGTAATGAATACCTTTTAAAACTTGCTGTCCTGTAATACTGACAGGAGGTGTACCTTTTTCGCCTGTTGTTTGAATTTGAGCACCCATGTCACGAAGTGGTTTAGCAATTCGCTCCATTGGACGTTTAGACAATGATGCATCTCCTGTCATCACAGTATCAAACTGTTGTGCACACAGCATACCTGATAACAAACGCATACTTGTACCTGAGTTACCCATATATAATGCTTGTGTTGGTGCTTTTAGGCCAGACATACCTACACCATGAATGGTCACTTTGCCATCTTTTGGCCCTTCAATATGTACACCCATGTCTTTAAATGCTTGCAAAGTTGCAAGTGCATCTTCACCTTCTAGAAAACCGGTCACATTTGTTGTACCTTCAGCAATCGAACCAAACATAATTGAACGATGAGATACCGACTTGTCACCAGGAATCGTAAATGTGCCTTTAAAATGATGCTTTTTAGGTAAAATTGTAAATTGTTGAGTCACGTGTTCTTTCTCCAAAACAGTATTTTTTTTCAGCATATGGTTAAAATGTTGTCGTGCAGACTGCGCATCTTGAAGCACTTGCATGAGATGATTGGAATCTTCTTGTTCGATTAACCTACGAATCTGCTGTAGTTGCGTCTCAAACCCATCTACTGCTTTTAAGATTGCATCTTTATTTGATAAAAAAATGTCGTGCCACATTTGTGGATCTGATGCCGCAATACGAGAAAAATCTCTAAAACCACCTGCAGCATATCGGAAAATATCAAGATTATCTTGTCTACTTGTGAACTGTGCTACAAGGTTAAAAGCCATAAGATGAGGTAAATGACTTGTATGTGCCAAGACCTCATCATGTTTTTGCACAGACATACACACCACTTCTGCACCCGTAGCTTGCCATAACTGGGTTAACTGCTGTACTGCCCACGGCGCAGAGCTTTCAAGCGGTGTTAGGATGACTTTATGTCCAGCAAATAAATCTGCTTTACCAGCATGTACCCCTGTGTGTTCACTTCCTGCAATAGGGTGCCCCGGCACAAAACCCTCAGGCAACGATCCAAACACTTTTTTTGCAGCTTCAACCACATTACCTTTGGTGCTCCCTACATCTGTTAAAATGGTCTGATCACCAATATAAGGGGCTATGCGCTGTAATACGGCTTGAGTCGCTTGCACAGGCAATGCCAAAATCACAAGATCTGCATGTTCTACAGCCGCAACAGGGTCTGTATAGCCGTGTGTAATCAAGCCTAAAGCTTTAGCATCTTGCCATGTTTTAATTGAGCGTGTCGATGCAACTACCTGCTCAGCTAACTTTTGTTGTTGTATCACTCTAGCTAGACTCGATCCAATCAAACCAAAGCCAATAAAAGCCACTTTTTTAAACAATGCTTGTGTCATATCAGTGTTTACCTTTTCCATGTCACTTTGTTGATGTTACAACACAGCAACTGGGTACGAGCCTAAAATGCGCAACTCTTTCGTCATCGGACGAATTTCATCAAGTGCTGCTCGAACATTGTCTTGATCAATATGCCCTTCTAAATCAATAAAAAACACATACGTCCATTTTTCACGTAATGCAGGACGGGTTTCTATACTGGTCAAACTAATATTATGCGTTGAAAAAGGCGCAAGTATTTTCATCAATGCCCCTGCTTGATTTTTAGCAGAAATCAACAACGATGTTTTGTCACGTCCACTTTGTGGAATTTTTTCCCGACCGACCACTAAAAAGCGAGTAATATTTTCTGGGTTATCTTCAATATTTTTGTGTAATATTTCTAAATCATAGGTTGTTGCTGCAATATCTGAAGCAATTGCAGCCGAATGCCATTCATTACAGATACGGCGTGCAGCTTCAGCATTTGAACTCAATGCAACACGCTCCACATTTGGATAATGGGTGTCTAACCATTGACGGCATTGCGCCAATGATTGTTGATGTGCATAAATTTGTTTAATACTGTCTTTACGCGTATTTTTTGAGACCATAAATTGATGATGTATACGCAGTTCAACCTCACCAATCACATTTAAATGAGATGATTTAAAACAATCTAACGTATGATTCACCACGCCTTCAGAGGAGTTCTCTACAGGAACAACCCCATAGTGTGCACTACCCACTTCAACCTCTCTAAAGATTTCATCAATTGTTGTAACAGGACGGACTACCGCATCTTGCCCAAAATGTTTTAACGCTGCAACTTGAGTAAATGTCCCTTCAGGGCCTAAAAATGCAATACTTTGAGGTGCTTCTAGTGCTAAGCATGCAGACATAATCTCTCTAAACAAACGCGCAACAGTTGCATCAGACAATGGCCCTTCATTACGCTGCATAATATGGCGTAATACTTGAGCTTCTCGTTCTGGTCGATAAAATAAAGGATTTTCTTCTTGAGCAAATTTGGCATGAGCCACCGTTTCCGCTAAACGTGCACGGCGATTAATTAACTCATGGATTTGTAGATCAACCTGATCAATTTGAGAACGAATATCACTTAAATTAAGCGCAGGACTTTGGTCATTTTGAGACATATACAGCGTTGCCCTATTTACTAAAATGCATTGAAGCTAAGTATAACCACATTCAAAACAGAAGTGTTATTTGGATTTTTACAAAAATGACGTAAAGTAAAGCGGGACTGCCTTAAATAGATCATTTAAAACAAAATGAACGGTTTGAATCGCTTAGATTACCCTTCTTCCTTGCTCCTTTTACGCCATTAAACTTTTTACGCATATACATGAAGGTCAAAATACATATGACAATGAGTACAAAACGAAATATTTATCAAGAATTAGAACATCCTTTTGCACAATATATTCGTATTATTGGTAAAGGCAAAACAGGCGCTCGCTCTTTAAATTTTGACGAGGCGTACCATGCATTTCATCTTATTTTGAACAAAGAGGTATTTGATGTGCAAATTGGTGCTTTTTTAATGCTATTGCGTGTCAAAGAAGAGTCTATCGAGGAGCTTGCAGGTTTTGTAAAAGCCACCAAGGATCAGCTTAATTTCAATCCCATTCAAGTTGATTTAGATTGGCCATCTTATGCAGGCAAGCGTAAACACTATCCTTGGTTTTTACTTGCAGCTTTAACATTGGCAAAACATGGTTTTAATATTGTAATGCACGGTGCAGCAGGTCATACACTTAATCGTGTGTACACCGAGCAAGTGCTCAGCTATTTAGATGTTCCGATTTGTCAGCATCAATCAGAGGTTGAATCTGAGCTTCAACAACGTCACTTTGCATATTTACCACTGACAGCTATTTCACCTGTACTTGATGAGTTAATCAATTTAAGAAATCTTATGGGGCTTCGCTCACCAATACACACCCTTGCACGGCTCATTAATCCATTTGATGCAAAAGCAACCTTACAGTCTATTTTCCACCCTGCTTATCGCAGCTCACACCAACATGCGGCACTTATGCTTGGTTATAAAAATAGTGCCGTTATTAAAGGTGAAGGTGGGGAATTTGAACGCAATCCCGATGCGAAAACCTTAATTTGTGGTATAAAAAATGGCATACTCTATGAGCATGAGCTACCTAAATTGACGGTCACACGTAGCCCTAGCGAAGATGCTCTCGACCTTGCACTGTATAAAGCCGTATGGGAAGGAACAAAAGAACATACGTATGGTGAAACTGCCATTATAGAAACGATGGCTATTGCACTTTACACCATGCAACAAGCCGATAGCTTTGAACATGCTCTCGTGAAAGCACAGCATTTTTGGCACACTCGATAAACTGCACCCTATTTACAAGAACATTCACACAAAACGAATGGGCAAATCATCCTCATCTGTATGTTTTGCAGAATGAGGTTTTTCAATATACCCCGTTCGTTGCTCTTGAGGTAAGTGTGTATGCTCCCACGCCAGCATCGCTTGCATGCATATTGTGCGTTGCTCATTGGTTAAAGCTATGCCATTTGGCCATTTACCAATCTCTACAGCGGTTTTTAAACGTTCAACAATTTCTTCATCGAGCATTTCTAACATCGCATTTAAATTCATGAGTTCCCTTCTGTATTTAAACCTTCAAAATCTTGATTCCACCCCAACTTTGTACGACAAGACATATAAAAATCATAGCCCGGTGGATGTAATAAATTGAGTTTATGAGGATATTTTCGTATATACAATAGATCATCATCAGACAAAGAAATACTTTCTTGCCCATCAGCACTCACCATAGGTTGCCACCGATTTTCTTGTGCCTTAATCACAATTTCACTTTGATCGCCAACAATAATGGGGCGTGAAGACAAGGTATGTGGATGCATAGGTACTAACGCAATCGCTTCCATACTTGGATGAATAATTGGCCCGCCACCCGACAACGCATAGGCGGTCGAACCTGTTGGGGTTGCCACAATCAAGCCATCACTGTGTTGTCTATACACAAATTGCCCATCAATTTCTAAGGTAAAATCTACCATATGTACAGATTTTCCCGAATGCAAAACAATGTCATTCAGCGCAATGGCCTTATAGTATGCATGACCATCGTGTTTTCGGATTTCAAGTTCTAATAAAAAACGCCGATCAAGTAAAAAATCACCTTGTAAAACTTGATCTAGCTTGGTAATCACTTCTGTTGGATTAATATCAGTTAAAAATCCCAAACGACCACGGTTTACCCCAACCACAGGAATATTATATTTTACCAATGAACGTGCAGCATGTAATAACGTACCATCTCCCCCTACAACGATGGCCAAGTCAACATGCTCGCCCATGTGGTCTTTATGTAAGGTATTTATCGGTTTAATGGGCATAAATGATGCCGTATCTTGTTCAAAAACAGGTTTTAAACCCAGTTCAATTAAATGATCGTAAATCAAGCACAAGGTCGTCACTACAGACGATTTACCTGGTCGTCCAATTAACCCAATACGATGAAATGATTCAAATTTTTTTTCCACCATCATCCGCTCTCCCTTGCATGAAGCATCCACAATAACACGTAAGTTCCTAGAAAAAACGCAGTGTTTTTGTATCGTTATGACAATAATTATTGCAAATTTAAGAAAAGGTTCGCATGATTGTCTAGTTTATTTTCAGATAGCTTATCATCTTTTATGAAGTCGCAACGTGGTTTAGGTGTTTTTCTATTGATCTTTACGATCTGTTTTGTGGTGGGCTTTATTGCTCTGAGTATTTATCTGGTACGATTAGATGGTGTAATACGTTCAAAATTTGAAGGACAGCGTTGGGACATTCCCGCCAAAGTCTATGCAAGACCTTTGGAAATCTACAATCAAGCACCACTGAGTCAAAGTAACCTTTTACAAGAGCTCAATATGCTCGGTTATAAGAAAGCCGACAATAAAGAAAATCCAGGTACTTTTTTCTCACATGGTAATCATGTGGAAATACATACTCGTGGCTTTAATTTTGGCGATAGCGAAGAGGTTGAACAAATACTCGATCTGACCTTTGCACAAGACCAAATTATTAATGTAGACACCACTCATCCATCAGAGACAGGGATTACACGGTTAGAACCGCTTTTGATTGGTGGAATTTATCCTCAACATAATGAAGACCGTGTATTAATCAAACTTGCTAACGTTCCTCAACCATTGATTGATGCACTCATTGCGACTGAAGACCGTGATTTTTACACCCATCACGGGATATCTGTACGTGGTACAGCACGTGCTGTCTTTAGTAATCTTACAGGTGGGCGCAGACAAGGTGGCTCTACACTTACACAACAATTAATTAAAAACTTCTTTTTATCTCCTGAACAAACATACAAACGTAAAATTAATGAAGCATTTATGGCAGTTTTGCTAGAGATGCACTATAGCAAAGATCAAATTTTAGAGACTTATTTAAACGAAGTACATTTGGGTCAAAATGGTAATTATTCCATTAATGGCTACGGTTTGGCATCGCAATTTTATTTTGGCCTTCCACTTAATGAGCTCAATATTTCTCAACAGGCATTTTTAGTCGGATTGGTTCAAGGGCCTTCGTTGTATAACCCATGGCGTAACCCTGAACGTGCAAAAGAACGCCGTAATTTGGTACTCAATAACATGTTGATCATGGGGAAACTCACTCAAGATCAATATCAACAAGAAATTGCACGTCCTTTGGCCGTCATTGAAAAGCCATCTATGGGGCCTACGCGCTTCCCTGATTTTATGGATATTGTTAGACGTCAGCTTCGAGCAGAATATCAAGACACAGATTTAACAAATCAAGGGTTACGAATTTTCACTACACTTGACCCATTGGCACAAACAAAAGTTGAAAATCAGTTTAAACAAAGTGTCGATGCTTTGGTGAAACGCAATCCAAGAGTATTGAACAATTTACAAGGTGCTGTGCTCATTCAACGCCCAGAAAATGGTGAATTAATTGCAGTGGTTGGTTCATCTGAAGATTTTACAGGCTTTAACCGTGCATTAGATGCAAAAAGACAAGTTGGCTCGTTACTCAAACCTGCAATTTATATTAATGCCATTGAATCTGGACAATATAATTGGGCAACACTGATTCCTGATTCAACAGTAAGCATTTCTAGTGGTGGAAAAACATGGACACCTAAAAACTACAGTGGAGGTGAACATGGCATGGTGCCAATGGTGCAAGCACTTGAACACTCCTACAACCTCGCCGCAGTAAACATGGGGCAAACATTTGGTGTACCTGCATTTATCAACAATTTGCGTAAATTTGGTGTCACTAGCGATATTCAACCCTACCCATCTGCTTTTTTAGGTGCAGTGAATATGTCACCTATGGAAGTTTTGAGTATTTATAGCAACTTTGCCACGGGTGGATTTAAATATCCAACCAAAGCCATTCGTGCTGTTATTGACCAAAATGGCAAAGTGCTTGAGCGATATGGCCTAGATGTACAGCAAACCATAGACCCCGATGCTGCGTATATTTTAAACTATGGTTTACAAGAAGTGATGCATTCAGGTACTGGACAAGCTGCGTATAGAAGCCTACCAAGTTCGCTCAATTTAGCAGGAAAGTCTGGAACAACCAATGACACACGTGACTCATGGTTTGCAGGTTATTCAGGTAACTATGTCACTGTGGTATGGCTAGGATTAGACAACAACAAAATTACAGGATTAACAGGGTCTTCAGGAGCACTCCCTGTATGGACAAGTGTGATGAAACAGCTTCCCCAGCAACCTGTAAATATTAAACAACCTGATGATGTACAGTGGCAATGGATTGACCCAGCAACAGGGTATCTATCTGCTCAGGGGTGTCCAAATGCAATGTATGTTCCACTTTTAGCACAAAAAGTACCTAATCAAGCTATTTCTTGTGCAGTACCTAATTATGAAGTACCTGCAGAAAATCCAAGCTCTTCCGATCCTGAAAGTAGCTCTGACTCTCTTGAACATTTAATTCAAATTACACCAAACTAATTTAAAGGCACAGATCATTTAGGTCTGTGCCTTTTACAAATTATTGGAGAACAATAGATGAAACGCTCACTATTTATAAGTCAGTTGCTTTTACTGACCATGGTCGGCTGTAGCCAACTTCCAAAACCACAAACTCAATCGGTATCTGTACCTGCACCCACTCCCATACCACAGCCGATCAAGCCTGAGCCTCATCCAGAAAATAGCGTGGTCATTCACCCTTATCCTACAGAAGAAATTACAAAAGAAGTCTTGCCACCTCCGACAATACAGCCTCCTCAAGCAACAACGGTGGTTATTCCAACTAGACAGCCACCTAAAGTGGTCGCAAAAAATTCAACAGTTCAAAACAATCAACCTCCTGCTGCACAAAACCTCATGAATCAAGCCACACAAGCTTTTCGACAACAGCAGTTTGATCGTGCCGAACATTTAGCACTGCAAGCGCAGCGTATTGCACCACAAAGCAGTGACAGCTATGCTTTTCTTGCACAAATTGCATTACGCAAAAACAATATACCTCAAGCACAGGCACTCGCTCAGCGAGGTGCAGCTTTAACATCAAATCATGAAACCAAAAGACAGCTATGGACATTGGTTTTACAAACAGCTCAACAACAGCAAAATGTGCCTTTAATGAACAAAGCACAAAGTATTCTTAGTGGCTTGCAGTGATTTTTCAGCGACTTAAAATTAAACACATTGATGCATCATGTAAAATACAGTTCTCACTAGAGAGATTTGCTGATTTTTCGCTTACTCTCTATGCTTAGCACATTCTAAATTTTGAAGCTGAGATGTAAGCGTATTCTATAAAATAAAACTATTTCAATAATTTAGTATTCACTCATCTGACGTTGCAGTGCACATCGTACAAGCTGTGAAATGATGTGTTTTACTACCAATAGTCAGTAGAAATGAATAAGTCCATTGAATGTATAACCTTGTACTACGCTGTAGATTGATGTTTTTATGCGCATAAACATTTAAACCTGTCATTTCATTATGTGTTATACACCCATCAATTCACTACTTTTCAAATTAAAATTTATTGAGCCATACTGCGATTTATTGCAGTTTCTTTACAATAAGTGACTTCACTTTTTACAGAAAAATCAGGCATTATGACGAGCATATAATATTAAACATGATGTGATGATTACTAAGACTAAAAAATATAAATTTTACAGAATAATCAATGTACTAAAACTTAGATTAAAAGTTAAATCATTGATTAATATTTATAAAAAATAATTTTTTAGCCATATATGATTGCTCTATGAATCATTGATTGACTTCACTTTCTCCATAGACTATTTTTACCAAAATCGCTTAAAACAACGATCAAAACGAAAGATCTATAATCATATGCAAAATGTTCATTGTTTAACCTTGACGCTGAAAAGTAAAAAAAACTTATACGTAAAGATATCTCAATCTCTTTTATTCATACTCGGATTTACCTACTTACAACACAGTTTTGCAGATGACCTCAGTTATCAACAAGCAGAACAACAAACATTAAGTCACAGCTACAGCACTCAGGCCAGTCAAAATTTGCAACGTGCTTCACAACTCAATGCAGAAGCAGTGAAACATGCAGGACGTCCAAATATTAATTTTAATGTACGTGCTTATGCTTTTCGTGCTGAACAAGATGTTCCACTGACCAATATCAAAAATAATATTAATCAAAGTGTTTCTCAGAATTTAAATCGTCAAATTTCAACCGTAGGATCTCAACTTGGCATGAACTCAGATGCGATCGCACAAATCAGCCAAATTGGCGATCAAAATATTGCTGACGGAATAAATAACCTTATTCCTGATCAAACCAATGTTGTTGTTAAAGACCATGATATTCGGCCTACTGTTTCAGTCATTATGCCACTGTATACAGGTGGTATTATTTCTGCCACGAAAAATTTGGCTGCTTTACAGGCCACACGTGGCGAACTTACGGTACAACAACAACAAGACAATCAGCGATTTGAGGTCATTCAAAATTATTTTAATGTTCAATTACAAAAAAAATTAGTAGATATTGCTCAATTTAATGTCAATGCCATGCAAAAACATGTCAGCAATGCAGTAAAACTAGAGCAACAAGGTTTTATTAGTAAAGGCCAACGCATGCCATTTGAAGTAGCATACAATAATTCTTTGAGAACATTAGATGCTTTAGATATTCAACTCAAACAAAGCTATTTTACATTGCAACAACTTTTACAAAATGAACAGACTTTTCGTTTAATCACACCACTTTTTATCAATAGTTCAATGAGTCAACCATTGGTTAATATTTTTCATCAACTCGATGATAAATCAACTTTACTGCGAAAAATGCAAATGGATACACAACTTGCAGATCAAAATATTAAACTTCAACGTGCATCGCAAAAACCCAGTGTGTATGCTTTTGGAGAATATGTGATTGATCATAAAGAAAATTGGGTGGTTGGTGTTGCTGCAAAATATAATATATTTTCAGGGATAGACCATAAAAAACAAGTACAAGCAGCACAGCTGCAACGAGATGCAAGTGCTTTAGCGACCGAACGTGCCAAGCAGGAGTTACAAAATTTAATTTTTAAAGCATACACAACCATGGAAAGTGCACAACATACGCATCGTTTACTCCAAGAAAATATGCAAGCTGCTCAAGAAAACCTTCGAATTCAAACATTATCTTTTAAAGAAAACATGGGGACAGCTACGCAAGTAATTGATGCTGAAAATGTCTATCATGCCATGCAAGCCGAATCTGCAATGAATGCCTATAAATATATTTTAGCACTCGCTGCACTGTTACAAGCCAACGGTTCAATTGAGCAATTCCCTCAATATATCAACCAATCAAATACAATATCTATTCATTAATGTATTTAAGAGAACTTCATGAGCGAACAATACAACGAAAAGAATACGTCGACTGAACATACATTAGAAAACCAATCTCAACATGCACCTAAACCATCTAAAAACTTACGCAAAACCATTATTTTTATCTTTATTTTGATCATTATTCCTTTACTGATCGGTTTTGGACTATGGAAAAGCTATCAGCCTGAACCCGTTTCGATTCAGGGTCGTGTTCAAGCTGAAGTCATTCATGTAAGTACAAAACTCATTAGCCGTATTGATGAAATTTATGTGTCTGAAGGTCAAATCGTTAACAAAGAACAACCGCTTATTCGTTTACACAGCCCTGAAATTGATGCAAAAAAACAGCAAGCTTTAGCCTCTTTACAGTCAGCTTTGGCACTACAAGCCACCACAAATCGTGGTACACGTGAAGAAAATCTTGCAAGTCTTTATGCAAACTGGCAAGGCTTAAAAGCACAGCAACAACTAGCACATACCACCTATGGACGTGGTGAAAATCTTTACAAAGAAGGTGTTATTTCTAGACAACGTAGAGATGAAATGTATGCAGCACAGCAATCATCTGCACAAATGACAGAAGCTGCTTATCAACAATATAAACGTGCAAAAGATGGCAGTACAACCGAACAAAAATCTATGGCAGATGCTCAAGTTGAAATTGCTCAAGCAGCTGTCAATGAAGTGAAGTCTTTAGAAACTGAAACTCAATTACGCTCACCTATTCGTGGCACAATTTCAAATATTTATGGTAATCCTTCTGAACTGGTGGCTACAGGTGTACCTGTTATTGACATTATAGATACTGATCACCTTTGGGTCAGTTTAAATATCCGTGAAGATCAATACGCTAACATTTATAAAAAAAATAGTATGGAAGGATATGTCCCTGCTCTTCGTCAAAACATGATGTTTAAAATTAAAAATATTGACCCTCAGGGTGATTTTGCAACCATCAAAACTACTCGCCAAACAGGTGGCTATGACATTCGAAGCTTTAAACTTCACCTCACTCCTGAAGATCGTAATATTCCTTTGAAAGAGGGCATGAGTGTGATTTTTAAAGTACAAGAGGCACACTAATGCTTAAAGCAATTTGGCGAGAGCTTACTTATTTAAAGACCCACTTGTGGGATTTATCTATGCTCACCATTACACCTCTGCTCATTATTATTATTTTTAGCAGTATGTTGATGCAAGGTAAACCTGAACATCTCCCCATTGCAATCATTGATCAAGATCAAACTCAGTTAAGTGCAAACATTACCGACTATTTGACATTAAATCATTCATTGTACATACAGCTACACACCAACAATCAAACCGATGCTGAAAAAGCGTTAAATCAAACGAATATCTGGGGGTATGTCATTATTCCAGAGGGTGCAGAAAAGCGCTTAGTACAAGGTCAAGACGCTCAGATTGCGATCACTTATAATCAATCTTTTTTTAGTATTGGAAACACCATATCCTCTGCGATGCTTCAATCTACCGCAGAAGCCACTATAGACTTTCTTAAAAACAACCATTTTAGAAACAATATTCCCTATTTAGATATTTCTACACCTCATATTAAAATTTCTCCACTATTTAATCCAACACTAAACTATGAGTTGTTTTTAGAACCATTTCTTATTCCTGCATTGCTTCATTTAATTATTTGTTGTTCGATTTCATTTTCTGTCGGGCAAGAAATAAAATTTAAAACGATACGACAGTGGTTAGATCATACCTCTTTTAGTCAAGCAATTTTTGCGAAAGCCATAGTTCATACAACTATTTTATTTGGTTGGTCACTACTGTGGTTATTTTGGCTGACTGTAATTCGAGGTTGGTTTATTGCTGGAAATATTTTTCTTTTATTGGCGGCTTTATTTTTATTATATTTAAGCTATGCCCTGTTAATCACAGCAATGACACTTGCTTTGAAAGATTTAACACGCACATTTGGAATGATTGCGATTTATGGCGGATCATCTTTAAGTTTTGCAGGTGTTACACTTCCATTAAACAATGCCCCACTTTTTACACAATTTTGGTCAAATCTCATTCCTTATACGCCTTATGTAAGGTTACAAACCCAACAATGGGTGGTTGGAAGCCCCACACAGATTTCAATCCCTCCTTTTTTGATCCTTATTCTTTTTTGTATGATTGGCTATTTATTGTCTTTATTCTGCTTAAAAAAAATAAGCAAGCAGGCTGAAATATGAAGTCATTTGTTTTTCATTTTCTTCATACCTTTAAAGAGATTAAACGTTTCTCTGCTGTATTTACCACCTTGGTTTTAGGCTCAATACTCTATGGTTTTTTTTACCCAACTGCCTATAAAGCACAACAGGCTGAAGATTTACCGATTATTATTGTCGATCAAGAACACAGTGTTTTAACTCAACAAATTATTCATACCATACGATCAAATCCAAATATTCACATTACTCAAGTGACATCTAATTTTTTAGAAGCACAACAATACGTTCAAGCACAAAAAGCCGATGCCATTTTATTGCTTCCTGAACACCTCTCTTCCGATTTATTGGCTAATCCAAAAAATACAGGTGTAGGTCTTTATATTAGTTCGGCATATTTAATTCGTGTGAAACAAATTGCGTCAGGACTTGCAACCTCTTTAGAAAATGTCATACAAGATCACGTAGAGCGTTTTAGTCAGATTAGTCATTTTCGTCCTGAACTTCCAATTCATCAAATTCCCTTATTTAATACATTGTCAGGCTATGGAAGCTATATTTTTCCAGCTGTTGCACCTTTAATTATTCACCAAACCATTTTGCTCGGTGTGGGGATGCTTGTTGCAGGTTATCGAGAAAAAAATGTCTGGAAACCCAAACCAAGTGAGTTTTTTGGGTTTTTTACAGCTATTTTGACCATTGGTTGTTTAGCTTGTTTTTATTTATTTGGCTTTATATTTTGGTTATACGATTATCCAAGAGGAGGCAATTTTGTAGGTATGCTCATTGCTGTGCCCATTTTTGTCAGCTGTATCATTGGCTTAAGTATGTTTATTGCCACCTTTTTCGATATGCCTGAAAGAGTTGGACACGTTCTTGTTCCTTTATCTATTGTATTTTTTTTATTAAGTGGAACATCTTGGCCATTACAGTCTATGCCGCTACCTTTGCAGTGGCTAAGCTTGTGCTTACCTTCTACTCATGCCATTCAAATGTTTGTACAGTTAAATCAAATGGGTGTACCTACAAGCATTGTCATACCAAAACTTATATTTTTAAGTGTAAGTGGTATTGTGTTTATATTACTTGCACATAGAAGATTACAACGATAAATTCGTGAAATTTCAATTGAACTGAATATACTTGATCAACCCAAATTTCACGATTTCACGATTTCACGATTTCACGATTTCACGATTTCACGATTTCACGATTTCACGATTTCACGATTTCACGATTTCACGATTTCACGATTTTTATGTATTAACTATATCTAAGTCAAGCGATTAAAAAAATATGGATCACATTATTTAGATTCATAAGTTGTATGCCAACCACCACCTAAAGCAACAATCAAAGCCACACTATTTTGCAACTGTGTCGATTGAGTTTGCAAAATACTTTGCTGGCTAGTTAAGCGCGTGGCCTCCGTACTGGCCACATTGGCATAATCGACCAAACCTTCACTATATTGATTACGATAAATTCGTGCCGATTCCGTTGATGCAAGTAACGCTTTTTGTTGTGCAATCAATTGCTGTTGTAAACTGTTTGCTTTGACAAGGCTATCTTCTACCGTTTGCATTGCATCGAGTACAGTCTGTTTATAACTTGCCACTGTTGCATCATATGCTGCACGTGATGATACAACTTTAGATTTATTTGCACCAAAATCAAAAAGTGTTTGCGATGCTGAAGCACCAAGCGACCAAATCGCTGTACTTGCAGAAAATAATTGTGAAAAATGACTGGTACTTGAACCTACACTGCCCGACAAACTTAAACTTGGAAAATACCCAGCAATCGCTATACCAATCGCTTCATTGGCCGCTGCAACACGACGCTCAGCAGCAGCAATATCTGGACGGCGCTCTAATAACTCACTGGGTAAAGTATTTGGTATTTGAGGAACATACAATGTTGGATTCACCTGTTTAACCACATCAAAATCAGCAGGTGTTTTACCAATTAATACCGCAATCGCATGCTCATATTGAGCACGTTGCCATATTAAATCTTGCTTTGAAGCCTGTGCACTATATAAAGATTGTTGTGCTTGTGTCAGATCAGATTTTGCAATCATTCCTTCCTTATATTTTTCAGCTAAAACTTGGCAATATTTTTCATACACATTTATTGTATGATCATATAAATCAAGGCGCTGATCTAATACACGTAACGCAAAATAACTTTGAGCCAGTGTAGATTGTGCACTTAAAGTGGCATTAGCAAGATCCGCTTGGCTTGCTAATGCATTGGCTTTATTTTCATCTACTTGACGACGAAGCTTCCCCCATAAATCAAGCTCCCACGTACTACCTATACTGGCAGTATAACTATTACTCACACGATCGCTTGAACTACTGGCTTTTTTTGCACGAGTAGCTGTTGGTGTGGCAGTCAACGAAGGAAATAAACCGCTTTCAGAAGAAGATACCAAAGCAAGAGCTTGTTGATATTTCGCCACATACTGTGCAACATTTTGGTTGGAAATTTGTACCTGTTGTTCTAGATCATTTAATATCGGGTCTTGATATATCTGCCACCATGCACCACGCTCATCGGTGTCTTTCGGTTCAGCAACCTTCCACCCCGACAGTGCTTTAAAATGCGTAGGCATACTTAACTGTGGTGCTTGATAATTGGGGCCAACCATACACCCTGTGAGCACACATACAGGCAATAAGATAGACAATGACTGAAACAATTTATTTTTTAACATATTAATGCCTACGAGAATGATCTTCGATCGATGGTTGATACCATGCAGACCAACATTTTTTAATCCAAGTTGCAAAGCGGTCTAAATACACATAAATGACAGGTGTTGTATATAAAGTTAAAATTTGACTCACCACCAAACCGCCACAAATTGCATAACCAAGTGGTCGATGTATTTCTGCATTTCCACCTGTTTCCACAATTAATGGAAGTGCACCGCAAAATGCAGCCAAAGTTGTCATTAAAATGGGTCTAAATCGCTTAGAACATGCCTCTATAATCGATTGTTCTGGCAATTGGTGATGTTTACGCTCAGCCTCTAATGCAAAATCCACCATTAAAATGGCATTTTTTTTCACAATACCAATCAATAACAACACACCAATCATTGCAATGACTGTAAATTGAGTTTTAGTCAATAAAAGTAAAATCAAAGCCCCCACACCCGCTGAAGGCAAGGTCGATAAAATGGTTAATGGATGAATCCAGCTTTCATACAGCACACCAAGTAAAATATAAATTGTGAGTAAAGCACATAAAATAAGCCAAGGTATATTTTGTGCTAAAGCTGCATATAGTTTTGCTGTTCCTTGTAAACTGCCATGAATAGTGTTTGGCATACCAATACGTGTAACAGTTTCATCAATGGCCTGCTGAGCTTGTTGTAACGACACCCCATCTGCTAAATTAAATGCAATCGTTGTAGTTGCCATTTGATTTTGATGTGCAACAGACAGTGCGGTATTTGCATACTCTAAATGTGCAAATGCAGACACAGGAATGGCTTGATTATTACTATTTAAGACTTGTAATTGATTTAAAATCTGTGGGTCTTGCGTATATTGTTCAGCTAAACCAATAATAGTGTAGTATTGATTCAGCATTTTATATTGTGTGGCAACTTGTCTTTGGCTAAATGCATTATTTAAAAAAGTATCTATATCCTCAACATTTAACCCATACCGTTTTGCTGCTTCTCGATCAATAATGACCCTCACTTCTTGCCCACCGGTTTGGGAGTCACTATCTACACTGGTGAGCTCAGGTAAGCCTTTCAGTGCTGCATACACCATTGGACTCCATGCTCTTAACGTTGTTAAATCATCTGACTGTAAACTATATTGATACGTTGCGTTGGCACTACGCCCACCTAGTCTTAAATCTTGTGCTGGCATTAAGAACAAAGACACACCCGCCATACTCTTTGTACTCATACTCAAACGATTGGCAATTTGCATGGCAGATTCTTTACGCTCACTCAAATCTTTCAAACGAATAAAAAAAGTACCCGTGTTTCTTGCACCAAAACCACTTCCTCCTGTCGAAGACATCACATACTGAACATTAGAATCTTTCATTAAATGATCTGCAATCATTTTGAGTTTTGGCTCAAAGGCTTGATAACTTACATTTTGGTCAGCACGAACCATGCCCATCAAAATACCTGTATCTTGATCTGGGAAAAATCCTTTTTCAACAGCAGTATATAAATATACATTACCAATAACAGTGAGTAATAAACTCAACATAGTTAATTTTTTATACCGCATAATAACGGCTAAACTTCGCATATATGCATGATGCAATCCAGTCAAACACCGCTCTATCGTACGATAAAACCACCCCTGATCCGTCATGCCGTGCGGTTTAGATTTCAGTAACCGAGCACAGAGCATTGGGGTGAGTGTTAGCGAAACAAATAAAGAAAACAACAGTGATACGGACAATGTCACTGCAAACTCTCTAAATAATCGACCTAATATTCCACCCATCAATAACAATGGAATAAATACAGCAATCAAAGAAGCCGTCATAGATACAACCGTAAACCCAATTTCACGACTACCATCTAAAGCTGCTTGTAACGGTGTTTTTCCTTGTTCTAAATGCCGACTAATATTTTCCAGTACCACAATTGCATCATCTACCACAAAACCTGTTGCAATAATTAACGCCAACATAGATAAAGAATCTAAGGTATAACCCAATAGATACATGGCTGAAAATGTACTAATAATAGAGATAGGTAATGCAATTGCGGGAATAATCAAAGCACGGCCATTACGTAAAAATAAGAACACCACGGCAATCACAAGTAAAATCGCAACCAACAAGGTCACTTCGGTATCATGCAATGCACTACGGGTTAATGGTGAACGGTCGATGGTCAAAGTTAATGTCGTATCGCCAGGTAACATGCTATTTAACACTGGCATTTCTGCTTTAAGTGCATCTATGGTTTGCAACATATTGGCATTGGCTTGGCGTGTGACCGAAATCATCACCGCGGGTTGATTATTTAAATAACCTGCTGCATAAATATCTTGAGTAGAATCAACCACAGAAGCAACATCGTTTAAATACACTGCCACACCATTGCGGTATGCAACCACAATATGTTGATAATCTGCGGCTTTTGTTAATTGACCATTGGCATCAATCCATAAAGTTTGATGATCATTACTTAATAGCCCTCGTGGGCTATTGGTGGTGGAATTATTAATGGCAGTACGTACAGCATCTAAAGAAATACCATAGCTTTCTAGTTTTTTAGGCTCCAACCCTACCCGTACTGCAGGTAAAGCACTCCCTCGAATAGAGACTTGCCCAACACCTTGTATTTGAGCTATTTTTTGTTGTAATTTACTTGAAGCAAAATCATATAATTGCCCACGACTTAAATGCTTTGACGTCAAAGATAAAATCACAATCGGAGCATCTGAAGGATTTGCTTTTTTATAAGTCGGCAATGTTTTCATACTACTTGGCAATAGACTACGTGCCGAATTGATCGCAGCTTGAACTTCCCGAGCAGCATTATTAATATCTTTACTCAACTCAAATTGAATCACCACATTGGTTGATCCTTGCCCACTAGTCGATGTAAGCTCAGTCACTCCTGCAATTTGTCCCATGGCACGTTCTAAAGGTGTTGCCACCGTAGCAGCCATCGTTTCTGGACTTGCACCTGCCAAACTGGCTTGAACAGTAATGGTCGGAATTTCAACTTTAGGCATAGGGGCAACAGGCATTAAATAAAAAGCCAATGCACCCAATAAAGTAATGGCTATGCTCAACAGCCACGTTGCAATTGGACGTAATATAAAAATTTTAGAAAAATTCATATCATCGCTCCAACTGTGTTGGTTTTTTATTTTGTGTAACTAAACGCTCAAAAGCCAAATAAATGACAGGAGTGGTAAACAGTGTAAGCAATTGACTAAAAATCAACCCCCCCACAATCACCAAACCCAAAGGTTGACGCAATTCTGCACCTGAGCCAGCTGCAAACATCAGTGGAATAGCACCCAATAATGCAGCACAGGTGGTCATCAAAATAGGTCTAAAACGTAAAATACATGCTTGATAAATAGCATCACGTGCAGATTTACCCTGTGATTTTTCTTCAATCGCAAAATCGATCAGCATGATGGCATTTTTTTTCACAATACCAATCAATAAAATAATCCCAATTAAAGCAATTAAGGAAAACTCTGTGCCACTTAAACGCAGTGCAAGTAATGCACCAATTGCAGCCGAAGGTAAAGTCGAAAGTACAGTAATCGGATGAATCCAGCTTTCATACAAAATACCCAATACAATATACATCGTCACAACCGCTGCCAAAATCAACCACAAGGTATTTGAGCCAGTTGCCGTGTATGCCAACAAAGCACCTTGTGCCTTATAATTCACTGTATGTGGCAAGCCAATCTCAGATTGAATTTGGGTGAGCATTTGATTGGCATCATCTAGCGTATAACCAGAAGCCAAATTAAAAGAAAAAGTCACCGCAGGTGTCTGATCAATACGCGTATAGTTTAAATACCCTGTCCGCTCAGAAATGCTGACCAAATTACTTAATGGCACCATCGCAGGGTTGGTGGTTGTGCTTGTTGTTGCTGTACTGCTCGCATTGGCCAAATAAATATTTGTAAATGCAGACATATCTTTTTTATATTGCTCATCAACTTCTAACACCACACGATATTGATTCGCTTGAGTATAAATCGTTGAAATCAAACGCTGACCAAAAGCATTGTATAAAGCATTGTCTATATCTGTTGCAGTTAATCCATAACGACTCGCCTCTACACGATTAATATCGACATAAGCCACTTTGGCTTGATGCTGTAAATTTTCTGTCACATCACGGAACATCGCGTGCTGATGTAAAGCATCTAACATTTTTGATGTCCAAAACTCTAAATCTTTTTGATCTGATGTATCTAAACTAAATTGATATTGGCTCGGAGTGACTTGATCATCAACACTTAAATCTTGATTTTTAATGGCATATAGTGAAATTCCTGTGACTTTTTCAGCATCTTGTTTCAAACGATGAATCACCGTATCGGCACTGTCTCTTTCTGAAAAGGCTTTTAAGCTAATCTGTAAACGGCCTGTATTGAGTGTACTGTTATTCACGGCATCTACACCAACCACAGATGAAATCGCATCGACCGCAGGATCTTTTGCTAAAATCTGCACCAATTCTTGCTGTCTTTTTGCCATTTGAGCAAATGAAATATCTTGAGGTGCAATGGTGGTTGCTTGAATTAAACCAGTGTCTTGTGTAGGAAAAAAACCTTTAGGAATAAAAACATACAAAATGACAGTAAAAAACAGTGTGGCAATGGCAACCATTAAAGTGAATGTTTGATGTGACAGTACCCACTTTAAACAACGCTCGTAACCTTGCAACAATTTTTCAAAGCCATGTCCAAATACTTGCGCAACTCGATGATGCTTATGCTCTGGAATATGCTTGAGTAAATAAGCACTCAACATCGGTGTTAAGGTTAAAGAAACGACCATAGATACTAAAATAGATACTGCAAGAGTAATTGAAAATTCTCTAAATAAACGCCCAATCACATCGCCCATAAACAGTAAAGGAATTAGTACAGCAATTAAAGAAATGGTCAAAGAAACAATCGTAAAACCAATTTCTTTTGACCCTTTCAAGGCCGCTTGCATCGGAGAATCACCACGTTCAATATGACGCTGTATATTTTCAACAACAACAATCGCATCATCGATCACAAAACCTGTTGCGATTGTTAATGCCATGAGCGTTAAGTTATTCAGTGAAAAACCCGCCAAATACATCACCCCAAAAGTCCCAATAATAGACAGAGGCACCGTAATACTCGGAATAAATGTTGCTGCAAATGTTCTTAAAAACAAAAAAGACACCATGACCACCAAACACATGGCCAAAATTAATTCAAACTGCACATCATGAATGGATGCTCGAATGGTCTGTGTACGATCAGAGAGTATGGTTAACTTGACAGATGCAGGTAAACTGGCTTGCAACGCAGGTAATTGTTGACGAATACTATCGACAATCGCCACCACATTGGTTCCGGGTTGTCGTTGTACATTAATAATAATAGCAGGTTGACCATTTGCAGATGCACTTTGATATATATCTTGTGGAGCCTGTTCCACATCAGCTACATCTTTTAAATAAATTGCACTGCCATTGTTATATTTTAAAATAAGATTTTTATAATCATCTGCACTGCGTAATTGATCATTGGTTTCAATCGTCATAGATTGGTTTGGGCCATCAAATCCACCCTTTGAACCATTCACATTTGACGCATTAACTACCGTTAAAATATTACTTAATGCTAAGCCATGTTGTGCCAATAACATAGGGTTGGCTTTTATACGCACTGCTGTTTGTTGGCCACCAGCGAGCGTCACTAAACCAACACCAGAAATTTGTGACAACTTAAGTGCTACACGATTATTCAATACATCTTGCACTTGCGTTAACGGCAGTGTTTCAGAACTGGCCGCTAAAGTAACGATTGCTGTATCGGCAGGATTAACTTTTTTGTAGCTGGGTTTATTTGGTAGTCCACTAGGCAATAATGAGTCAGCTACATTAATTGCGGCTTGTACTTCTTGTTCTGCAACATCCAAAGATGTATTTAAACTAAATTTAAGGGTTATTACCGATGCGCCTCCTGAGCTTGTAGAGTACATTTGGCTTAAACCTGCCATTTGTCCAAGCTGACGCTCTAAAGGTGCAGTCACGCCACTTGTCATCACCTCAGGCCCTGCCCCAGGAAATAACGTAGTGACTTGAATTACAGGATAATCGACCTCAGGCAAGGCTGAAATAGATAAGTTTTTATATCCTAAAAGACCCGTAAGCACCACGGCTATCATTATTAATAGCGTAGCTACAGGGCGCTCAATAAAAATACGAGATGGATTCATACCAGATTACTCATCAACGTGGGCGTTTGTTATGATCATGCTGTTTTGCAGCATCTAGTACACTCACATCAACTTTTTCAGGTGTCACAATATTGACCTTACTCCCATTGCCCAAAGCATTCACCCCACTGGTCACAACTTTTTGTCCCACACTTAAACCATTGAGTATGACCACTTGACCATCTGTTGTTTCAGGGCCTGTAGACACCGTCACTTTTTGTGCTATAGATTGATCATCAATAACAAATACATATTTACCACCTGTTCCGATCTGCACTGCGGCACTAGGGACCGTCATCGCATCTTTTAACGTATTTACTTTCAATTTAATATTAACGAACTGATTAGGAAACAATACATTATCCTTATTATCAAACATCGCTTTGAGCATGACTGTGCCTGTGGTGCTGTCAATTTCATTACTAATCACTTTAACTTGACCTTCGGCAATACGTTGTGCTCCTGCTTGATCAAATGCATCTACACTCAACGCATGACCTTGTCGTAAAGGTTGAATGATATGGGCAATATTAATTTGTGGAATATTAAACGTAACTGCCATCGGTTGCATTTGAGTAATCACAGCAATACTAGTACTGTCTGCACTCACTGTATTGCCTACATCTATTTTTCTGAGCCCAATATAACCAGAAATAGGTGCTGTAATGCGTCCATACTGAATATTTAACGCTGCAGATTTAATTTGTCCTTCAGCAGATTTTACCGCACCTTGATACTGTGTGGTGGTAGCCGTTTGTGTATCTAAATCTTGTTTGGCAATAGAATCTTTGGCATATAAACGCTGATAACGTGCCAACATAAGCTGTGCATTTTTCAATTGTGCTTGACTTTCAGACAATGTACCTTGGTATTGTTCTAATGTCGCCTGATAAGGCTGAACATCGATTTGAGCTAACAATTGTCCTTGCTTGACATACTGACCCTCTTGGAAATAAACCTGCTGTAAGTGTCCGGTAATACGGCTAGTGACCGTGACCGTTTTGTCTGCCACAACTGTACCTAAGGCATTTAACTGAACAGGTACATCTTGCAAGGATACAACCCCCACTTGCACAGGTGTATCTCTGTTAAATTTCATGTTTGCTTTTTCATTTTTAGAAGGTTGCAACTTAAAATAGAAATAAATACCTGCACACACCACCACAACCACTGCAAACCATACAATGGTTTTTATTCTTCCAGACATAGCGCAACCTTAATTTGTAAATAGCGTACTGCTTTTATCGGTATAAAGACATTTATTCATGACTTTTAAGTACATAGTATTCATTATATTCATGAATGAATCATGTCTTTCATGTAAAAAAAAATAATATATCTTGTATATATCTTTACAGAACAAAAGTGAACGTTTTCTTAAAAGTCACGCTTGAACACAATTAATACACCTCTTCTTTAAAAAGGTTATTTTTAAAGCAAATAGATGCATTTGTGACATTTTTTTTGCAATGGCGCTTGACTCAACAGGCACTTGTCTTTAAAATCCATTTCAGATTCTCCAATAGCTCAGTCGGTAGAGCGACGGACTGTTAATCCGCAGGTCCCTGGTTCGAGCCCAGGTTGGAGAGCCAAATTCTAAAAACCCATTCAATTTGAATGGGTTTTTTTATGGCCCTGAGTAATTATTTTCCATGTCACAACAACACACTATTATTTTACTAATCGGCCTTTGTTTTGTAGCCATATACATCATATGGAATGTATTTTTTAAACAGCGCAAACAATATTTTTCACGACCTATTATTACCAAATTTGAAACACGTATGTTTGTACGTTTACATCAAGCATTCCCTCATCACCATATCCTCACGCAAGTGGCTTTTAGTGCCTTAATTACCAGTGAAGATTATAAATTTCGCAATCAATTTAATCGAAAAGTCACAGATTTTGTAATTACGACAAAAAGTATGCAAGTGGTTGCGATTATAGAGTTAGATGATCCAAGCCATAAAGGAAAAGAGCAAGAAGATGCTTTTAGAGACTATATGTTAAATCAAGCAGGATACCGAGTATTTCGTTACACTGCTATTCCATCGACCACTCAGCTTAGAAAAGATCTACTGTCTTAAAAGCATTCAAAACACCATATGACTCATCAGAACATTGAATCGTTTAATCATACAAACAATAAACCACATAACGTAAAAGACTATCTTACAGCAAACAAACTGTACATATCTAAGCACTGTAGAACAAAAAACCGCCAACATGGCGGTATCTTTTTAAGGTTTTACATTTGACGATGTACGAGCTTCTGGATCTGAAGCAATCAATTGCTCACTTTGTGTTTTTTGATAATTCTCAGCATACGATGCTCTTTCTGCTTCATATTGTTTTTTCATTTTTGCATCTTGAGATGCAGCAACAAACAACAATAAAACCAATAATATAGGCAACAGTAAAGCAACACCAAAAATAATCCATCGTTTTTTATTAATTTGACGCTGATTTTGAGTCATTTTACACCCTTCTCCACAAGATTTATCTGCTGACTATCGAGTAGCTACAACAAACTAAAAAATATACCAATAAAGATCATCATACCCACCCAACGGTTGTGCAAAAACATTTTAAAACACTGCTGTGGATGTCTATGTCGTGTATTCCACCACTGATATAAAAAATCAATGATCACCACACTTAAAGCAATCGTTCCATATGGATGCAGTATATCATCTCTATACATTGCCCAAGCAATCAGTAATGTACTTAAACATTGCAAGATCGCAATGATCGCAAGATCAAAGCGACCAAATAAAATGGCGGTTGATTTGACTCCTATTTTCAAATCATCTACCCGATCAGTGATTGCATATTGTGTATCGTATGCCACTGTCCATGCCAAATTACCCATATATAATAATACACATGTTAAATCTATCGGACGACCTACTGCGGTAAAAGCCAAAGGAATAGAACATGAAAATGCAGCACCTAAGACCACTTGAGGCAAATGTGTGTAACGTTTCATAAACGGATAAACACATGCGAGAAACAAGGCAGCCAGTGCACAATAAAAACTCGTGATCGGCAAAAAGATCAATAAGCTTGCACTTGCCCCTAGCAAGATGAAAAATAATGTTAAGGCTTCTTTGGAGGATATTTCACCTGTTGTTAAAGGACGATGTTTGGTTCGTTGCACATGTAAATCGACTTTACGGTCAGCAAAATCATTAATGACACAACCTGCAGCACGCATAAATATAGCACCTAAAATCATAATCAATAAAATTTTTAGATTGGGTATGCCATTTGATGCAATCCACAATGCCCACAATGTTGGCCACAGTACAAGCTCTGTCCCAATCGGTTTATCCAAGCGACACAGGCGATAATATGCAGATATTTTTTGTGTCCAGCGTCCTTGAAATGTTGTCATTACAGACCTTTTTTTTGCTTTCGATATAAATATTCTTCAAATGATACAAGAAATATCTCTTGAACCATAAATGAGCAACCATGCCATCGATAGTGACTTTGCCGTGCCCAACCCTCATCAAGTTTTAATATACGACGCTCACACACAGGAGAAGTTCTTTGGAATAAAAACCAACCTATAGGTCTATTGCCCAATGTTTTAAAAATTCGAGCTCTTTTTTGTATGCTCGTGATTGGAAAAATACTGGTGGCTTTTACCCATGGAAAAGATTCTGAACCATAAAGTAATGCTTCTCGAACCCATGCAGTATGGTGCAATGGCATATTTAACCATTGATTATATTCTCGTTTTTGTCGCTCAAATCTTTCTTTAACAGGCGTAACTTTAAACTGACCTTCTGATAATTGGGTTAGCTGTGCAGTTAAAGAGCCCGAGGCATACAACCACGACTGTAATACATCTGGAATGTCTTGAGCAGCAGATACTGAACGTACTTGAGCATTTTTAAACATGCACGACTACTTACATTAATAATGAATTTTTCAGGCCACCATCTTACATGATTTTTTTCTGACTGATAACGCCATTTAAAATAAAACAGCCACGCCATTATTTTTTCAAACCTCATCATAAAAAATGCCCACAAGGTGTGAGCATTTTTGAGTGTTATTTTAATGTTAACGAATTAAGTCGTCACATTTAATGTAACATCAATATTACCACGTGTTGCATTTGAATATGGGCATACAATATGTGCTGCTTGAACCAATTTAGTGGCTTCTTCTTCACCCATACCCGGTAAAGAGACATTTAATGTTACTTGAATGGCAAAACCTGTTGGAACAGGGCCAATTCCGACTTCACCAGCCACAGATACATCTTTTGAGATATTTAATTTATCACGGCCTGCAACAAACTTCATTGCTCCAAGAAAACATGCTGAATAACCTGCTGCAAATAATTGTTCTGGGTTGGTCACATCATTACCACCTGCGCCACCCATTTCTTTAGGTACACCCAGTTTTACATCTAAAGCGCCGTTATCTGAAGTTGCTCGTCCGTCACGACCACCTGTTGCTACAGCTTTTGCAGTATAAACCACTTTTTCTAATGACATTTTTATGCTCCAATATTTAATTATCTTGCAACTTTATCGTACACGATGTATTTAAGATGTCAATACAGCCTATACAATAAATCTCGACCTACTTAATTAGCCTATCACGTAAATCGTTTAATTGGTGTTTAATATCTAGGATAGTTTGTAACGTATATTCACTTTCACACTGAATTTTTTCAGGGATATTTTCTGCCAATGCTTTTAAATCTGCACCTGTTTGGGTAAGCGTAATAATCACTTGCCTTTCATCTTGTGCAGAACGCTTACGTGCAATAAATCCTAACCCTTCTAAACGCTTCAACATAGGTGTTAAAGTCGAAGACTCTAAGAACAGCCTTTTACCAATATCTGACACTGTTGCTTGTTTTTTTTCCCACAAAACCAACATTACTAAGTACTGCGAGTACGTCAATCCTAATGGCTGTAAAAGTTTACGGTACTTTTGATTAAACGATAAATTAGCAGAATACACAGCAAAACAAAGTTGGTTCTCGAGTTTCAGAAGTTCATCTTTTTCCAGCATGTATCACTCACAATTGATCAATCTATTTGAACATTATAGCATTTTTATATAAAAAATTAAGATGTAGGTAATCTATCTCACTCAATGTAAACAAAAAAAGCCCACCGAAGTGAGCTTTTTTTTATTTCAAATTAAACGCTGTAATACATATCAAATTCAACTGGATGTACGGTTGTATTTAAACGACGTACTTCTTCTGTTTTTAATTCAATAAATGCATCTATTGTATCTTTAGTAAATACTCCACCTTTTAGCAAGAACTCATGGTCTGCAGCCAAAGCTTCAAGTGCCATATCTAAACTATGAGCCACTGTTGGAATTTTAGCTTCTTCTTCTGGTGGTAAGTCATATAAGTTTTTATCAGCAGGGCCACCTGGGTGGATTTTATTTTGGATACCGTCAAGGCCCGCCATAAGTAATGCTGCAAATGATAAGTATGGGTTAGCTGTAGGATCTGGGAAACGCGCTTCAATACGTTTGCCTTTCGGGCTAGAAACATAGGGAATACGAATTGATGCAGAACGGTTACATGCAGAATACGCAAGCATGATTGGTGCTTCAAAATGCGGAACTAAACGCTTATACGAGTTCGTTGAAGGGTTAGTTAATGCATTTAATGCACGTGCATGCTTAATTATACCGCCAATGAAATACAGTGCCATTTCTGACAATCCTGCATACTCATCACCTGCAAATAAGTTTTTGCCATCTTTTGCAATTGAGATATGTACATGCATGCCCGAACCATTGTCACCTACCATTGGTTTTGGCATAAATGTTGCTGTTTTTGCATATTGGTGCGCAACATTGTGAATCGCATATTTAAACTGCTGTACTTCATCTGCTTTTTTAACCAATGTGTTGAAGCTTACCCCAATCTCTAACTGGCAAGATGCAACTTCATGGTGATGTACTTCTACACGACCAGGTCCCATGATTTCTTCGATTTTTGCACACATTTCTGCACGCATATCATGATGAGAATCTACAGGTGGTACAGGGAAATAACCACCTTTTACACGAGGGCGATGGCCTGAGTTACCTGCGTCATAGTCTTTACCTGTAGACCATGCTGCTTCTTCTGCATAAATTGTATGACGTGCACCAGACATATCAATGTCCCATTTCACTTCATCAAATACAAAAAACTCTGGTTCTGGGCCAAAAAATGCCGTGTCACCAATTCCTGTAGATTTTAAATATTCTTCTGCACGGCGTGCGATTGAACGAGGATCACGTTCGTAACCTTGTCCAGTTGCTGGCTCAATAACATCACAAGTAACAACAACAGTTGGTTCAGCAAAGAATGGATCAATAAAAGCACTGTTGGCATCTGGGCGTAAAATCATGTCTGATGCTTCAATGCCTTTCCAACCTGCAATTGAAGAACCATCAAACATTTTACCATCTTCAAAATTATCTTCATCAACTGAATCAGATGGATACGTGACATGTTGCTCTTTACCTTTTGTATCGGTAAAGCGAAAATCAACCCATTTAGCACCGCTTTCTTTGATTAGTTCAAGAACCTTGTTTGACATGCTCTTTGCTCCATTTAACATATTTTATTGCACTTGCGAAGTGCATGTTGGTTGTTACCCCCTAGAAAAGCAACTCTCATGCCAACTTAGACAATCGAGGCTAAGGTGTTGATAACAAGAAAATACATTATCACTTTTTTCTATTTTTATATACAAAATTACAAATGATTATTTATCTAACGCACCAAAAATAAACATTGATACATATTTACTCTATTAATTGCCTTTTTCTTTAAAAAAATGCACAAACTAAGTGCACAAACATCTCAATAATCAATATTTGAACTAATTTTAATCCAATAAAATGATAAAAAATAAAAAAATACGATGAAAGACCATTTAAATACGCAAAACCCTCTCTTCTTTTCACTTAAACAGGAATATTTCGCACCAAAAAAATACATCATCACAAGTCATGATAATTTCTCAGGTGCCATACGTCTACTTAAGGCACCACCATTTTTTTTATTGGTTGCAATGTATCGAACAAACTCAAATCATCGGCCAAACATTAAACCTATTGATATCATCAGACAACAACACTTAAAAAATAGAATTGTCTTTGATTCTATCTAAGTCAAATGTGGTTAAAAATGAAAGTCTGTCCTCATGATGAATTGTCAAAAACTGAATCATTCATCTGAACTAAGTAATTCATTACACTATTTTTTATCAATAAAACGATGTCTGATTTTCAGATTCAATGGAGTTGAATAATATTTTTCAATCACCCAACTTAAAGTAAATACAAGAATAAAATATGCCACCAGTAGGATTGTTTTTTCATACGGTAAAGTGACTTTAGGCATATAGATCACTTTAAACATACCTAAAATCACCAAATGAAATAAATATATTTCATAACTACGTTGTCCAATCCATATCAAAACTTTAAACAACACGACACTATCTTTTTCTTGATGTTGTGGTTTAGACCAACAAAGAATCAACATTGCAGTCAAAAGGGCAAATACGCTCATCGACCATGTACTGACCTCTTTAATTGGTGCATAGAGATATAACGCAACCATCAACACAATCAATACGATTGGTGTCATACGGGACAAAGAAGGCATGCTTTTATATGGTGTATATAAAGCGGTTAAACACCCCATCGCTATGGCATCAAAACTAGAGAAATAGTGATAAAGATACGCTTCATTGTCTTGAGCAAAATGTAAAGAACGAAAATAAGGTGCATACATTATCACAGCACATAAAACTAAAATTAACCCCTTACCACGCCCTAAAACCAAATAAAGGAGAGGAAAAACAAGATAAAATACCTCTTCAACAGACAATGACCAAAGCACCCCTAACGCGTAATTCACCCAGCCATTTTCAATAATTAAAATATTCATCCAAAAAGTAAGCGCAGATAAAATTGTCATGCCATAAGACACCTCAATATGGCGAGGCGCATGATTCATAAAAGCACTCAAACCAAACAGCTTTAAAGCAGTCACCATCACAATGAGTAAAATTAAACATGGAAAAATTCTAGCGATTCTTCGAATATAAAAATTTTTTAGATCAATGCTTTTACAAGAATTTTCTTTTCGCAACAGATGCTGAGTAATTAAAAAACCAGATATGACAAAGAATATAGTGACCCCATAATTGCCATTTCGAGCCACCAACGTAGTTAAATTTTCTCCAAAGATTTGAACATTAAAAAAGGTGTCATCGAGTTTATAAGGAATATTAAAATGATGAATGAGAACCAAAAGTATCGAAAATCCACGCAAAATATCAATGTTATAATTACGCATAAGCAATCAAGTAAATTTTAAAGAAAAAAAGGGAATATTTAGGAGGGCAATAGCCTTGGTGGTTCCACCCCCAAAACAATGCCCATCGTGTAATAGATCAATTAAATCTGTTTATAGCGATCGCTAAGATGTCAGATGAATCGCTTAAATTGCCACAAAGCGACAAAATAATGTTAAATTAAACTTCGCATTGTAAATTTTTTGGGTAATAGTTTGAGTAACTCACCCCATCATATTTAAATAAATCATTATTTTTCAAAAGGTTGGATACAAAATGCTTTTAATGATTGATAATTACGATAGCTTCACCTATAACATCGTCCAATACTTTGGCGAGTTAAATCAAGAGGTTAAAGTTGTTCGCAATGACCAAGTATCATTACAAGACATTGAATCATGGCAACCTAAATACCTTGTGATTGGTCCTGGGCCTTGCTCCCCGACACAAGCAGGTATTTCATTAGATGCAATTCAACACTTTGCAGGTAAAATTCCGATCTTAGGCGTTTGTCTAGGGCACCAAAGTATTGGCCAAGCCTTTGGCGGCGAAGTGGTGCGTGCAAAAACAGTCATGCATGGGCGTTTATCTGAAATGTATCACCACGATGTTGGGATTTTCAGTCATCTACCCTCACCTTTTACTGCAACACGTTACCACTCATTGGTGATTGATCAAAACAGTTTACCTAAGTGTCTAGAAGTGACTTGTTGGACTGAAAATACAGATGGTTCAATCGAGGAAATTATGGGTGTACGCCACAAGACACTGCCAATCGAAGGCGTGCAATTTCACCCAGAATCTATTTTGAGCCAACACGGCCATGACGTTTTTAAGAATTTTTTAGAGATTTATAAATAAGCACAATGAACATTCAACAAGCACTCAACCACATCACCAAACAGATTCACCTGACCGATATACAAATGACCGCAGTCATGCGTACGATTATGCAAGGTCAAGCAACAGATGCACAAATCGGTGCTTTACTCATGGGGCTTCGTCTAAAAGGCGAAACCATTGAAGAAATTACCGCTGCCGCTCGGGTTATGCGAGAGCTTGCGATTCCAGTCGATACCACCCATGTAGAACATTTGGTTGATATTGTTGGTACTGGTGGTGATGGTCAAAATTTATTTAATGTATCAACCGCATCAAGTTTTGTTATTGCAGCTGCAGGTGCACATGTTGCAAAACATGGCAATCGCGGAGTATCTAGTTCTTCGGGCTCTTCTGACCTACTTGAACAAGCAGGCATACAGCTAGATTTAAATATTCAGCAAACCGAGCGCTGTATTCGTGAAATGGGAATTGGATTTTTATTTGCACCCAATCATCACCAAGCCATGAAATATGCCATTAAAGCCCGTAAAGATTTAGGGATACGCACTATTTTCAACTTACTTGGCCCACTCACCAATCCAGCAGGTGTAAAACGACTTGTGGTTGGTGTGTTTTCCAAAGAGTTATGTCTACCACTGGCTGAAGTGTTAAAACAACTTGGGGCTGAACATGTAATGGTTGTGCACTCACAAGATGGGCTTGATGAGGTGAGTCTTGCTACATCTACACATGTTGCTGAATTACGTGAAGGTCAAATTTGGGAATGGTCTATATGTCCTGAAGATGTTCAAATCACCTCTCAAACACTGACAGGCCTGAGCATTGAAAACTCTGCACAAAGCCTAAAATTAATTCAAAATGCGCTTGGACGCAAAAAATCAGACCTCGGTCATAAAGCTGCACAAATGATTGCATTAAATGCAGGTGCTGGAATTTATGTTTCAGGCTTAGCGAACAGTTATGCTCAAGGGGTCGCTTTTGCACAAGATATTATTGATGGTGGCCAAGCACTAGAAAAGATGAGTGTTTTTGCTGAGTTTACCAAAAACTTAAAAATGGTTTAAACATTACAGTTGAGTACAGACATGACCAATATCAAAAACACAATCTTAGGTACAATCATTGACCGCAAAGTCGAAGAACTCACTGTACGACAGCAACGTCATAGCCTCTATGACCTAGAACAATTGGCGCAACAAGCCAGTCCTGTACGTGGTTTTGCCCATGCTCTATTACATAAAAAACCAGGTGTAATTGCGGAGATAAAAAAAGCCTCTCCCTCTAAAGGTATTATTCGTCAAAATTTTAACCCTGCTGAAATAGCACAACAGTATGAGCATGCAGGTGCGGCATGTTTATCTGTCCTTACAGACATTGATTTTTTTCAAGGTGCAGATGAAAATGTACACATTGCACGTCAACACTGCCATTTACCCGCACTAAGAAAAGACTTTTTGATTGACCCATATAACGTTGTAGAATCTAGAGCAATTGATGCTGACTGTATTTTGCTTATTGTTGCCTGTTTATCCAATCAGCAACTTGAAGAAATGTCTAAAACTGCATTTGAGTATGGTTTAGATGTCCTTGTTGAAGTTCATAATGAAATCGAGCTTGAACGTGCACTAATGTTAGATGAACGCTGTCTACTTGGGGTAAATAACCGAGATTTAAAAACCTTTAATGTCGATCTATCACACTCCATTCGACTTAAAAACATGTTACCTCAACATCGCATGTTAATTACAGAAAGTGGAATCGCAACACCACAAGATGTCGCATTAATGCAAGAACATCATATTAACCACTTTTTAGTCGGTGAAAGTTTTATGAAACATGCTGCACCAGACCAAGCATTTTTTGAGTTATTTGGTCAACCAAAATCCATGTAACCGTAAATATGCCGCAATTATGAAGAAGATGGTCGTTTAAATACTGCCATCTTTTTTCATTGTTATACACGATCTCTCGTCCATCTTATTTTATGGTGACTGAACACATGAGCAAACAAGATAGTTTCTTATCTAAAGAGCAAGAAAAGCTACTTAAAGCATTTCGAAAACAAATAAGTCCCATGCAACACGCAGACCACAAAGCCCAAGTATCCAACATGTCCACTGAACAAGCCCATGTTCAAAATGATGATGATTTATTTAAAAAAGCCATGCAAGGTGTCGAAAAATTTGCACACAGCAATCATGTTGCTCCTGTTAAAGTGCAGAAAAAAAAGCTCGATGCTCAGTTACTTGCTAAACGTGCTGCGGCTGAGGGTGCGCATGAGCATGACACAACTGCCATGTCTGACACACAAGCTATACTTAATCCTGTTGGAAGCCAACAAAGCTTAAGTTATCGCACAACAACGTTACAGCACAAAGTATTTGACGAGCTTAAAACAGGAAAACTTCGTTGGTTTGAAGCTGTAGACTTGCATGGTTGTACAGTTGAACAAGCTCGAACTGCGGTATTAGATATTATTCAAATGGCAAAAACTGAAAATCAAACAGTGATTAAAATTGTACATGGTAAAGGGCCTGAAGCGATCTTAAAAACGTATGTGAACGGTTGGCTCAGACAACACCAAGATGTTCTTGCATTTGTCAGTGCACCAGAAAATCAAGGTGGTACAGGAGCAGTACTGGTTTTACTCAAACGCCGTGTACCAATAAAAAACGAGAAAGCCTAAAGCTTTTTTAAGATTGAAGCATGCGCTTATAGAATTTTCTGTTACAATGTCGCCCTTGCTTAATCTGTGTAAGTGAACACCTGTTATGTCTATGCAGCAATCCTACCAACATATACTCCAAACCATTGGTGAAGATTTAGAACGCCCAGGGCTGAAAGACACGCCTATACGTGCGGCAAGAGCATTCTCTTATCTAACTTCAGGCTACGAAAAAAGTCTTGAAGAAGTCACCAATAGTGCTGTTTTTCCCTCAGACAATCGAGAGATGGTCTTGGTGAAAAATATTGAATTTTATTCATTATGCGAACATCATTTATTGCCATTTTATGGCCGTGTGCATATCGCGTACTTACCTGAAGGCAACGTATTAGGGTTGTCTAAATTTGCACGTATTACAGAAATGTTTGCTCGACGACTACAAATCCAAGAAAATTTAACCCAACAAATTGCTGAAGCCGTAGAAAGTGTCACTCAAGCTCGTGGTGTTGCTGTGGTCATTGACTCTGCACATATGTGTATGATGATGCGTGGTGTTGGAAAACAAAATTCAACAACTCGTACAGTTTCTTTTTTAGGTGATTTTAAATCCAATACCGATGCTCGCCGAGAGTTTTTAAGTGCAGTCCCTGAAAGCTACTAATTTATTTTAAAATAAAAACTTAAAAAGATAAGTCCTGTACTTATCTTTTTTTATGCCCAATAAATTGTTCACGCATGTACCAATGACCATTTTTTTGACGCTGTCCTAACAATACCAACACCGACACAAAACTTAACAATAACAACAAATACCACGAACCAATTTTACCCAACCACACCAAACGCCAGCCATCAGCTTGATTGGGGTATACCCAAATATCATAAAAAGTACTAATATTTTCAGCAATCCAAATTATAAAAGCAAAAAAGATTAATACAGGCAAAAGAGGTAACTTCATCGTATAGTGTTGTACGTTAAACCATATTTTGGTTCGCCAAAAAATGAGAATGCTCCAAACAAATAAAAGACTGCGAATATCTACAATAAAAAACTTACTCATAAAATTTATAAATGCCAAAACTGCCAGTGCACTCATATTGCCTAAATGAGGTAATTTTTCAAAACAAACTGAAAATAGGCGTATTAATCTAACAAAAAAACTTCCCACCGCAGAGTACATAAACCCTGCAAATAAAGGAACGGTCAGTATTTTAAGTATAGCAGGTTCAGGATACTGCCAAGAACCAATATGTGGTGCCGTTAAAACTAACTCCATGCACATCGCCATGAGATGAAAGAGCGCAATGACTTTAACTTCATTTAAAGATTCTAGCTTAAAATACAGCATTAAAATCTGAATGAGCACTGCACAAAAAAACAGATAATCATAGCGGTAGAACCCCCAATAAGATTGATCTGTCATTAATGAAGTAATTGCAAAAATAATTAAAAGCAAAATACCAAAAAGCGCAGCCGAAATCAGACGCTGCGCTATCAAAAAAGTAAACGAAAAAATGTGATTCATTTAACCAAGATACTTAGCACTGTATTCATGTACGGTATCTACAAATATTTTAGGCATATCAGGGTTTACCCATTGAGTAATACCATGCCCTAAGTTGGCAATATAACCCGTTTTTTCACCATTTCGATAAGCATCATCTAGCATCGCCTTTACAGCTTTTTCTATACTTTGAGACGAACCATATAATGTTGCAGGATCAAGATTTCCCTGTACGGCTGCACGTCCTGCAATTTGTACTCTTGCTTGATCAAGCTTTGTAGTCCAATCCAACCCATAGGCATCTGCACCAGATTCAAGCATAACATCAAGCCACTGCCCGCCACCTTTAGTAAATAAAATAATCGGGATACGGCGACCATCTTTTTCTCGCTTCAAGCCAGAAACAATTTTAGTCATATAGTTTAAAGAAAAATCTACGTATTCACGGTGTGCCAATGCACCGCCCCAACTATCAAAAATTTGAATCGCTTGTGCACCTGCATCAATTTGCGCATTTAAATAATCAATAACTGAGTCAGCCAAATGATCAAGTAAAGCATGCAGTAGCTCTGGTGTTTTATATAACATGTGCTTGGTGTAGCGATAATCTTTACTTGATCCACCTTCAATCATGTATGTTGCCAGTGTCCATGGACTTCCTGAAAAGCCAATGAGCGGAACCGCCCCCGACAATGCCGAGCGAATAGCCGATACGGCATTCATAACATAATTTAAGTCACGTTTGACATCTAGTTTAGGTAGATTTTGAATATCTTGCTCAGTACGAATAACTTTATTAAATTTAGGCCCTTCACCCGGTTCGAAGTAAAGTCCTAGGCCTAATGCATCTGGAATTGTCAAAATATCTGAAAATAAAATTGCCGCATCAAGTGCATAGCGACGAAGGGGTTGTAGTGTCACTTCACATGCAAATTCTGTATTTTTACACAGTGATAAAAAATCACCTGCTTTTGCTCGAGTTTCACGATATTCAGGTAAATAACGTCCTGCTTGACGCATCATCCAAATGGGCGTGGTATCAACAGGTTCACGCAATAATGCACGTAAAAAACGATCATTTTTTAATTCAGTCATGCCCTTTCCAACGGCTTATTCATTTGCCCCATCATAACAAAAACTCTTTTAATTAGATAATAGAGCCTTACGATGCACAGCATTGTTATTATATATGCACAAAATAATTGATGCATGATATTTTAAACTCTGTAATACTAACTGTGATTTATCACACTATAATTCTAAGGTTTAATCCATGCTCGTTCGTTCAATACTCGCTGTGAGCCTAAGCTATATTATGTGCCAAACAGCATTTGCCGTATCTTCAGAGACTCCTGTAGCAACCACAGATGCAACTGCTGTTGCATCATTACCTGTTGCAGATCCAATCGATCCTTTAGTGCTTGATAATAAAGGCGCCTCTCAGGTCATGGCAGATCAACAAGTATCTAATACAAGTGCATCTGAGGTTCAAATCAGTACTGAAGAGCAAAAACACATAGATAACGTTTCACACACGGCTCAAACTATAGACGCAGGTACAACTGCTGAAAAACAAAATACAACAAAAGCGTTTAATAAATCTGAAAAAGGTACGTGGACAGTTGACGGTTTAAATAACAGTGAATGGTCATCAAGCCTTGGTCGAGGGCAATTTCCTGCTTATGCTCGAGCACAAGTCATGTTAAATAATGCACACGCATCACCGGGTGCAATCGATGGTTCTAGTGGTAAAAACATGCTCAAAGCCATTGCATCATTTCAGCAAATGCAAGGCTTAAAAACCACAGGTGCTTTAGATCAAGAAACATGGGACGCTTTAGTTACCGCACAAGATAAACCTGCTTTTCAAGAATATACGATTAGCGAAAGTGACCTCAAAGGTCCTTATGCCAAAGAAATTCCACATGACTATGCTTTACAAGCAAAAATGAAAGGCTTGTATTACACTCGAGTCACAGAAATGTTGGGTGAAAAGTTTCATATGGATGAAGGCTTTCTCAAACAACTTAACCCAAAAGCAGATTTCAATAAAATTGGGCAAAAAATTATTGTTACCAATATTCGCAATAATTTATCTGAAGACATTCACTTAATTGTGGCACACAAAGGTGCAAAACAGCTCTACTTATTTAATTCAAAAAATCAAATGGTGGGTTCATTTCCAGCAACCATTGGTAGTTCAGATACACCATCACCAACAGGAACATATAAAGTCACAGGTGTCACACCAAACCCTTGGTATAGCTACTCACCAAGTAACTTCGTACAAGGGAATAACTTAAAGCCACTTTCTTTACCTCCTGGCCCTAATGCACCTGTGGGTAATATTTGGATTGCTTTAAGCAAGCGCTCGTTTGGTATACATGGCACACCAAATCCATCTACAATTTCTAAAACTGCATCACATGGGTGTATTCGTTTAACCAACTGGGATGCCAATGACCTCGGTCGCAAAGTTAAATCAGGTACTGTCGTTAAATTCTTAGAATAATTTTTTCTCGTTAAAGCACCCAATTTAGGGTGCTTTTTTATATCCACAACAAAACGCTTATTTGGGGTTTATATGATAAAAAACAAATTTAGTGCGGCAATTTTGAGCACATTATTCGGTGTATGCCTATCTACAACTGCTTTGGCTAAAGCACCGCCTGATTGTACAATTCAACAGTATCAAATGGCCTTAAAGTACCAACAAGGCTCACCTGAAATTCAGGCATTACAACAGCAAAGCTATGCACTCGCCACGTTGCGCATTCAACAATATCTAGAACAACATCCTCAAATCACTAAGCCATTGGCTGTAGTCACAGATTTGGATGAAACTGTACTAGATAATAGTGCTTTACTAGCAAGAGATACGCTTGCTTGCCACGATTGGTCAGGTTGGGACACGTGGTCAGCATGGGAAAAATCAGGAAATCCTACACTGATTGCAGGTAGTTTAGACTTTTTTAATTTTCTAAATGATAAAGGAATTAAAATATTTTATATTTCCGATCGAAGTGATGAAAACAAAGCAGCAACGCTTGCAACATTGCGACAACTTAAATTACCACAAGTCAACGCAGATCAAGTGCTTCTTTTAGGGCCTGCAAAACAAAAACGACGCGATATGGTCACCGCTCAAGGCTATCAAACGATTATGTTGCTTGGTGATACATTACATGACTTTTCTAATGAGTTTAACAGTAAGCAAAGTAAATCTGAAGGTTTAGCAGCCGTAGAAAAAAATAAAGCACATTTTGGGACAGATTGGATTGTATTACCTAATGCAAGCTATGGCAGTTGGCATAAAAATATTTTAGATACATGGAAAGAGCATTAAAAAAAACCACAGCTTGGTATGTGCTGTGGTTTTTCACAACAAAGTCAGTTTATTGAATCTTACTTTGTTGTGCCTTAAACATACCATCAACTAATTTATTAAGCACAACAGGCACAAGTTCATCTGCAACTTGTGCAGCTTGCAAGCCTAATTTTTCACCTAAAGTTGGTTTGCTACGAGTACCAATTAAATAAACATCATGTTGACTAATTAAACTTAACAGTAAACTATCTGAGGTTTTTAATTGATCGACTAAATTGAGTGACAAAGCGTGTTCACCAAACCAATGTTCACCCGTTGCAACCTGTTCAACATTAAGCTGCGGTCTATATTTTTCTACAAACAATTTAAACAACTCATGTGTTTCTTCAAGTTCTTGCTTAAATTTAGTCTTCCCTTCTTCTGTATTTTCACCAAACATGGTCACTGTGCGTTTATATTCACCCGCAGTATATTGTTCAAAATCAATATTTTTATCTTTCAATAATCGATTAAAGTTTGGAATTTGTGCAACAACACCAATCGAACCTAAAATTGCAAATGACGAAGCAATGATTTCATTGGCAACACAGGCCATCATATAGCCTCCGCTGGCTGCCACCTTATCTACACATACAGTAACGTGAAAGTCTGCATCTCTTAAACGAGCCACCTGAGCTGCAGCTAGACCATAACCATGTACCACACCTCCCGGACTTTCTAGACGAATAATAATACGATCTTGCCTTGGCGTTGCCGTTGCAATGATCAGTGTAATTTCTTCTCTAAAATTCGCCACAGCGGAAGCTTGTACATCACCTTTAAAATCTAAAACGAAAATACGTTCTTTACTCTTTTTATTCGCTGATTTTTTTGATTTAAGCAAGCTTAAAAAAGAGAATTTTTGCTCAGGCTTAATCACTTTAATTTTCTTTTTCTGAGTGTCCAAACGCTCATTTAAATGAGTGACATGAATGTCTGCAGGCAGTTTTGGCAACTGAAATAACATATATCCGCCTAATTTTAAATACTATTGATCGTATGTTTAATATGGACTCTTTTACTAAAAAATCAAGCGCTCAGATCATTGTAAATACTGAAATTATACATTTTATATGATATAAACATGATTGAAAAAGTAAAAAAAACCTATGCGATGCATAGGTTTTTTACAAAAATTAAGTTTAAAAAACTGCCAAAAATATCCAATATAATCCACCAGACAAACAAATTGTAACAGGTAACGTCAGCACCCATGCAGATAAAATATTACGAATGGTTGCCCATTGTAGACCAGATTTATTTGCAACCATAGTCCCAGCCACTGCACTATTTAGAACATGGGTTGTCGATACTGGCATACCCAAGCCATCTGCTGCTGCAATTGTTGTCATTGCAACAAGTTCTGCCGACATTCCTTGTCCATACGTCATATGGTTTTTACCAATACGTTCACCAACAGTGACCACAATACGTTTCCAGCCCACCATGGTTCCTAATCCGAGCGCCAAAGCAACAGCAACTTTCACCCATGTTGGAATATATTGTAAAAAGCCATCTAATCCTTTTTGATAAGCTTTGACTGTTTTTTGTTGTTCTGCTGTCCATTCAGGCAATGCTTTTTGCTTATTGAGTGCTTTTAACGTTGCGGTATTTAAATACATTTCATTACGTAGTTGTGCAACAGTATGTTCAGGCACATCTTTTAATGATTGGTATGGTGTTAGTACTTGCCCAACATGTGCTGTCATCACGGCCAAAGCAGGCATAATTTCAGCGGTGACTTGTTTATCTTGAATATAATGTGTCAATACATTTCGAGCAGTATCTACATTAGGCGCAGGTTGTTGTGTTGTAGACATCACCAATGCCGTTTCACTCGATAAATTTTTAAATTGCTGAAGTTGATTACTATCTAGATTTTTATTTAAAGAATATGCCAAAGGTACTAGACCAATCAGAATTAACATAATTAATCCCATGCCCTTTTGACCATCATTAGAACCATGTGCAAAACTTACACCTGTACAGGTAAAAATCAGTAAAGCACGAATAACAGGTGGTGGTGGTTCTGTTCCTTTCGGTGGCTGAAACAATGCAAGTTGCTTTCTTAAAAAAAACTTCACCAGTAAAAATACAATAGCAGCAAAAACAAAACCCACTAAAGGTGAGATCAACAAGGCTTTACCCACCTTCATAACCTGTTCCATATCAACACCACTACTTTGCACATTTGCAGCAGTATTGATCAGGTAATTCATAATCCCGACGCCTAAAATAGAGCCAATCATCGTATGTGAGCTTGATGCGGGAATCCCAAAAAACCACGTACCCAAGTTCCACAGTATGGCTGCAATTAATATTGCAAATACCATTGCAAATCCTGCACCTGTACCTACATTCATAATCATTTCAACAGGTAATAGCGCAATAATTCCGTAAGCAACAGCACCACTTGCCAGTAAAACACCCAAAAAATTACAAAAACCCGCCCACATCACTGCAACAGGTGCAGGTAGTGCATTGGTGTAAATTACTGTTGCAACTGCATTGGCTGTATCATGAAATCCATTCACAAACTCAAAACCTAGTGCAATAAACAAAGCTGTTGAAAGTAAAATGACGGAATACAAACTTAATGGTGGAACGCTTGAAAGATCACTGTGTAACTGAAATCCAATATAAATCAGCGTTGCAATAATGACTGTTAGAAAAACAGGCATAAAAAACTTTGGCGTTGGGACATTTACATTTTTCGACAACTCTGATGATGCCATTGGAGCGGTGCTGTCTTGAGGTGTTTTTTGCTGATTCATACGGCCAAAATAATAGACTCTATAAGATGCGCATATTGTTCACCCTAATTATGACAGTTATATGACAAAAATGACGTGACAATAGGGAGTCTAAGTCTATTTGCTTTTTTTAAAAGCAATAAACGAAAGATATAAAATGAAGATAAATGGTAGAGTACCGTTTTTAGTCAGTTTTTTTTAATTCCATAAATGCCCTAAAATGTTGAATGCTTTCATAAGCTATACAAAAAATATTTCAATATGATTAACGAACATCACTGAATGATTAAATTTTTGCGATATCACACGAATTTAACCAATGTTGAACATCATTAAATGCCAAATAGATACCCTCAAAAGCACATCATCATCAATAAAATGACTATTTTATATATTGGTCATTTTAAAAACCCGATCTTATAATACCTACATGACAATGACTGGGTTTTATTGTTGGTATAAAAAAGGAAATTTGTGTAATACACATCGTTTTTACTCATGTCGATCCATGATTAAACAACTAAATAAAAATAAATACTCACCTTAGTCCCAAATCGAATCTTATACATGCTTTCTTTAACATCGATTTCTTATATGTTTTTGGCTGTATAGTCAAACAATCTAATTACTCATACAGAAATGAAAAAACATCTGAAAGAGTCGATCAATACAATCCTCTTGCCATTCTTTTCTCTTTTTCTTAATCCATGCCCAAGTCTTTTCAATAAAATTCAAATCAGGGCTATAAGGCGGTAACCATAAAATCTGATGCCCATAGTGTTCCAATAACTCCTGTATATCCGA
>NZ_VTDM01000007.1 GCF_015627105.1 Acinetobacter baretiae | reverse complement strand
AAAACCCATCGAAAAATACATATAGTCAAAGCCCTCAAAACCACATACAAGTAAAAATTAAAAAATATGGCTACGCAAGGCTTTAGTACTAATTAGCTGTATGAATAATTAGATGGTTTCACTATACGTGTAAAAACTATAAAATATGTGTAGCCAAGCCTTTAACTTTATTCGATGTATGAACAATTAAATGGTTTCACTCTCGTACCTTTGTATAATTTCTATTTTTATCACTCATGCTTTTTAATGAAGCAATCTATTTTTTTCATTTCAGAGAGCAAAATTTGAATGATTTGCAACTAAAGTCATCAATCAAATATATAAATTTTCCGACTAGAAATCATAAACTACGGAAGCCAATATTTTTATTTCACATCTTTCAAAACCATATCCATCAAGTACATTGCTCCACTCATAAAAAAATCAGGCTCAATACACTTACATTTCTATGTGATGTATTTAACCTGATTTTATGCGCAATGGACAATATTCAAAGAGCAGATTACACAAAAAGCTCTGCAATCATGTATAGCTTTGCATAACCTGAAACTTGCATACGCTGTTTTGATAATTGTTTACAGTATAAAACTCCACCTCGCGTAGATGCTTGATATGCAATTAACTCAGATTTATCTAAACGCATTGACCAAAATGGAGCAAGTGCTGTATGGATTGAACCTGTGACAGGATCTTCATTTACTCCAATCGCAGGTGCAAAATAACGACTAATAAAGTCATAACCTTCTTGATGGCTTAACGCAGTCACGACAACATCTTTACTCAAACCATCTGTTTCTTTTGCATTCAAACATACCGTTTTAAGTTGAAGAAAATCAGGTTGCAGTTCTAAGACCTGCTCTGCATGCTCATATTCTAAAATATACGCCTGCTCATTCACATATAACGCTTTAGGTGAAGTGCCCAAAGCTTCAATTAAACCTTGAGGAATATCTGTGAGTATATTTGCAAGACGTACAGGAAAATCCATAACAATTTTCCCATCTGTTTTTTGCGTAATATAAAAATCTCCGACGCTATTGGTTGTAAAACAAATTTCGTTAAGGTCAGGGTTTTCTTGAAATAAAACAAATGCACTCGCTAACGTGGCATGACCACAAAATGCAATTTCATCGGTTGGAGTAAACCAACGAATATGATAAGAATCTTTAGCTGTCGCTTTTAAAAAGGCAGTTTCAGAAAGATTATTTTCTAGAGCAATATTTTGCATAAGTGACTCATCTAACCACTCATTTAAAACAATGATCGCTGCGGAGTTACCTTTAAATAAATCTTGTGTAAAGGCATCTACTTGGTACATTTTTAACATTATTATTCTCAAGATTGATGATGAATCGGTTGTTCATCTTGGCTTTGTTTAAGTCGCTCTAAATCGGTTTGCCCCATAAGTTGACTTGTCACGGTTCCTGCAGTCATCGAACCATTTACATTCAATGCTGTACGACCCATATCAATCAAAGGTTCTATTGAAATGAGTAATGCGGCTAAGGTCACAGGAAAACCCAATGTAGGTAATACAATTAATGCAGCAAACGTTGCACCACCACCCACACCAGCGACACCAATTGAGCTTAAAGTCACTACACCTACAAGGGTTAAAATCCACATAGGGTCTAATGGATTAATCCCCATGGTCGGGGCGATCATTACGGCAAGCATTGCAGGATACAAACCCGCACAGCCATTTTGCCCGATGGTTGTTCCAAATGATGCAGAAAAACTTGCAATCGATTCGGGAATGCCTAAACGGCGTGTTTGTGCTTCAATGTTTAAAGGAATTGTGGCAGCACTTGAACGACTCGTGAATGCAAAAGTTAATACAGGCCACACTTTTTTAAAGAATAGTTTAGGGTTTACGCCTACACCGGCCAAAATGAGTGCATGTACTACAAACATAATAGCAATCCCAACATAAGACGCAACTAAAAAGCCACCAAGTTTCAAAATATCACTTAAGTTTGCACCTGCAACCACTTTAACCATAAGTGCCAAGACCCCGTAAGGCGTTAATTGCATCACCAAACGAACTAACTTCATTACCCAAAGCTGTAAAGTATCTACAGCTTCGAGTATTACACGGCCTTTTTCTGGATTATCTTTTGCCAGTTGCAGTGCTGCCAAACCTAACATGACCGCAAAAATCACCACACTAATAATCGATGTTGGTTTTGCACCCGTTAATTCTGCAAAAGGGTTAGTCGGTATAAAAGCTAAAATAAATTGAGGAACATTTAATCCAGTGACTTTTCCTGCATAGTCGGTCTGTATTGCTGTTAAACGTGCTGTTTCTGCTGTGCCTTGTACTAAACCATGTGCTGTTAGTCCAAAGAGTTGTGTGACCCCCACAGCAACAAGCGCAGCAATTGCAGTCGTGATTAACAGCGTACCAATACTAATAAAACTCATTTTACCCAGCGCAGAGGTTGCTGTATGTAACTTAGCCACCGCACTCAAAATAGAAATAAAGACTAACGGCATAACAATCATTTGTAAAAGTTTGACGTATCCATTACCTACAATATTAAACCAACTGATCGACTCAGCCAGTACAGGGTGTGCTGTACCATACACGCCCTGCAAAACGAGTCCAAAACATACGCCTAAACCCAATCCAGTGAGTACTTTTTTAGATAAGCTCCATGAACGTTTACCTAGTCGAGCCAACAACAACAGTAACCCTACAAACACAACAATATTAATGATTAAAGATAGATTCATATTTTTATCTCCAAATTTTATCGTACATTCAATTTTTATATTGCTTTGGATTATAAAGAAATTCACCATAAAAATTAAATTTTAGTGATAATATTTTTATTTACACATCATATATTTACATAAAAAAAGCCCTACATTTTGTAGGGCTTTTAAATCGTATAAAATTACTTCATATGTTGAATAATCGCTTGACCAAAATCAGAACAACTTAACAGTGTTGCACCATCCATTAAACGTTCAAAATCATAAGTGACCGTTTTTGCAGTAATTGCACCAGATACACCTTGTATAATTAAATCTGCAGCTTCAGTCCACCCCATATCACGCAACATCATCTCAGCAGAAAGGATAATTGAACCCGGATTCACTTTGTCCTGACCTGCATATTTTGGTGCTGTTCCATGAGTTGCTTCATATACAGAAATTGCATCACCAATATTTGCACCCGGTGCAATACCAATTCCCCCCACTTGTGCTGCCAATGCATCTGAAACGTAATCACCATTTAAGTTCAAAGTGGCAATGACTGAATATTCAGCAGGACGCATCAAAATTTGCTGTAAAAAAGCATCTGCAATCACATCTTTAATCACAATATCATTGCCCGTTTTTGGGTTTTTAATGTTCACCCACGGGCCATCATCGATCAGCTCGCCACCAAATTCATTGAGCGCCAATTCATAGCCCCATGCTTTAAATGCACCTTCGGTATATTTCATGATATTGCCTTTGTGTACCAAAGTCACAGATGGTTTATCATTATCGATGGCAAATTGAATGGCTTTACGCACTAAACGCGTTGTACCTTGCTTAGATACAGGCTTAACACCAATACCACAGCCTTCAGGAAAACGGATTTTCTTTACACCCATTTCTTCTTGAAAAAATTTAATGACTTTCTTCGCTTCATCAGAATCAGCAGCCCATTCAATACCTGCATAAATATCTTCTGAGTTTTCTCTAAAAATGACCATGTCTGTTTGTTCGGGATGCTTCACAGGTGATGGTACACCTTCAAACCAACGTACAGGACGTGAACATACATACAAATCAAGCTCTTGACGCAATGCAACATTCAATGAACGCATGCCACCACCCACAGGTGTAGTCAGTGGACCTTTAATTGCTACAACATATTCACGAATTGCTTTAAATGTTTCTTCAGGCATATATGTACCATAGGTAGCATTTGCCTTTTCGCCACAGTATACTTCCATCCATTCGATAGCACGTTCACCACCATAGGCTTTTTCTACCGCTGCATTAACCACATCTTTCATCGCGGGTGTAATATCTATACCAATTCCGTCTCCTTCAATAAAGGGAATAATTGGATGATTTGGTACATTCCATGACAGATCTGTATTAACGGTAATCTTTTCACCTTGTGTTGGTGTAACAATCTTGTCGTAACCCATTTTACAGGCTCCCTTTTATCTTTGGCGAACTACATGATTGTCTTTATGACAATTTTTCATTTTTTTAAATGCGACTTCATTCTAAAGTAAATCGATGCCATGCGTCATTTCCATTGGAAATAATCTACATTTAAGAAATCAATATACACCAGACACGTAAACGCAGATACTTTCATGAAAATTACCATACTCAACAAACCATTTAATGTGCTTTCACAATTCAGAGAAGAAGGACAACACACCACTTTAGCTGAGTATATTCATGATACTGAGTTACGTGTTGCAGGTCGTTTGGATCGTGATTCTGAAGGCTTATTGATCTTAACTGATCATGGTGGGCTCAACCAATACCTCACTAGCCCTAAAAAAAAGCAATATAAAACTTATTTAGCGCAAGTAGATGGCGCAGTAGATGCAGCTGCAGTAAAACAGCTGTGCAATGGTGTAGAACTCAACGATGGGATGACTTTACCTGCCTTGGTAAAAATCGTAGAAGAACCAGATTGGCTTTGGGAAAGAACACCACCCATTCGCTACCGTGCAAACATTCCAACCACGTGGTTAGAAATTCAAATCATGGAAGGAAGAAATAGACAGGTTCGCCGCATGACATCGGCTGTTGGTTACCCAACACTACGTTTAATTCGAACACAAGTCGGGCCAATCAATCTGATTAATCTTGGCCTAAAGGTGGGTGAAGCACGTGCTCTTGAGCCTTTATTGTTTCCCGAGTTTAAAAAAATTATGGAGCATAAAGAAACACCAAAGAAATTTTTCGCCTCAAAACCGAAAGCAGGTCATGTCGATAAAAAAACCAAGAAACAAGATAAACAACGTGATCAAGTTTTGGTTGAAATTTTTAAAACCGATGCCGTACGTCCTCGCCGTATTACCAACGGCACTACTCGCCCAAATCTAAAAAAAGGCCGTGGTCGACGTACTCGCTAATATTAAAAATAATTAAAAAAGGAGAGCAATGCATTGCTCTCCTTTTTTATCTAGGGTTTAAACGCACTCACTCAACCACGCTTTGGCTTTTTCTGCATTTTGTATCGTAAGTTTCACTGTATCGATCTTTAAATCTGCACTATGAACCTGCAAGGTCAGCAATTCATCACGGCGGAACACATGTAACGTTACCGTTTTTTGTTGCTCGCTGTATTGTGCCAAAAGTTTTTCAGTGGCTTTTAAATGGTCTATTGCAATCACGACATCATGTGCAGATACACCTGCTTGTGCCGCTACACTGTCACGACGAACCTGTTGAACCAACAAACCTTCTGGCTTTTCTTGCACCTTCATACCCAAAGGTAAAGACTGCTGTTGCTCTAATTCAACATTTACACCACATTGCGCCAACAGCTCGGCAAGTGGTAAGTCTTGTGTTGAATTCACCCACGTCTCTAAACGTTGTTTCCAATCATTTCCTGTCAAGGTTTCACAACAGTGTAAGATCGTTTGTTCATGGACTTGTTGACCTTGCTGTGCATTGCGATACAGCTGTCGCATGACATCATCTAAGCTAGACCCTTCAAGTCTTAAGCTCAAGTCAATACATAATGCGACCAAGGCCCCTTTATTATAATAACTTGTCCCTGCATTATTGGTATTTTCATCAGGACGATAAAACTTAATCCACGTATCAAAACTTGATTCAGCTACAGACTGCACTTGACGACCTGCATTTTGCAAATAACGGTCAATTTGTGCTTTTAATAACGTCAAATAACTTTCTTGAGAAATCACACCACTACGTCGCAAAATAAGGTCGTCGTAATACGAAGTAAAACCTTCAAAAACCCATAAGAGAGATGTGTACGTTTCTTGGTGTAAATTATACGGCACTAAAACTTCAGGTCGAATACATTTGACCAACCATGAATGAAAATACTCATGACTACACAAACCCAAAAAACGTTGATACGCTACAGACGGTTCATCTTTTTCATCTGTAACAGGTAAATCGGTTCGTGGAGCAATTAAACTGGTTGAATTTGGATGTTCAAGCCCACCATAATGATTTGCTGTTGCCATAGTCATAAACACATAATCATTAAAGGGGGCATGACCAAACATTTGTATTTCAGTCGTACAAATTTTTGTCAGATCTGTTTTTAATCGTTCTAAATTTGCTTGATGTCGTCCTGAAATGGTAAATGTATGTTCAATACCTTCTGCATCAAACGTAAAACGATCTTGTACAGCACACTCAAATGGACTATCAATTAACTGTAAATAATTGTCAGCATATAAACGATAATGCCCTTTCGTGTCACAAATATGTTTTAAACCTGTTGATAGCGTAAAGTGTGCAAGGCTTTCAGGCAAGACAAGCTCGACTTGGCAAGCTTGCTGATCATCTTCCAACACACCTAAACATACACATGAAGGGTTCACGTATAGCAAATTTTGGTCAACATAAGCACCACGCACAGATAAATCATAGGCATAAACCTGATAAGACACCGTAATTTCTTGGGTTTCGGTCAATCCCAATTGCCATTTATTTTTTTCAAACTTATTTATCGGTATAGATTTTCCGTCTACCGTATGCGCACGGACTGATTCTACATGTTTGGCAAATTCACGAATCAAGTAACTGCCCGGAATCCATGTGGGCAACCAAAGTACTTGCTCAGGTTGGGCAACAAAAGTAAAAGACACCCGTACAAGATGCTGTTTATAATCGTCAAATACAATTCGATAGTGCAACATAAGTCAGAATTTCAATCCAATTTTATTGAGGTCAGTTTTTAGATTAACACTTTTTTAAAGTGAATCTATGCCACAATATTAAATGTGTATTTTTTGTGACACTTTTTTATTTATTTTAAGTTTGATCACGTAACGTTCTGCGTTCTGATTTGTTTCAAGGCGACTCTTTTGATTTTCTATACACGACCTCTACTACTCTGTGCTTTTTTCTTATTTTACTGTGCCACAGCAAGCCATGCCTCAATACTCAATATTGCACCTGAATCTGTAGAAGCAGAATCATGGATGATTTTTGACCCACAAACAGAACAAATCATTGCAGCACATAATGAAAATGACAGACGTGCACCTGCATCTTTAACCAAGATGATGGTGGCCTATTTAACCCTTGAAGCCATTCATGCAGGTAAACTCAAAACAACAGAAACCATTACTGCATCAAGTATTGTAAACAAAGTGAAATTTGATGAGTCAAAAATGGATTTGCGAGCAGGTGAACACATTACCATCGATCAATTGCTCAGTGGTTTAATCGTCATGTCCGCCAATGATGCAGCAGTTACACTTGCAGAAAAAATTTCAGGCAATTTACCGCAATTTATTGAAAAAATGAACAGTACAGCCCAACAACTCGGCATGTCTAATACTCATTTTACCAATCCTGCTGGTATTACCATGATCGACCACTATTCTTCTGCTGCAGACTTAGTCAGACTTTCTCACCACTTGATCAACAAATACCCCGAGTATCTCAACTACTCAAAACAACAAAGCTACACATGGGATAATTTCACCCACAAAGCCACCAATATTTTACTCAAAAAAGACAATACCGTGGATGGTTTAAAAACAGGCTATACTGCTGCAGCTGGGTTTAACTTAGCACTGACAGCCAAGCGTAGTACCCCCAATATAGATGTACCTGAACGGCGATTAATTGTTGTTGTATTAGGTACAAAAAGTCTATTTAAGCGTGCACAAGTTGCAAATCAACTTCTGAATTTAGCCTTTACCTATACCCAAGACATCGTTGCTCTAAAAGCAAATCAAGCTTTATTTCAATTACCTGTGATTGATGGTCATGAAAAAAGTTTTACGTTCTCTTCACCTCACAGCAAAATGATTACCGCATCGTTGTACCCTTTAAATACGCCCATACAGTTACAAAATTTCGATCTAAATAACAAGCTGATTGTTGAAAATAAAGAAAATGTTTTTCCTTTAAATCAACCACACATCAAACTCAATATCTCACTTGTTCAAAAACAACTCATTGCACCAATAAATAAAGAAATGATGCTTGCAAATGTAACCATTATGCAAAATAATCAACCAATTGATCAATTAAAAATTTCTGCGCCTGTTCAATTAGAACGAGCAAGTATATTTGAACGATTCATACATTGGCTTAAACATGTGTTACCGTTTATGTCTAATAAAGCGCCAGAAGCAATGATTTATCAATAAAGTCGTTTTAAGTCATTTCACATGGATGTAAAAGGTGGGATATTAAATGGAACAACGCTTTTTTAAACGTCAGATACATATAACATATAAAGGCAAACCAAATCATGAATAACGAATTACATCGAATAGTTATTGTTGGTGGTGGTGCAGGTGGTTTAGAGTTAGCAACTCAACTTGGCAATACTTTGGGTAAACACAAAAAAGCTAAAATCACCCTCATCGACCGCTCATTATCACACATTTGGAAGCCACTTTTGCATGAAATCGCAGCAGGTACACTGAACCCACATTCAGAAGAAACCAACTACTTTGCCCATGCAAAAAAACATCATTATCAATTTATTTTGGGTCAATTTGAAGGCTTAGATCAAAATCAAAACCAGATTCAAATTAGCACACCACAGCTATCAGAAAAATATCATTACGAAGGCTTTACAAACATCAGTTACGACACACTTATTCTTGCCATTGGCTCTCGTTGTAATGACTTTAATACCAAAGGTGTACGTGAAAACTGCTACTTTTTAGACAATAGAGAGCAAGCAGATGTATTTCAACAAGACCTATTCCACTTATATTTAAACGCACAAAATTCACCAACAAAACGCATGCTCAATATTGCCATTATTGGTGCAGGTGCAACAGGCGTAGAGCTTGCAGCAGAGCTGATTGATGCTAAAGAAAATTTTCATCAATACGGTTTAGATCATATTGACCCTAACTCAGTCAAAATTACATTGATTGAAGCGACCAATCGTATTTTGCCTGTGTTGTCAGAATCGATCTCGGCACAAACACAAAAAACCCTTGAAAAAATGGGAATTGATGTGCTGACACAGCACAAAGTGAGTGAAGTAACCAAAGACTCCATTCAATTTGCAGATGGTAAAACCATTCCAGCAGATATGATCGTATGGGCAGCAGGTGTAAAAGCTCCTCCTGTCCTTGAGCAACTCGAAGGCTTTGAAAAAGACCGTATTAACCGCTTAAAAGTCTACGCTACGCTACAAACCTTAAGTCATCCTAATATTTTTGCTTTAGGTGATTGTGCTCATTGCCAACCTGATGCCCATGAACCCCCTCTTGCACCGCGCGCGCAAGTTGCAAGCCAACAAGCAAGTTTTTTAGCAGAGGCCATTCCTGTGTACTTACGCGGTGGTAGTATGCCAATGTTTAGCTTTACAGATAAAGGATCGTTGGTTTCTTTAAGTCGTAATAAAGCCATTGGAGAAATTTTAGGTCAAGTAAAAGTACATGGTGCACTTGCACGTTCAATGTATGCCTCACTCTACCGAATTCATCAAACACATATCCATGGCTATACTCAAGCTGGACTGATGATGACCAAAGATTTTGTGACGCGTCGTGTTGGACCAAAAATTAAACTTTATTAATGATATATACCGCTCATAGGTTTAATTGTATGCACTAAAAAACATGAAGTGGTTGTTTTTTAAACAACCACTCATTGATTTTTTATAAATGATCCTCATACTATAATTTAATGCAACGATGCCTTTCACATATTTTCCTGATGCAGTCATGCATTTGAAAATATTGGCACATAAAAATGGATATAACCTATGACCGCAATTGCGAATAACCAAGTTGTTTCATTCAACTACACACTCACTAATGCAGAAGGTGAAACACTCGACAAATCACAAGGCGAGCCACTCGTTTATTTGCATGGTGCAGGAAATATTATTCCTGGTCTAGAAAAAGCACTAGAAAATAAAACTGTTGGTGACAAATTTGTCATTACCATCCCTGCTGCAGAAGCATATGGCGAATACAATCCTGAATTAGTTCAACAAGTACCAGCACAAATGTTCCAAGGTGTTGAGAACATTGAAGCAGGAATGCAATTCCAAGCACAAACAGATGACGGTGTACAAATCGTTACTGTAAAATCTGTTGAAGGCGAAACTGTTGTTGTGGATGCAAACTTTCCACTTGCAGGTCAAGACCTTACATTTGATGTCGAAGTTACAGACGTTCGTGAAGCGACTCAAGAAGAATTAGATCATGGTCACGTACATGGTGCAGGCGGTCATCAGCACTAATGGTATGATCATATACAAAAAGGCAAAGCTTCGGCTTTGCTTTTTTTTGTCTGTATTAATACACTCGTATACATCCATATTTAGAACGCATAGACAATGCCTACACAACTGATTTGGTTTAGACAAGATCTTCGTATACATGATCACAGTGCCCTTTGGCATGCAACACAACAAGAAAATCAATGTATTGCTTTGGTCATTTTATCCCCTAAACAATGGCAAGCACATCATGATGCATCTTGTAAAATTAATTTTTATCTCAGACAACTCACAATACTCAAACAACAACTTTCAGAAAAAAATATTCCGCTGATCGTCACAGTTGTCGATTGGTGGAAAGATATCCCTGAGCACATTCAGACTCTTACAGAACAATTATCTGTCCAACATGTATATGCAAATGCACAATACCCTATACATGAAAAACAACGTGATGACGCCACTCAAGAACTACTTTCAAAACATGGCAAAGAATTACATATTTTTCAAGATCATACCTTGTTCCCTGCAAAGAGCATTCGTACACAAAGTAATTTGCCTTATAAGGTCTTCACACCATTTAAAAAAACATGTTTTGAACGATTACAACATGGTCTTCCAACATGTTATCCAGATATTGAAATTCAAGAAAAAGTTAATGTTCCAACCCACATTCAACACGTAGATTTAGATGAAATACTCACACAATACAAAGTGCCTGAACAGATTGTAAATTTATGGCCTGTAGGTCACACAGTTGCTCAAGAAAAACTAGATGATTTTATTCAAACATCTGTTAAACAATATAAAGACAGCAGAGATTTCCCTTCTATACAGGGTACAAGCCAATTATCAGCTTATTTGAATATAGGCATCATTTCAGTCAGACAATGTGTACAAGCACTTTTTAAACCCAACCACGGAGAGTTTGTTTTAAATCATCAAGGGGTTGAAACTTGGTTAACTGAATTGATTTGGCGTGAATTTTATCAGCATATGATGATCGACTTTCCAAAAGTTTCTAAATCACAACCATTTAAAGATGAAACAAAACATCTAGCATGGCGCGATGCACCTCATGATTTTGAAAAATGGACACAAGGCCAAACAGGTATACCTATTGTAGATGCAGGTATGCGACAACTACAGCAAACAGGTTGGATGCACAATAGAGTACGTATGATTTGTGCAATGTTTTTAACCAAAAATTTACTCATCGATTGGCGAGAGGGTGAACGTTGGTTTATGCAACACTTGATTGATGGTGAGTTTGCGGCCAATAACGGTGGGTGGCAATGGTCTGCCTCTACAGGCACCGATTCTGCACCTTATTTTCGTATTTTCAATCCTGTCACTCAATCTGAAAGATTTGATGCTGAAGGCACATACATTAAACAATGGGTACCTGAACTTGCATCATTATCATCAAAGCAAATTCATGCACCATACTCATCTAAAGTGAGTCATATTGAATACCCACACCCCATCGTAGATTTAAAATCGAGTCGTGTTCGTGCCATTGAAGCATTTAAAAATCTTTAAAAATCTGAAGTATGAGGGATAAACTCCCTCATACTTCGGTTTAAGCTGAACGAGAGGCTTCTCTTTTAAAAACTAATTCCGTTGAGCTTGAATTTATCGCATCAAAGTAATACCCATCTACAGCAAATGTCTTTAGATCTTCAATACACGTAACTTGATGATCAATCACAAAACGTGCCATTAAACCACGTGCTTTTTTCGCATAAAAACTAATGATTTTATATTGGCCATTTTTTTGGTCTAAAAAAATAGGGCGAATAATATCTGCTTTAATTTTATTTGGTTGCACCGCTTTATAATATTCATCAGATGCTAAATTAAGCAAAAGATGGCTATTTAAGGCATCTAAGTCTTGATTAATGTGTTGTGTAATTAAATCACCCCAAAAATGATATAAATTCGTCCCACGTTGGTTATGTAGTTTTGTGCCCATTTCTAAACGATATGGCATCATTAAGTCTAAAGGGCGTAATAGGCCATACAATCCAGACAACATACGTAAATGTTGTTGTGCAAAACCCAGCTGATCTGGATTCAAAGAATAAGCATCTAAACCCATATAGACATCGCCTTTAAAGGCAAAAATAGCTTGACGAGCATTGCTAAAATCAAAAGATGAGCTCCAATCTCTAAATCGTGCCACATTTAACTGAGCAATTTTTTCGCTAACACCCATTAAATATGCAATATCGGTTGCTGAAAGTTCACGACAAATTTCAATCAATTGAGCAGACTGATCTAGCAATTGGGGTTGTGTAAAGTGATCTACCGGCAATGCCGTTTCGTAATCCAATGTTTTGGCTGGGGAAATAAGGCTAAGCACAGTATTACCTATCATCTGTTATGTTCATGACCGTTACTATAACAGTCATGAATTTCTAAAGCTAATTTGTGTTTTTAATCATAATTATCGGTATCATAGAGGTTCCTTCTTACCCAAGAAATATCAACGATATGACTGATACACTCTTTTTAAATGGCCCAGTCGGTAAAATTGAAGTATTTGTTGATTATCCACAAATCACTGCAAAAGGATTTGCCGTAGTATGTCACCCTCATCCCTTACAAGGAGGTACACCACATCATAAAGTACCTGCCCTTTTGGCCAAAATTTTGGCTGAACGAGGTTGTGTTGTTTATAGACCAAGCTTTCGAGGTTCTGGTCATAGTGAAGGCATTCACAATGAAGGTTTTGGTGAAACAGATGACATTTTAACCGTCATCAATTATGCAAAACAACAACATTCCGAATTACCATTTTATGCAGGTGGATTTAGTTTTGGTGCGCATGTCATCGCCAAAGCCTATGATCAATTAGAGTTAAACGAACGCCCAAAACAATTGGTTTTGTGTGGATTACCTACCGCCACTGTACAAGGATTAAGGCATTATAAAACGCCTGAACTCAAAGGGGATTTACTACTCATACATGGTGAAGGCGATGAGATTACATTATTGTCAGATGCAATTATTTGGGCAAAACCACAAAAACACCCTATAACCATCTTTCCAGGCGCAAATCACTTTTTTACAGGCTACTTAAAACAGCTGAACGAAACGATCCAACGCTATATTCACTTATAATTCACTTAATATACTACCGCGTGGTTCAATACATGCGGTAGATCTAAAATACTTATTAGATTAGGGTCACTGTATGAAAAATAATACCTCTTCTCCACATGTCACGTTATCAACGCCTAACATTGACGCACACACTAAATTTGAAGACATGGTTGCCATGTTAATTGGTACGTTTATTTTATCGTTTGCTTTAAATCTATTACAATTTTCAGGCATTATGACAGGTGGAACGGCAGGATTATCCTTATTGGTTCACTACATTACGGGACTCAAATTTGGTACGGTATTTTTCCTTATCAACATTCCATTTTATTATTTTGCCTATAAAAAAATGGGGGTTGCTTTAGTTATAAAAACATTTATTGCTGTTCTTCTGCTGTCTGCCTTTACAGAAATTATGCCCCAATTTATTAAAATTCAATCACTCAATCCATTTTATGCCACCATCGTAGCCAATTTAATTATGGGGGTCAGTTTTCTTATCTTATTTAGACATCGCTCTAGTTTAGGTGGTGTGAATTTATTGGCCTTATATTTACAAAGTAAATTTAATATCTCGGCAGGTAAATTTCAAATGGGTGTCGATTTAAGTATTTTAGTTGCATCGGCTTTTTTTGTAGAATGGCACTTGTTGGCAATTTCTATTTTAGGCGCATTTGTACTTAATTTTATCATTGCAATGAATCATAAAAGCTCGCGTTATATTGCCTAAATTCAATAAACCTACGATTTTACTAAAGTTTAATCAAATGGTTATATGATTGACATGTCATGTTCACATGGTTTTTTTATACTTTTTACTTCATAAAAAAACAGTATATGACGACCATGAGTCTACAAAAAAATTTAAGTTTAATCGCAATTACATTGGCCATGCTCGGCTGTCAAATGCCCGCAGAGCATATACAAAAAACAAAAAGCCCTCAATTAACTGGTTTTGCAAGTTTACCTGCAAATACATTTTCTGAGGGCCCAAGCAGTGGCCACAACATTGAAGGTAAAAATGGGTTTAAACCACCCTTTTCAAGCCAGCCTGTACAAGGGTTCTCTGCAGCCATTAAAAATAAAGATGGTACGTATACTGTCATGCCTGATAATGGTTTTGGAACTCAAGAAAATTCACGTGATTTTTTACTAAGAATGTATACATTAAAGGTTCAATTTTTAACTAAAAATCAATCTCAGCAAAATATTGATATTCTTAAAACCATTCAACTTAAAGATCCAAATCGCCTGATTCCATTTGAAATTACTCATCAAAATACAACTGAACGTTTATTAACAGGCGCAGATTTTGATCCAGAATCAATGCAACAACTCAAAGATGGGAGTTATTGGATTGGAGATGAATTTGGGCCGTATTTACTACACTTTTCTGCCGATGGCACATTGCTTGACCCACCTATATCTTTACCCGACCCACTCAACCCAAACAGCGTATTAAGATCGCCACAAAATCAATTTAATCGTTATCCATCACAATACATTGAACCATTAGTACAACGCAGTGCTGGTTTTGAAGGAATGGCACTTTCACCAGACCAAATGTTTTTATACCCAATCCTTGAAAAACCGCTATTAAATTCAAAAGACAAACAGCTCATCATCTTTCAATTTGATGTACAAAAAAAGCAATATACACCGAACCACTATTACTTTGCACTCAACGATAAAGCGACCAATATTGGTGATTTTCAGATGTTTAATGCAAAAGATGGCCTTATTATTGAAAGAGATGCCACACAAAACGACATCAATGGCTATAAAAAGCTGATTCAAATACATTTAAATGCACCCCAACAGTTGGTCACACGTCATGAACTTGTGAATTTAATGCAAATAAATAATCCACATCATCTGTATCCTAATCAAGATGTAAATGATTTAGGAACAAAGCATCAATTTATGATGCCTTTTGAAACCATTGAAGATATCATTATTGAAAGCCCAAATACCATTACAGTATTTAATGACAATAATTTTCCTTTTTCTTCTGGAAGAAATCCGTACAAAGCAGATAATAACGAAATCATTCAAATTAAACTAACGCACGCCCTCAAGTAGAAAAAATCAACTGATTTTAATTGAAGTAAAAGACTTCAATTAAATTGGAGGATTAACGTCTATTATTCACGTATTGAATGGGCATATATTTGTTTCATGTATATGCTCATAATACTATGCAGTAACCAATGCAAGATTATATGTCTCATTCAATCACTTAAATGCTATTTTAAAGAAGCTTTAACCCCTTTTATAAAAATGATATACAGCCACAAATTTTTAATCACTTTTTTCAAATCCAATAATGCATTCAACATACATCAATACAACAAAGTGATATATAATCATATTTTTTAAAAAAAAGAGACTTAATTCATGTTTTTGCCAAAAAATCTGTTGGCTATTATTTTTCTTTTAATAACCTTGGTGGGATGTACAACAGAAACACCTGAAAATAAAACGTCATACGTCACACTTATAGATGGTGAATTGCCTGAAATCAATGCAAACCCTTTATTAAATCTTAATCTAAGCGTGATTAGTAATATACATATGTTCAAGCAAGAACATCAAACATTTCCATTTATACTAAATATTAATGGACAGCTCGTACAAATCAATAAAGATGGAACACTCAAGCATATTTTAAATGAAGGCGACTATAGTGAACAAGAAATTCAACATTTAAAATATAACGAAGATGCTCTTTCTAGTGAAAATTTTATCTACGTAAATTCATCAAATAATATTTTAGAAGCCATTACACCAAACAATGAACACGTCTTAATTGCAGGTAAATTCAGCGATCTTGCTCATTCTAGTGAGCGCTTTATAAATCAAAAAAACATTCAAAATCCAACCACTCCGCTCAACCAAGCGACTTTTAATTTACCGATAGGGATTACTGAAAGCACAAAAAATGAATGGGTTGTATTAGACAACAATGGTGAAAAGTTAAGACTCATAACTCCAGATCATACTATTTCTGATCTTCCCATGCCCAACTCGTTCAAAGCCCACGGCATACATTCAAATCAAGATGGTACAGTATGGTTATTTAACGATACCTCTGTTTTTCAGTATCATATTGCGCAGCGTAAAATAATAAAACAATGGCAAGATCAGTTCGAACACATTTCTGATCTTAGTGTCTCTTCTTTAGGGGTCTTTATTATAGAAAGTTTAAAATCACATATTAAAAAATTAAATCAGAGTGGTAATTTCGAAAACTTTTTTCAAAGTGTATGTGATTCTGATTACTTAGATAAACACCACAGAGAATGTAATCCTCTACTCGATCATTATGACGATTCATTACGATTTTCACCACTTCATTTGATTGCTCATCCAGAAAAAAATGAATTAATCATTTCAACATATTTCAGTGTTTATACGCTCTCTTTAACCAAAAAATTAGAACGAATTGCTGGTACAAAAGAAAATAATATAGATAAAACAGATCAAGATATTACTAAAAAGATGCAAGGATGTACTAATCTATATGCCAATCAAGATGGTGCCTATTGTTACAATGGTATATATGGTTTAAATTTTTATAAAAATAATCAAACACCTCGTCAGCTTTTTGATCATAAATATGTCGGACAATTTATTGTTTATAATAACAATTTATATTCAATAAGTTACGACACTATCATAAAATCACCACTCACCAATAAAATAGACAACTATGAACAATCGTACAGAGATGTAAATTGGTTTAATGAAATATCAGACACTGAAGTAGATGATCAAATGCAACCTCGGTCTATCGTTAAAGGGGCTGAATCGATCACTGTAGATGAGCAAGGCAATCTTTTTATTGCAGATGCAGATAGCTACAAAATTTTTCAAATTTCACCAGACAAAAAAGTCTCTACTCTTATTTCATTTTCAGATTCAGACCCTGAAAAAACACCTATTGTCGATTTAAAAGACGATGATTGTCGCTGTAGAGCAAAATATAATAAAAAACCAAAGCTTGTTTCAGTAAAAGGTGATCTAGGCTATGTGGTTGATGGCTATTACAATATCTATAAAATAGATTTAAAGTCTAAATCTTATACGATTTTATACAATGCCAACAAAGATACCCCTTCTTTTAAATCAATAAGCATTGACTCAAACAATAATCCTTGGTTATTGACTGACTCTAAACATCTTTACAGTATACAAGAGGGGCATTTGATCGATTTCTATCAAAAACTCATTGAATTAGGTTATCCCGAACAAATAGGGATTGATTCTATTGCTTTTTCGTCAGATGGAAATTTATTGTTAGGCTCTCATGTTGCATTATTTAAAGCAGATATGACAAAACTGATTCATTAGTCGTTCAATGACTGCATACCATCATAGATTATTGAAATCACAAAGTCACTCATGCGACAGGTTTCAATAATCATTCATTTACACAAGGCAATGCATTCAAGCAAGATTGCCTTGGTCAGATTAACTCAAATCAAACGATCGGTGTTGTTCTTTGGACTATACAAATTTTTCATAGACAACACCTTAGTTTCGCCATCGTTACGTGGTTGAACAAAAGCCATGTTACCCGAGAATTTTTGGTTAAAAAGCATGGTTGTATTAAATACACAACCACCATTCATCAAAATAAAGGGGCTTTTTTCTGTATAAAATAAACAGTAAAGCCCCTTATTTATTAGTCGACTAAAGCCAATGCTGTTGTGAGTAACTTCCAACATTTGGCTACAGTTTCAACATTCACTCGCTCACCGGGTGCATGTGCTCCACGAATATCTGGACCAAATGACACCATGTGTAAATTTGGATAATGCTCGGCTAAAATGCCACACTCTAAACCTGCATGTATGACTTTAAGTTTAGCATCAATACCAAAAGTGGTTTGATAGGCCTGTTGTAAACACGCTAAAGCAGCCGATTCAGGATTTGGTGTCCAACCAGAGACCAATGGTGTCAGTGTAGCTTGTGCACCATGGCGTATAAAATGCATTTTAATATGTTGAGCTAATTGTTCAGCTTCAGCATTAACCATTGAACGCACCATAATTTGAGCAGATGCTTCTGTTGGTGTAATTGATAGCATACCAATGTTATTTGATGTTTCAACAACATCATCTAACACCTTACTCATTGTATAAATACCATATGGACATGTTGCTAAGGCAGTCATCCATGATTTAATCAAATCGGAGGGACATATGTTTTGCGGTGGTTGGCAAGGCATGAGAATACATTCTAGACCATCATCAATACCTTTTAGTTGATCTAAGCATTGCTGTTTATATGTGATCAGGTTTTTTTGAAACGCTTCATATTGCTGTGGTTTCAACCCAATCACAGCATATGCTTCTCTTGGAATTGCATTACGTGCTGTTCCACCCTCCAAAGATGCAATATAACCTTCACCTAAATATTGCTGTAAACATTGCACTAAAATAACATTTGCATTACCACGGCCTAAATGAATATCTACACCTGAATGCCCACCTTTAAGCCCTTGTATATTTAATTGAAACCATACCAAATCTTTCGGTACGGCTTGTGCTGTTATTTTTTGGGTGAGTTCAACATCTTGACTACCTGCACAGCCCAAATACAGCTCGCCCCATTCTTCAGTGTCCATATTAAATAGCCACTGCCCTTTTAATAACGCTGGGTCTATTCCTCGAGCACCACTCATTCCTGCTTCTTCATCTACCGTAAGCAAAACCTCTATCGGCCCATGTTCAAGATCATCACTTTCTAATACAGCCAAGGCTAATGCCACACCAATTCCATTATCTGCCCCTAATGTGGTGTTTTTTGCAATCAACCATCCATCTTCAAGTATAGGTTGAATGAAATCTTTACTAAAATCATGCACAGTATCTCTATTAGCTTGTGTAACCATATCTATATGCGCTTGTAAGATCACTGTTTTTACATGTGATTTACCCTTTGTAGCAGGTTTTTTAATCAACAAATTTCCTGCACGATCGACCATACTAGATAAACTTCTTTGTGTTGCCCACGCTTGTAAAGCATCTCGTAATTGTTGTTCTTTTTTAGACATTCTAGGTGTTTTGCATAATGTTTCAAAATGCTTCCACACCACTTGTGGTTGTAATTGAGAAAGAGGAAATACGTCCATACATGTCACTCAAAAATATAATTTGTTTAGAGTAATGACTCTCAAGACAAACAACAATCCATATTGTGTACAAAACTTTTATCTTTCAATTTACAAATAAAAAAACACCCTACATGCTAAGAGTTACATATAGGGTGCTTGAGTCAGTGATTATTTTATTTTTTGAAAGGTAAAGCATATTTAAAAATACGTCCGAGAACTTGACTATATTGTTTAAATAAACTTGCATTATTGTAGTTTAAACCATATTTTTCACATACAGCTTCAACTTTCGGCCCCATTTCTCTGTAACGGCGACCCGGCACTTCAGGAAATAAATGATGCTCGATTTGATGACTTAAATGCCCTGTCAAAATATGGAAAATTTCAGAACCTTCTAAGTTTGATGATCCTCGAATTTGACGCATATACCAATGTCCTTTACTTTCATTTTGTAAAACAGACTTTGGAAATACTTCTACATCTTTCGTAAAATGACCACAGAAAATAATACTAAATGTCCATACGTTACGAATACCATTGGCCGCTAAATTACCACAAAATACAGGAATCGCATTTGGGCCTGCAATCAATGGGAAAAACACATAATCTTTAAACAGTAATTTTGCCACTTTGTTTTGAATCGGTTTCCATTCTTTCCACAACTGTTTTTTAGTCTTGCGACCAATAAACACTTTACCAACTTCAAGGTCTTGTATTGCTACACCCCATTGAAATAAAAGACTAAATGGAATGGTGTATAACGGCTGTAAAAGGTGAGATTTTTTCCAGCGCTGTTCAGGAAAAAGGCGCAATAAACCATAACCAATATCATCATCCATTCCTTTAATATTGGTATAGGTATGATGGGTAAAGTTATGTGATTGTCTCCAATTATCTGCTGTGCCTGCAATGTCCCACTCATAACTTTGTCCCATGAGTTTAGGGTCATTCATCCAATCATATTGACCATGCATGACATTATGGCCCACTTCCATATTTTCGAGAATTTTAGATAAACCCAGTAATCCTGTACCTAAAACCCATGCTGGTGGAAACCATCCTGCAAATAATAATGCTCGACCCGCAATACTGCTATAGCGCACCGTTGAATATACACGGCGCATATACTTAGCATCTTTTTCACCTAAGTCATCAAGCACATCTTGTTTAATTGCATCAAGCTCTGCCGCTAAAGATTCCAATTCGGCTTCTGTTAAGTCTCGATTCTTTGGGTTTTTAAAGTACTGGGTTTTAACGTGCATATTCATGATACAACTCACTCTTACAGATCTAAGACTAGATCAGATTTTGCCGAATTAATACAAATGCGTAATGAACTACCTGGCTCTGAATTTTGATTTTGGTTCAAAATATTTTGTGTTACACCGCTCACCTTATGGCATGAACACTTATTACAAATACCCATACGGCAACCTGCAACTGGTTTTTCATTGGCTTGCTCTAAAGCCTCAAGTAAAGAGATTCCACACGGAACTTCTAACATTTTTTGAGATTTGGTCAGTGTAATAGTCACTGTACCTGTATCAGAGATTTCTAGTGGTGATAAAGTAAAGGCTTCACTCTTAAATAACCGTGCTGCGTGAAATAACTCACACGCAGAATTTACAAATCCAGATGGCCCACATGCAAATACTGCTGTGTCGTGCAGATCACCACAATCTGTGACATGCTGTTCATTTAAACGTGATGATGTTTGGGCATCTTGAGTACAGAAAACTTGGTAGGTAAACTCAGGGTACTGTTGAGCCACTTTTTCAAAAAATGAATGAAAAGCCACGTCTTCAAAATGCTTAACCCAATACATGAGTTTTAAACGATAGTGTTTGAGCTGACCTGTTTTTACAAGATCATAAATCATGCTATACATGGGGGTAATACCACTTCCTGCCGCCAATAAAATAACGTCTTTTTCAGGATGTGTTACACAAAGCATTTCACCATAAGGTTGGCCAAATTCAATCACATCGCCAATTTCAGCAACGTTACATAGCCATGTACTTACCGCACCTTGAGGTACTTTTTTCAAAGTTAATTCAACATGTTGCTCATCTATACGATTGAGGCTGTATGTTCGCTCTAAACGGCGTGCGGCGATTTCAACAATCACAGGATGATGCTGCCCGGGTAACCCAAAATTCATGCGCTTATTGCAACGTATAGTCAACGTGACCATATCTTTAGCAGTGCTTTGTTTTTTAACGATACGGCCTAACATTTCATGAGTAGACCACATTGGATTAAACTTTTGCACCCAAAAGTTAACAACCCTTTGGTCAAGTACACTCTCAGTCAGAAAATTGAGTGCATGATTTTTCTTTGGTAAAACGCTCATATTTAGGCCATCTCAGTTATGACTCTTTATTATTATACACATGTATATATATATGTATAGTATTAAAACAACGAATTGTTGTATTTCTAATTCACTAAAGATAAGGCTATAATCAAGAAAACATCTTCAATGACAAACATGGCCTCTTTATCTACAATGACATCGCATGAAATACTTGAGCCACCTTTAGAGCCGCTCAAGACCACTGCACGCACTGTCGGCAGAAAAGCAACAATTACAAAAGAAGAACTATTTCAAGCAACGCTTAATTTGATTGGTCCTCAAAAAAGTATTGCCTCACTGAGTTTAAGAGAAATTGCACGTGAAGCAGGCATTGCTCCCAATAGCTTTTACCGACACTTTAAAGATATTGATGAATTAGCGATTGAGCTGATTAATCGTGCAGGTTTAGTGTTAAGACAAATTATTCGTGAAGCACGGCTAAGAGCCGTAAAGCAAGATGGAATTATTCGTAGCTCTGTAGATATTTTTTTACAACAGCTTGATACCGATGAGGGGTATTTAAGTCTACTGTTAAGAGAAGGCTACACAGGTTCTGTCTCTTACAAACAAGCTGTTGAACAACAACTGAATTTCTTCCAACAAGAATTACAAGAAGATCTCGTACGCTTAGAGCAAATGAATAAAAGCACCATTGCACACCCAGAAATTGTCGCCATTGCCATTACACAATTGGTCTTTAATATGGGCGCAAAAGTTTTAGATTTAGATGTAAAACAAAGGCGACATACCGCAGAACAAACCATGCTAATGATTCGAATGATCCTAGAAGGTGCACGTCGTTTAGAACATCGTGAGCAAAATAAAGCAAAAAGTTAAACAGGTAATAATACGGCTAAAAAGATGACATAGCCTCACAGTAACATGATAATAAGCTGATTAAATATGAGTCTATTTAACGACCGACAAGCACAGATTGCAAGCTATCTCATTATTGTGATTGCACTAACTGCCATGATTCCCTTGCATTTATTAGCCAGTTTTTTTGCAGGCTTTTTAATTTACGAAATTATTCACTCATTAAGTAAAATGATTGAACCATACACGAAAAGCAATAAAATTAAACTTATTTTGAGTATTGTACTTAGTGTTAGCATCATTGCATCACTGGTTTTTATTATTACAACACTAGTGAATTTTACCTTATCTGACTTACAAGGTCATCATGGCCTAAATGGCTTTAACGCTCAAATAGATAAAACGTTAATGAGCATGCAACAAGAAATCAGTCGCTTTTTACCGAGCTATATTCCAAATAATATTAGCGACCTGAAAAACAATTTCATGGAGCTCATTAAAAATAATATTCAAGCTTTACGCAGTGCAGGTACAGACTTTTTACACAATATTGCCACTACATTTATTGGGCTTATTATTGGTATTTTAGTGTCAGTGCAAACGACACATCAAAAAAGTACATCGCCACAGCCTGCATTTAAAGTCGCACTGACTGAAAGAATCTCTCATTTAGGGGAATCATTTAGAAATGTAGTCTTTGCTCAAATTAAAATCTCATTTATTAATACCGTGTTGTTTGTTATTTTTTCGCTCATTATATTGCCGTTATTTCACGTACATTTACCTTTTGAAAAAACACTATGTTTACTCACATTTGTTTTCGGCTTAATTCCTATTGCAGGGAACTTACTTTCTAATTCTCTTATTGTATTGGCAGGCCTCACCATTTCGTTACCTGTCGCCTCGGTATGCTTAGTATACTTAGTACTCATTCACAAATTAGAATACTTTATCAACGCACAAATTATCGGAACAAAAATTAAAGCAAAAGCGTGGGAGGTATTATTGGCCATGCTCATTTTTGAAGCTATTTTTGGAATCGGTGGCTTAATTGTTGCCCCTATTTTTTATGCATATATCAAACAAGAATTGACCGTATTAAAAATGATTTAATATCAATGCTGTTTTAAAAAAGCGCCCGTTTATTTAACGGGCGCTTTTTCATTTATGGTTTAACCGTCACCAACACCTGAATGGCTTCGGGTACAACCGACAATTGACCCAAGCTATTTAAGCCTTCTTGCTGTAATTTTTTCAATCGCTCAATTTCATCTTTACGAATGCTCGGATTAAATTGTTTTAGATATTCTAAACGATCAATTTCATACTGCCATTGCTTGCCGTAGTTGTTTTGACCTTGCGCTTGCAACTCAGGCAAATAGGCTTTAGCTAAATCTAATGCTTGATGATAACGTTGCTCAATCACATCTCTACGTGCTTTAACAATTTGACGACTACTGTTGCCATCTAAATGATTAAGATGTGGCCTAAGTATACTTGGATCAATTTTTTTCGATAAATCTTGTCCGTTCTCACTCAGTAATACTCGAATCAACTGGGTTGGTAAACTTGCCAATACATTTAATGCTTTTGGTGCAATGGCTTCAATTTTAAACCATACCTCAACCAACACAGTGCCTGGTTTAATTGCATTAGACTTCAGCATAGCCACATTGGTACTACCAAAAGATTGCGTGCGGATCATTTCCATCACACTTTCAATAAATGGGTGTTCTAAAGTTAAATATTGTGCATCTTCACGAATTTGAGCTTGATCACGATAATACGTGGCCGTCATTCCTTCTTCATCAAGTGTCAGCCCGCTCACTTGCATTTGATCACTGGGTTTAATGATCACAGTACCATTACTTTGTTCATCAAAATCAATATTGGTTGAAGACATAAAACGCTTCATAAACATCGGTAGCGTTGTATTGTCATCATAATCATCTAATGCTTTCACAATATTTTGTGCCACCAATGGACGACATGAATTATATTCTAGTAATCGATCTCGCCCTTCTTGTAACTCTCGCTCTAAAGCTTGGCGTTGCAAGGTTACATTTTCTAAAAGATCATCAAAATCTGAACCTAAATCAGTAAGTAAGTGGGATTTAAGATCAGCAATAAAGTTTTCTTGCAGCGTTTGTGCAGTTGGTGAAATATGGTTAAAAATATTGAGTGCTTCATTGTACCAACGAAACATACGCTCTTGTGCTGTACCGATCAAATACGGAACATGAATTTGAATTCTATTTTCTTGACCAATACGATCAAGACGACCAATACGTTGTTCAAGTACATCTGGATTTGATGGTAAGTCAAATAAAATTAAATCGCTCGCAAATTGGAAATTACGACCTTCTGAACCAATTTCAGAGCACAATAAAATTTGTGCACCATTTACATCTTCAGCAAAATAAGCAGCGGCCTGATCACGCTCTAGCAAGGTCATTGCCTCATGGAACATTGCTGTACGTATGCCTGCATGTAAGCGTAATACATTTTCCAAAGCTTCGACCACAGGGCCACTACGCGCAATGAGCAATACTTTATTATGCTTTAAGTCTTTACGTAAAACATCCATCAGCCACATAACACGTGGATCATGTTGCATCCAAGAGCCATCAATATGTGCTTCTTCAGGCCACATTTGTTCGCGTAATTTTCCTGTCATAGACCATGTTGCTGGTGCAATCAGTGGTACAGGACGACAATCTCTACCAGGAAAACCTTGAATCGCTTCACGCGTGTTACGGAACAAAATACGCCCTGTACCATGACGGTCTAACAGTTCATGAATGGCTTGATAGCGTTGTTCGGGTTGATCTTCAATGACATGACCCAATAGCTTTTCAAGCGCATCACGGTGTATTTGAGTGAGTGGTTCATCAGACATCAGCACTTCTGCAATTTTTGCAGTGTGATGATATTTTTCTTCTTCATCTAGGAATCGATCTAAGGCACTAAAACGTTGTGGATCAAGTAAACGTAAGCGAGCAAAATGACTCTCTACTCCTAATTGCTCAGGCGTTGCTGTCAGTAGCAATACACCAGGAATTTTCTCTGCAAGTTCCTCGATTAAATCGTAACGGTCATTACCACCTTCTTCTTCGTTCCACATCAAATGATGAGCTTCATCGACCACCAACAGGTCAAAGCCTGCATCTAACGCTTGCTCTCGTAAATCTTCATGGTCAACCATCAAGTCAACACTCGCAATAATACATTGTTCCGTGCTAAATGGATTCAACTCAGGATCATGTTCACGAATTGCGGCTGTACGTGTTAGGTCAAAAATGGCAAAATTCAAATTGAAACGACGGCGCATTTCAATCATCCATTGGTACTGCAATGAATCAGGCACTAAAATTAAAATACGTTCAGCACGAGCAGTTTTTAACTGTTGGTGAATAATCAGCCCCGCTTCAATGGTTTTACCTAAGCCCACTTCATCGGCAAGTAATACACGTGGCGCAAAGCGTTTTCCTACTTCATGTGCAATATACAATTGATGTGGAATTAATCCAACTCGTGCACCAATCACCCCTCTTAAAGGGTTGTTATTCATGTTGGCTTGCATTTGCAAGGCTTCTACACGCAAGTCATACCATGCTTTAATATCTACTTGACTAGCGAGCAAACGATCAAGTGGCTTGGAAAGCTGAATTTGCGCCCCTAGACGAGTTTCGTTGAGCGTTTTATACTCTTTTTCGCCGTGGCTTAATGTACGTACCACATGGTATTTCAGTACACCAAAACGCTCTTCAAATGACTCTACAGTCCATGCAATCCCTTCTTGATCATGTAATTCATCTTTTACATTAAATACAATGCGTGACAATGGTGCATTACTTTTGGCATATACTCGTGTTTCATCACTTTTAGGGAATAAAATACTGACAGCACGCTCGTCTACATCAATGACTACACCTAAACCAAGTTCCGTTTCTGTATCAGATAACCAACGTTGACCAATAGCAAACTGTTGCAATTTTTTCACCTTTCATTTAAGTCTAGACAAAACCAATCTATGCTATAGATCGTTTAGTTTGGATTTTACTTTCATATTTTCGCATAAAGCCCAAGCAAAGTGCGCAAGAAATATGCTTCAATATGTCAATAAATTAAGTATCTATTGACAAGTTTTATACATTTGTAGCACTACACATTTTAACGCTTCTAGAGCGAGTGTAATGATGAATCATGTGAAATGAGTGACTCAAGTGATCTTAAAATGGCACAGGGCATTCAAAATTCACAGTTTGAGATGTTTTAGGATGAGTAAAAGAAATTTTGTATGCATGTAAGCACAAACGATCTGTCAGACGTTGTTGTGCCAAATTTGCATATAACGTGTCACCCACAATAGGATGACCTAAATGTTGCAAATGTACACGTAATTGATGCGCACGACCTGTTATAGGAACTAACTCAACCCGAGTCACCGCTTGACCATTAATCTCGAAGTGCGCTAAAGCAGTCCAATGTGTGATGGCAGGTTTAGTGTGGTTAGCATCTACAATATGTAAAGGTGGACGACTTGGATCATAAATAACAGGAATATCAATACAACCGTGCCCTTCTAAATGTCCGGCAACAAGTGCTTGATAAACTTTATGAGTTTGACGTTCTTGAAACTGCCTTGAAATACTATTTTGCCCTAAGCGAGTCAGTGCAAACACCAAAAGACCTGAAGTATCACGATCTAAACGATGAATAAGTAAAGTTTTTGGTTCATTTTGGACTAAACGTGTGAGTACACTATCGTATAATGCTTCACCCTTACCCGGCACGCTCAGTAGACCTGCAGGCTTGTGAATGACCATAAAATCTTCATCTTTATAAATGAGATGTTCGGTTAAAAAATCAGGCAAAGCTGTATTCCATCTGTGTGATACAAATTAGGCGTGACATAATAAAAACCTTATCAACGAAATACAATAGATGAAAGATGGCAAAATAACTTTATTTTCGTATTTTGCCACCTAGCTCACACAATTAATTTAGTTATGCTGGGCTTTCATTTGACGAAATACTGCTTTTGCTGCTTCTATGGTAAGTTCAATGTCTTCATCTGTATGAGCGGCAGAAATAAATCCTGCTTCAAACGCAGATGGCGCAAGATTAACCCCATGCTCTAACATGCCATGAAAAAACGATTTAAAGGCTTCAACATCACACTTCAAAATATCATCAAAACTTTCAATAGATGTTTGTGTGGTAAAGTACAAACCAAACATCGCCCCTGCTTGTTCTGTATGTAATGCAACACCTTCTTCATTTGCGACCGTTTTTAGTCCAGAGAGTAATGTTGCCAATTTTTCAGATAAGTTTTCATAAAAATTTGGGGCACGTAAATGCTTAAACATGCAAATACCCGCACGCATCGCTAATGGATTACCCGACAATGTTCCTGCTTGGTACACACCTCCAAGTGGTGCAATACACGACATGATCTCACGTTTTCCACCAAAAGCACCTACAGGTAAGCCTGCACCAATAATTTTACCTAGTGTGGTCAAATCAGGGGTGACATTATAATGAGCCTGTGCGCCACCGAGTGCGACACGAAACCCTGTCATAACTTCATCAATAATAAATACAGATTGATATTGATCGCATACTTCACGAATACGTTCTAAGAATCCTGCAATCGGTTTAACCAAATTCATATTACCCGCCACAGGCTCAACAATGACACCTGCAATCTCATGTCCATATTTTTCAAAACATGCATCTAATGCGGCAATGTCATTATATGGAATGGTTAAAGTATGCTTTGCAAAGTCTGCAGGCACACCTTTAGAGGTGGGCTCACCCAAAGTTAAAAGCCCAGATCCAGCCTTCACTAATAATGAATCTGAATGACCGTGGTAACAGCCTTCAAATTTTAGAATTTTGTCGCGCCCGGTATAACCACGTGCCAAGCGAATTGCAGACATGGTTGCTTCAGTCCCTGAATTTGTCATACGTACCATTTCTATTGAAGGTACAATTTCACAAATTAAATCTGCAAGAGTCGTTTCATGCACTGTTGGAGCACCAAAACTCAAGCCATCTTGAGCCGCTTCTTGTACCGACTTCACAATATCTGGATGAGCATGTCCTAAGATCATTGGCCCCCATGAGCCAATATAGTCAATGTATCGTTGGCCATCTACATCCCACAAATAAGCCCCTTGAGCTCTTTCAATAAAAACGGGGGTACCACCTACGCCATTAAACGCTCTCACTGGAGAGTTAACACCACCTGGTATATGTTTACTTGCTTGTTCAAAAAGCTGTACTTGTTTTGCTGAAAGTGCCATTTATAATCCTACTTTATTTGTTGTGTTTTGAATTAAACAGATTTGCCCATGCATTTACTCGAGTTGCAATATCACAAACATCTTGTGCCAAAATATCACTAACCACAGCGCACAAATCAGCGCCTGCATGAATCACATTTTGACTATTTTCTACCGTTAAACCACCAATGGCACATATAGGTAAAGTAAAACGCTGACGGGCTTGTTTTAAAATATCAACCCCTATGCAACCTGCAGATGGCTTAGTCAGTGTTGAATAAATTGCCCCAAATGCCACATAAGTTGCTCCATCATGAACTGCTTTTTCAGCAAATTCTAATGAGTTTGAGCATGTTTTACCAATAATCACACCCGCTGGCAATTGTGCTTTTGCATCTATAATTTCACCATCTGTTTGGCCAAGATGAACGCCTAAACCAAATTCGGCAGCTAGAGCAATATTGTCATTAATAATAAAAGGGACTCGATAGCGATCACATAGTTTTTGAATTTCAGCCACTTCTATCGGTTGCATAGCGAAAGGGGTTTTTTTTCTGCGGTATTGTAAAATTTGAATATGGCCTGTTGCCAACGCAGTATCTAACTTAAGGAGTAATTGCTCAATGGGATCATCATTGGTAATGAGATATAACCCTCTCATGCCAGCCTCAATATTTAATGAATAAATTCTGAATTTTACGCTGTTCATCGCGAAATGAATAGTCATTTAACACGATTGCCACCATGGGTTTATTTCATGAATTTAAACGAAAAGACAAATAAAAATGGCCTATATACTAATACAGGCCATTTTATGAAAAGCGGTGGATATTTTAGAAACGATATCCAAACCCTAAATATGTCACGATTGGGTCTACTTCTATACGTGTCGAACCATGTACAACCGTTGCTTGGGTAGCTAGATTTTTAATATCTAAGCTTGCACGGGTATTTAAATGAACATAACTCACTGAAGCTGTTAAAAAGAAATCTTTGGTAAGGCTATAGTCTAGACCCATAAATGCAACAGGTGCAACGGCATCTTTTACTTTCACATTTGTAATAGACATGCCTTTTTTAGTGACATCACTGGTGACTGCACCATCAAGTTGAAAGTCTGAAAAGTGTGCATACATAATTCCCACACCCATATATGGGCGTAGTTTATGATTGACAGTATCAAAATGATATTTCCCAACCAATACAGGATTGTATCCTTTAATTGTGCCTACTTTACTAAAATTATCTAAGTTTAAATTACCTGCAAGTAGCTTCCCTTCACCTTTAATGTCAAATTTTGGCGGTACACCAAACACCACACCAAGGCTAACATTGTCGTTAACTAAATAATCAATTTTAAATTCTGCTGTATTTGTTCTTTCGAGGTCAAACCCAGATTGGCGGTTAAAGTTATTAAGTGCTGCAATTTTTGAATCTGACTGCACGCCCTGTGGTTTACCTTGTGGCATGATGTGTGCCCAACCTGCAGAAACAGCAATGGTTTTACCATCTGTGGTTTCTGCATGTGCCATAGTACACAACGTGGTTAAAGCAACAACAGGAACTAAAGTTTGAACAAATTTTTTCATTTGCATACCCAAAAGAGATAAGAAGGCGAAATCAGCCATAAAATTTGCATGAATTATTAGAATATTTACTTTAATTTTCAATATCTATTTTCTACTTTTTTCATACAAAAAACATCAATTCAACAAAATAACACGCATTATTAGTGTTTTAGCTCTAAAAAATATTTAAAAAAAATTGAATCAATAGATCAAAAAATATACTCAATAATCATTTAGGTATCACTTTATCATTCAACTGCTTTCAATTAAGCATAAAATAACCGTTGATCACATACGATTTTATTGAGTATCCGACATGAGTGAAATAGAGTTAAAACTACAAATACCAGCACAGAAAAAAAATCAAATCATTAAAGCGCTTCATACACTAGAGGCTGAAAACATTGCACTGCATGCGCAATATTTTGATACCCCTGAGTTTGAACTTGCACAGAATCATACAGCCATTCGCCTTAGAAAAGAGGGCGCTGAATGGGTACAAACACTAAAAGGTGCAAGTGCTGATGCCATGCAACGCTATGAGTTAGAGTTTCATCGTGGTGCCTCTGAGTCAGCTCCTCTGCTGTGCCTTGACCCATATAAAGAGGATAAACAGGCATACGCATTACTGAGTGGCTGTATTGACCATCCAGATCAATTGATCATGCAATTTGAAACTGTGGTGAAACGTACATTTAAAGTGGTTCCCTATCACAGCTCTGACATTGAAATATGTCTCGATTTAGGATATGTAGGAAAAAAGGGGCAACAAGAAAATATCTGTGAAATCGAATTTGAATTAAAATCAGGATGTATTACAGATTTAATTGAGTTCACACAACAGTGGGTGAAAAAATATAGTATTTGGCTTGATGTACGCAGTAAGGCCGAGCGAGGTCATCTTATTGCTCGAGAGAAAAAAGTAAGCCCTGCACCATATATTTGCCATTTAAAAATCAAAAAAAAGCAGATGAATCGAGCCATACTAGAAAAACTTATTGCTCAGTATACTCAACCCTTACTTCCTTGTACTGCTGCAATAGCGGATCAAGTGGCCGAGCTTGCACATTATCAATGTGCAGAAACTGCTCTTAGTCATCTGATACAAGTCATTACAGTTGCCGAAATACACACGCAAAAGTCATCTGGGCTGAACATCGCACGGCTTAAAACCATAAAACAACAGCTTTCCGACTACATTTCATTATTTGAGCTAGATCAAAATATTCAACCCCATGTCAATGATACTTTTAAAGGATTAACACAGCCACTTTTACGAATGGAAGCTCAATTAGCACATACAATGATGTCTGTAGAAACAACAACCTTATTACTCCAGTTACTCGATTCAAGCCACGTTGGCATCAAAAACTTTAATATCAATGGTGGCGACTTTTTACAACAACTTGAATATCAATATGCTACGCTTTTAACCACATCTAAAAATCAAACGATCAATTACAGCGATATTTCACGACATGATTTAAAGATCTATCAACACTACTTGGCCATTAAAAAAGATAAGGTCAATACAGCATTGGTTGCAGATATCGAACAATACAAAACACAACAGTTGCTAAAGCTACTTTCTTCGGTAAAAATGCTCAAAACAGATCAAAACTTTCTCATGGGTTGGCTGTCTAAACAATTGGTTGTACAACAAGAATATTTTTTAAAACGCCTTAAAAAAATCTAACGACAAACATCAATCATGCCATGTTGTTGCCAAAACAATATGGCATGATTTTCACTATCTATATTTACCAAAAACCTTCCATACTCCATTGTCTGCTAAAGGGTCTGAGTAACTGTCACTGCGCTGTTTTCTTGGCTTGTCTCTTGCATCAATCAATTTAAAATGAGGCTCTACCCCAAGAACAATCCCATTTACATAAAAACGAGTGCGTGTGTATTCACTTTGTCCATGCTGAAAAATATAACTCCTCAAATCAACAAACTCACGATGTGCAACCAATGCAGCAGTATCGTCATGATCTATCCATGCTTTCATCGCCTGAAGCTCTACATCATCAAACTGTCCACACTTATCGACGAGTGTGAGCGTATGACGAAAGGTCTTAGACTCTTTTGCACGTGTTTTATTAATGCGTATTCGATCTACTGAAAAGAAAAATAATGGTAAATTCAGATGGCTTGGTAAATGTATTGCATCTAAAACCTCATCTTGTAAAAATGGCTGACAAACATGCTGTGCTTGTTCAACAATAGCTCGCCATTGTTGATAATATGCGTGGACTTCTGTTTGTGGCGCATAATAAATAGGCAACCCCTCCACCGCTGTCAGTTGTGTTGGTGGCCAACTTTGTTGTCTGAGTAATTGAATGTTTTGTTTAAGATGTTGTATTTCAATCGCATCAGCAGTCATGGTTATTTACCTTTTTTACTTAGGCTAAGTAAATCAAATTATATCCATATGTCAATGATTTTACATAACCCAAGTCTCGTTTAATTTTTTATCTTAAAATCAACTGCTTAAGTATTTTTACGCTATAATCTATTTTTAGCGTGTTAATTTTCTATCATTTACACTGATCTTGTTAAACTAAACTACCCTGTTTATCACACAAAATAATAAAAAACCTTATAACTGAGGCAAAACGTAGAAAACAGCAACTTAATTTTAAGTCTTCAGAATCCATAAAAATCGTTTATATACTCGTCATTATTGATCATTGTCTAAAATTTCTAATTTAATCGACTTAGTACTTTGATCATTACAAGTAATATACAATCGATCACCATAATGTTCAGCAACAAATATTTTTTCGATCTCTATTTCAGCCTTAATCAGTTTTTCTTCAAGTTGCTCTTTTGTTAAATCATAATCTTTAATAACACTTTCTAAAATCGATCCACTATGAATAAAAATTTCAGAAGGTGGTGTGGCTGTATCTTTAATTGCAGCAATTAAGCCATCGGTTTGAATTTCTGCATAATACACATCTTTAAAGGAATGAAAACCCATACAATGTAGTTGTGAAAGAACACGAAAAATATCTATTTTTCTTTTTTTACGCTCTATTTCACTCAACAAAAAGCGGCCATTTTTAATAATAACGATCGGCTCACCTACAGCAATTCGTCTAAACGGAATAAATCGTCTTGACAAATAGTTTAAAAACCACATAAAAGATACGCTAAGCAGTAGCAATAATGTAAATTGAACCAGTGGCAAACTCATGTTATAAATTGAGCCACCAACAACAGCACCAAAAACAAAATTACCAATAAAATCAATTGCATTGAACTGCGTAATTTGCGTTTTACCAATAAAACTCATATATGAAATGAGTATAGAAAAAGAAATTACCAACTTCACTAAAACAAGTAAATATAGATCATTTATCATACTAACCCTATTTTTAGATTTAATTTTTTTACATATTAACAAGTCCGTGTCTTTTATGTTGTTGCTGTCTTGTTTTTGCGTGTTGCCAAATATACCATCCGTAGCCTGCCATCAGCACAAAAGCACCGTATAATCCTGCTGTCAGCAATAAATCTTTATAAATAAACATAGCAACGTAAATTAAATCAACAACGATCCACAGCGGCCATGTTGCAATATATTTTTTACTGGTCCAATACGTTGCTAATAGGCTAAAAGAAGCCAATTGTGCATCTAAAATAGGTAAAGCTGCGTTTGTAAATTGATGTAAAGTCCAACCAAATACAATACCGAAAATAGCCGCATACACCATGTGTAATAAAAGTGGTTTTGGCGCCAAATCATGAACAATAATATCGTGGTCTACTTTTTTTGTTTTAAACCAAACCATTAAGCCATATACGCTCATCAATACGAAAATCACTTGCAACATAACTTCGCCATATAGACGATATTGAAAAAACAAATCACCATACAACACACTTGCAGCAATATTAAAATACCAACACCATGTATGACGAAGTATGGTTAATGACACAGCGATTAAACTGACGATCACTGCAAAAATTTCTAAATAAGACATATAAAACTACCTGCTTTAGTCAGTTTATTCTCTTTTCATCAGCTGAGCTGCAAGAAGATTGCTACACTTTACGGCAAAATCATCGACGTAATGACTATAAACTCGAGCTATTCCAAGTAAGACCAACAAACACACTACACTTGAAACAATGACAGACACACCATAAGAAAACCCTTGGTGAATTAAAAGATTAAATAAAGGAATGCAGACCAAATAAATGAAGATCATGTGTAGTAAATAAATTGAAAACGACAGCTTACCTAATCCAACTAAAAGGGGTCTGTCTAATGTTTTGCCAATTTGAGTCGTTAGCAATACACTGTAAACAATTAAAATACCCGCAATAAAATTGCCATATTCATAAGTGCGCCAACCTAAAAGATGATAAAGCCAGTGATAGGCATGACTACTGTTGTGAACACCTGCCAAATATAAGCCAAGAATCAACATACCCACCCCCACAAGTGTTGGAAGTTGACGGGCATATAAATAAATATAACTTCCAATCACGAAACTGAGCATACCTAAAAAGAAATTTTCATCTGCAACAAACCAAAATGGTAGTAACAACACCACAGATGCAGGTAAAAAAATGATTTTTTGATAATGATAAATCAGTAATAACGAAAATAAGAATAATGAACCTAAAAATTCAATTTGCATGGTCCAAAGAACCCAATTTGTTGCACTTTGGGCAAACAAAAAGGCTCCGATACTGCCTTCATAAACAGCTTGAGTAAAACGGACATCTTGTTGTGCATAGGCCTGTAACCAACCACTCACTAAATGGCTGTCTACATGCGTGAGTAAAAAAGTGAACCAAACAATAATACACGACAAAAATGCGGGAATTGCCAATCTAGGATAGCGCTTTATTGCCATTTCTAAGATTTTTTTCGGGCGATTTGGGTTCTTGAGTGCAACATAACTCAAAATATATCCACTCAGTACAAAGAACACAAATACCGCAGCAGTACCCGAATACAAAAACGCAAATGGCGAATGGTGCAAGGTATAATTCCATGAACCATGTAAGCGATCTTTTGGTGCAAAGTGGTGTAAGTAAGGGTAAAAGCTTAAACTCAGGTGTGAAAACACCACAGCAACACAAGCAAGGCCACGAATACTTTCTGCAGCATTAAGTTTTGCCATAACAAGATATCATCAGATCAAAAGCGCTTGCAAGCATGTTTCTGAGTCTGTGTGCTTGCAAGCAAAACCACAATTCAGCGCAATGATAATCTACAAATTAATCGACATGAATAATTTGACCTTGTTCGTTGTGATGTACCGTTGTAATTTTTTGACTACGTGCAGAAATGAGCTCTTTTTCAGATAAAGAAAAATGACGGGCATAGTCTGTGGTTGTCTTACGCTTTAGCTGTTTCACTGTATGTGATGGAATCAGCTTACACCATAAACACAATACAGCAGCACACAGTAGCAATAAAATCATGTCGACTTGTAAGCCAAACCAAAATGCATTCCAAAATTTGTGCACACCATATGGCTTACTGTATAAAACCACAGTCATCAGCAATAACATTGGACGCCAAAGTAATAACCATGCCCCCCAAAGTAAAGCTGTTGTTGTTGTTGATGCATAGCGTCTGTGCCAAGGCAATTGTTGACGTAAGTCAATAATTAATGATTGTGTACTCATACGAAAAACCTTTAATCCTGTGATTTTGAACGAACGCCACGGTCTGGACTGACCCACCGTGCTCGTTTACCACCTCGTCTTGCCAGTACTTTTGGAAAAGCAATAATACTTGCAGTGACGGTAATGAGCCAGAATATGAAAGGATACCAAATCATCCAGTAGTAGTTCTTAAATAGCCCTGGCTCGTAACGGCTATCCATCCACTTACTAATGACAAATTGGAATAGGCATGTTGCACCAATCAAAATACCAATTCCATCGGGGAAAAAAGGAGACCCCATTGCTGGTAACACCTGATTTGGCACAAATAGATTAAATAGCCAAATCATAGCCATAATAAGCAGTAAATATGACCAAATGAGTGTCAAACACAGTTCAATCATCAAAGGCCATAAAAAATTTAAGCTCGGTCTAAATAATACGTCAAAGTTTTTGATTAAGACCTGTGCACCACCCATGGCCCAGCGTAAACGTTGCTTACATAACCCTTTAAGGGTCTCAGGCATTAATATCCACACAAGCGCATTCGGTTCAAACTGTACGTCCCATCCTGCCCTTTGCAATTTCCACGTAATGTCTATGTCTTCAGTGAGCATATCTGGTGACCAATAACCAACTTCATGTACCGCACTTTTACGAAATGCTGTAATCACACCAGAAACAGTAAATAAACGACCAAATACACGTTGTGCTCGTTTAATCATACCAACAATTGATGAAAACTCACCGACTTGTATTCGACCTAACAGTGTAGATCGCGTACGGATTCTTGGATTTCCTGTTACCGCTGCTACAGTTGGGTCTGCCAAAAAGTGTCGAACCATCCACGTTGCAGCATGTGGGTCTAGTAATGCATCTCCATCTATACCTAGTAAAAACTCTGCATCTGTGAGTAAACTACCTGCTTGCAGTGCCATCGCTTTACCTTGGTTTTGCGCAAGATGTACCACTCTAAGTTTATCGTACTTTAATGCAAGTGCATCTAAGACTTCCGCAGTATTGTCTGAACTACCGTCATTAATCGCAATCACTTCAAAGTCAGGATACTGTAAACCTAAAGCATGACTAATGGTTTCTTCGGCATTGTCACTTTCATTAAAACAAGGAACCAATACTGCAACTTTAGGGTATTCGGTCAGTGGTTTGGGTTGTGTATATGGAGGATCTTTTCGCTCTTTCAAGTAAAAGATAAGTGCACCAATCATCCATAAATAAGACATAAATAATGGATAATAAAAAACAAACTGCAACGCAGACTGCCAAAAATGCTGTAATGCTGACATAGTGTCTACGCCTCCTAAGGCTCACGGCTCACTTTGGTATCAAATGCCTTACGCATTAAAGTGGTATCTGGAAGACCTTTAATCGGATCATCTGGATAGTATGCCACATGCATGACACCTTGTTTGTACAAAGACTTTATCGTGTTTGCTAATTCTTGTGATGGAATCGGTTTATTATTTTTTCTCCAATCTACAGCTTGTAATTCAATCACCGTTTTATTTAAGCCATTTGGATACTGTTTTACACGATTAATAATATCTGCATAAAATTTGTCTTTATCTTTGACTTGTTCCATGTATGGCATTGCCATAATGGCAGTAAAATCGTATCGATTTAAAGATTGTTCTAATGACTGTGAATACCATGTTTCTGCATTTGGATTTAATACAACTTGCGCATACATATTGCGTGCAGTATGCAACGCAGGTTGATACTGTCTTGCCTCTGCTGCAAGCTGTAATGCAAAGTTATCTATGTATTTGGTTTTAAACGATGTCCATTTTTGTAAGCTTTGCTCATTATTTCTTACAGCATCTAGGTCTGTTGACAGTCCTGCTTTTGCATAGGCTTGCAATGCTTGAGGACTGGCATCTTCATAATCAGATAACGTGGCATCATCATGAAATAAAATGCCATCAAATGTCGCTGACTTCCCTAAATCTTGATAAATACCTTCAATGACTTTTCGCGCTGGTGCAGAAAAAGGGCTTAAACGAATGTAACCCATATTTAAGTGATCACTTTTCTTTGGTTGCTGTGTGACCACTAAATCTTTAGATACGGGATTACTTTTTGGTAACTCCCATGCCAACAAAGGCATCCATGCATAGACCCGCTGTACTTGTGTACGTGATGCAATTTGCCATGCAACACGGTTAAATAAATCTTGGCGTACAGGAATATAACGATTAGGGAAATACACCATATCTGCTGAGCCATTGGCATCTGGATCAGAAAATGCCTGTAAATAAACAGTATTGACATGCATTTTTTGAATACGGTCTAGTAAGTTACCTAAATTGCGCTCTTCTTGCGCTTCATCTTTATCGTAAATATAGTCAAGATCTACATGCATTATTTTTTGTGGATATGCATTATCACCTACATTTTTTTCTCTATTTTCAATTTCTTGCCCTAAGTCATCTAGGTTCATATCATGCTCAACCAAAATACGATTTAGCGCACCTAAAGACTTTTTCAGATAGGCAGGGCCGTCATCTAAGGTGATTGTAATTGGCATGCCTAAATGTTTTGCAATACGTACCGTTTCTAAATTATAGCGTCCATACGGCCACACCATAACACGTGGTGCAGGAATCCCATTGGCCTTAATCATGTCGCTATTTTTCTTTAAGTCATCATAGATCCGCTTATTATACGCCCCATCGCCTTCGTATTTTTTGGTTTGTGGGTTATATATTCGCGTGGTTGCCGCAGGTTCCGAGTTACCTTGAGGGTTCCCTACTACACCATGATGTAAATCAAAGCTATGACTTGCAATTTCAACATAGCCACTATCACTCATTTCTTTAATTTGTGACCACGTTAAAATTTTATTACGTGCAATTTTATCATCACCAAATTGCACTTGTTTTGTGCTTGGTGTATTAACCCATGACCCAACAATGGCCAAAACAATTGGAATCTTATTTTCTTTAACAAAAGGGTAAATATTACTATAGAACGATTCATAACCGTCATCTACCGTAAGTAGCACAGGTTTTTCTGGCAGTTTTTCTTTACCGTCATGCGCCTTTAAAAGCTGTGAGACTGACACAAAGTGGAAGCCATTTTTTTGGAGCCACTTGACTTGAGATTCAAAATTTTGTGTTGTTACCGCATAAAATGGAATGAGTGCATCGTTTGCTTGGTTAGTGACTTCGTGGTATCCAATCACAGTTAAAGTTGTTGGTTTAATATGAGGTTTGCCTGCCGCATAGGTAGAAGAGGCCACACCAATACTTGTAAGACTCAGACAACTTGCAAGTACTGAACCTAAAAAACGATTAAACATATTTTTTCCGCTTATAAATTTTACATGATTGGCTGACAGCACTCACAACTGACTTATTACTGGTCAATAGTCATTAATATCTATGTGATGCTTGACTCATTTTTGATACATATATTGTCAAAAGTTAAACTGAATTTCAGCTTAAAAGAGGCCACAACCATACAAGTCATCATCCTATAGATTGTAGGTTTAAGATCGACTTTTCATCACGGCGATATTTTCGCACAGTATTCTATAATATCAAAGACAACATTTATATAAAATAAAGCAAACAATTTATCACAAATATATCACGTATTTAACCCAGCATACGACGTCACATCAATCTTTTTGAGCTTTGTACACGCGACAAGAAAGCTTTTCATGTTGTTGCAAACGAAATGCTTTTCTTTGCTCAGCCGCTTCAAAATGACAACGTTTCCACTCTGTATCTAATTTCAGCTTTGGTACAGGTTGGGGTTTGCCCTGTTCATCAACGGCAACCATTGTAAAATAACAACTATTAGTATGACGTTGTGTACGTTTACGAATATCTTGTGCTTCTACTCTTACACCAACTTCCATTGATGTTCGTCCAACATGGTTAATGGACGCAAAGAATGTCACCAATTCTCCAACATGTATAGGTTCTTTAAAGGTTACCTGATCGACAGATAAGGTTACTACATAACTTCCTGAATAACGGCTTGCACACGCATAGGCCACTTGGTCTAAAAGTTTTAAAATCGTACCACCATGCACATTACCCGAAAAGTTAGCCATATCAGGTGTCATTAATACGGTCATGGTGAGTTCAGACTGCTCATCTGAAGGTTGTACAGCGTGTTGGTCTGAAACAGACATAGTAAAAATCCAACATAAAATATGATCAACTGAGAAATTATATACGATTTTCTTGATCGAATTGAGCCCATGTTTTCGATGAAGTACAAAACAGTTCACTGCATGAAATAAAAGACTCTCAATCTTTATGGTTTTTCTCGTACCAAATGTAAGGGTAAAATTTGGCTTTTTTTAGTTGCAATGACCTGTTCAATGGCTGGCATTTGTTGTTGAGTGGCTAGAAAACCTGCTTGCAATGCAGTTTCTCGCTCTTTTACATCAAAAATATGGGCTTTTTCTCGAATATCTGGTCGAATAACAATATCTGCTGATTTGAGTTCTATTTGTGATAATCGTTGTTGCATGATATTAATATTTTGATTAAACAATCCCCACATGTTTGTAGTTTGCGTGTATTGTGGCGGTTGTAATATATCTACAGCAATAATCACATCAGCACCCAATTGTCTGGCCACATCAACAGGAACAGGACTCACTAACCCACCATCTACATATTCATGCCCTGCTATTTTTACTGGAATAAACATGCTCGGAATCGCTGTGGACGCTTGAATGGCTTGTCCTGTATTTCCATAATTGAATACTTTTTTTTGACCTGTTTTTAAATCTGTTGCAACCACAAATAAAGGGATTTTCATATCTTGCAGTAATCGATGATCAATGTTTTTGTTGATAAAATTCGCCACTTTCTCGCCATCTAAAAATCCTTTACGGGTCAAGGTAATTTCACGCACATCATTGACCTTCATACTTAAGGCAATATGCGTAATTTCGTCGGCTGTTTTACCGCTTGCATATAATGCCCCCACAAGACTACCTGCGCTAGTGCCTACAATCAGATCAGGTTTTAACCCTTGCTGTTCTAAAGCCTGTAAAACACCAATATGTGCATACCCTCGTGCTCCACCACTTCCCAAAACCAAGGCAACAATCGGCTTGTGTGTACGTTGTTTGATACGTTCAAATTGATCGAGGTCTAATTTTTCTTGTGCATTCACAGGATCTAGAGCCGTTTGTACAGCAAAGATGGGCTCTTGTGCATGAGCACAAAAGATACATAGCATAGACCATAAAATGAGGTATCGTTTTTTCATAAAAAGTAATGCAGTTTTATTTCAGTATGCTTACAGTGTACGTTTTTCCACAGGTATTTTTCTATTTTGTTTTGAAAATTATGCCCACCACACGCCTAAAAATACCACCAAAAACCTCAAAAACTGAACAAAATCAGCAAAAATGTATTTTTATGTGTATTTTTATATTCTTAATGATAAGCCCATTATATCTTATGTCGGGTATGTCACATTCTTTAGACCCATACAAACATACAGTATTAAACTCACACAATCATAAGAGAGTAAACCATGCATAAAATAATCACATTGGGCCTGTTAACTGCAATAACTGGAAGCACTTTTGCTGCCGATTTAGGCCCAAGTAGAACAAGTTTAGGTTCAATTAAGGTCGATGAAAACAAACCATTTCGCTTAGAAGGTGACGTAGGATATTTACTCAACAATACTAAATCAACAGATGGTAATACCTCTAAAAAATCAAACCTTACTGGTCGTATTTTATTTCAAAGACAATCAGGAATTTGGGGACAAGAAGTTTTAGCCACTGCTTTAAGCACCAACGATAACAACTCATCTAACAATATTGAACGTTATCTTTTATCTGGAAAAATATCCCACAGTAGTTCAAGTACAGTTTATCAATTTGGTAAACTGGCTGCTGAAAAAGATCTAAGCAGTGCATTTGATTATCAGCTTAGTGCTACAGGTGGTATGGGTATCAATATTTTAAAAGATGACAGACAGTCTTTATCTGCTGAAGCAGGTTTAGGTTATCGTTTTAGTAAAGAAAAACTTGAGCCAAAAGACACCACCAATGAATTGATTGGTACTTTAGCGGCGTTTTACGAATACAAAATTACACCTACCGTACGCTTTAACCAAGATCTCGGTTACGAATATGGTCAAGACTCTAAAACGTTCCGTTCAAGAACTGCTTTAGTGACTGACCTTACAACGCATTTTTCTGCATCGGCAAGCTATAATATTAAAGATATTCAAGCAGACCTTGCAAATAGCCGTGACTCATTACTGTCTTTAGGCGTTACGTACAAATACTAAATATGAAATAAAAAAGCGGTGTACTCTTTGACACCGCTTTTTTAATTTAAGTCGACATTCTACGCTCTATACTGTTTGCTCGCTGGCGATGAGTGGTTAAGAAATAGATATACCCTACAACCAAAAAGCCAATAAAGATTGCACCAATGGTTGGATTAAAATAAAACATCGAGATAAAACAAATAACAGCAATCACTAAAGCAATGGCAGGAATCAATGGATAACCTGGTGCCATAAACGAACGTTCTAGATGTGGCGCACTACGGCGTAATTTAAATAAACTTAACATACTCATAATATACATGAGCAGTGCTCCAAAGCATGCCATCGTTACAATTGCTGCGGTTAAACTCATGCCTTGAATCTGAATAACACTGTCACTGAAAATGGCTAAAACTCCCACCACACCACCTGCAAGAATGGCACGATGCGGGGTTTGAAAACGAGACAATTTTGCTAAGCTTGGTGGTAAAAACCCTGCACGACCCAGAGCAAATATTTGTCGTGAATAACCTAAAATAATCCCATGAAAGCTAGCCACTAGACCAAACAACCCTAACCATACCAACATATGCATCCATGCTGAATTATGACCAACAACCACTTTCATGGCTTGTGGTAAAGGATCATTAATATTAGAAAGTTTGGTCCAATCTCCCACACCACCTGCAAAAAACATGACTAAAAATGCCAATACAACCAAGGTTAAAATGCCACTAATATATGCACGTGGAATCGTTTTTTTAGGATCTTTAGCCTCCTCTGCAACCATAGCCGCCCCTTCAATGGCTAAAAAGAACCAAATCGCAAATGGAATTGCTGCAAAAATCCCTGATGTGACAGACCATTCAAAATGATTTAAACCTGCCCAACCGTTTAATGCAAAATTAGAAAAGCTAAAACCTGGTTGAACCACGCCCACAAAAACCAACAACTCAATCACAGCCAATACCGTTACCACCAATTCAAATATGGCTGCAACTTTAACCCCTATAATATTCAACCCCATAAAGACAATATAGGCAAAAACAGCCGCATATTTGGGGTTAAGATCTGGAAATTGAACATTTAAATATGCACCAATCGCCATAGCAATCGCAGGTGGAGCAAACACAAACTCAATTAACGTGGCTATTCCTGCAATAAACCCACCTGTGTCGCCAAATGCTTTGCGACTATATACAAAAGGGCCACCTGCTTGTGGCATTGCTGCTGTAAGTTCAGTAAAGCTAAAAATAAAACATGTATACATTGTTGCAACAATAAGTGTTGTGACTAAAAAACCTAATGTACCTGCCACCCCCCAACCATAGCTCCAACCGAAATATTGCCCTGAAATAACCAATCCAACAGCGATGCCCCATAATTGAAATACACCCAATGTTGATTTTAATTTTTCTGTCATTGCACGCTCCTTTTCACCAGCGAAAATATCAGATGTTTTAACATCGCATCTTTAGTCAAATGATGATGCGCTGAGCGCTTGAGAAAAACTTGACTTTAACCCGCAACATAAAGTGCGCTAGTGTCAAGTCAAGTAAATTTCATTTGGTATAGGCTTCATTCAAAGCCCATGCCATTGAGAACACCAACATGTCATACGTCGAACAAAATGAATATCTCAGCATCAACGAATTACAGCGTATTGCACACAGCGCTTGTGGCCATTATTTGCAAACAAAAAATGCAGAAATTAAATTATTGTGCCAATCTGAAAATGCCACTTTTATGGTATCCACACCTCAAGAAAAATTTGCTTTGCGTATACACCGTCCCAACTATCACAGCAAACAACAGATCTTAAGTGAATTACATTGGTTACATGCATTACAACTCGATGGCATGTCTGTGCCAGAGGCCATTTTAAGTGTAAATGATGAATATGTATTAAGCTTGCCTAGCCATGATGGCAGTGTGCGCTATGCCGTATTATTTAAATGGATTAATGGCGATATGCCTACCACACAAGTAGATCCGATTGCTTTTAAACAACTTGGTGAAATTACAGCAAAATTACATCAACACAGTAAAAAGTGGCAACGACCTGAACACTTCCAACGAATCACTTGGAACCATAACACCATGGTCAGTGCACATAGTCATTGGGGAGATTGGCGTGATGCTCCACATCTACATCTCAAAGACCATCAAATTCTTAATGAAACTATTGATCAAATTCAACAGTCTATGCAAAATCTAGGTCAAACCACCGAATACTACGGTCTTATTCATGCAGACTTACGTCTGACAAATTTACTTTTACAAAATGGTGAAATTGGTGTGATTGATTTTGATGACTGTGGTATGGGCTGGTTTATGCATGATTTAGCTGCTGCTATAAGCTTCAATGAGCATCACCAACCTGCCGAACAGTGGGTTGAACAGTGGATTAATGGTTACGAAAGAAATGCACATATTAGCAATGAAGAATATGCATTAATTCCTGCATTTATCATGCAACGACGCATACAAATGCTGGCGTGGATCGGCTCACATGCCACAACAGAAATGGCCAAAAGCTTAGGTACTGATTGGACACAGCACACCCTCAGATTATGTAAAAAATACTTAAACCATCAACTTCCTGTAGGCATTTAGAGCGATTTTTAGATACAACATGGTACACATCTTGCTTTATTTATATGAAAAGTAAATGAAGCACTGATGATCATGCATATGCCACACCTTCACCACACTACTCAGCTTTTTCAATCTGTAGGGAATCAAGGCGTATTGTCTGCAGCTGCTACAGGTTTGAGTGATTTTATTGTAGATAAAGGAGCAGATGTCGCACATGTTTTTCATGTGAGTGGAATAAATAGCCAACTCCTAGAAAGTCCCACACTAAGCTTACAACTGCCAAATTATTGCCAAGTTTTGGAGCATGCCGCCACATTATCTGGTTGTGATAATTTTGGGCTCTACTACGGACAACAATTCAAACCCAAAGCACTTGGTTTGATTGGTTATATTGCCTTGTGTTCACCTACACTCGAACACGCGCTAAAAAATATGGCAAGTCATTTTCATTTGCACCAAAAAGACACTTTAACTCGACTCGTAGAACAACCTGATCATTGGCGTTTAGATTATCAAGTACAGCACGGTGCAATCTTGGCACGGCGCCAAGATGCTGAACTCACCATGGGTATGTTTATGAATGTTATACGTAGTGTACTGGGTCAACACTATGCGCCAAGGGCGGTACATTTCGAACACACTCGACCTGCAGAATGCCAAGAACACAGTAAACTCTTTAATGCACCTGTATATTTCGATCAGCCGTACAATTCTATATTAATTCATAAATCAGATACGCATGTAACCATGCCAGACAGTGATCCGATTTTACTTACCGTCATTCAAGACACTTTACGTTTACTCAACAACCAACCGTCCCAACAACCTCTCACCGATCAAGTACGTTCTTTTATTCACTTATCACTCAGTCAAGGAGAACCACAACTTGAATGCACAGCACATGAGCTCAACATGTCAAGCAACTGCTTAACACGCAAGCTCAAAATGCATGGCACAACATTTTCAGCATTGGTTGATCATGTTCGCTGTGAAGTGGCTGAGCATTATATGAAACAAAATCACATTTCTATTTCTGAAATGGCATTTTTACTGGGTTATTCTGAAGTCAGTGCTTTTTCTCGGGCATTTAAACGTTGGTTTGGAATTACGCCTCGCCAGTGGCATCATTAATCTTCGGCTCACAGGTGATTAGTTTAAAAATCATAAATATTAATACTTGGCTTTATCACAGCTAAACTGTCTCAATACTTCACCAATCATGTTGTATTCATAAAACGTACATACATGTCTATTTAAGATTGATGTTGCTTAATCCAATTCAAAATATGTTCTATGGTTTGATGTTTATAACGCCCCATCGTATAACTATGATCTGCACCTTTCATTAAAATATAGTGCGAATTTTTATAACGCTTGGCTGTCGCTTTGGCAATATTTGAAACAACGACTTTATCTTGTGTGCCACTTATCACCAAAACAGGGGCATGAAAATGTTGCGTATGAACCATCGCTGCTTTTTTGGAATCTAAGAACCAAAATGCCATTTCGGTATAAGCACGTCCTGAATCTGCCACTAAGCTTTCGTATACCGCATTTTGCGCGTCTGCACTTTGTTCATTCATACAATATTTTGCCAATACTTTTTTACTCGGCAATACAGGTTTTTTCCAAAACCCCCATTGTAAAAAATGCTTATAAAAAGATAAAACCATGGTTGGGTATAATGAAAAAATACCTGCCATCGGTGCAGGGCCCAATAAAATTAACCCCTTACAACATGAAGGTTGTTTGGTTGCCACTTGTTGTGCGATCAATCCACCCAGTGAATGCCCCACAATCCATACTGGTTGTTTTAATTCAGCAATAAACCGTTCAATATCTGCCACATAATCGGTTAAACTTAAATTTGCAACAGCAGTGAGGGTTTGTTGGTAAGATAAATGATGGTCTTTTAAATCGGGACAGTACACTTCAAAACCAGCTTGTGATAACAAAGGTACACATTCTGACCAGCTCTGACCAGATGACCATGTACCATGAATCAACACAATAATGTCTTTGTCTTTAACCATACTTCCCAACCTACAACATTTACTTTATGCTTTTAAAATTAAAAAATTATCCATAAAATATTTATATTTTTCAATGAAATATATTAAATTGAAGAAATTGCAGAGTAACTTAATGGCAATGAAAAACTCATTAATACAATAGAGGCTGTACGCTGTAAGTTACATTGATTCAGCCATGACACACGGTTAGACACCAACAGTGAGCCAATTGAAATCCAAAAACATGCAATCGGTACAATCAGCGATAAAAATACAGACATGTGTAATGTATACGCTGTGAGACTGCTCCACGTTTCATGTGGGAAAATAGCAGAAGCGAACAATAACCCTTTAGGATTTAATAATGTTGCGGCAAAAAGTGCTTTTGCTGTAATTGCAGGCTGACTTAAATCAGCAGCAACACGTGATGTTCTCCATAGTTTAATGGCTAAATAAAAAATATAGCTTGCACTGATTAATTTGAGTATTGCTGGTAACCAAGGGGCCGTACTTGACACTGACTCAATAATAATACCCCAAATAGAAATGGATAAAAAATAACCAATAGCTTCTGCAGGCACTAACTGTACAGATTTTCTAAATCCACCATGAATTCCTGCCGATGCCAGCAGTGTATTGGTTGGACCAGGCGTTAATAAAATAGTGATTACTAAACCAATAAATAACCATGTCATCATCATCACCGACTACTTTTAAGAATAGGCTTATTAATCACTGAGCACCTTATACTTGTCGAGAAAACAAATGTAAGTAAATATATAAAAAACACATAAAACACAATAAATAAAAATAAAATTATTAAAAATCAAAATATTAAATAAAAAATATACTTTTAAAAATAATTGCAAAAAACACCATACAACCTCAATAAATTGCATATAAATTAAGCAATAAAAGTCCCAAAAAAGAAATATTGCGACTAAAATGTAGGTAAATACAGTAATTTTGCAATCATTTAAACAACACTAAAAGTATCATTTTAATTTCGTTAATGTGTGATCTAAAGCACCCACTAACCAATCAATATCTTGACGTTGAAATGCTAAAGGTGGACGTAATTTTAATACATTACCATAAGGGCCTGCCACTGAAGTTAATACTCGATGTGTGTTTCTTAATTCCTCAATGACATTGAGTGCCAATGCCTGATTTGGCGTTTTGCTGTTTTGGTCTGTCACCAATTCAAATCCAATAAATAACCCTGCACCACGCACATCACCAATGCATTCATGTTTATGCATCAGTTTTTTCAACTCATGTTGAAGTTCTGCCCCAACTTGTTGACTATGTAATTGTAGTTCTTCTTCTTGAATCACTTTTAATACCGCTTGTGCAGCAGCCATTGAAACAGGATTACCACCAAAAGTATTAAAATATGGAATTTGATCACTAAATGCTGCTAACACATCGTGTTTGGCCAATAAACCAGAGACTGGAATACCATTTCCCATCGGTTTACCTGTTGTTACAATATCAGGGACTACACCATGTCTTGCAAAGCCCCAAAAAGCATCGCCAGTACGTGCAAATCCCGGCTGTACTTCATCTGCAATAAATATACCGCCATTTTTATGAACAACTTCTACCGCTTTTTTCAAAAAGCCAACGGGATTTGGCATCACGCCATCAGATGAAAAAATAGAATCTGCTAAAAATCCTGCAAAACGAATACCATTGGCAGTCATATCATCAATTTGCTGTTGTATTTGAGTAGCAAACCAATCCCCCACATCTTCACTACCTAAACGATAGGCATCTGGCGCAGGTACAAGTCGTGTTGTTTTTGCCAAAGCTTGACCCGAACCGAGTGCAGGCGAACAACCCGAGGTCAGCTCACTTGTACCATGGTATGCCTCTTGCGATACAATAATACCCGTCCCCCCCGTGTACTCACGTGCGACCCGAATCGCCAAATCATTGGCCTCTGACCCTGTACACATATACATGGCTCGATTGACCTCAGAAGGCAGTGTTTTTAATAATTCATCGGTGTAATTTAAAATATTTTCATGCAAATAGCGTGTATGTGTATTTAGACTTTGCATTTGTTCATGTACAGCTGCGACAACCGCAGGGTGGCAATGACCAATACTCGCCACATTATTATAAACATCTAGATATTTATGACCCGAAGCATCCCACAAATATTGTCCTTGCCCTTTTACTAAATGTACAGGATTACGATAAAACAAACGATACGATTCACCCAGAACTTCTGCGCGTTTTTGAGTTAAACCTCGTGTTTTTGGATCCAAGTATTCAGCATGTTCAGCTCTAAAACTGTTGGTATCCATAATGGTAGATTTTGTAGCCATAGTCTCTCTCTGTGCACGTATATTTTTAACCCTCATTCGATTAAAGCATAAATACAATAAAATACACAAATACTTTTTTATACACAAAATACTCGATAAAAACACAAAATCAAACTATGCTTGCTCGTACCTTTTAAGGATGCTTAAACATGTTGCAACAAGAACGCTTACACCGCATACACACATTACTTTTACAAGTGCAACAGATGAGCACTGAACGTATTATGCAGGAGTTATCGATTTCTCGAGAAACAGCACGGCGCGACATGATTACTCTAGAAAACACAGGTCAAGCCAAACGTGTACACGGAGGGATTATTTGCGTACATCCTTCAAAAGAAGCACCACTGAATGTACGTTATGGTCAAATGATTAAAGAAAAGCGTGCAATTGCAAAGGCTGCAATTCAACTGTTAAATACAGGTCAAACCATTTTTATTGATGCAGGCAGTACAACAGCAATTTTGGCAGAAGAACTTCGAACCTTGTCAGGCCTCACCATTATTACCAATAGCTTGCAGGTCATCTTAAATTTAAGTGCAGGCGAAGGAACAAGGCATCATTTAATATTGCTTGGTGGTGAGGTTACAACTCAACCACAAACCCACGGCGATCAAACCATCAGTGAGATTTACCGTTACCATGCAGATGTAGCACTGCTTTCACCTGCAGGTATTGATCCAAGCGCAGGAGCAACAAATTATCAAATGAGTGAAGCCAACATTGCCAAAGCCATGATTCAACAGAGTCAAAGCACCTTTATTTTGGCCGATGAACGAAAAATACATCAAGTCAGCCGTATTCAATATGCTCAATCGCATGAAATTGATGTTCTTATTACCAACCAAAGTAAAAACACCCTCCAAATAGAAGCATTACTTCATCAATTTAAACAGGTCATTTTGGCTTAACTTCAAATTTTAGATAAAAAAAGACCATGCAAAGGGTGCATGGTCTATAAAATGGTGGCTATGACGGGACTCGAACCTGTGACCCCAGCATTATGAGTGCTGTGCTCTAACCAACTGAGCTACATAGCCGAAAACAGTTCGCGCATATTATGCAATAAACGATCGTCTGTCAATATTTTTTCAATCATTTTTTGAAGTGAGCCTGTAAGCCGGGTTCTGTCAAAAACGATCATTCCTCTAGGCATACAATCACTCATATGCTCAAGCGACCTACCCGAGTCCAGTATGGGTCATACCTATGCGGACTCCTATTTGGTCTTGCTTCAGGTGGGGTTTACCTTGCCATGAACTGTTACCAGCCATGCGGTGCGCTCTTACCGCACCCTTTCACCCTTACCACTTTACAGTGGCGGTCTACTCTCTGCTGCACTTGCCGTCGGCTCACGCCGCCCAGGCGTTACCTGGCACCTTACCCGATGAAGCCCGGACTTTCCTCCCCTATTTCAGTCACGAAGACCTCCATAGCAGCGACCGTCCAGCTCACTTCGGTGCATATGCTAACAAATCTTACGTTGAATTGCTCGTGTTTTTTTGAGCAATTATTTTTTCGTATTTTGCATGTAATTGTTCATGGGTTTCGTCATGTTGTGGATCTTGAGGAATACAATCTACAGGACAAAACAACTGACATTGCGGTTGGTCATAATGACCAACACACTCTGTACATAAATCAGGAGAAATTTCGTAAATTAACTCCCCCAAATAAATTGCTTCATTGGGGCATACTGGTTCACATACATCGCAATTAATACATTCATCTGTAATATAAAGTGACATTTACCAACCTTGTTGATGTTTGTGTTGAAAAGCTTCTACCACTGCCTGTGGAACAAATTTAGAGACATCACCATGCAAACGTGCAATTTCTCTGACCATTGTTGAAGAAATAAATGAATATTGCTCCGAGGGCGTTAAAAATACTGTTTCAAAATGTGGGTCAAGTGTTCGGTTCATATTTGCCAATTGAAATTCGTATTCAAAATCTGAGATTGCACGCAGCCCCCGTAGTACAGCCGTTGCCTGTTGTTCTTTGACAAAATTCACCAATAGACCGTCAAAGGTTAAAAATTCAACATGAGACAAGTGGTTTAAACACTGTTTTGCTAGTTCAACTCGCTCGTCTAATGAAAAAATTGGTTTTTTATGATGTCCTGCGGCAATCGCAATCACCACTTCATCAAACATCTTAGAGGCTCTGACCACTAAATCAATATGCCCATTGGTCATCGGATCAAATGTTCCCGGGTAAATAAGACGTGTTTTGGACATATGGAGATGCTCGTTGTCATTTTATATGAAGCTATTCTAACAAAAACTTGTTTTTTATAAAATCAGCCCCATTTTTACAGTATCGCACACGCAAATGCTTCACCTCACCTAAACTTTACGGCACAATAGGTGCAGATTTGGAATGAATACATTATGGCGAAAGTAAACGTAGTTAAAAAAAATAATGGCGGCACTATTGCGCAAAATAAACGTGCCCGTCATGACTATTTTATCGAAGAAAAATTTGAAGCAGGCTTATCTTTACAAGGTTGGGAAGTCAAATCATTGCGTGCAGGTCGCATGAGCTTGGTTGAAAGCTACATTATTTTTAAAAATGGTGAAGCCTTTTTATTTGGAGCACAAATTCAACAACTGCTTTCTGCATCAAGTCATGTGGTTCCCGAAACCACTCGTACTCGTAAATTATTGCTCTCTCGTAGACAAATTGAACTCCTTATGGGTGCTGTCAACCAAAAAGGCTACTCATGCGTACCTCTTGCTTGCTATTGGAAAGGTCACTTGGTCAAGCTTGAAATTGCTTTGGTTAAAGGTAAACAGTTACACGACAAGCGCAACAGTGAAAAAGAGCGTGATTGGCAACGTGATAAAGCACGTTTATTTCACAAGTAATTTCCGAATTAAAGAGCTGATATTTTTCAGCTCTTTTTTTAAAATTTATCAATAAAAATAAATACTCTAACAACACATCACTGTGCATTAGCCATAAAAGTAATTTTTAATATTCAAGCATTTCACAGCTTAGGTATTTCTTTGAATCTATAGCCATTTCTAGCAGACCTAAATCAATAACACCACATTTAAAAAGATAAATACAAGCAACAGAAAATAAATGTGATATACATATTTTTTATCGCTAAAGACACATAAATGATTAATTTTCACATCAATTATTAAATAAGACTTGGATTAGCTCATATAACCACGACCTGCACCAACTGTCGCTTTAAAATCTTTAATGAAATTTGCAAGCATTTCAACATCAGCGACATGCCTATTTAATCATACTGTTATGGATCGTCTTTGTATGAACATTATTATTGTATTGCCATGTGTAGCTGATCAAAGAACCACCTCATCGAACGTCTAACTCGTGTCGCAATGTACTTGAAAATGTATATTTTAAAGTACATTGATCTGTAAAGAAAAATAAACTGATTGATACCTCCAAATAATAATTGTGGTTACCCTTTAGAAATATTGTATGCAAAGCATGTAATGCCAACCGAGAGATATTATTTTTGATACTTTTAATACAAAGAAAAGAATTTGAAGCAATTAAAACACGCGTTTTTATGATAGATCTCGATAAAGATGTGTTCATAAAACCAGAATTCTGAGATTCGTATTTGCTTGAAGTATGTATTTTGTTTGAACAACTGCAATAGGTTGATTCAATTTTTATAAAAAATCATCGACTGTGCAAAATAAAGCAGTAATTTCATCTATGAATCTGAGAATTTAAGACTAGCTAGTCGCTTTACTACAAAGCTCTAGATATTCTTTTCAACCAAAAAGTTTATTTTTTTCGGATTAATGAAACAGGCCAAATATCTTTTTTAGGTCAGATTTACAATCAAAAAAACAACCATATTCTGTATTTAATAAAAACAGCCCCATGAAAACTAAAAATTTAAATAAGATTTAAATGTACTATTCATGTACAACTTATCAGCGCTTATTTAGATGGCATTATGCTTTTTAGCCATTATGCATTATCATTTAGTGAATTTAACCAATAGACTTCACTGTGAATACAATAACACTGACTCAGCCAGATGATTGGCACGCTCACCTAAGAGACGGTAAAGCCTTAGAGCGTACTGTTCCCGATCTTTCTAGCCAATTTCACCGCGCCATTTGTATGCCAAATCTTGTGCCGCCAGTAAAAACTGTAGAAGAAGCCATTGCTTACAGAAAACGTATTATGGCACACGTACCAGAAGGTGTTGCTTTTGACCCTCGAATGGTACTATATCTTACAGACCATACATCTACTGATGAAATTCAAAAGATCAAACAATCAGAACATGTCAATGCTGTTAAACTCTATCCAGCAGGTGCAACCACTAACTCAGCCAATGGTGTAAGTGATATACGCAATGTGTATGCAGTACTTGAACAATTACAAAAACATCAAGTTCCATTACTTTTACACGGTGAAGTCACACACTCGCATATTGATATTTTTGACCGTGAAAAACGGTTTTTAGACGAAGTATTGCAACCTGTGATTCAGCAATTCCCCGATCTTAAAATTGTACTTGAACACATCACCACAGCAGATGCTGCACAATTTGTACTTGCACAAAGTGATAAAGTTGCAGCAACCATCACACCACAACATTTATTATTTAATCGTAATGACATGCTTGTAGGTGGAATAAAACCACATTTCTATTGCCTCCCTATCCTAAAACGTCAAAGTCATCAAGCGACACTCTTAGAGGTTGCAACCAGTGGAAATCCAAAATTTTTCTTAGGAACAGATAGTGCACCACATGCTCAAGATGCCAAAGAAAATGCCTGTGGTTGTGCAGGTTGCTATAGTGCATTTACCGCCATTGAACTATATGCTCAAGCATTTGATCAAGCTGGAAAAATTGAGCGCTTAGAAGGATTTGCAAGTCACTTCGGGGCAGATTTTTATGGATTACCTCGTAATACTCAACAGATTACTTTAGTGAAAGAGGACTGTATTGTTCCCGATTCATTTAACTACTTAGAAGATCAAAAAATTATCCCTCTTCTTGCAGGAAAAACGCTTCAATGGAGAAAAGTGTGACCTTAGAACAAACACCACTCATTGGACAACGTTTTCGTGGCTTTTTGCCTGTTGTTGTTGATGTAGAAACCGCAGGTTTTAATGCTCAAACAGATGCCTTACTTGAAATTGCTTGTATTCCCATTATTTACAACGATGTCGGAGAATTTATTCCCGGCCCATCTATTCACGCTCATATCAACCCCTTTCTAGGTGCAAACTTAGATAAACGTTCACTTGAATTTATTGGTATTGATCCTTTTAGCCCTTTACGTATTGCTATGGCTGAAGATGAAACCAGTGCACTCAAGCGTATTTTTAAAACCATCACAGATGTGCGTCGTCAGCAAAAGTGTAGTCATGCTGTACTGGTTGGTCATAATGCACACTTTGATTTAAGTTTTTTACAAGCTGCTGTTGCACGTACAGCAACAAAAAATCAAAATCCATTTCATAGTTTTTCTGTTTTCGATACTGTGACTCTCAGTGCAGTGATGTTTGGTCAAACCGTACTTGCAAAATCTTGTATACAAGCAGGGATTGATTTTGATGGTAAAGAAGCACATTCAGCATTGTATGACACCCAAAAGACTGCCGAGTTGTTTTGCTATATTTTAAACAAACTCTCTCCACAAACCCTTGACAGTTTGATGACAGATCAATAAGATACCGTCATCTTCTAAACGTCCCTATCGTCTAGAGGCCTAGGACATCGCCCTTTCACGGCGGTAACCGGGGTTCGAATCCCCGTAGGGACGCCAAGACTTGTTTATTCCATTCAGCGTAACGCAGCACAAACAATAATTAAAAATGGTGCGAGCAAACTCAAGATAAAACCACTAAAGATTGCAATTTGTACATCGGTAGCCGTGCAATTTTTTTTCACAAATGGCAACGTTGAATCCATGGCTGTTGCACCACACACCCCTAAAGCACTCAACGAAAAACGACGACCAAACAAATAAATCAATATAATTGAAAAGATTTCTCTAAATAGATCTGTCAGTAAAGCAAATCCACCCAATTGGTTACTTTGAGTTAATTCAGCCACCAAAGACCCCGATAAACTAAACCAACCGAGCCCGCCGCCGAGCATCATTAACGTTAATGCATCTTGCGGATAAAACCAGCTCAAAATCCATGCCACAATCGGCCAAACCAAAATGACCATACATGGTACATAAATATGTTGTTTGGTAATTTTTTCGATGTGTACCGTTGAAAGTTCTGCACCAATCATAAAAATCACTAGATATAATAAATATGCAGAAATATTGAGTGAGCGCATCTCATGTGGAAGTAAAAAATACAAAAAACCACCAATCACCACCATTAAAATGGCAAAGAAACAGGCTTTCATGGGTGCAATAATATCTTTAAACGATGCTTTTTGAGTGTTTTTTGCACTGACACGAGGTTGAAAAGGGATAAGTACCAAAAATGTCATTGCAGACAACAATCCTGCATACAATAATGCAGAAGCTATAAGATTTAAACCTGTTTTAGGATTGGCCAAAACCTCCCCAAACTGCATTCCTACAGACACTAATAATAACCAAATAAAATAACCAATACTTTGAGAAAAATACTGATTTAAACGGGTATTTGCAGTTTTTCCAACGAACCAACCCAACAATAATGCAACAGTAATGGGCCAAATGGCATTGAGAAGCAAAGCTAACATAAATAAATAACCATTCTTATATCGAATAAAGTGAGCGAGGTATTACATAAGTGTAACATTTTCCAGTACGTTATATAATTTTGCTCAAATCTCAATGCTGTAAAAATGTAGTTTTCTACAACCAACGATAAAAACTCACCTATAATCAGCTCATCAATTCAAAAATGATTTATTCAAGGCAAATGAAAGTTATTTTTATTCATGGTATTAATCAGCAAAATCTAGACAAACACACCTTTAAAACACATTGGCAGAATGTTGTTTCACTTGGCCTACATAAAAACGATTTAGAATTAGATCACACCAAAACCATGCTTGAGTTCCCTTTTTATGGTGATATTTTAACGCAATACAATTTAAAAAATGCGATTAATCTCGATACAATGAAACCGCATTGGAATTTTTTAGATAGATTGGCACACTTGCATCCTCATAAAAAATTGAATAACGACATTCTTCCCATCCTTCCTCACTATCAATACGATATAAAAATGGGCTTGCGAGAGCGATTTTTCCAATTTTCTCAAATGACAAAAGATCGTGCATTAAAAGAAATGGTTATTTTATTAAACCATTTTCCAAATTTTCATGAATCTTTGGTTGAGAAATTTATTGCCGAAGCCTATCTATATTGGTATCAGGCAACCTTTAGACATGCAATTCACACACGTATTAAAGCCTGCTTTGATCCTAAAGAAAAACATATTGTGGTTGCACATTCTTTAGGTACAATTGTCGCATATAATTTATTGCATGAACTGTCTGCAGACTACCAAATCGAACGTTTTATTACGCTTGCATCTCCACTTCCATTTAATGTTGTACAGAAAAATATCAAAGCACCCATGAGTAGACCTCATGGTTTACATGGTGATTGGTATAATTTTTATTCCAAAGATGACTATTTAACGACATTTCCTATGTCACCACCTTTGTTTGACTTTGAACCACGTGTTCATAATAAACTCATCACCACATTTGTAGATAAACCACATGAAATTATTGGTTATTTACAACACCCAAGCGTAATTCGTTGCATTTTTAATCAAACATCTGCTTTACAACCAAATTAAGACATTTTTTAATCAAACAGAATCTATCTATCATAAAAACCATTTGACAGTATCTGCAAATAACACTAATATACGCCCACCTTCTGATGTGTCCCTATCGTCTAGAGGCCTAGGACATCGCCCTTTCACGGCGGTAACCGGGGTTCGAATCCCCGTAGGGACGCCAAATTTTATAATTTATCAGACAGTTACTCTAAAAGTCCCTATCGTCTAGAGGCCTAGGACATCGCCCTTTCACGGCGGTAACCGGGGTTCGAATCCCCGTAGGGACGCCAAATTCTAAAGCTCAGCACGAAATGTTCTGAGCTTTTTTAATGTTGATTAAATATTTTATACCACTTCATTTTATGCCATGAAATCATGACGCATGTCCATGTCATCCAAAAACACTCACATGTTTACTTTCATTCATTTGATGCTTATTTGCTGTAGTTGTACATCTCAATTATCAATAACCATCAAAGCATTCCACGCCTTATATATTCATCTATTCAAGTCGTTTGATTATATATCGTTGGCTTAGATTACAATTCATTAGGTGACAGATTGTATGTCTTTTAGAATTTTGGACGACTCTGGAGTAAATGTATATCTAAATACAGTAATCCCTGCTTCATTCAATAACATGTCTCGCTCTATATCTTTTTGTTCGTTTCCTTTATGACTTGCATCATCTAGCTCAATCACTGCCACAACATTAAATGCTTGATCACATACAACAAAATCAACTATTTTACGATTAAATCGATTTCTTATCGCTTGTGATCTTGTCCATAAAATCGCGCCAAAAGATACTTGTGCCAACACAACATATTCAGGTTCTAAAGTTTCTCGTAACTTTTTGAACATTGGCTGTTCATTCATTGTAATTGGTCTGCTTTTTCGTATTTTTCCTTTAATTACTTGATCTAATGGTATCTTGCCACTTTTCAATTCATCTGTTTTTGTGACATCTGTATTTTCACTCTTATTTTTTTGATTTTTTAAAATCAATGCACCAAAGATTCCCCCAACAAACATCAATATGGCTTTTAAAACGTTCATTCTTTCCTCTATTTAAATGAGCTACGCTGCATAGATATCTTAGGTGAATACATTTAAAAAAACAAAGTGATAGAATTAGGGTGTTATACTCAAAATCCCAAATCACGAACAAAAAATTTAATTAGGCCACTGTTTTATCTGTGATTTATCTTTAATACTTTTTATTAAATTGCATGGTAAATAAAGTAGCTTTACTCAACAAGGTCAACACAAGTAATCGAAAATAAATGCTATATAAATATTTCATATAGCTAAAAATATATAAATAATTAATTTTTTAAAAATATCTATGATTTAGGTTAAAGAGTAGTCGCACCCTATAGTGAAACCATCTAATAATTCACTCAATAATCAATACCAAAATCGTCTCTAGCCATGTTATTTCATTTTTAGTTGTATATGCTTTAGGCGATTTTGCTTTAGTTAAATAGATCAGCAACACACTAGAGCGTGTCCTCATTTGGAAAATAGCTCAAAAAATGGTTTTTTACCACTGAAATATAGCTGCTCAGCAAGAGTAGTGACCATAAATCAAACGATTTATCTGCTATTTAGACATGAATTTTCATCATAAAGTGATGAACTGGTTTGATTAAATGAAGACACGCCCTAGAAAAATAAATTATAAATTTTGAACAACTGACACGTATATTGAAAAATTTTAATCAATACACGATTTAGTTCATTTATATCATCATCTTCTTTGACACAAAACGTACATCAATTTTTGTATTCACTGTACGTACCATCCACTCAAGATCAGATATTAGCGATGTTTAAGAATTTGATAAATCAGCTCATTTGATTAAAAAAAATAGATGCCATCACATTTAAACGTGTGTTGTAAAAGAATTTATAGATCGAGAAAATATTTCGTACCATCAACGATCAATCAGATCACCTATTTATAGCCACTACAATGCATAGGTGACGATCAAGCACCTATGCATTGTGTACATTTAAACTTACTTATTTGGAACTTGAATTACTGTACCTATTTTTAACGCCTTACTGGTTTGAGTATCGTTCATTTCTGCCAACTCTTTAGGCTCTAAATCATATTTACTGGCAAGTTTCGTCCAATTATCACCTGATTTAACTTTATAAGAGATCGTTTTTTTCGGAACGTCTATGTCTTGTCCCGGTTTTAACACTGACTTAATCGATAAGCCATTGATGTCTGCTAATTCCTTAATCGTTAAATTATAACGACGAGCAATGCTATTAAAGGAATCACCTGCTTTCACAGTATAACTTTCTGTTTCTTTGGTAGATACCACCTTTTTCGCCACTGGCTCTGACTTAGGTGTGGTTGGCTTGCTCGCTACAACAGGTTCATCATCTTCAACCAATGTTAGCTTTTGACCCGCACGTACAGCAGATTTACTCGACACGCCATTAATTCGAGCCAAATAACTCGGTTGAAATTTAAATCGCTCAGCAATACTCGCCAACGTATCCCCACGTTGCACCACGTATTCTTTTGGTTGATCGACTTTCGGAACTTTTATAATTTGACCGACTTTAACGACATGGTTGGCTTTTACACCATTCATTTTGGCTAAATCTGCAACAGATAAATCGAATTTTTCAGCAATAATTGCAAATGTTTCTTGGCGTTGCACTTTATACAATTCAGTCTTTAATTTAGAGACATCAACAGATTTACTACTTGAATCTGTTTGATTATCATTTTGTGGAACATTAATTTTTTGCCCCACCATCAAACCAGAATTTACCGTAATATTTGGTGTCAGATCGGCCAGTGCTTGTACAGGAAGATCATAACGTTCAGCAATTAATCTTAATGATTCTCCTCTTTTCACAGTATATAGCTCTGTTTTAATTTTATTTTTTGAGCTTGCTGTAGCATCTTTAGGGGCTTTTAAATGCAATTTTTGGCCAACCATGAGGTTACTATTGACCTGTAAATCATTCCACTCTGCCAAATCTTTAAGTGGAATAGTATATTGATTGGCAATTGCTGTTAAACTGTCATTGGCTTTGACTATATAAGTATCTGGTTTTATCGGGCTATTTGTCGTTTGTACTTGTGGTTTTGCATCATATAAATACAAGATATTTCCAACATACAACGATGCGTTTGGATCAATCTGATTCCATTTTGCAATATCTCTCCAACTTACACCATTTTTAGCAGCAATCGCGGCTAAAGTATCTCCTGCGGCAACAGTATAGGTGCTACGTGTACCTTTAGGCTCATTATTATCGTTGTTACGTTTGTCTTGACCTTCATCTGAAGCAAAACTTTTGGTCACTTCTTTGCCTTGACTATCTGCAATAGATTGACTGGTTTGAATCGCAGTCAGTTTAATTTTACCATCATAAGGGTCGACGACCTCTGTTCCTACAGGTGCAATCTCTTTGATTTCACGAATAACTTGTTGTTGTTCTGTTTTATTTGCAATCGGTTGAACTACAGAAGAGACCGTTGCTTTAGCATCATCTGCTTTAATTTGAGCAAGAATACGATCACGTTCTTTTACCGAAATTGGTGGTTCTACATTTACTGGTTTTTTCAAATCAGATGCCGTGGTTACAGCCACTGGAATTCGAGGTGCACTTGGTACATCTGCATTATTTGCAAATGTAGCTAGATCATTTGCATCTTTAGGCGTTGATCTTTTTTGAGTAGTAATGACCACAGGCGTCAGAGTATTTGGTGTTGGTTTTAGTACAACAGGGGTTGGGCTGGTATTTACCCATAATGATGATGCACCATTCCCTTTGAGTGTTGATACTTTTTGGTCAACACTCAAACTAACATCCGAAGGAATAAGTATACGACCAGGACTGGCAGCATCAATAAAGTCACCACGATACCCTGGGTTTAATGTAGAAAGCTCTGTACGAGAAAGACCCGTTAATTCAGCAATTTGTAATAAAGAAACACCCGGTTGTACCTGTATTTCTCTAAAGTGAGGGCGGTTTGCAATTGGAGGTAAATTAATACCATAAACTTTAGGATTTTTAACAATTTGTGCCACCGCTAAAAAGCGTGGTACATAATTCATTGTTTCTTGAGGCAACTTTAAAGACCAGTAATCTGTTGGCAAACCTGCTGCGGCATTTCGATTAATGGCCTGTTGGACACGGCCTGGCCCTGCATTGTATGCAGCCAATGCCAATTCCCACGAGCCAAATTGGTTATATAGTGTACCTAAAAACTCATATGCTGCACGTGTGGACTCTACAACATCACGACGAGCATCGTATGATCCTGTTTGTTGTAACCCATAGATTTTTCCAGTACTAGGAATAAATTGCCATAATCCTGCTGCTGCAGCAGAACTTGTTGCAGATGGATCATATGAACTTTCAATCACGGGCAATAACGCAAGCTCTGTTGGCATGCCACGGCGTTCTGCTTCTTTCACCGTGTGATATAAATAGCGGCTTGCTCGCGCACTTAAACGATCTAAATAAGGTTGGCGAGAAATAAACCAGTTTCGTTGTGCTTCAATCCGTGGGTCCCATTTGGTTTCATCCATTTTAAAACCGACGGTCATGCGCTTCCACACATCACCGTGTTTTAAAATAAGTAATCGATCTCCCTCCACCGCTCTCATATCTGTTGCAGATAATAAATCTTCTAATGAATCTAAAGCGCTCGCATCTAAAAAATTAGCATCTACATTATTTGCTGACGCTTTTTGTGCTGTATGAACTTTATGCGCAGTTGACGTTGTTGCAGTCGATGCACAACCTGTCGAGAGTAATAGCCCTAAAATGGTTGAGCCAAGTAATGACATTTTAAATTTGTTAGATACAGAAGAGTGCCACAGTACTGTGGTAGATTTAAACATATACAATCCCAAATGCGTCGTGAGCTACTAATTTTTCAGCTATTTTATGCGAGCTTATGATTCACACAAGTAAATAATACTCGCAAACTTAGCTTAAATGTTACAATAAATAAAAAAAGCAACCTGCTATACTAAAACAGGCGTATTGGTGAGTTAGAATACGTCTTTCTTACTCTTTTTTTAGTTTTGGTTTTGTATCATGTCACAAACAATTACACTCTATGTTGATGGTGCTTGCAAAGGAAATCCTGGCCTAGGTGGCTGGGGTGCGTATATTGTGACAGAGCAAGGGGAATATAAGCGTTATGGCGGCACAGCCATGACCACCAATAACCGTATGGAACTGACTGCGGCCATTGAAGGTATTTCCTTTTGCCCAACCGATGCCACACTCATCATTTGGACAGATTCAAATTATGTTAAACGTGGCATTACCGAGTGGATTACAGGCTGGAAAAAGAAACAGTGGAAAGATGTAAAAAACCCTGATTTATGGCAACAATTAGATCAGGTATGCCAAGGTCGTCATATTACATGGCATTGGATTAAAGGCCATGCAGGACATGCCGGTAATGAAATGGCAGATCAATTGGCCAACTTAGGAGCAAATCAAGTCATGAGCGAAAAAAAAAATCCTAACATAAACCAAGATCAAGACTGGCTACTCAGCGATCCTTTCGGATTAGATCAAGCAGAAGCAGAAGCAGAAGCAGAAGCAGAAGCAGAAGCAGAAGCAGAAGCAGAAGCAGAAGCAGAAGCAGAAGCAGAAGCAGAAGCAGAAGCAGAAGCAGAAGCAGAAGCAGAAGCAGAAGCAGAAGCAGAAGCAGAAGCAGAAGCAGAAGCAGAACAACATAGTACCACGATACAAGCTCAACATCCTCAAATTAAAATTACTCAAGCACAACACCAACTCTATGGTGAGCGCCAATTAATTTTAGATACGGAAACCACAGGTTTTTACTTTCAAGATGGCGATCGAATTATTGAGGTGGGCGCTGTTGAAATGATTAATCGTAAATTAACAGGTAGTTCGATTCATATTTACATTAATCCCAAAAAACCCGTCGGTGATTCGGTAAATGTACATGGTATTACTGACGAGTTTTTACAAGATAAGCCCATTTATCAAGAGATTGCACAGCCCCTATTTGATTATTTACAAGGCGCTGAAATTATTGCTCATAATGCAACATTCGATATGAACTTTTTGAACATGGAGTTTGAGAAAATAGGACTGCCTAAGCTATCTGATGTATGTCAAGTAACAGATACCTTAGCGATGGCAAAAAACAAGCACCCTGGGCAAAAAAACTCGCTTGATGCATTAGTCAGACGTTATGATATTCCGGCACGAGACCGAACATATCATGGGGCATTACTTGATGCAGAAATATTAGCAGATGTTTATCTTGCTATGACAGGGGGGCAAGTCTTACTCGATATTGACCATGTTCATCAACATCAAAACCATGATGGTCAATATACCAATTTGACTGCCAGTCATTTAGAACTCGTTGTGATTGCACCGAACGATATGGAACTTGAACAACATGAGCAATGGGTCAAAAACATCGAAAAGAAAAATGGAGAAACATGCTTTTTTTCTCAAACCACTTTAGCTTCATAAAGAAGATACACAATACCCGTATCAAAAGATTTTATTTTTTAACTGAATGATTTATGCTGATTTAAGCACTTATTTTCACTGAAAAGACGCTGTAGCCATGACCAAAATTGCCAAAGCTTACATTCATCAACAACAGCAACTTTTAGTTGATGATGCACTTAATATGCCATCTTTAACCGTACAATCTGATGATGTGATTGTGCAAAAACAGCCTTGTATTGTGGCAAGAGAATGGCCAATTCAGCAAAGCGTTCCCCAATCTTTTCAATTTGTAGCACTCAGACAATTAATCCCTCATTGGTCACATGCTCAAGCAGAAGAAGCCAGCCGTGCAATTCAATTACTTGAGTGGAAAAAAAACCATCAATTTTGTGGGCGTTGTGGTGAAAAAACCACAACACATCCCACTGAATATTGCATGGGTTGTCAACAGTGTGGCTTACGCCAATACCCAAGGATTAATCCGTGTATTATTACCATTATTACCAAAGGTGACCACGTTTTATTGGCCAAATCTGTACATCGTAAAGATCAGATGTATGGTCTCATTGCAGGGTTTGTTGAAGTTGGCGAAACCCTCGAACAAGCTGTTGCTCGTGAAACACTCGAAGAAGTAGGTATTCGAGTTAAAAATATTCGCTATCTCAACAGTCAACCTTGGCCATTTCCAAGTAATTTAATGCTAGGGTTTCATGCTGAATATGATAGTGGTGAGATTTGCCTACAAGAAGATGAAATTGCTGATGCGCAGTTTTTCTCTCGAGATCATTTACCTCTGCTTCCTTTTAAAGGCAGTATTGCACATACCATGATTACCGCATGGATAAATCAAACATTGTCTAATACATGATTTAAATAATCTAAAATTAAACGCTTGGTGGTAAAGTAGTGACTAAAACGAGTCGATAAACTACCTACCAAGCTAATATGACCTGCGTATCGCACACGTGCTAAAGTGCTGTCATTTCCCGCTTTACACAATGCATAATGCATATCTTTACTGTTGTGCGATGCAACAATCAGATCTAACTCTGCCACCACCAAAAGATGTTGAATGTGATTTTCTTTCACATGGTAGTAAGGCATCACTTGTTTATAAAACAAATCTGTAGGAAATGCTTGCTGTAAACTCACATCATTTGCATAATTAAAATGATATGGGCCAGCTAGACCAATTACGGCTTGAATATTGGACAGACAATGAAAATGCTCAGATGTATTTTGGGCATATAGTGCAGACATAATATTAAATGCACCTGCCGAGTGCCCCATCAATACTACGTTTTCAGTACAAATACTCAACTGCTGTTGTTGCTGATGTAAATGATTAATGGCGTATATCACATCATTTACATAGTCAGGAAATCGAAATTGTGGTGCTAACCGATAATTTAATAATACAACATCAAACCCTTCTTGAGTAAAGCTTTCGGCCACAAAAGCATAGTCAGATTTATCGCCTCTCGCCCATGTACCTCCATGCACAAACACAATCAGTGCACGATCTTTTCTTGGTAATACAGCACGATACACATCAAAAGTTTGTCGCTCATGCTCACCATAAGCAATGTTCGGTACATGATGAAAATGTGTGGTGACAATAGATTGATTTAAACGGCGGCTCACCACCTCATACGCTCTAAAGTCCTTCCACACACGATGTGCATGTTTTATTTTTGCTGCCATGTGCTGTCGTTTTAGCATATGTGTCTACTACAAATTAATGACTGTAAGGTGTTGTACTTGCACCACGCGCATTGGAGTCAATTGCAACAGGCGTCTGTACCACAGGTTGAGTGGTTGGTGAAATATCCGTAGAGTCAATTAAAGTGACAATCTTAGTCACATTACCGACCTGCTCTAATACTTGTTTTAAATCAGCCATTTCTGCTTGATTGAGTCGACCCATAACATACAAAATACCATCTTCTGTATGTACAGAAACTTTACTGTCAGAAATTACAGCGGCTTTAGCAATCAAACCACGTGTATTTGCAGTTACAGCCGTGTCTTGCATAATGGTGGTATAACCAATTTGTGGCCCAACAGTAATATAATTGTGAACAGATCTTACATCACTCATTGCTTTAAGATTATCTTCAGCGAGTTTTTTCAAGCTAGCATCTGGCACCTGACCTGTCAGTAATACACTGCCAAAGAAACTATTAATATTGACACGAGATTGTCGAAAACGATAATCGAGTTTAAATAAATTAATATATGCTGTTCTTTCTATTGATTTATCTGTAATTGCTTGACCTAGTGAACGTACACCATTTTGTGTACCCACGGGTGCAGAACCTGTACCACCTGCAATAAAACTTGCACACCCTGACAAACTTGCCACACATAATAATGACAGTACAATACGCTTAGACACCTTCAAAACTCCTTATGTGCCATTTCGTGTTGGCTCACATAACATAATAAAGCACAACACAAAGACAACCCCTAACTCAAACTAAATGCATTTTCAATCCAAACCAAATCATACGCTAATTTAGAAAAATCTGGCTGTGTGTTTTTTGCAATAATATGTTTTAAATCAATACAAATCGCATCAAAACGAAAATTATAATGATGATATGACGCATGCTGCATAATAAAATATTGTGCTGTTTTTATGATTTTAGCCTGCTTATGTTCGGAAATAGTTTCTACACTTTTCCCATATTTTGCTGTTGAACGCGCTTTGACCTCAACAAAAACCATCACCTCGTCTTTACATGCCACAATATCTATTTCTCCGTAACGAGAAAAATAGTTTCGATATAAAATTGAAAAACCTGCATGTTGTAACTGTGCTGTTGCTACACACTCTGCCCACTGCCCCAATGCATTTCGATGTGTCATTCATCACCCATAGCATGACATATATCAGCATGTCATGAAAAAATCGGTTAAACTATTTATTTAATGTAAAAACGAGATCATACGATGACTGCTCAATTATTTGTTGTTGCAACGCCAATTGGGCACCTAGATGATATCACTTACCGTGCAATAGAGACTTTGCGTCATGTCGATCTTATTGCTGCTGAAGATACGCGACAATCTGCAATGCTACTTAAGCATTTTAATATTAACACACCACTCACAGCATGCCATGATCATAATGAATCTCACAAAATTGAACAGTTGATTGAGCAACTTCATGCAGGAAAATCTATCGCTTTAATCAGTGATGCGGGTACCCCTCTCATCAGTGATCCTGGTTTTAAATTGGTAAGAGCAGCTCAAGAACAACACATTAGAGTCACGCCCGTTCCTGGTGCATGTGCAGCAATTGCAGGCTTAAGTGCCGTGGGTTTACCAAGTGATCGTTTTAGCTTTGAAGGCTTTTTACCGTCAAAATCATCTCAGCGCTTAGCTACACTCGAACAACTCAAAGATGAAAGTCAAACTTTAATTTTTTATGAAGCACCACACCGTATTTTGGCATGTATTCAAGATATGATCACCATTTTTGGTGCAGATCGTACAGTTGGTTTTGCAAGAGAAATTACAAAAACATTTGAAACAATCAAAAAAACAACTTTAGCAGAATTATACACATGGGTGGAACACGATAAAAACCAACAAAAAGGAGAAATTGTATTAATTATTGCAGGAAAAACAGAAAAAGTAGATGTGCAAGCTGCAAAACTTGATCAAATTTTACAACGCTTACTCCAAGATGTTTCTGTGAAAACAGCCGCACAAATTACTGCTGACTTATTCGACATTAAAAAGAAAGTTGCTTACCAACGTGCACTCGAACTTAGTCAATAATTGCACTTTCAGTGGCTTTTCGTTTATCTCTAGCCACGTTCAAAGCGTGTATCAAATCATGACCTATGTTTTTAATACATCATTTTCTACGTTAAACCACTATGACACGAGAAAAAATAGCCCAATACAACGTTAAATTGCATGCATTTACTGTCCTTGAATTTATAATTACACTGGCCATTTTGGCCATTGTGACTACGCTTGCTCTGCCTGCATTCGCACAACTACAAGCACGCCTAGAAAGTAAAAATATTTATCCTTACCTCAACACGACTTTGCAACGGTATAAACTACATGCCGTGACTCAAAGACAGAATGTGATTTTGTGTTCAACAAATAATGGGCAAACCTGTAATCAAAGCAACAGCTGGAATCATGGTATTTTGGCCATTCATGATCAAAACTATAATCATCGTGTTGACCCAACAGATCCTGTTCTTTCATTTCATCATAATTCGATTCATCATGGCACACTCACATGGAAAGGGGGTGCTACTACAACCAAAATCATTGTTTTACAAGGTGATACTGGACTACCAAGAGGTTCAATGGGGAGTTTTTATTATTGTAGTGATAAAAACAACCAGTTGTCGCATAAAAATGCTTTGAGTCACATGGGACACTTACGGCATGAGAAACTCAATGGTTGTTAAAGTCGTTAAACAGTAGCATTATAAAAATGACCCTATGGAAAATTCATATAGGTGCGATATTTTAAAAGCGTTTTTTCCTTGAAAAACTGCTTATAATTGTTGGACAACCAAGATTATGGCAAGGCAGTTTAGATTAAGCATCTCTATTGATTGACGAAAGCCATATACGCGTGCATTAACATGCAAGCGATAGCATGATTCCAAAAGAGCAATTGGAAAGCCTCGTGATAAATTCACAACAAAAACTTACCTTGCAACCTTTATTTATGGAGAGTCGATTGATTTTAAAATCACTAGAGATGACATCCGCGACAGCAAAGCTTCAGAATAACGCATAGATCGAGTTGATTCTGATGGTTATTTGATTGCAAATAAAGGGAGTGATACTGAGAAAATTAGAGCACCTACTAGAAATTGAAAGAAGTTTGCAATTATTCCATTAAGATTAAATAACCCCAATCACGGATAAGCTTTTATTTAAAATCAATTATTTATATATTTTTTCCATATATAGCATCAATTTTCTATCCCTTACGCTTATTTTAAGGTGAAATTAGCTTATTTGTAATACATGATAGTAAAGAAAAATAGTGTAATTGAGATAAGAATATATAAAACAGTCGCTTAATCGTATTTCTTATCCGCGATTCGGGTTAAATAGCACGAAATCAAATTCTGATTTTGATCAACACTTATATCGCTTCAGGCATGTAGTAGAACATGCATTTGCAAGATTAAAGCACGTGCGTGTGATAGCAACTCGATTTGACAAGCGAGTACATCTTATCAACCTGTCATGATCAATCTATGGTTTATATCGCCTTTGTGTTCATTGGGTCTAAAGCCAAATGAACACAACATTTTATTCATTCAATGGCCAAATAAATTCACACGTGATTCTTCATTTCACGCATACAAAGCGTTTTTAAAAAATACGACTTGTATCTCGAGCTCGTTGAGGGATCTTTTTAAGTTCAACCAACATCTTTTTAGCAATTTCAAGATAATATGGTGCAGCCGCATCTTTGGCTAAAACACTAGGTTTACCTATATCAACATTTTTTTGAATACTCTGCAATAAAGGTAATTGCCCCAACAAAGGCACTGCATATTGCTCAGATAAACAGCGACCGCCTCCCATACCGAAAATATGATCTTCGTGGCCACAATGGCTACAAATATGCATAGACATATTTTCAACCACACCAAGTACAGGAATTGAAACGCGTTTAAATAACTCCACCCCTTTCACCGCATCAAGTAATGCTACATTTTGTGGGGTTGTCACAACCACTGCACCTGTCACAGGAATACGCTGTGCTAACGTCAATTGAATATCCCCTGTACCAGGAGGTAAATCAATCAGCAAAATATCCAATTGAGGCCATAAAGTTTGATTAAACAATTGCATCAGTGCACCTGTAGCTTTAGGGCCTCTCCATGCCACAGGAGTATTGCCTTTTCCTAACAAATGACCAATTGATAATACCGCCATGCCATAAGCATCGATCGGGATAAAACGCTCATTTTCAATAACAGGAATTTGTCCCTCACTATCTAACATAGTAGGAATACTTGGGCCATAAATATCTGCATCTAAAATACCAATTTTATATCCCAAAGACTGCAAAGCTAATGCTAAATTTACAGTGGTTGTTGATTTTCCAACACCACCTTTACCTGATGCAACCACTACCACATGTTTAATGCGTGGATGTGCAGATAATGTACGTTGCTGTGGTGGTGTATTTGCGGTTTGGTTTACAGCATCTGTTGTGGCTGTTTTTTGTTGAACAATGTGTAAGTTCACATCTTGAATGGCGTATGGTTTTAGCTTGAGAGCCAACGTATCTCGAAAATCTTGTAATTGTGCAACATCTTGCTTAGAAATATCCAACTTCAGCTGCAAATGGTCTTCGACATATTGAATTTGTTGAAGACAATCACATAGCAACTTCCCCGAGGGTAACTGAAAATTCTCTAACACACGCTCAATCTCTTCCTTATAATTATTGTTTTTTTCCAATAAAGCAGATTTTAGTAACGTGCGCCAAGACATAATAACTCCTAAAACTTAACCTTCAATCACAGTTTGATCAAAGCATAAAAAACCGCCTATAAATGTGTAGTGAAATGAGCTACATGTTTATAGGCGGTGGCTTGTAGTAAAAACAGCTTAGAATTTATTTTTAAACTCGTCAAACTTATTTTTTACTGTATTTTTTAGTTCTTCAACTTTGTCTTCAACGCTTTCTTTAAAGTCTCCAGCTTTTTCTTTCGCTTCATCCATTTTTTCATTTACGGCAGAATGAGCAGAGTCTTTTTTGTCTTCAGCATTTTGCTTAAGTTCGTCAAACTTATCTCCAGCATCATGCTTGAACTCATCAAATTTTTCTTGCCCTTGCTCTTTCGCATCTTCGGCATTTTGTTTGAATTGATCAAAAGCATTTTCACCCTGAGTTTGAGCGTCATGTGCTTTTTCTTTCGCTGTATCAGAAAAATCAGAGGCTTTATTTTTCAATTCATCAACTTTATTGCTGTCTGTCATTTTATTTTTCCTTTTAAACTCAAAAATTTATTTAAGTAAGTGAAGTACTTCCTTAATAAATTAATCTAACTCTCAATATTTTGTTGGCTTTTTTACTAAACACTGCACTTTGATACAAAGCCGATACATAAACGAGATAAATCAGCCATGATAAAACCCTGACTTCATCTTTACGATCACACAGTCATCACAATTTTACTCATATTTTCGAAATTCAATCATGCAAGAAAGATATAAGTCAGGTAAAATCACTCACTTGTAAACATCGTGAGAGAACTATGTCCGTGCGCAAAATACTCGTTACCAATGCCTTACCTTATGCAAATGGCCCAATTCATATGGGACATCTGCTTGGCTATATCCAAGCTGACATATGGGTTCGTGCGATGCGCTCTTTTGGACATGACGTGACGTATGTCTGTGCAGATGACGCTCATGGTACAGCAATTATGTTACGGGCAGAAAAAGATGGTGTCACTGCTGAAGCACATATTAAAAGTATGCAACAAGAGCATCAAAATGATTTTGCTGCATTTAATATTAGCTTTGATCACTACGATTCAACTCACAGCAGTGAAAACAAGACACGGGTTGAAGAAATTTATTTAAAAAACCAGCAAGCTGGCCATATTTCAGTCAGACCTGTAACGCAATTGTTTGACCCTGAAAAACAAATGTTTTTATCGGATCGTTTTATTAAAGGAACATGTCCTAAATGTCACACTGAAGACCAATACGGCGATGCGTGTGAATCGTGTGGTACCACATATAACGCCACAGAATTGCTCAGCCCACGCTCAACACTCAGTGGTGCTACCCCTATTGAAAAATCATCAGACCATTATTTTTTCAAACTTCCAGATTTTAAAAACTATCTACAACAATGGACACGTGATCAAGGTCGCTTGCCTGTGTCTATTGCAAATAAATTAGATGAATGGTTTGAAGCAGGTTTGTCTGATTGGGACATTTCAAGAGATGCACCTTATTTTGGTTTTGAAATTCCAAATGCACCAAATAAATATTTTTACGTATGGGTCGATGCGCCTATTGGTTATATGGCAAGTTTTGAAAACTACATTAAAACCAAACGTCCTGAATTGAATTTTGATGACTATTGGAATAAAGACAGTCAAAATGAGCTTTACCACTTTATTGGTAAAGATATTGTATATTTCCATGCACTATTTTGGCCTGCCATGCTTGAAGGTGCAGGCTACCGTACCCCAACCGCACTTTTTGTGAATGGCTTTTTAACCGTAAATGGTCAAAAAATGTCTAAATCACGTGGTACATTCATCAAAGCTGCAACTTACAATAAGCATCTTAATCCAGAGCAATTACGTTATTACTTTGCCTCAAAACTCTCAGATAAAGTAGAAGATTCAGATTTAAATCTAGATGACTTTATACAGAAAGTGAATTCAGACCTTGTTGGGAAAGTCATTAATATTGCTAGCCGTTGTGCTAAATTCATTAACAAGGATTTTAACAACACACTTTCAAAACAATGTGCTGAACCTGAATTACTACAACACTTCATAGATGCAGGTGAACAGATCATGCAATCTTATGAATCACGCGAGTTTAGCACTGCAATTCGTCAAATTATGGCTTTAGCAGATAAAGCCAACCAATATATTGATGAGAAAAAACCGTGGGCATTAGCTAAACAGTCAGATCAAGAACAACATGTGCATGATATTTGCTCAGTTGGGATTAACTTATTCCGCCAACTGATGATTTATCTGCAACCTGTACTGCCTGCACTTGCACATGAAGTACAACAATTTTTAAAACTTGAAGATTTCCATTTTGCATCACGAGAAAACATACTCACAAATTGGGAAATTAATACGTTTACACCGCTTATGCAACGGGTCGATAAAAAAGCAGTAGATGCGATGGTTGATGCATCAAAGTCATCACTTACTGTTGCAGAAACACCTGCTACAAAAGCTGTAAAAAAGACTGCTAAGCCTGCGGTAAAAACAACACCAATAACAGATGAAACGATTCAGATTGATGACTTCTTCAAAGTAGATTTGCGGGTTGCAAAAGTGCTACAAGCAAATACTGTAGATGGTTCAGATAAACTCCTACAACTTACTCTAGATGTCGGTGAACCTGAACCACGCAATGTATTTAGCGGTATTCGCGCTCAATATTCACCTGAAGACTTACAAGGTAAATTGGTTGTCATGGTGGCTAACCTTGCACCAAGAAAAATGCGTTTTGGTATTTCAAATGGCATGGTGCTATGTGCAGGAGATGGCATTATTATTTCACCTGCAACTGATGCAAAACCTGGCGATAAAGTCTCTTAAACTCTATAAAGCCCCTTCTCAGGGGCTTTTTTTTACAATGACTGCCTGCCCCCATAAATTTTCAAACTATTCAAACGATCTATGTATTAGATCATGATAAAAAAAATAAGAGAAAGATGCACTATTATATATCATGTAGAAATGCCAGAACGACTAAAATAAGGCTTTAAAATTAACGCCAATATTCTTCAAACAAACAGTCTGCTTCGATCCTTCATCACTTATAAACTACCTTGCTGAAATTGTTTTTTAATTTATTCAAATTTAGACTGTATTATTCAATATCTATTTAAATTAAGTACATGCCCCAAAACACACTAAACCCACAAGAAAAAAGCGATGCAGATCGCTTAAATGATAAGTGTGCCAGAATTTTTTCTCATTTAATTTTGAATAAATTTTAGGTTATCCATTATCTATCTCTACCATATTTATTCATCTAAACCACTTACTCAATCATCAATCATCAATCATCAATCATCAATCATCAATCATCAATCATCAATCATCAATCATCAATCATCAATCATCAATCATCTTGAAACATTTATAAACAATGATATCAATTGTTATTTCATGTTGTATCCGTCTAAATTTTGGGATCAACAAAATATATTATACTGGCATCACTTAGAGAATCAGCTCACGAAACATCAAAATCTAGAACAATAAAAAGCCCTTACTAAATTCATATGATAAGTTTTTACGTCAATATTTGAACTTATTTTTGATTTTTTTATTCGTCTTTATGGTCATTAATTTTTATAAGAGGGTTTTCTCAAGAAATATATTTCATTCAATCACCCTATACAAATGGTTCAATCTAAAATTGATATTTTGTAGACAAACAGACAGGCTAATTTTAATAATCTAAATACAATTTATTTATTTTTTGTTATCCTGTAATCGCCATATTTTACAAACAACAATCACTTACAACACCCTACCTTTCACAACAAAATAAATAACAAAATGTCAATATTGATAATTTAAAAAAATTACCGTATCTTGTGCCCATACTTAATATAAGACACCAAATATTGTGTTTTCATCTTTACTACATATGTTAAAAAAACATATCTAAATGAGTCAAAACATATCTAAATGGGTCAAAACATCGTAAACAATACAATGGAGCGAAGCTGATATGAGCGTCATCTCATCAACCCCAGGGCAACTTCAAGTCATCAAACGTACTGGTGACGTTGCACCTTTTGATGCTGAAAAAATATCTGTAGCTATTGGCAAAGCATTTTTAGCTGTAGAGGGACAACAAAGCGTTGACTCAAGCCGTATCCATGATCGTATTACTGAACTTACCAATATGGTGAGCAGTACTTTTAAACGTCGCCTACCTTCTGGTGGCACTATTCATATTGAAGAAATTCAAGACCAAGTTGAACTTGCACTCATGCGCGAGGGAGAACAAAAAGTTGCACGTAGTTATGTGATTTATCGTGAAAAACGCACAAATGCACGTCAAAACGTGTCAGAGCATCATCACCCAACATTACAAATCACTGCCAACGATGGTAGCTTACAGCCTCTAGACCTTGCTGCACTCAATGCTGAAATTAGTAAAGCAGCTGAAGGCCTCGAAGGGATTGACGTACAAACTATTGTAGATGAAACAGTAAAAAACCTATACAACGGTGTAAAAGCCAGTGACATTGCCACCACAATGATCATGGCAACTCGCACACGCATTGAACATGAACCAAACTACACTTATGTGACTGCACGTTTATTGCGTAATGAATTAGTACATACAGGTTTAGCTTTTTTAGGCCTAGATACGAATACATCAGAAGCAGATGCACTTGAAGCATATCTTAAAAAAGGGGTTGAACTTGAACTTCTGTCACCTGTTCTCCTTGAATTTGATTTAAAAAAACTCTCTGATGCAATTCAACCAGAACGTTCAAATCAATTTACCTATCTAGGTTTACAAACATTATTTGACCGCTACTTTATTCACTCCAAAGGTATACGTTTTGAATTGCCACAGCTGTTCTTTATGCGTGTATCTATGGGTCTTTGCTTGAATGAAGAGCAACGTGAAGCGCGTGCAATTGAGTTTTACAACCTGTTGTCTAGTTTTGATTATATGGCTTCAACGCCAACACTATTTAACTCAGGTACGCTACGTCCACAGCTTTCTAGTTGCTATTTGACAACCATTGATGATGACCTTTATGACATTTATGGTGCAATGCGTGACAATGCCATGCTATCAAAATGGGCAGGAGGTTTAGGCAATGACTGGACACCTGTACGTGCTTTAAACTCATATATCAAAGGCACGAATGGTAAATCACAAGGTGTTGTACCATTTCTTAAAGTAGCAAACGATACCGCAGTTGCTGTAAACCAAGGTGGTAAACGTAAAGGAGCTGTGTGTGCCTATTTAGAAACATGGCACTTAGACATCGAAGAGTTCTTAGAACTCCGTAAAAATACAGGTGATGATCGTCGCCGTACACATGACATGAATACAGCCAACTGGATTCCAGACTTGTTTATGCAACGTGTTATTGAAGATGGTGAATGGACACTCTTTACGCCATCAGAAACACCAGATTTACATGATCTGACAGGTCAAGCATTTGTGCAACGTTACAACCACTATGAAAGCGTTGCTAAAGCAAACAATATGCTACATAAAAAAATACGTGCAAAAGATTTATGGCGTAAAATGCTGTCTATGGTGTTTGAAACAGGCCATCCGTGGATTACATTTAAAGATGTATGTAATTTACGTTCACCACAACAACATGTAGGTGTCGTTCATTCTTCTAACCTATGTACTGAAATCACTTTAAATACAAGTAAAGATGAAATTGCTGTATGTAACCTTGGTTCTATCAACCTCGTTCGCCATATTGAACAAGGCAAGCTGAATGAAGCAAAGCTTGAACGTACCATTAAAACAGCTGTACGTATGCTAGATAACGTCATTGACATTAACTACTACGCAGTCCCACAAGCCAAAAATTCAAACATGAAACACCGCCCTGTGGGTATGGGAATCATGGGCTTTCAAGATGCACTGTATGAAATGAACGTTGCATATGGTTCAAATGCTGCTGTCAATTTTGCAGATGAATCGATGGAAGTGATTAGTTACTATGCAATTCAAGCATCGAGTGATTTAGCCGTTGAACGTGGTACATACTCAACGTTCAAAGGATCACTTTGGGATCAAGGCATCTTGCCTATCGACTCCTTAGATCTTGTTGCACAATCACGCCCTGAAAAAATGTTTGAAGTAGATCGTACACAGCGATTAGATTGGGATACATTGCGTACAACAGTACAAAAAAATGGTATGCGTAATTCAAATGTCATGGCCATTGCACCAACAGCAACCATTTCCAATATTTGTGGTGTGTCGCAATCAATTGAGCCAACGTTCCAAAACTTGTATGTAAAATCAAACCTCTCGGGTGAATTTACGATCATTAACCCATACCTTGTTCGTACACTTAAAGAACGTGGTTTATGGGATGTTGTCATGGTCAATGACCTAAAACATTACGAAGGTTCAGTAGAAAAAATTGCTCGTATTCCAGACGATATTAAAGCACTGTTCGCCACTGCTTTTGAAGTTGAACCACGTTGGATTGTAGATGCAGCATCACGCCGTCAAAAATGGATCGATCAAGCACAATCTCTGAATCTGTATATTGCAGGTGCAAATGGTAAAAAGCTTGATTTAACCTACAAAATGGCATGGTTACGTGGTCTAAAAACTACATACTACCTACGAGCACTTGGTGCAACATCGACTGAAAAATCAACCATTAATACGGGTACGCTCAATGCTGTAAAAACAACGACTGTAAATAACCCAACGACAACAAGTGCAAAAGGTTCAGAAGAAGGCTTTACTCAAGCCGCACCTGTGCCACAGGCTTGTTCAATTGACAACCCAGACTGTGAAGCATGCCAATAAACTATTGAAATGACAAATTTAATGTCATTTCAATATCCTCCATACAGAGGAAAAATTTGTAACCTGTGAGTATTCATATCCATGATGTAGGGAAAGAAACACTGGCTTTCTTCCCTGCATCATTGGTATCAAATCAATATTGCACCAAGACATCCGCATACAAAAGATGACTTATGCTAAGATAAACACCACGAAGAGAGATTAACTATGTCTATCCTAAGTTGGGACGATTTTGAAGATGATTCGAAAACACAAACTCCAGAGTCCAAATCTACGCCCGTCCAACCGCAAAAAGCGCCTGAACAAAAGATGGTACCTGACTCGAAGCCATCGCAGAAAAACGCTGACGATTCTACAGATCATGGAACAGACACACATCAGCGAGCAACCCATCAAACCGATACCATGGCTCGGGCAGCTGAGTCCCTCAGAAACCTAGACGTTGCACCAGGCCTAGAAGAACTAGAAATGGGTGCTGGGCGTGTTGAAGTCGATGACAAATCAATGATTAACTGTCGTGCAGATTTGAATCAACTTGTGCCCTTTAAATACGAGTGGGCTTGGCAAAAATACCTTGATGGCTGTGCGAACCATTGGATGCCACAAGAAGTAAACATGACGCATGATATTGCGTTATGGAAATCAGAAGATGGTTTAACTGAAGATGAAAGAATGATTGTGAAACGCAATCTTGGTTTTTTCTCGACAGCAGATTCATTGGTTGCAAACAATCTTGTGCTTGCATTATATCGTTTGATTACCAATCCTGAATGTCGTCAGTACATTTTACGTCAAGCATTTGAAGAAGCGATTCATACACATGCTTATCAATACTGTGTTGAATCACTCAGTATGGATGAAGGTGAAATTTTTAATATGTACCGTGAGATTCCAAGTGTTGCTAAAAAAGCAGCTTGGGGACTTAAATACACACAAGAGTTGGGAGATCCAACATTTGTGACAGGTACCACTGAAACAGATCAAACCCTATTACGTAATATGATTGCATTTTATTGCGTACTTGAAGGTATCTTCTTCTATTGTGGATTTAGCCAAATCTTAAGTATGGGTCGCCGTAATAAAATGGGTGGTGTTGCTGAGCAATTTCAATATATTTTACGTGATGAATCGATGCACGTGAATTTTGGTATTGATATGATCAACCAAATTAAAATTGAAAACCCACAATTGTGGACTGCACAGTTCCAAGAAGAAGTGATTCAAATGATTCTTGAAGGCACAATGCTTGAAATAGAATATGCACGTGATACGATGCCTCGAGGGGTATTAGGTATGAATGCTGCAATGATGGAAGAATACCTACAGTTTATTTGTAACCGCCGTTTAGCTCAGCTTGGTTTGCCTGAGCAATACAAAGGTGTAAATAATCCATTCCAATGGATGTCAGAAATGATGGACTTACGTAAAGAGAAGAACTTCTTCGAAACGCGTGTAACAGACTATCAAACAGGCGGTGCTTTAAGTTGGTAAATCGTTGATTAATTTAACTTATGCATGAATTTTCAACCCTGATAAGTCATTCATGTAGTGATCATATAAAAATATGATCACTACAACAATGCAAGCCTAAGCCTTTTTAAAAACGTATGATCCAACGCAATATAACCACGTCAAAAGAATTTTCTTCCATATAAAATTGTGCCGACTCCTAGACTATCACTGGATTAAGTATCATATGCAACGATAAAAACGCATCACTTTATATCAATGACATTTTTATCAAACATACAAATAAATTGCTTTTTTATATTGTCTCTAAATAACCCGAATCCTGTTTAATAAACTCAAATAAGCTACTGTTTTATATATTTTTATATAAAATAAATGCTTTTCTTTACAGTCTAGTCTAACGAATAGATCAATTTCCCTTCAAAAACAGCTCTGAGTGACTAAAAGTATATGCTACATAATTTCAGTATTTGATCAAAATACCATAAGCCAATGATTTTAAAATAAAATATTAAGCAGGATTTGGATTAAATAGCTCTACTGGTTATTTTAGGTTTTAAACACCTATAAATTCAATACATTCACATGGTATGGTCATATTGACATGCTCTCATTAAGAAGGAATTGTAAAAATACTATGGCCCGTTATTCACTTGATAGCCTTGACCTGTGACGTAATATTGTCCTCCAGCCATATAATGAAACGTTTTAAGTTCCGTTGGAACTTCATCTAGCTTCCATCGACCATTTTCAAATAACCGATCATCTGCCCAAGCACCAATCACCTCCCCTATAAATAAATCATGATTTTGATGGTTATGCTCTTCAGGTAGCAATTTACAGATTAACCATGCTGCACATCCCTTCACCAAAGGTACTAAAAAACCATTTTGATAAAATAGTTGAGTTTCACAGTCCTTTAATTTTTGTGGGTCATTTTTTAACGTTATCGTGCCTAAACTCATCACCATTTCAACTTGTTCCACAACAGGGATCTGTAAAGCAAATAAACCACTACGCTCTACCAAAGAACGTGTGAATGTGGCTTTATCTAATACTACAGTCACTTTAGCTGGATAAAAATCAAGAACACATGCCCATGATGCCGCCATGACATTCGATACATTTTTGTGCTCTGATGATACAAGTACTGTCGGCCCATGATTTAATAAACGATAAGATTTATCCAAAGGCACTGATTTAATGTTCATTCAATTACTCCTATCACTTCTTAAAATCTAAATGTCATCAGTCATCAGTATCAAAAAACAAATTAATTAATTCACATATTATTTTTAAATATATACTTTTTTTAACGATGACAAATTTGACATTTACAAATATCTAGCAAAGTTAATCTATTTTTAATATATAGAAATTCACATATTCACTAAATATATAATATATAATCCTAATGTTAACAATTCTCATTAATATTAAGAAGTAATTATGATACCAATCCATCGTACACAATTATATTTATCGATTTGTTCAATATTTTTATGGTCAGCACAAATCACACATGCACAACAAGTAACTACAGATGAAGCACATGCACTTCCGACGATTAAAACATCATCAGATTCAACCAATACATATGCTGCAAATGTAGCAATATCAGGGCTTAAGTCAGAAACGCCTTTATTTAAAACTGCACAATCTGTAAGTGTGATTGGCGCTCAGCAATTAGAACAAAAACAAGCATCCACTTTATCTGATGCAATTAATGGCATTGCTGGTGTTTCTGCTGGAAACCGTAGTCGTAGAGGTTTCGATGACATTGTTATTCGTGGTCAAAATGCATCTAATCAAATTTTTATCGATGGCTTAAGACAAGGTACTGCTGCCGATGTTGCCATAGATTTATCTGGTATGGATCAAGTACAAGTCATCAAAGGTCCTGCATCTGTTAACTTTGGTCAAGCGCTTCCTGGGGGAATAGTCAATCTGGTTTCGAAATGGCCAGAGGCAAATAGTTTTGCAAAAGCAGATCTAACCTATGGCAGTTATAACTTTAAACAAGGACAGTTTGATTTAAATTATAGCCCTAATCAAAGTAAAGATGGTGCATTTAGGGTATCAGGTCGTATCGCAGATCAACATGACCCAGTTGATCAAGTTTACTTTAAAAACTTCTTTATTTCCCCCTCTTATACCATAGATCTCACCGAAAAGGCTCGACTTTCAGTTATTGCAAGTTATCAGCATCGTGAATATATGCGACTACAAGGATTACCTATTATTGGAACATTAAAACCAAATCCAAATGGTCCCATAAATCGTTCGACTTATTTTGGAGAACCTGCATTTGGTCCATATAAAGGTGATGTTTATCGTTTAGGCTACAAATTTGATTATAATTTTGATAACGGATGGAATTTTGAACAGAATTTCGCGGTCAGAAAGGGAGAAATGGATGGGAAATTTGTCTCCATGACTCGATGGATTCCAAATAGCAATTACACAACAATCAGTCGACGTGCTGTTTCACAAGATTATGATAATTTAAATTTTACTGTAGATAATCAACTAAAAAACCATTTTGATTTTGAAAATGTGAGTCATCATGTACTTATTGGCGTTGATGCCATGCATGAAAAAAGAAAACAAAATAACTTTAATTGCAACATTGGAAATTTTAATCTTTACAAACCCATCTATAATACGAATATAGATTGTAAAAATAAAAGTGGTCTTTTAAACACCATTTCTAAAACTGAATATGTAGGCATATATTTAAGAGATCAAATTTTTATTAAAGATAATTTGATCGTTAGCCTTGCCGGACGCCAAGATTGGGCAAAAACTTCATCTGAAGATTTAATTACTCGCAAAAACACAAGCCAAAACCATAATGCCTTTACTGGAAGTGCATCTATTTTATATAATTTGAACAATTGGATATCACCTTATACCAGTTATTCAACGTCATTCTTCCCTACATCCGGCACAGATGTTCGTGGAAATCAATTTAACCCACAAAAAGGTAAACAATTAGAAGCTGGCTTTAAGTTTCAAAACCAATCTGGCGATCTACAAGCAAGTCTTGCATGGTACGACCTAAGTTTAAATAATGTTCTCGTTTCTGACCCAAATAATAATAATTTTCAAATTCAAAACGGTCAACAAAAAACCCAAGGCATAGAGGCTGAAATTGCAGCAAATCTTTCACATCAATTAAGATTAAACGCTTCATTCAGTCATATGTATGATGCCAAAATTAGTAAAGATACCAATCTCAAAAATATTGGACAGCGATTAGAAAATACACCAGAAAATACTTATAGTTTATCTATGCGTTATTACCCTCAGAGTGATCTTTCTCATGGATGGTATTTAGGCACAGGTGTTAGAGGAGAAAGTTCTAAACCAATTACAGGAGACCCTTCATTTAAAGTTCCAGCATATGCATTATTTGATACAGAAGCTGGGTACGATGCTAAAAATTGGGGAGCTCAACTTTCTATCCGTAACATGTTTAATAAGAACTACTATGCAGGATATATTGCCAATAGAGATAATGAAAATCGTGTAATGGCTCTTGGTAACCCTCGTCAAATTAACTTTACTTTAAAATTTAAATATTAAAATACATGCATCTTTTAAAGATAAAAGATGCATCAATATGTTTAATCAAGTGAACTACTCATTTATTCTACACTCAACCTATATGACACAATGGACATAATATTTAACTAAAATATTAATATGTAAAAATTTAAGAATTAAAAAAGAGGGAATTGTCGTATGCCAATTTCCCCTTTTTACATTCAATTTGAATAATTCACATAATGAGAATCATTTTACATTTTACCTCACACTGTACATACGTTGTTACATCATAAAAATTTTAACGTATAGAACTGTTTTTCATAGATTTAATAAAAAAAACAAGCTTCTAGATATCAGTTTCTACTGATTGAGAAACTTTCTTTTTATTATCATGTATAGTGAAACCATCTAATTATTCATACAGCTAATTAGTACTAAAGCCTTGCGTAGCCATATTTTTTAATTTTTACTTGTATGTGGTTTTGAGTATACAAGAACAATATACATCTTTAATATTTAATCGAATCTCAATAGTTTTATTATAGTATATCTAGCTCAGTGAACTTTCCACACTTGATCAGCCTGTAAAAATATATTTAATTATCAATTAGATATAATTTAAAATCAAAAGAACTATGGGCTGTTGTTGAAGTTGGAAAACAAACAGTCACTTTACCAAACAGCGATTACAGCGCTGTCGCAACTCAAGTGGTACGTGCTGCAACGGATAGTAAAGGTGATATTGTTTTAGGTATTCCATTTGATATGAGAGCCATCAGTACACCAAATAATGAAACATTGCTTTATACTGTGGCTTACTACAGTAATGAGGTCAATAAATCATCTAAAGATACTGACTTCCCTGCGGGTAGCTTGAATGGCAAACATACAATTTATGTACGTAGTTAGAAATAATAAGGCCATACGTTAGAATATGGCCTTTATCTTGGTTTAGTGCAAAATAAACCATTAAAATCTAGTGCAAAATGAAATGTAAAAGAGTGCAAAATAAATCGGCAACTTACACTTAGACGTAAAAAAAGCCTCAATCCGTTAAGAATCAAGGCTTTAATAACTTACATTTTTCATATTAGAGCATATAAGTTTAAGTATATGGTGGAGATGGCGGGAGTTGAACCCGCGTCCGCCAGCATTACGCTCGAGAATACTACATGCTTAGATATCGTCTATTGTTTTAATGCTTAAAGACCCGACGAACAGGATTAAAAGCACGATCCTCTTAATTTAGTATAAAACCCCGAGGCTTGATTTTATACGGACTTGTGTGCGTGCGCTTCGGTCGGACTGTTAGACCACAAGTAAACTAACGGTCGGACAAGCTGCCCTTAGGCAGCTAGAGCGTAAGATTCGTCGTTTGCGACTAAAAAAATGCAAATTTTATTTACGAGAGAAAATGCGCTCTCGGCATGCATCTATAAGTTTCATCACCAGCGTCGAAGCCAATAACATCCCCATGATGTGAGACCATTATATCATAGTTTTTAAAATTTACCATATCTTAAATAATCCCCCAACATATTCTTTATCAAAGTGAAATTCACCTTTAAGTTTCGAGTAAAAAAACACCAACATATACTTCATAACAATAAAACAAAAACACATCTTCTACATGCTAGAGTCATTTTTTATTTTGAAAATAACATTCATCATCAAGGAATATATTAAATGCCAAATCATAATTTTGATGGAAATACTGTATTTGAAAAAGGTACAAATCGCCCTGAATTTGAAGCATTTTTTAGTGGAAAAAGTTATAGAAGTGATCTATCTACACACCAAATAGATATTTCAAATATTACTTTTTCACCTTCATCTCGTACAAAATGGCACTATCACCATAGCGGCGAAATTTTATTAATTACAGGAGGTTCAGGTTGGCACCAAGAAGAAGGCCAACCTGCCAAACATATCAAAGAAGGTGATGTAATTAATATAGAAGCAGGGACTAAACACTGGCATGGTGCAACTAAAAACACTTGGCTTTCACATGTTGCTATCACCGTCCCTGCTGAAAACACAACAACTGATGTTTGCGAAGAGGTTTCTGATGACCTCTATAATCAATTACCTGTGTTTTAATTGATGATCGATACTCTTTCATATTCACTGTAGTCAATCAGTTAAAATATTAATGGCTTGGCCCTGCATCAATTTTTCTTGGTTTTGGGCACAGCCATATGATCAAGGCACCCGCTACAAATATGAATGAAAAAACTAAAAATACATGATTAGCAGACTGTGTGAGCGCTTCTTTATTCACAATATTTGAAATTGTAGCGATGGCAGACTCATAACTGAACCCTTGAGCCAAAAGCCCATCCAATGTTGGATTTGGATTTAATTTAGACACTATTTCACTTCTAGAGATACTGGCATGATCATCCCACAATGTAACAGCAAGTGATGCACCAATTGCTCCACCCATTGTTCTAATGAAGCTCATTAAGCCCGCGGCTGATGCGACTTCACGTGGTAAAACCGACCCTAAAGCGATATTGCTTAATGGAATAAAGAAAAATGGAATGGCAAATCCTTGTAGAATTTGAGGCCATGCCAATGCCATAAAGTCTGCCTCGTTATTCCAAAAAGAGCGCATAAAAGTGACGCCTGCTAAAATAAACAGCCCAAAACTCGCTAAAGCGCGCTGATCCATTTTCGTTGAAAGTTTGGCCACAATAGGAGACATGGTCACGCTGCCTAAACCCATAGTTGCGGTTAAATATCCAGCCCATGTTGCGGTATACCCCATATTGGTTTGAAGCCACTGCGGAATTAACACAATACTGCCAAAAAATGCACCAAAACCAAAACCCATTGTTAAAACAGCAAGTGAGAAACCCTTATGTCGAAAAACAGATATATTTACAATGGGGTTTGTCTCTGTCATTTCCCAAGTCATAAAGATAATAAATGCAACAAAAGAAATAATTGCCAAACTCAAAATTAAACGACTTGAGAACCAATCATAATCATGTCCTAAATCTAACATAATCTGAAGTGACCCGATTGCAATAACAAGTAACGCCAACCCTATAGCATCAATTTTCACCAAAGCAGTAGGTGTTTCTGCGGGTTTAAGTAAACGAAGTACACCCAAAACACAAATAATACCAATAGGTAAATTAATAAAGAAAATCCAATGCCAAGATAAATTATCGCAAATCCATCCCCCCATAATTGGCCCTACAATTGGCCCGACCACCGTTGTCATTGCCCACAAGCCCATAGCTTGTGCATGTTTTTCAGGTGGATGAATTCTCATGAGGAGTGTTTGACTCAATGGCATTAAAGGGCCACCAAATAACCCCTGACCAATTCGGCAGAACACGAGCATTTCTAATGAACTCGATAAGCCACAAAAAATAGAAAAAACAGTGAACCCTGCCAAACAAAATGCAAACACCTGTACTGCACCAAAACGTCCTGCCAACCAGCCTGTCAGGGGTACACAAATCGCCTCGGCAACTGCATAAGATGTAATCACCCAAGTTCCTTGAGTGGTCGATACAGCAAGGCTTCCTGTAATGTGTGCCACAGCAACATTGGCAATGGTGGTATCCACCACAACCATAAAATTTGCCAATGCAAGAATAAAGGTTGCTAAGAGTAATTTCTTGCCTGTAAGGTCACCAAATGGGATAAATTTACTCATATTTGATCACTTTTATTTATTTTAATTCAACTTTAACATTCATAGACAAACCCACTCTTAATGGGTGCTTGTTCAACTCATTTGGATCTAAAGCAATACGTACAGGAAGCCTTTGAACCACTTTAATCCAATTTCCTGTGGCATTTTGTGCAGGAATTAAAGCAAAAGCAGCACCAGTACCTCCCGAAAAACCAACCACTTTACCCTGATAAACCACATCATTGCCATATAAATCTGACGTTAGTTTGACGTTTTGACCCACTTTGACACGAGCCAATTGACTCTCTTTAAAATTTGCATTGACATACATTTGATGAATAGGAACAACAATCATCAATGCTTGACCCGCAGCAATGACTTGACCAATTTGAACATTACGATTCGTCACAATTCCATCAACAGGTGCTCGTACAATTGTACGTTCAAGATTGAGCTTAGCTTGATCTAATTTTGATTGAGCCGCTAATACATCTGGAGTGGTTTCTTGTGTTGTTCCCTTAATCAGTGCATTGTTTGCTTCCAAGTTACTTTGTGCTACTTTTTGGTTAGAAAGTGCTTGTTGTAGACTTGCTTCAGCTACACTTAAACCCGCTTTTGCTGTATTGAGTGCGTTAAGCGAAGTAGTATATTCTTCTTTAGAAATCGCCCCCGATGCATTTAATACTTCACGGCGTTTAAAATCTGCCTTTACTTTTGCAAGATCAGCTTGAGCTTTTTCAACCTGTGCCCTTTGGCTTTGAATGGCATCGTCAGTCGCTTGAATTTGTGAATTTAATGCACCACTATTGGCTTGTGTTTGACCAAATTGGCGTTTCACCTTTGTTAATTCTGCCTGTGCTTGTGCAACAGCAATCTGCGCATCTTGATCATCAATTTTGACTAAAATATCACCTGCATGTACATATGCTGTATCTTGAGTCAATACTTGTAAGACCTGCCCCCCAACCATTGCACTGATTTGTGCAGTATCTGCTGCAACATAAGCATTGTCTGTATCTTCAGTACCATTAAAAAATACCAGCCATATGGCATACATCACAATACTGATCATAAAAATTATCGCAATCATTAGCAGTAATTTTTTACGTTTTTGTGGATTAGATTGAGTTGATGATGTTGAAACGTGTTCTGAATGTGATGATTGTTCACTCATACTTAACCCTACGGCTTTATCATGTTATTTTTACAAAACTATGTCGACAAAACTTTTCATCTATAATTTAAAAATTGACATAGATTAATCTTGTGATGTCAAAAAATCAGCATGCCAAAGTGAATGCACACGATTTGATTTTGAAAGGCTGATCTTACAGCAAATACCTTAAATGATGTATAGTGAAACCAACATCTATAAAAACAGTTGAATAGACATTTAAAGAACTGATAAATAGCATAAGTTTTATCGTTTTAAAATCATCGTAAAACTACTTTATGATCAGCATAAATTAAACCACGGCGTCTACAACACCCACAGATTCAAGAGAAAATAATATGAGTTACGCTTTCAATCGCCCCGCTTTTCCTGCAACACGCATGCGCCGTATCCGTAAAAATGACCAACTTCGTGCCATGGTCAGAGAAACACACTTAACTACAGACCACCTTATTTATCCTGTTTTTGTTTTACCGGGTCAAAATCAAACACAAGATATTGCAAGTATGCCCAATGTTCAACGCTTATCGGCAGATCTACTGCTTAAAAAAGCAGAAACATTACTTGAACTTGGTGTTTCAAAATTGGCTTTGTTTCCTGTTACGCCTCAAGAGGATAAAAGCTTAGATGCCGCTGCTGCGTGGCGTGAAGATGGTTTAGTACAAACTACATGTCGCTTACTCAAAAAAGAATTACCAGAAATGGTACTCATCACCGATGGTGCACTTGACCCATACACAACACACGGACAAGATGGCATTATCGACGATACAGGCTATGTTTTAAATGATGAAACTGTCGCATGCTTAATCAAACAATCTTTAAGTCATGCAGAAGCAGGAGCAGATATTATTGCACCAAGTGACATGATGGACGGACGGATTGGTGCAATTCGACAGGCACTTGAACAACAAGGGCACATTTACACCAGCATTATGGCTTACTCTGCCAAATATGCCTCTAGCTTTTATGGCCCATTTAGAGATGCCGTAGGTTCTGCAAGCAATTTAAAAGGTGGTAATAAATATAATTACCAAATGGACTTTGGGAATCGTGCAGAAGCACTTCATGAAATTGCTTTGGACATTCAAGAGGGTGCAGATATGGTGATTGTGAAACCCGGTATGCCCTACTTAGATATTGTACGCGAAGTCAAAGACACGTTTGGTATTCCAACATTTATTTATCAAGTCAGTGGCGAATATGCCATGCTCAGTGCCGCCATTCAAAATGGTTGGTTATCGGAACAGGTGATTTTGGAATCTCTGATGAGCTGTCGCCGTGCAGGTGCAGATGGCATATGGACTTATTTTGCTGAAGAAGCTGCACGTAAGCTAAAAAACATGGCTTAAAATTAAAATAAAGAAACAAGCATCATCAGATCATTGGTATGGTGATGCTTGTCACAATATGATCATCAAAGATTAAACATATGCTGAGCCATACGACGAGCCTGTGGGCCAAAAAACCACAACGTCACCAAATAAAATGGCAACCCAATCATGATCACAATAAATAACGCCACCAAAAGAATCTGTGGTTGCAACATATAAAGTTGTATAAATTGCCATACATCTATTTCTGGATGACTCCACGCCTGCCACATATAACTTAATAGAAATCCTGTTAAATTAAACCCCCAAAACAAAAGATTAAAAACCCACGCAAACCGAAACATCTCTTGACGTGTTGGTGCACGCTTTTGTTGCTTTAGAAAAATGTATAAAACTGAAATCATGCTCAATAAATATGGCATAACCATAAAGATCATCGCCAAACTTTTGGGCAGTAAAACCATAAAAATACCGCCTATACAACTAAAGACAAAGCAACACAACAAAAACCATGCATAATACTTTTTCAGTGATACGCCCAAATCACACCTCATCAAAATTTATTAAAAATATTTAAACCATTATGTCAACGTTTTAGCACTATACATCGTTATAGTGAGCATAAGGCCTGTGTATATAGATAAACGTACTGAATCTATGCAGCGCAACAATACTGTACTTTATGTCTACCACTGTAAAGTTGACATTTCAGCCAATGATTTCTCATCACTCGAATCATTGGCTTTTCTTTATCTACATGGCTGTAACAGATTAACCGGTCAATGTAACCGACTTACACAAATCATAGTCTATAGAAAAATAAAGCCTTCATTGAAAATTCACAATATCTGTGCATGATGAATATATCAAATGATCCAACTAGGTTTAAACACATGAAAAAGATTCTCGCAACGCTTTCAACTGTCGTATTGGCTTCAACAGTAACGATGTCTGCTTTTGCAGCAGCGCCAGAAGCAAACGTACCGCCAAAAGCAGATCCAACCAAACCTATGCATGAAAAAACGCACAAACACCGTGATAATGCAGAAAAGAAAGCACACGAACACAAAAAAGGCGCTGAGCACAAAGGGCATCATCACGATGCACCTAAGCATAAACCAGCACCTAAAGCTGACGCAAAAATGTAATTCAATAGTTTTTCAAACACAAGCATTATGTCCTCTTAGACATAATGCTTTTTTTATGGCACTTGTTCGATAATTTGTGCATGACAGTAAATCGGAAAATTTACCGAATTGGCAATCATACATTCATGATGTGCCTGTATATGCAATTTTTGTGCTTGCTCTAGATCTGTACCTTGTTGCACCGTAACCACAGGCTTTAATGTCATTTCTGTAATATGTCCTCTACGCTCTACATCTTGATCCTGCATGAAAGCAGTGGCATGATCTGTATAAGCCAACACCACTACGCCATGCACCGCACATAAGTGCAAATACCACAATTGATGGCATGCAGATGCTGAAGCTAATATTAAATCTTCTGGATTCCAACGCTGTGGGTTTCCTAAATATGCAGGGTCAGCAGAACCTAAAATAAATGGCTTTGAAGGATGTTGAATTTTAAAATCACGCTGATAACTTTTATAGCTTGTCGTACCGTGTCCTAGGTTACCGCACCACTCTAAATCGACGTCATAACGATGTAAGGTCATAATTTGGCTCTTTAATGACAGATGTTTAAAACATAAAATGGGTTACACTTTTTTATGTTTCAATCTACTGTTAAATTAACATCTATACCCACCAAACACTACACATGAGTATCTTATGGCTGTGCATTTTTTTCATACTTCAGACTGGCATTTAGGGCAACTGTTTTACAATTACTCTCGCCACTTTGAACATGAACAATTTCTAACATGGCTCATTGAGCAAATTAAACAAAAACAACCACATGCTCTACTGATATCAGGTGATATTTATGATGTGATTAATCCATCATCTGCCGCACAAAAACAATTATATCAATTTCTTGCTCAAGCCCATGCTGTTGCACCACACATGCAAACGCTCATGATTGCAGGCAATCACGACTCAGGTTATCGTATTGAGCAAATTGAACCCTTACTTGAGAAATATAATGCTAAAACGGTGGGTTTAGTTCGTTGGGATGCAAATCGTCGTTTAGATATAGATCGACTGATTTTACCCATTTACAATCCCAAACAGCAAATTGTAGCATGGTGTATTGCTCTTCCTTTTTTGCGTAATGCCGAAATTACAGGATTTAATGAACATACGCAAGACAGCCAATCTGCGATTGAATATTTACATCAAACACTCATTTTAGAGGCTAAAAAACGTAAAACAGCAGATCAAGCCCTAATCATTATGTCACATGCACATATACAAGGTGGTCAAGAATCTGACTCTGAACGTTGTATTATTGGTCATCAAGAAGCACTTTCAACCACATTATTTGACCATGATGTCGATTATGTTGCCCTTGGCCATTTGCACAAACCACAACAAGTATCACAACCATTTATTCGCTATAGTGGCTCACCAATTCCATTGTCTTTTAGTGAAAAAAATTATAAACATCAAATTGTTGATATTCATATTCATCCTGAGCATACGGTACCTGAGCAACGTCTTTCATTCTCAGCCATTCATATTCCTCGTACTGTTGCACTGCATCGTTTAACAGGTGAGCTTGAAGATGTCATGCAACAATTAAAAGCACTACCTAGTGACAAGGTGATAGAAAACATCGAACAGCGCGAATATGTCGATATTGAATATCAAAGCAATACTCCTCCTCCTTTGAATTTAAGACAACAAATTGAAGACCTTCTCCCAAAACAACAATATCGATTGGTACGTTTAAGTCGTAAACGAATCGCACTTCATCAAGACAGTGAAGCACATTCAAAAATAGATTTAGCACCACCTACGCCAACCCAATTATTTACACACCTTTGGCAAAATATGGGTTACGACAACAATGCTGAAGTACATGCTGATTTTTTAACGTTGCTTCAAGAAGCAGAAGAAAAACAACAGCAAAAAAATACTACGTCATAAGGTGGCTTCATGAAAATTTTATCACTACGTTTAAGCAACCTCGCTTCACTTGCAGGTGAACAATATATTGATTTTGAATCCGAACCTTTGGCTAATGCAGGGTTAATTGCGATCACAGGCAAAACAGGTGCAGGCAAATCCACATTGCTAGATGCCATGTGTTTGGCTTTATTTGATCAAATTCCACGTTTACAAGGGGCAAGTGGCCATTTAAGTGACCCCAATGGCGAAGTAATACAACTAAAAAATTCTAAACATATTTTACGCCGTGGTTGTGTCACAGGCTTTGCAGAAGTCGAATTTGTTGCACTAGATCAAAAGCGTTACAAAGCCCGTTGGGAATTAAGTCGTACACGTAAAAAAGTTGATGGTAAATTTAAACTTGATCGCTCTGTGATATGTCTTGAAGATGCGCGTATCATGACTCAAAAAATAACTGAATGTACACCCTGCATACAGCAATTGATCGGTTTGAGTTTTGAACAATTTACACGTGCAATTTTATTAGCACAATCAGATGTTGGGGCTTTTTTAAAAGCCAAAGACCAAGAGCGTGCAGACTTGCTCGAATACCTCACCAACTCGAGTATTTTTAGCGTTGTGAGCCAGTGCGCTTTTGAAAAAACCAAAGGATTCAAGCAGGAATTAGACAAATTTCAAGACTACATTGGCCATATTGAATTGCTAAGTACCCAAGAAATCGACCATTTAACCGATACTCAACATAAGAAACAACAACAGATCCAAGAGCAACAGCAGCAGATCAAACAATTAGAATATGCAACACAATGGTATGTGCAACACCATCAACTTCAAAAACAACAATACACCTTGCAACAACAATATGTGACCCTCGAAACACAACAGACATCTTATGAGCAAAAAAGACAACGTGTGCTTGAGTTAGAGCAATTTTCACAAGTACAACATCATATTGAAGCTATATACACGACACAATTGAAACAACAACAATTACAACAACAACGTGAGCATTATCTTACCTCATTTAAACACATTGAACACGATGTTCAACAGCAACTACAACTCTGCACAGACGCTGAACAACAATATCAACAACAAGAACAACGACTGAGTCAATTGCAACCCGTATTAGAACAAGGTTTTGCCCTTGATGCGACACGCCAGCAACTTCTCAATCATTATCAACAACAAGAGACGCAACAGCAAAAACTTGAACAACAATTACAATCTGAACAGCAACAATATAAATTACTACAAGAAAAACTCAATGAACTAACCCAACAACAGCATGATATTGATCACACACAACAACAGCTCAAAGATTTCTTGGCCTTGGCCGAAGAACCACGTGCAAATTTAGACAAACTCGAACAATTGCAACAACTATGGCAAAGATTGCAAAAGGCTAAATGCACCGACCTAGACGATTTTGAACAACGTACTCAGTTACTTGCACAACATGTAGAAGAGCTGATTAATAAACACGGTTCACTAGATACACTCACTGAACACAGTGTTTCACAACAACAGCGTCAATACCAACATCAACAAACACAACAACAACTTCAATATTTACTCAAAAATATAGATCATCAACTTGAACAAGAACTTAAACTAGACCAGATAAATACCACATGTACACAATACCAACATGACCTTGAACAATTAGAACAAGATTTAAAACAACATGAATCAGCATATCAACATGCTGAAGAAGCACTCACACAAACACAACAACGACTAGCCGAACAACAGCTTTTACATGCAGACCACATTAAACAGCTCAGATCAAAACTCAAACCAGATCAGGCTTGCATGGTCTGTGGAAGTACCGAACATCCTTTTATTCAACATCAACACATACTTGAAGAATCGCTTGCGCAATTACACACACAGCATGAGCAAACCTACATTGTGGCGAAAGAACATGCTTTACAACAATGGCAAAATAGCCAAAAAAAATATACTCAACGACATCTTGAAATCAATCATTTAAAATCACAAAAAACCGAGTATCAACACCTAATTCAGCAATTAAAAGCACAAATATTACGTGATTTCCACAATCTCAATCTCAATACGCACGCCGATAAAGACAATACAACGCAACTCAAAACGTATTGTCAACAACATGTCAAAACACTTGAGGCGCAACAACAATCTATTGCACAACAGCAAACTAAACTCAAGCAACAACAAGAACAACTGAAAATTAAACAACAACAACTCACTGAGCAACGTCAAACCGCTGTCATTATTGAACAATTCAAAACATTAAAAACAAATATTTTGACCTTACTCGGCTCATCACAACAACAAGCATGGCACGACATGCCCAATCAAGCCATACAACAAACAATACAAGCCATTCAGACGCTAAACGACAGTAAAAACCAACAACAACAGCTGCAAACTCAACGAGATCAACAACAACATAAATGTACTCTGCTAGCGCAACAACAACACACCACTCAACAACAATATGAACAACTGTGTCATGATAAAAACCATACAAAAGAACAAGGTGTTGAAATTGCTTTGACCTTAAAAAATCTTCTTGCTCAGCATGGTGAAAATCAATTAAAAACCACAATGCAATGGCACCAACAGTTACAAACACAACTTAATCATGCTAAACAGACATTTCACACCGCTCAGCAACAGTTAACGGAAAAACAACAGCACTATCACACAAAAAAAAGTGAGTTAGACGCAATCAATCAAGAGCTACAACTGTGGCAACAACACGAACAAACACATCAAATCGCGCAAGAGGATTGGCAAAAACAATTCCCCCATTTTACAACTGCCTTAATCAAAACATGTCTAAGCTATACATCAACAGATCTTCAACAATTACGTGAAGATCTACAGCAGTTTGAACAAGATAAAATGACTCTAGAGACCCAAATTAAACATGTTACAACGCAACTCGATCAGCATCTACAACAGCAACCTGCATATCTCGAAGCAGATTTAGCCCCACTGACTGCCCAACACTTAAATACTCTGAAATCCATTCAGGAAGAAAAAAATCAAATACATTCTCGACTGCTCCTCAACACACAAGCACAACAACAGCATCACACCTACTTAACACAGATTAAAAAATTGCAAGATCAAGTCAACCGTTGGGGGAAAATTTCTGAATTAATTGGAAGCAAAGAAGGTACTAAATTTCAACGGATTGCCCAAGAACATCATTTAGACATTTTAGTCGAATATGCCAATCAACAATTAGCGCCTCTCTCTCAACGCTATGAATTACAACGTATTCAAAACAGTTTAGGGCTAGCCATTATAGATCACGATATGAACAGCGAAGTACGCCCCGTTTTGTCTTTATCTGGTGGGGAAACCTTTTTGGTGTCATTGGCACTGGCACTGGCGCTGGCCAACATGGCATCAGGCGAAATGAAATTAGAATCTTTATTTATTGATGAAGGTTTTGGTACTTTAGATCCAAGCTCATTACATATTGTTATGGATGCGCTTGATCGCTTACAAAGTCAGGGACGGAAAGTCGTTTTAATTTCACACGTACAGGAAATGCATGAGCGTATTCCTGTACAAATTCAAGTCAAAGCCATGGGTTCAGGCGCAAGTCAAGTTCATATTATCGGATAAAAAACTATCGCAGGTTGTCGTAACGTATACTACGACTACGATAACCACTGACCTCATCACCTGCATCGGGGCTTAAACGCCACGTATCAATCAAAGACAATAATGAAAACAAGGCAATAATAACAAATGCCCAATGAAAGTCTGATAATGTGGGTTCATCATGACCAAAAACAAACATAAAACCACGTAACACTAAAGCAGCAAGCGCAACACCCATGGCCAAACTAATTTGAAAAAACAAACTAAACTGTGTGGTTGCATAGCGTTTATCTTGTGGCAAAACATCTGCAAAACTTAAAGAGTTATAGCAGGTAAATTGTAAAGAACGACTCAAACCACTTAAAAACATACAGGCCATCATCACCCAATGGGGGGTATTCACTGTAAACCATGCACACATGGCAATACTACACGCACCCACAACGGCATTGACCAGTAAAATTTTACGAAAACCAAATCTACGCATTAAAAACGTAGTAAAAGGTTTCATGAGTAAGTTCCCTAAAAACACCGCCAAAAGTAATAATCCAGCGTCTAAAGGAGACAGCCCAAATACCTCTTGAAACATCAGTGGCAATAAAAACGGCAATGCACTCATCGCAATGCGTGCAACTGACCCACCAAAAATACTTGCAGAGAATGTCTCTTGTTTAAATGCATCAAATTTCAGTAAAGGCGCATCTGAACGGCGCATGTACAATACAGAAATCGTAAATAATAAAGCACCAAAGATCACCAAGCCCAAATAACTGACGGCATTACTAATATCTTGGCCAATACGCTCCATGCCATAGACCACGCTTGCACAGGCCAAGGCCAGTAATGCAAAACCAATCCAATCAAATGGTGCAATATCCTCATTAATATCATTATCTAACAGTTTTAAACTTGCCCAAATTGCCAGTATGCCTAAAGGTACATTAATATAAAAAATCCATTGCCATGAAAGTTGTGTAACGATTAAACCACCTAAGGCAGGTGCTATTACAGGCGCGATTAGCCCCGGCCACGTAATATAAGCAATCACTTTCACTAAATGCTCTTTTGGTGCCAATCGCATCGCAACCAATCGCCCCACAGGCACCATCATTGCCCCACCAATGCCTTGCAATGCCCTTGCAAAAGTAAAAACCGATTTAGTTTGACTCAAGGCACATAAAATCGATGCTAAAACAAATAAAATAATGGCCGTAACAAAAATACGGCGTGCACCATAACGCTCTGCAAGCCAACCACTCACTGGAATAAATACTGCAACTGCCACCAAATAAACCGTTAAACCGATATTTAAGTTAATCGGTGCAACACGAAATGTATCTGCCATGGCGGGCAAGGCGGTAACAATAATAGTGGCATCTAAATTTTCCATAAAAAATGTCAATGCCACCAACAATGCCGTATATTTTATTTTTTGCTCTTGCACCAAAAAATCACCTATCTTGACTATAATCACGAGCACCAAATAAAGCGGTACCTATTCGTACTAATGTGGACCCTGCTTGTATGGCTGGTAATAAATCACCCGACATTCCCATACTCAGCGTATCCCATGATTGTAGTGTTGGGTAAGCCAAAGCGACCTTTTTAAATAATGCTTGAGCATCAAAAAAAGCCTGTGTATGGTTGGGTGCAGGAATCACCATTAAACCTCTGAGCTGAATGTGTGGTAATTGTTGTATCTTTTCAACCATTGCTATGACATCTTCTGGTGCACAACCATCTTTACTGTCTTGAGCATCAATATTGACTTGTATGCATATATTCAAAGGTGGTAATTCGTGGCCACGTTGTTCAGACAATCGTTGTGCAATGATCAAACGATCTACCCCATGAACCCACGAAAAATGAGCAGCAATCAATTTGGTTTTATTACGTTGTACGTGTCCAATAAAATGCCATTGTATCTCTAAATCTTTTAACTCATCTATTTTATGACAGGCTTCTTGTAAATAATTTTCACCAAAAGACCGCTGACCGACATCATACATGGCACGTACAGTATCAGCATCATGAGTTTTGGATACTGCAAGGAGTTTTGCAACATCTGTGCGATGTGCAAGATCACATGCATGTTGAATCTGCTGTAACACTTGGTTTCTGGCTTGAGAAAAATCTTGCATGATAAAAACTCTGAGTATTTTTACGCTTTTTTAATAAAGCATTGGTCTGAGATCAATAAAGTCGTTATTATTCTATAAAAATAATGTTCCAAAAGACATCGCCTTGGGGGAAATATGGACATTACTGAGCTACTCGCATTTTCAGTAAAAAATAAAGCATCTGATTTACATTTATCGGCAGGTTTACCACCGATGATTCGAGTTGACGGTGACGTAAAACGCATCAATTTACCTGATTTAAGTCATAAAGAAGTTTATAAGCTTATATATGACATTATGACAGATAAACAGCGCCAAGACTTTGAAGAGAATTTGGAAACTGACTTTTCTTTTGAAGTACCAAATTTAGCACGTTTTCGTGTCAATGCATTTAACCAAAACCGTGGTGCAGGCGCTGTATTTCGAACGATTCCATCAAAAATTCTATCCTTAGATCAACTGGGTTTAGGCTCAATTTTTCAACAAATTTGTGATTTCCCTCGTGGCTTAGTGCTAGTGACAGGCCCGACAGGATCAGGAAAATCAACCACTTTGGCAGCCATGTTAGACTATATCAATCAAACTCGCTTTGATCACATACTGACCATTGAAGATCCGATTGAATTTGTACATCAACCTCAAAAATGTCTGATTAATCAGCGTGAAGTACACCGAGATACATTTAGTTTTAATAATGCACTTCGCTCTGCATTACGTGAAGATCCAGACATTATTTTAGTCGGAGAAATGCGTGATTTAGAAACTATTCGTTTGGCGTTAAGCGCGGCTGAAACAGGACATTTAGTTTTTGGTACATTGCACACCACCTCTGCGGCTAAAACCATTGACCGTATTGTAGACGTTTTCCCATCTGAAGAAAAAAGTATGGTTCGTGCCATGTTGTCAGAATCATTACAAGCTGTCATTTCTCAGGCATTACTGAAAAAAAATGGCGGGGGTCGTGTTGCTGCACATGAAATCATGTTAGGAATCCCATCTATTCGTAACCTGATTCGTGAAAACAAAATTGCACAAATGTACTCTGCCATTCAAACCAATGCAGGTATAGGCATGTGTACACTAGACCAAAGCTTAAAAGGCTTGGTACAAAAAAACATGATCAGTAAAGAAGCTGCACGTACCGCTGCCAAACAACCAGATTCATTCAATTAACAGTAGGTAATCAACGAATGGGAATGAATTTTAATGACTTGCTTCAAGTCATGAGTGATAAAAAAGGTTCAGACTTATTTATTACTGCAGATCTTGAGCCTCTTGTGAAAATCAATGGGCAATTGACACCACTTGCACGCACAAAAATGAGTGCTGAGTTAATTCGTCAGCTGATTCATTCTATTATGAATGAACAGCAACGTGCCGAATTTAAAGACACCAAAGAATGTAACTTTGCCATTACTAGTGGTGCAGATGGACGTCGTTTTCGAGTCAGTGCATTTTACCAGCGCGATATGCCTGGTATGGTCATTCGCCGTATTGAAAACGTGATTCCCCTCACAGAAGAGTTAAAACTCCCTGCGGTGCTCAAAAAATTAATCATGGAAAAACGAGGGATTATTTTATTTGTAGGCGGTACAGGTACAGGTAAATCGACGTCGTTGGCATCGTTAATTGGGCATCGTAATCGTAGTAGTCATGGCCACATTATTACCATTGAAGACCCTGTCGAATTTATCCATCAACATGCAGGATGTATTATTACGCAACGTGAAGTGGGGATCGATACCAAGTCTTTTGAAGTTGCCCTGAAAAACACCCTCAGACAAGCGCCTGATGTAATTTTGATTGGTGAGATTAGAACCACTGAAGTAATGAGTTATGCACTCAACTTTGCCGAAACAGGACATTTAGTATTAGCAACAATGCATGCCAACAATGCAAACCAAGCCATTGATCGAATTGTCAATTTCTTTGACAGTGAGCGGCATCATCAAATTCAAATGGATTTGTCTTTAAACCTAAAAGCCATTGTGGCACAACAGTTAATTCCAACTCCAGACAAAAAGTCACGCCGTGCTGCAATTGAAATTTTGATTAATAGTCCACTGATTTCAGAATACATTCGCAAAGGACAAATTAATCAAATTAAAGAGATTATGACCAAGTCTAAAGAGTTAGGCATGCAAACATTTGATATGTCGTTACTTGATCTTTATCAAGAAGGTGCTATTTCTTATGAAGATGCACTCAAACATGCCGATGCACCTAACGATTTAAGACTAAAAATTAAACTGTCTGGCGATCAACCTAAAGATGACACCGTACCTCGTCAGTTGTCTATTGATCCTTAACCCTACCGACATACAATTGAAAGGGTTGATTAACCCTTTCAATCATGTTTGTGGTCTTTATGTACACATTACTTCTTACGTGAAGCGTCTTGGCATTCTTGATCACTACAAAACCCATACAAGTTTAAAGAGTGGCCAGTCAATGTGAAACCAAATTTTTTGGCAACCTCATGCTGTTCGTTTTCAATTAAGTCATTGCTAAATTCAAGCACTTTATTACAGTTTTGGCAGACCAAGTGATCATGGTGACTGTCTTGCATGATTTCAAAAACAGAATGATTGTTTTCAAAATTAAGACGTTGCACAATACCGACTGCTTCAAATTGAGTTAATACACGATACACTGTTGCAAGGCCAACATCTTCACCTTGATCCAATAGTGTTTTATAAATATCTTCTGCACTTAAGTGATGTGGCTTAGATGTTTCAAGTAATTCCAAGATTTTAATCCTTGGCAGGGTTACTTTCAATCCAGCTTTACGTAAGTCTTGATTTGAAATGGCCATACAGAGTCTCTCAACTATTTTTAAGTAGTAATATGCAATAGGGTTTAGATGCAGTATGATCTATGATTGAATGAAATGCATCAAAATTGATTTGGATAGTGTAGCAAAATGCAAAAAATTATTTTGACGACTTTACTCGTCAGTTCAATGCTCGGTGGTTGTGTTTATAAAATTGACATTCCGCAAGGAACACCGCTTATAAAAACACAGGCATCTCAAGTTCAACCTGGTATGACTTACCAACAGGTACGTTTTTTACTGGGCAGTCCTACAATTGCCGATCCACTCAACCCACTGCGTTGGGATTATATTTACAATTACATTCCTGGCACATATGCAAAAAAGGCAAAAATTGCTGAAGCAAAAGGCCAACACCTTAAAATTTACTTCGACAACTCGGGTGTCGTCAGCCGTATAGAAGGGTTAGACAGCATCCCAAATACGCAACCAGGGCTTCCTGCTGCAAAAGAAGCATTGTAAATATGAGCTAAGTTTAATAACTTTCATCCGACTTAGTCAAAGAAAACCCCCAAATCTGGGGGTTTTTCTTTCGGTTAGAACTATCGTTTAAAACGATTGCTTTCTTTTTGTGCTCTAGTCTGCATGGGCTTTTGTTGAGCACGGTTGCGACGAATATCTTTTGGATTAATCATCAATGGCCTATAAATTTCTACACGATCACCTTCTTGTAAAGTGTGTGCCAAACTTAGCATTTTTTCTCCAAAAATCCCCACACAAAGTGGAAGTTCTAAGTTCGCCTTGCTGACAATATCACTTGCATCAATGGCATCTTGAATCGTCATGCCAGAGTGAAAATCAACATGTATATAATACTGTTGAGACTCAGATGCATAAGCCACCCATACATCATTCATTTAGAAATATCCTGCAAATACAGCACAGATTGCAACAATGATACTTAAAGGAGCAACAATACGTACCGCAATACGCCAAAGATTATAATAAATCTCATTGCTAAAATTAAGTACTTTTCGTAGATGACTAATTTTCATCATCCACCCTGCAAACAAACTATACAACAAGCAACTCACAAGCCCCCAAAGCATGAGTACAAGATTAAATAGGCGATGTGCATGCGGTATGACCCAAATAAGTAATGCACCCAATATGATTAAATAGACAGCAATGACATTAATGTTACGCTCAATCAGTTGTTGTCTCGCCAATTGTAAAAGCCACGCCGCTGCAAAAACCACCGCTAAAAGGAATGTTAAAGCAGGAATATCAGCACGTATGGTAAAAAAACCAAAAACAACAACTGCAAATACTTGTGCTAACCAAACAGGAATGACCAATTGACTTGAACGTTCTGTATTTAAAATTTGATGTAAACTGGTTTGTGCATAAATTCCTAAGCCTAAACCACTGGCAATCAATGCAAGTACAGTTGCACTGCCCCACTCAGAAAACACAATATTGGTGGTGTGCCACACCAAAGGGGCATAGCCAAATACATAGCTAGTCGCCCATGAAACCAATACTGCCACGACACTTACACCTGCCAACCACAATCGAGGAGCAAATGAAAGTAACATCGCAAACATGGCTAAGACTAAAAAAACCAACTCTGAACGTATTGGTAGATGTACAAACTGACCAATGAGTGTATAACTATTATTGAGCAGTGCGCCTGCAAGAAAGGGAATAAAGATGACAGATAACCACCCCACTATTCTCCATTGAAAAGCGGCATCAGCCTCTCTTGTCAGCATCATAAACGCATTTAATATACTTGTTTTTGCACGTTTCACTAATGCATATTCTAAATAGGTCAATGGCAACGATACGACCAAAACGATCAACAACCACAATAACCAAAAGTCAAATTGACGATCAATTTGAAATCCCAACATCGGTGCCAAACTTGTAATGAGCACCAATGACATACAAAATGCAAGTAACGGTGACAACCATCGAGACATGAGTCTGTCCTGTATCTAAATTATTTAAAAATGATACGCTATTTTGCCTTTCTGATCACAGAAAATCAAAAGTTGTTGCTCACTCATCACTGCATTCACGTTGTTTTTATCAACCTTATGCAAAAAATCGAGCCAACCATCCTTTTTTCTTTTGTTTTTCTTGAATGAGTTGCTTCATATTTTCTTTAACCGCGCCCACATAATCTGCATCATCATGCTTAATATGATTAATTAACCATTTGGTTAAAACCTGATATAAATCATCTTCAATGGGTTCACCTTTTAAAAAGCGTAAACGATAGTCTTCAATTTTTTTAATAAATAAATCATGTACTTTTTTATGTGGAACACTAAATTGATAACCTGCTTCTTCTTGCAAGCTTTCTTCAAAGGTAAAATGAGATTGTGTGTAATCAATAATATTATCTAAAATTTCTTTGACTTTTTCACGATCATGTGTAAAGCACACCTCATCTATATCATTAATATAATGCAAAATTCGTTTGTGTTGCTCATCAATGACTTCTATCCCTGTTTCAAAATTTGCATTCCAAGAAATTTTCATTATTCCCCCTTATTTTTACTTTATATTATGATCTAAATCATATGATATATAATTTTATCTTATTGAAAAATAATAAAAAAATCCGACTATTTTAGGTGGTTTAATAAATGTTTGAATTTGTTATAGTTACTGATAAAGTAGAGTAAAAGAATCAAGTATTATTTAATCAAATCAAATACTTCTTAACATTCAACCCTATAGTATTTAGCTTGAACTTTCAGAAAACAATTCAACCATCACAACGCCCACAACAATCAATCCCATGCCAATATACACTGGTAAATTGAGTTTTTGCCCCATAAAAAAGTGTGCAACCACAGCACAACCCATTGCACCCAATCCACCCCAAAGCGCATAAACAACACTCATGGGTAAATGTTTTAGTGCCAAACCTGCAAAAACAAAAGTAATGGCATAACACACCAAACTCAATACGGTGGCTTTATAGTTTGAAAAACCATGTGCTTGTGTTAAGAAAAACATCATTAAAATATCAATAATAATCACACAAGCCAAATACAAATATCCGAGGTTAGCTAAAATAAAACTTGGCATAAAAATCTCATATCCTTTATTTTTAACACTATACTTTATGTAAAAGGATACATAAGATAGACCTTTCGTCAGTTGACATCTTTTTTTAAAAATTACACAGCATCATAGGTTTTGTACATATGCGAACCAAAAAATTATCATTGGTCGTTGTACCCTTATTACTCACAGCATGTAGCGATGATATATTACAACAAGATGTTTACAATCATCAGTATGACTGTCAGCAAGATTGGCATCTCGAATTATGCGATGAACAACAAACTACCCTATCTAGTGATTATACAAGATATTTAGGGCCTCAATATTATCGAACAAACCGTAAAGTTCGTTATTTAGGTCAAGTCGTTAAAGCGTCTGGGCGACGACGCAATGGCCCCCCAATCATCTCCACACACATCAACCCCGATGCTAAATCAACCCCTATTCGGGGTGGCTTTGGTGGATCAGGACAGTCAAATAGTTCAGGTGGAGGTTAGTTCGTGAAAAGAGTTATCCTACCAAAACGCACACAGTGGGAAAAAGAGCATCAAAAAATTGGTTTTGATTACTTTAACCTTCCTTCAGAAGATGGATCAATCTACTGGTCAGAAGGGGTTGCCTATGAGTTTCACTTAACACATATTGAACAACTTGAAGATGCAGCCAATGAATTGCATCAAATGTGCCTTGATCTTGTACAAGATATGATTACTCGTGGTAATTACCCCGCTTATTTTCAACTTCCCAACGCGGCCATTTCTTGTATTGAGCACACATGGAAAACCAATGCACCTATGCTATATGGGCGTTTTGATGTTGCATATGATGGTCACAATATCAAAATGTTAGAATACAATGCAGATACACCAACGGGTCTACTCGAAGCATCTGTTGCACAGTGGCTTTGGCTCGAACAAGTGTCATCGATTCCTCACCGTGATCAATTCAACCATATTCATGAAGCACTTATTGAGCGTTGGCAAACACTGTATTCACCGAATACCACCATTCACTTTGCTGCGTGCCAAAGTGCAGGACGTGAAGACTGGGGAAATTTAGAATATTTGATGGATACTGCATTTCAAGCAGGGCTCAATGTCAGTGAATTATCTATGGATAATATTGGTTGGAATCATCAACATTTTGTCGACCTTAATCATCAAGTTATTCAACATTTATTTAAATTGTATCCATGGGAGTGGATTTGGGAGGAAAATTTTTCAAAATACATTCAACTACCACATATGCAGTGGATTGAACCGTGTTGGAAAATGTTGCTTTCTAATAAAGCGCTATTGGTTTCATTGTGGCAACGATTCCCCAATCACCCACTTCTGTTAGAAACACATGCGTACCATCCTCAACACAGCTATGCTGGAAAATGGGTACGTAAGCCAATACTTGCACGTGAAGGTGCAAATATTCACATATTGCAAGATAGTATTGACCGTGGAAAAGCATCGGGTAGTTTTTATTTTAAAGATTACGATAAACATGGCTATGTGGCACAACGTTGGGTAGATACCCCCTTACACCAAGGCATGTTGCCCACACTCGGACTATGGATGGTTGGACATCAGTGCAAAGGAATGTCTATTCGTGAAGATGCATGCACAATCATAGGAAATGATGCCCATTTTGTACCACATTACTTTATAGAGTAAGTGGCAATATTCAGAAATTGTGTTTTGGTGGTTGATTTAACTACGATCAATTGCCACTGCTTTCATATAAAACCTTAAACGCGTAAAAAAGAGGATTTGTAAAATTACAGTGAACAGTGAAATACTCCATTCAAACCACGTATCAAATGCTGTACCTTCCAAATTCAATCCAAAATACAGCCCAACCATGAGAAAACCGAAAGCAACTCCTGCTGTTGTATTTTGCACTAAAATGGGAAAAGATAACGCTGTCATCCGCTCTAAAAAATGTTGTCCTTCATCACCACCATTGGCTTTATACGCACAGTGAATACCAATAAAAATAATAGTTAGCGTAGATACACCTTCAAAACCAATAATGTTCAATTCACTATAAGGAGAATACATCCCGTAGTAGTACACTAAAGTGATGAGTAATGCAGTCATCAAGTAATAGTTTTTATAATGCTTTTTATTGAGCGTATTGGCTGATAACTCTTGTGCTAAAGCTTTGGTATTCCAAAAATACATGACGTTGTCATCTCTTGTATGGTGTACAAAGCTACTGTATCAACAGTCATAGAAAAGAGAAAGTTAAAATCGATCAAAAACGCGTTGAACATGCTATAACAAATTTTAAATCAGTCACTAAAAATACATAGACTCAATCAAAAATTATTTTAGCATCTACACAGGCTTAAAGTATCTGTGCTTGAAGTAAACCGATGGAGGTGGCCAATGTTTTTGCCACCTTATCGATGATTAGTAAATATCTGCTTGAGTAATACGGCGTAACGATGGATCTTTGGCTTCCCTTGCTAATCGATCAATGTAAGTTTGTGCAGTTTTTACCAAATCGCCATTTTGAAATAAAATAAGCTCACCTGGTTTAAATGCTGTCCACACTTCATCTGTCAAAGGCTCTGTGGTTACTACAGCCACTCGATCTTGAGGCGTTGTCACTGTACTAAAATCAATTTCCACATCTAGATCAACCAAACGAGCTAAACCAAATGGATAACCTCGCACCGTCCAACTGAGCTTAGTGACAGCATAACTAAATAATGCCTCACCATTGGATAAGCAAAAATTGAATGTGCCGAATTCTGAAATTTCGGGTGCAATTTCTTCTAAAACAGCAAATACTTCTTCCACTTTAGGTTCTTTATAACCAAAATGTTCAACTAAACGATCTAGCAAATAGCAAAATGCATATTCGCTGTCTGTGTTACCAATGGGTGTAAAACGACCGCTAAGTTCAGGTGCAAAGTCATGCAAGTCACCATTGTGAGCAAATAACCAATGACGCCCCCACAGTTCACGCACAAAAGGGTGCGAATTTTGGAAGGTCACTTGCCCTCGAGTCGCTTTACGAATATGTGCAATGACATTTTTGGATTTAATGGGATAGTTGCGAATTAACTCACCAATCGGTGATTGCATCGCAGACTTATTGTCAACAAACAAACGGCATGCTCGGTCTTCAAAAAAACCGATTCCAAAACCGTCGCAGTGATCTGATGTAATCCCTGCACGCTGTGAAAATCCTTTAAAAGAAAAGGTCACATCCGTAGGTTCAGCACAATTAATTCCGAGGAGTTGGCACATGGCGTTACTTACATCGTTGATTTGTTTAACACTGTTATAATTTAGCCCAACGTCTTAATCTTGTAAATTAGTTTTTATATCGTTCTTTATGTATTTTTTTCATAAAGGATGTTTATTTATAAAAAGTCATTGATTATTAAATAGATATATAGTTTTTGATGAAAATAGCACGACCAATAAAAAAACGATTTATCTACACATTCTAAAAATAATGAGACTTAAAACGCAATTGTAGTCACGATTGGATGTGGGTAAAATTTACCCACATATGATTCATTCGATTTCACCATTTATTTTTGTATTAAACGATTCGAAATCAAAGTACCCACACCATGGTCTGTAAATACCTCAAGCAACGTAGCATGTGGTACTCGACCATCGACAATGTGAGCACTCACGACACCACCTTTAACAGCATCTAACGCACAACCTACTTTAGGAATCATTCCGCCATAAATCACGCCCGTTTCAATTAAACGATCGACTTCTTGAGTGGTCAAGCCTGTAAGTAAATTTTTATTTTGATCTAATACACCTGTAATATTGGTGAGTAAAATCAATTTTTCTGCACCTAAAGCCTCGGCAACCTTACCTGCAACAAGATCTGCATTAATATTATAAGTATCGCCATGCTCATCCACCCCTAAAGGTGCAATGACAGGAATAAAGTCACTTTGGGTAAACATTTCTAATACATCTGTTTTCACCCCGACCACTTCCCCCACCATACCAAGATCAATTTTCTCTATGCTTCCATCTGTGGTTTTTTTTTCCATCAGTAATTTTTGAGCATGTAACAAATTGCCATCTTTACCTGTTAAACCAATTGCACGGCCACCATGTTGGTTAATTAAATTTACAATAGATTTATTCACACTCCCACCAAGCACCATTTCAACCACATCCATAGTCGCTTTGTCGGTCACACGCATACCGTCTATACGGTCAGACTCTTGTCCGAGTTTTTTTAGTAGTGCATCGACTTGCGGTCCACCGCCATGCACAACAATAGGGTTCAATCCCACAGTTTTCAGCAATACAATATCACGTGCAAATGAGCTTTCGAGTGCAGGATCAGTCATGGCATTACCGCCATATTTAACCACCAATGTTTTACCTGCAAAACGTTGAATATATGGCAAAGCTTCTGTTAAAACGTGTGCTTTGTCCAAACCCATATGTTGATGTGCCATAGTATGTCCTTTGATTTACTGTCATTTTTTCTTAATGATGCTTTAGTGTGCATTTAAGATCTGTGTTGAAATACTTGGGTGCTCTGGTAAAAATACAGTTGAAAACGCAATTTTAATGTCTTTTAACACCGCATGATTAATGGCATCAAAACGTACCGTGAGAAACTCTCCTGTGTTTGATGCTCTGATCACGCCAAAACCTTGTTTAAAATCTAATCGAATACCATCAATCTCTGTGAGCTTTGCCTCAGTATTGTTATAACGTCGCTTAAATAATTCAAGTAGCTTGATTGCTGTTGTATCTGTTGTTGCAATATAAGTATCTTCAGTAAAACACCGTTGCGGATAGTCTAAAAACAGTGCCGATAAAGCATGATCAGGCTGTTGCGTCAGATACTCCATTAAACGCAATCCTGCGTATAACCCATCATCATACCCTAAACCTCGACCATCATTAAAAACATAATGCCCAGCATATTCACCACCAAATACTGCATGTTTATTACCTGCAAGATAACGGCGTAAAAATGTACTGCCTGTACGAAGCATCGTTGCAGTTCCACCATAGTGGTGTGCCACATGTTCAATGACATTGGCACACTTTACATCAAAAACAATTTCGTGCTGAGGGTGCTGTTTTAAACACATTTCTGCAAATACACACATCAATTGATCTGGGCTAATCATCGTTGCATTTTCGTCAATCACAACCAAACGATCACCATCTCCATCTAATGCTAAGCCAAGATCGGCGTGGTGTTTTTTTACTGCATCACACAATTGCTGTAAATGCTGTTTTTTAGATGGGTCGGGTGCATGATCTGGGAAGTCACCATTGGCCTCACAACGCAAAGTGATCACTTGACAACCTAAGCTGTGAAGAATAGCTGTGGCATATGGTCCTGCTGCACCATGCATGCCATCTACTACTACTGTTAGTGTTCTTTGCAGGTGAATATCACCTTGTAATTGATCAAGATATGTCTGTGCTGATGGAATTTCAACAGGTCGATCTAACTGAACAGTAGGGAGTGATTGATGATTTAGATACTGCTGTTTTGCCAATTGAGCAATATGTTGTATTTCTGTGGGTGTAGGTGGTGATTTATTGATTAACCATTTAATGCCATGATCTGTTTTAGGATTATGACTTGCTGTCAGCATGATCCCTGAACACATTTTCGTAGACTGCTGTGCCATAAAGTACATATAGGGTGTAGAACAACAGCCCAACTGGGTTACTTTAATCGATGCTTGTGTCAGAATATGTTCGATATATACAGCATAGGTTTTTCCATCATGCCGTGCATCATACCCTAAAACAATATGGTCAATCTGTTGTTGTTTAAGCTGTATAGCAAACGCTCTTGCAATGGCAACAACTACGCTTAAACGTAGATCTGACAAACGCCCACGGATGTCATAGGCTCGAAAAATATGGGTGGGAAAATCTGGTTGTGTTAACCGCATGTTTTGGCTGAACTATTTTAATATCATGCTAAATTGTCATCAATTATGTATCTATTGTAAATATTTTTCTACACAAAATTAAAAATGCATTCATACATCATCAGTGCATCGATACACTGATGATGTTTGTTATTACTGCTGACCTGTATGACCAAAACCACCTGTACCACGTGCAGTTGCCACAAATTCAGTCACTTGCTCAAATTCTGCTTGAACGACAGGTACCAGTACATATTGTGCTAAACGCTCACCTGGCTCTAAAGTAAATGTGGTTTGACCACGATTCCATACAGAAATCATTAATTCGCCTTGATAATCTGAATCAATCAGCCCCACCAAATTGCCCAATACAATGCCATGTTTATGCCCCAACCCTGAACGTGGCAAAACTAATCCTGCAAATTGAGGATCTGCAATGTAAATAGACAAGCCCGTTTTAATTAAAACCGTTTGACCTGCATGTATTGTAATAGCTTCATCAATACATGCACGTAAATCTAACCCTGCAGAGCCTTGTGTTGCATAATTTGGCAATGGCCAAGTTTCACCCAAACGAGGGTCTAAAACTTTTACTTGAACTTTCATTGATGTTTCCTTGTACTCATTAATGTTTATGCTTCAACATACTGCGTAAGTTGTCTAAATATGTTTTGGCCTGTTCTTTAGGGTCGACATGCTGATTCATTTTCTTTTTACGACCCAACCAATGAATATCGTCTTGTGGCAATTCATCTAAAAAGCGACTCGCTGTCATTTGTTTCATTTGCCCACCTGCTTTACGCTGTTCTGCCAAAGTGAGCGTCAACCCTTGTCTTGCACGAGTAATACCCACGTACATTAAACGGCGTTCTTCCTCAATGGTTTCGGCTGCAATCGAATTTTTATGCGGCAATAGCTCTTCTTCTAGACCAATCATATATACATATGGAAATTCAAGACCCTTTGCAGCATGTAAGGTCAATAAATTGACTTTATCTGTGTCTTCTTCTTCTTGTTGTTGCTCTAACAAGTCAAGCAACACCATTTTACGAATAACACTTTCAATGTTCTTATCATCGACATGTTCAGCACGATTTATCAAACTTTGAATACTCGTATAGAGCGTTTCAATATTATCGAGCTTAGTTTTTTCTTGTGCAGGCGTTGCTGCTTGCTCTCGAATGTAATCGATATAACCTGTTTCTGTGATCATTTGTCGAATAATGGGTACAGGGTTATCGTCTTCAAGCAATTCACGGGTATATTTTTGCATAAAGTCAGAAAACTCAAATAAATGTGAGCAAATTTTCTTAGACAATACCATGGTTAAACGTTGATCACCTGCAGCTGCAAGCAATGACAAATGATTTTCTTGCGCAAACAGACCTAATTTTTCTAACGTTACAGGCCCAATTGAGCGTTTTGGCGTATTAATAATGCGTAAAAATGCACTGTCATCTTCTGGATTAATGATTAATCGCAAATAACTCATAATATCTTTAATTTCACTACGTGCAAAAAAAGATGTTCCCCCTGAGAGTTTATACGGTATTTGCAATTGGCGTAATTGCGTTTCTAAAATACGTGCTTGAAAATTTCCACGGTACAAGACGGCATAATCTTTCCAATTTTTCCCATTCATTAATTTATGGGTAATAATATCTTGTGCTACACGTTCTGCTTCATCATCATCATTACGGCACGTAATAATACGAATTTCGTCGCCATGTCCTTTGTCACTCCACAGCTTTTTATCAAAAATATGTGGATTATGACCAATGACATGATTGGCTGCTTTTAAAATACGGCTGGTTGAACGATAATTTTGTTCAAGTTTAATTACATTTAAGTTGGGAAAATCTTGCTTGAGCAGTCCCATATTTTCAGGTTTTGCCCCACGCCACGCATAAATTGATTGGTCATCATCGCCTACGGCGGTAAATTGCCCCATCACGCCAACCAATAATTTAACCAAAATATACTGTGCTGTATTGGTGTCTTGGTATTCATCGACCAACAAGTAGCGTACACGATTTTGCCACTTGTCTCTCACTTCAGCATTTTCTTGTAATAAACGTGTAGGCAATACAATTAAATCATCAAAATCAACTGCATTATAAGCACGTAAGTTTCGTTCATAAAGTTGATACAAGTATGCAAAACGAACATCTTCTTCTGTTTCACACGTTTGATGTGCTTGTTCAGGAATAATCAGATCATTTTTCCAATCAGAGATTTTTTTGATGACTTTAGCAATCAGCTCCTTGCTTTCAGCACCCGATAAATTATCTTGATGCATCAAGTCCATTAAAATACGCTTACAATCATCTGCATCTAAAATTGAAAAGTTATTTTTCAGAGGTAAGTGTTTTATTTCCAAACGCAGTAAATTCAATCCAAACGTATGAAAGGTCGATACCGACAATCCTTTCGCCTCTTCTTTAGACAATAACTTGCCTACACGCTCTTTCATTTCTCGTGCAGCTTTATTCGTAAAAGTCATGGCAGTAATACGATATGCAGGAATACCACACTGTTGTACTAAATGTGCAATTTTTCGGGTAATTACTGACGTTTTGCCTGAGCCCGCACCCGCCAAAACCAATAACGGCCCTTGCGTATACTTCATGGCTTCAAACTGTTTCTCGTTCAGTTGACTTGCTGATGACATGTCTGTTTCCTTCCCCAATTCGAGCATGATTATAGTCATGTCATGGCAATTTTTCTAATCTTTATCCCATGAAGTGTTGAAAAATATAGCGCCTGTAAATCTTACGATAAAATCATCTTTGATTTTATATCGATCAAGATTTGTTATATGTTACAGGTCGTCAAACCCATGTTGTGTATGTCAAAAATACAGTTAACCAAAATCAATCAACCAAAAGAATATTTATACAAAAAAGAGGTAACCCTTTTATACAAAAAAATAAGAGACAAAATATCGCATGCACGATAATTTGAAAGGCAACTTAAGTTAGCCTTAGAGACCACAATGAAACTTGCAGAAGCATTATTAATTCGAAGCGATCAACAAAAAAAGATTTCCTCACTCAAACAACGAATCAATAATAATGTATTGGTACAAGAAGGCAACGAGCCTTCAGAAGATCCTCATCAATTACTGATTGAACTATTCAACCTCATTTCAGAGCAACAAAAATTAATTTATAAGATTAATCTCACCAATGCCAATACCATGGTCGAACACAACACATCACTGCTTGAATTGATTATGCAACGAGATGCGGCTGTTGAACGCCATAAAGTATTAATGTCAACAATAGAACATGCTCACAGAGAACCTGATCGCTACAGCTCAAGAGAAATTAAATGGAATAAAACCGTTATTGTTTCAAATCTTCAAAAACAAGGCGATGACATTGCAAGCAAAATTAGAGATCTCAATATACATATTCAAGCAACCAATTGGAACATTGAGCTCATTAATGATATAAAAGAAGCTTAAGCATCTGCTTAACTTGATTGAGTATACTGTGCGAGCACAAGATCCTTTACCACACAATACAGGATTGAAAAATTGTATAGTGTTTCTGAAGGCAAAGGGGCATGCCATTTTTTCACAAAATAGCCCAAAACACCTGACCTTTTAAACCTTTGTACGCAAAGTTACATATTACCCATAACTACCATGTGCTGGCAGTATACTCACTCATCATTACATACCTATACTCATAACCCACAACAAGAATTTCTGTTTAGCTACTGTGGTTCGCTTTGCTATGATTTAAATTCATCCATACTCATCATTAATAGCACAGTAAAAAAGGCAACAGTATGTACTGTTGCCTCATATATTTGACCGACTATTTATTCGTGCATAGTACACGTCATACACTTAGACCATTACCAAATATCTGTATTAATCTTTTTCTTTAATTCAGGATGATCATCTAGCTTAAAGACTGGGTCTTTAATGCCTGCTTTTTGCTGTTTGCGATAATCTTTAAGAATAATTAGTAAAAATGGCATGAGTAATAAAATTGCAGCAAGATTTAAAGTCGCCATAATTCCCATCGATAAATCAGCCATGTTCCACACCAATGGTACACTGGTCACAGTGCCAAAATAGACCATAAACATCACTAATATTCTAAAAACAAACATGACTTTTGGACTGTTTTTAATAAACTGTACATTACTTTCAGCATAGGCATAATTACCTAAAATAGACGAATAACAGAATAAAAATAGTAATATGGCCAGTAAATCACCACCCCAAGGGCCAATTTGACGCTCAAGTGCACGTTGAGTTAATTCAACACCCACATACCCTGTTTCTGTATATGCACCTGAAATTAATATAATCATCGCTGTACACGTACAAATTACAAAGGTATCAACAAATACACCCAGCATTTGAACTAAACCTTGGTTTACAGGATGGCTAACATCTGAAGCGGCGGCTGCGTTAGGTGCAGAGCCCATGCCTGCTTCATTTGAAAATAAACCACGTTTTACACCCTGCATGAGTGCCATAGAAACCATAGAGCCAAAGAAGCCCCCAGCCGCTGCATCAAACTGAAATGCTTTTGTAAAAATAAGACCAAAAATATGGGGTACTTGATCTAAATTCATAACAATAATATACAGTGTAACCGCTAAATATAAACCTGCTTTTACAGGAACAAAAACCTCAGCCAGCTTTGCAATACGGTGAATACCACCAAAAATAGCCAGTCCTGTTAAAGCGACCAATGCCAATCCAACCCAAGATAAACTCACCCCAATCACAGGTACATGAAGTTGATATTGATCCCAGCCCCATGCATGTGATGACGCACTTGCCATCGCATTGGCTTGTACAGAGTTAAATACAAATCCGTAAGCCAAAATTAAAGACAGTGCAAATACCACTCCAAAGGTCTTACTTTTTAAACCCAAAGTAATATAGTAAGCAGGCCCACCACGAAAACGCTGATTATTTGCATCACGGATTTTAAATAGCTGTGCTAAAGAAGATTCAACAAATGCTGAACTCATACCAACAATTGCTGTAACCCACATCCAAAATACTGCTCCTGGCCCCCCTATCGCAATTGCGATGGCCACACCACCAATATTTCCCACACCTACACGACTCGCTAAACCTGTTACAAATGCTTGAAATGCAGTCAGGCCATGCTCTTGCTGTGGTTGACGAGAGCTTTTCATGACACGAATGCTTTCAAAAAACATACGTAACTGTACACCACCTGTAACCAGTGTATAAATAATTCCTACAGCCAATAGAAAAATGACTAAAAAGTCCCATAAAGGATCATTTAAATGAGTAATCCACCCCATGAGCAAGTTATTCAGTTCCTGATTCATTCAGATATTTATCCTTGTATAAAAGTGATGCGAAGTGCGCAAAGGCGATACCAACGACAGCTGAAATCTTTTTAAACATCCCTTTATTGCGCCATAATGAGACATACTGCGAATCTCAAATACTCAATTGCACTACAGCACGTAGCATAAAAGCCTGTGTGCTCTATTTTAAAACCATACATTTTACATTGTGCACTGAAAAATAGCTTAAATTTTAAAACAGGCAATTATACGCATTCAAACCTTTAAACCAAGTTTTATTTGGCCACAGCCATCACCAACCCTAAAAATTCGGCAAATATGCCAAAGAGTTGACCCGCTCCAACATAAATCTCTTCACATATTCATCATAAACTCAGTATGCTAACCTTTCTTGATGAGCATCTTATGAGCACTATATGAATACACCATCTGACCATCTAGGCACTGACGCATTAGTTCATGCTGTTGACCACACCATCACTACAAGACACTCTGTACGCGCATTTTTAAAACATCGTGATGTTCCTCGTTGCATCATTGAAGATATTTTATCTGTTGCATGTCGTGCTCCATCAGGTACCAATACACAACCTTGGAAAGTATATGTTGTATCGGGACACGCTCGCGAACGTATTGTACAACGTGTATGTGAAGCACAGCATGCCATAAATAAAGGCGATATCGATGCCTCAACCTATCAAGAAAATTTTAAATACTATCCAGAGCAATGGATTTCACCATACATAGATCGACGTAGACAAAATGGTTGGGCACTTTATGGTGCACTAAACATTCAACAAGGTGAAAAAGAAAAAATGGCAGCACAACAATTACGCAACTTTAAATTTTTTGATGCGCCTGTTGGACTATTTTTTACTGTAGATCAAGTGATGGGCATTGGGGCAAAAATGGATATTGCCATGATGATGCAAAATATTATGTTAGCAAGTAAAGCACGAGGTTTAGATACTTGCCCTCAAGCAGCATGGAACCACTTCCATACTCTTGTTTTAGACGAGATCAATGCCCCTAAAAATGAAGTCTTAGTCTGTGCAATGGCGTTAGGCTATGCCGACCCCGATGCTGTTGTGAACCAACTGCAAACCCCACGTGAAAATCTCACGACATTTAGCCAATTTTTAGATTAAACTAAATGTGATTTGGGGATGTACCTTAAAGCCATGGTAAAGGAAGTTATCAGTTGAATTTTGGATTACGACGTATTCATCAAATTACTTACAATTCGTCATTAATTTATAATTTTCGAATGGCGATTGCTTTTTTAGGTACAGCATTTATTCCGTATTTTCTTCATTTTCAACTGGCCACTATTCCACTAACTTTAGGCGTTGTGGCCGCAGGTCTAAGTGATATCGATGACCGTTTTACTGTGCGCTTAATGAATCAACTCTATACTTATTTAGGTTTTTTTATTGCTGCAAGTGCCATACAACTGTTATTTCCTTACCCTGTAATTTTCGCAATTAGCTTACTCTTTGCATGTATTGGCTGGATTCTACTCGGTTCACTCGGCCGTAGATATGCAACCATTGCCTATGGTTGTTTGGTGGTATCTGTATACAGTATGCTCGGTGTACATTTGTTTGATGCATGGTACATACAGCCTCTTTTATTGGTTGCAGGTGCTGCGTGGTATGGACTCATTTCCACCATTATCTATTTACTCTTTCCAATACGGCCTGTACAAGATACTTTGGCCTCGTGCTACACCGCGCTCAGTGAGTTTTTGTCAGCCAAAGCAAATCTATTTGATGTAGATATGACCGCTCAAAGCTACAGACAAAGCTGGATTATCTTATCTAAAAAAAATAGCCAACTCATACAATTATTTAATGAAATGAAAGTGGCTTTACTGACCCGTTTAAAAGGTGATCGAGGACGAAAAAGTACACGGCGTAGTTTACAATATTATTTTGTTGCTCAAGATATTCACGAACGTGCAGACTCTGCCCATATCGATTACCAGCTACTCGCCACACACTTTAAACACAGCGATATTGTCTTTCGCTTTCAGCGTTTACTCGCCCTACAAGCCACTGCATGTCATCAATTAAGTCAAAATTTGCATAAAAATACGCAATACATACACGATACTCGTTTTAAAATTATTTTTGAAAACCTTTATACATCTTTGCACCGCTTACATCTCGACTATCCCAACGACCCCATTTGGATTAATGCTTTTAAATCGCTTTACAAAAATTTAAAATCGATTGATAGTCAACTTCGAAATTTAGAAACAGAACAATCAATCACGACTCAAGAAATGCAAAAAGAAAGTCTATTAAAAGATGACGACCTAAAAGGATGGTCTGATATTTTATCGAGAGTGAAGCAAAATTTTACTCCTGAGTCTGTTTTATTTCGTCATGCCATACGTGTATCGCTCGTGTTGTTTTGCTCTTATCTATTTATTCAAGCCACCAATATCCATTATGGGTTTTGGGTGCTCCTTACCGCCTTATTTGTCAGCCAACCTAATTTTAACGCAACAAAAAGAAGGTTGAGATTACGCATTAGCGGTACAATATTTGGGGTTATTGTTGGTTCAGCCATCTTATACTTTGTACCGAGTACAGAAGGGCAACTCCTTATTTTAGTCATCAGTGGTATTTTATTTTTTGAACTTCGTAGCCAACAATACGCTCAGGCAACAGCTTTTATTACTATTTTGGCATTAATCAATTTTAACTTAGACAGTGGCCTCGGATACCAAGCTGCTTGGCCTCGCATACTTGACACACTCATTGGTTGTTTCTTTGCTTGGCTTGGCGTGTCATTTATTTTTCCCGACTGGAAATTCAGACACCTTCCGCAAAATATTCAAAAAGCATTCACCACACAGTGCCAATACTTAGCAGAAATTATCACTCAGTATCATGAAGGTAAAAATGACCATCTAGATTATAGAGTCATTCGACGTGCCGCACACAATAATGACGCAGAGTTGGCCTCGGTTATTTCAACATTGGCCACTGAACCTGATTACGATCCACAAAAAAAAGAACTTGCTTTTGATTTACTGTGTTTAAATCATACTTTTTTAAGCTATATTGCAGCACTTGGGGCACATCGTGCTCAAATTACAGACCCAGATATTTTAGCGCTACTCAATCGTGCTTTAGATGATGTACAAGGTGTGCTAATACATGATGAAGCACCTGACTTAAATGCACACAATATGTTGCAAAACATTCGAGATCGCTTGCTTAAACAACAAAATGACGATGATTTAACGCTCATTATTTTACAGCAGTTATCACTCATGTTTGGTCTTTTAGATCAACTTCGGACACTAAAACAAAATTTGAGTTACCAACAAGATGAAAGTAACCATTTTGAGCCTGTCTAAACATCAATAAATTGCTGTAATATACTCACGACCACACCGTTTAATGATACACTTTTTGAAAATTAACTCTTTATAACTATTGAACTATGAACACGAAAAACGTATATGCATATACTTTACAGCCTGTAAGTTATGAAGTATCTGAAGCAGAACAACGCCACGCACAACTCACCATTTGGCGTAGTACCAATAACATCGGTACCAAAGCATGGGCTATTATGGGAGCAGTCGTGCTTCTTGCCATTTTAGGGATTGTGTTAATTAAAAATTACTCAACTATATTTTGTTGGGTGGCTTTAGCCTGTGTAGCAATCTATGTACTGATTCGCAAGTTTGCCTTAGAATGGTACGTTAAACGTAAAATGAATGAAGTTCCTGCTGAAAATATTCAAGGCATTCGTCTAGGAGTTCAACCGACAGGGCTTGTTATGCGCCAAAAAGTAGGCGCACAAGAAGGTGTTGCATCGATTGCATGGAAAGACGTGTATGAATGGTACGATACTGCTGAATTTTTACTGTTAAGTTTTAAAGTTAAAGGACAACAAGGGGCATATATTTTACCAAAACGTATGGACAGCAAAAACTTCCCATTTGCAACCATTCGTAAACACCTCAAACTTTCTGTGGGTGATGCAAAAAAAATATAGTCCTTTTATGAGCCCCTTTAATAGGGGTTCTCTTTCAAAACAGCAATATCCATTCTAAATGATAATAAATATTACTTGTAAAATAATAACATTTAAAAACAATTATTAGATATAATCGGCTAACTTTTTGGTTCCTTTGTTAGTTTTATCACCATGCTTAAAAAGACTCTCTTCCAACTCCACTGGTTTCTTGGAATCACAGCTGGACTCATTTTATCTTTAATGGGCGTTACAGGTGCCATTTATTCTTATGATCAACAAATTTTAAAATGGATCAATCAAGATAGCTATACCGTACAAGTACCTGCACAACAAGTAAAACTTACCCCAAGTCAGTTATATCAAACATTAGTCAGTAAAGACCCCTCACTTGAAATTAACAGTATTACTGTAGTAAATGAGGCAGATGCATCTTCGATTATCAATATAAAAAAAGAAGGAGAACGTCGTGGTCTAAACTTAATGGTCAATCCTTACGATGCCAGCATTTTACCGAGCATTAAAGGTCGAGAGTTTTTACAATTTATACAGCAACTCCACCGAAACTTAACCTTTGGTCCAATCGGGAAACAAATTACAGCAGCATGTACCCTCATGCTCATTTACTTTGTACTTAGTGGCTTATATCTCAGATGGCCTAAAAAGCATTCGTTAAAGCAATGGTTTGCTATTAAACCCAAATTAAAAGGAAGAAATTTTATTTGGGACTTACACGCTGTCGTCGGTACTTGGGTGGTTTTATTTTATCTCGTATTTGCTGTGACTGGCTTATATTGGTCTTATGATTGGTGGCGTGATGGAATGTTCAAAGTACTTGGTGTAGAAAGACCACAGCAAATGCAAGCACCAGCAGTTGGCTTAAAACCTGAAAATGCACAAGGCCAAAATCGCACATTTAATGGTGAAAAAGCCAATGAAACACAAGGCCAAAATCGTACACCTCGTGGTGAAAAACCTGAACAAACAGCGAATAAAGCAGTTATGACTGCTCCTCAAATTGAATCTGCACTCTCACAAACATGGCAAGGATTTAACCAACAATATAAAAATGGTTACTCAAGCATTACTTTCAATGTGCCAAAAATCAATAATGGAAAAATAGAGTTTAGTTTTGTAGATGCAGATATACCGCATGAAAGAGCACGAAATAGTGCCAGTTACAATTATACGACCGATCGCATAGACAATTTAAAGCTATACAGTGATAAAAAGCTGAACGACAAAATTATGTCGAGCATGTTACCTGTACACAGAGGTAGCTTTTTTGGCCCTGTTTGGCAATTTATTGCCATGCTTGCCTCCCTTGCGATGCCATTATTTTTCATTACAGGGATAATGCTATATCTTAAACGAAGAAAGCAAAAAAAATTGACCCAACTTGCAAAAACACATACTTCAACAATGATACCTTCAAATCAAGACAATACTCCTGCATGGCTGATCATTTACGCATCGCAAACTGGCGTTTCTGAACAATTAGCATGGCGTACGGCAACAAGCCTACAAGAAGCGAAACAGACTACAAATGTCAAATCTATACAACATGTCACTCTTGATGATTTAAAAAATCATAACCAAATTTTATATGTTGTCAGTACTTACGGTACAGGAGATGCGCCGGATGTTGCTGTCTCATTTAGTAAAAAAATCATGAGCCAAACACTCGATTTATCACATGTCAAATCTGCCATACTTGCTTTAGGTTCAAAAGAATACTTTGAAACTTATTGTAGTTTTGGCCATCAGATCGCTGATTGGCTCAACCACTCAGGAGCCACACAGCTTTTTTCGACCATCGAAGTCGATGATGGTTGTCTTGAAGATATCGAAAAGTGGAATCAACAATTGGCAAAAATAACCCAATTTGATTTACAAAGTATTCAGTTAACAGAAAAAACGTTTGACCTATGGACCTTAAATCAACGAAAGTTATTAAATCCAAAGAGTTTAGGTCAGCCTGCCTATCACCTAGAATTAACAACACAGGCAGACATTACATGGCAAGCGGGTGATATTGCTGTAATTCAACCCATGAATAGCGATCATCGCATTTCCGCGTTTATAGACCAACATAAACTAGGTACGTTAAACACCGAACAAAGATTGGCTTTAAAAAATAAAGACCTCACAAACACTCCAGTGAACAATGATTTTGAGCAGTTAATTACAGCACTCAAACCCTTACCATCTAGAGAATACTCTATTGCCAGTATACCTAAACAGCAGCATTTACAATTAGTCGTGCGACTCGCTCAAGCTCAAAATGGCGAATACGGCTTAGGCTCAGGATGGCTATGCCAATATGCTCAACTACATGAACATATTGAATTACGCATACGCACGAATGAAGCCTTTCATCTCATCGATGATAACCGTCCAGTCTTAATGATTGGTAATGGTACAGGGATTGCTGGACTTCTGAGTTTATTACAGCAACGCCAAGATTTAGGCTACACCGAAAATTGGTTAATTTGGGGTGAACGTCAAAAAACTTGTGACCACTTTTACCAACAACAGCTTGAAAATTGGCAAAAATCAGGTTTACTTACACATCTAGACTTAGTTTTTTCAAGAGATCAGGCAGACTGTAAATATGTGCAAGATCAGCTCATACATTCAGCAGATCTTGTACAAAAATGGGTTGAACAAGGTGCAGTCATTTACGTTTGCGGTAGTGTACATGGCATGGCGACAGGCGTCGATCAAGCACTCAAAGAGATTTTAGGTGAGACACTTCTTGATGAATTAAGAGAACACGGCCGATACCGTAGAGACGTGTACTAAATTAGCATCGAATAAAGCCGAGCACTTATTCGGCTTTATTCTACGTTTACAATCACCTGCAATCCGCTTACACCTGTGTTAAATCATAGATAAAAATGAGTCATGGTGACTGTCTTGAACCGTACTCAGAAGTAAATTTTTTAATCTTTAGTGACATCTCAGTGAAATTCACTTATACAAATCACAAAGAGCAATACTTAAGTCTATTCGGTTCAAATAGTTAATACTGAATAAAAAAAGCCCGTTCACTTTCTTTAAAAAAGAAAACGAACAGGCTTTATCATTGAATAAAAAGGTCTTATTTCACTTAAATTTTAGTGACAGGTGCTGGCTCGAGCTTCCAATAGTCAACCTCTAAACTTGCATTACCACTAAATGTCAACACAGGATCACTTGTCGGGAAATAACGCGATGTGAGCGTCCCTAGACCATCATTCACAAAAATTTCAACACTTGATCGGTCTAATAAAATTTGTAGTTTTTCTACTGTTTGATCCCAATAACGCACCTCATCCGCTTCACCGCTCAAAGACTTACGTGTAAGTGTAATTCCTTGTTCATCACAGTTTAACCAAAGTGTATTTGAAATATTCAGCTCAAAACTTCCCTGAGTCGAAACAATCAGCTCAGCACTTGATACATCAAATGTCGGAAGCGTACTCGCCTCTCCTTTAACATGTTGATGTTCAGATCTCAGCTCTTGTAACTCGGCCACAGGTAATTGATATAGTTTTCCTTCTTTTATACTCAACTCACGTGGACAACTCATCATGTGAATCCACCCCGATGCTAGAGTTGGTTGCGAAAACTCATCTTGATCTGGAACCCCCATCCATCCTACAAGTAATCTACGACCATCTTCGGCCAAAGTCGTTTGTGGTGCATAAAACTCATGTCCATGATCAAGCTCTAAAAATGCACTATGTGGATAGTCGCCAGTGGTATAGTCAAGTTGCCCAAGTAAATATCCACATTGATACATGTTTAAATAACGTCGCTCTTGCGCGGTTACACCTTGTGGGCAACTGATTAAAACATCATGACCATCTAATCTAAATAAATCAGGACACTCCCACATGTAGCCAAATGGTCCTGTTTTCTTAAACTCACTGCCAGCTATTTCACCTTTTAATGTCCAGTTTTCTAAATCTGGGGACTCTAAAAGCAAAACTTTCCCTTGTAATTTCAAATCTTGTGCAGCAAGCACCATGTACCACAAATCATTTTCTTTCCACACTTTCGGGTCACGAATATGTCCTGTGTATCCCTCTAACTGACCAATAACAGGTTGCTTTTTAAACTCTCCATGGCTGTCTTGTCTAGCAATACATTGCCATGCTGTTCTGTCTGCTTCAGTTTCACCGAGCATGACATTGCCTGTATAAATTAAAACCAGTTGTCCATCATCATTTACAGCCGACCCTGAAAAACAGCCATCTTTATCAAACTCTTCTGTTGGCAAAAGAGCAACAGGTTCATGCTGCCAATTCACCAAATCCTTTGAGCTCCAATGCCCCCAAAATTTATTACTATGATCACAAGCTAATGGGTTCCACTGATAAAATAAGTGATACTGACCTTTAAACTGAATAAAGCCATTAGGATCATTGAGCAAACCTGCAACAGGAGATAAATGCCACGTTGGGCGATATTTATCGTTTGAATGACTTGAGTAATTATTCATTACTGCATGTAATGTTTGCTTAAGAAGCTGTGTCTCTTTCATCATTAACTCTCTTTATCGTATTTAAATGCTAAAGAAATAAAAAATGCGATACCGAATGAAATCGCTAAGCCAATCAACTGATTCACCAAAGAAGAAGCCTGTATAATTGCTAGACCGGGTATTCCTGTTAGGCCAACCCCTGTAGCATATACTTTGTTGTATACAACCCATGCACCACCTGCTGCACCACCTGCCATACCAGCAACAAAAGGTTTAACAAAGCGTAAATTCACACCAAATACAGCAGCTTCTACAGAGCCGATCATTGCTGAAAATGTCGCAGGAATTGCGATTTTTCTTATTTTATGATTACGTGTTCTAAACCAAACAGCTAAACATGCACCACCTTGTGCTACATTTGCCATTGACCAAATTGGCAGTAAATAATTCACACCAATATGTGGATTACTTAACAGCCCAGCTTCAATAGCATGGAAACTATTTTGGATACCAGTCATTGCAATCACTGAATACAGTCCGCCAAATAACATTCCGGCAAACCAACCTGTGTGGTCAATTAAGGTAGTTAAAGAAAAGGCAATTCCATCACCTAACATTCGACCTGCAGGGCCAATTAAAAGTATAGAAACAAAACCAGATATAATTAATGTAATAACAGGTACAAAAATGACTTCTACCATTTCTGGTACAATGCGCTTTAAAAATTTTTCCAAATAACTCATGAACCATACAGTCAGAAGAATTGGAAAAACGGTTCCTTGATAGCCAATCATGGCCACTTGAAAGCCATATAAGTCGAGTGTCTGATAATGGTGGCCAACCCCTCCCCAAATATTTGCTAAACTTGGATGAACTAAAATCCCACCAAGAGTTGCACCAATATATGGATTACCACCAAATACTTTCGCAGCATTAAAACCAATTAAAACAGGTAAAATAATAAATGCAGCAGAACTAAACATTCCTAGCAAGATATAAATTGGATGGCTTGTACTTAGCCAACCATAATTTTTTATCAAGCTCAAAAGCCCCATTAACAGGCCAGATGCGATAATTGCTGGAATGAGTGGAATAAATATTTTAGATAAGGTATTGGCTATGCGTTTAAAATAGCCCAAATTTTTTGTTGATTCTCTTGACGCTGATTGCTTATTGGAAACTTCGTTGATTTGCGTATAGTTAATAAATTCATCATATACATCATTAATTATACTGCTACTAAAGGCAACTTGTACCTGCCCCGATTTACGAAAACTTGCCTTAACCCCTTTAATTTCATCAATCGCATTCAAATCTAATAGAGTATCATCTTCAAGTACTACTCTTAGTCGGGTTGCACAATGGATTGCCGAATGAATATTATCCTTGCCTCCCATAAGTGGGACTAATTGTCGTACGATTGTCTTGACATCCATCTCTTGCACCAAAGGTAATTAATTTATTAATACTATTACAAGTCATATTTCATTAAAAAAATTCTTGAATAGCTACAAAATGTAGAATTAAATAACCATCTCTCGATGATCCTTTTATAATCTATACGAAATATTAGTGACGATCTTCCTCATGTATTTATTAGACAACATCTTCAACACACCTACATCAATGTAAAATGATTAAAGATAACTATTTAACTTTATAGGCAAAATTAAATTTAACAATAGTATGACGCTAAAAAACTACAAAACAAACACGATAAAAATCCAGTCATGGTTTAATCATATCACTGTACAAAAGCATAAATTAAAATAATAACAAACAAAAACAATATCTTATAATCACACAATTCTTTTTATTTTATTTTTTGATTTCAAAAAATCTATTAATCATTGACTTATAATGTCATTTGTTTTTATGTAACAATATCTTATAAGCACTCATTTCTTGTCATTTATTCAGCATTTAAACCACTATTGATTAAAAATATTAATTAGAAAAAATCACATTGTTATAGACTCCTGATCCAAACAAAGCGGTTCTTATGGTTGACTTCCCCCCCTAATTTTATTTAAAAAGTTTAAATCAACTCATATTTTTTATATGTCTATCAAAAATGTATTCTTCTTTACTGTCTGATATGGCAAACAGATTGGTTCAAAAATAAAATAAGATTCAAATTAAATCGTTTTATAAAATAATAAATAGATCAATCGAATTACTTGCTTTTATATCACCCAACACATGTCTAATATTTTAATGAAAAAACAATCAGGGTATTGCACAGCATTATGTTTAGATTTTTTTAAGCAAAATAAGCGAAAATAGATTAACAGTGATATTGTTAGGAGGAAGAATGAGTCATTATTTAGATTTGATAATATCAGTAAGATTAATTTTGAGGAAAAATAGATCTGATCAAGAGTTGGTTTTTATAATAGATATGGTGGGCGCTGACGGGATCGAACCGCCGACATTCTGCTTGTAAGGCAGACGCTCTACCAACTGAGCTAAGCGCCCTTTAAATCACAAGATTTAAAGTGTAAGTCTAAAATGGCGCAGCGGACGGGACTCGAACCCGCGACCCTCGGCGTGACAGGCCGATATTCTAACCAACTGAACTACCGCTGCATCTGACATTAC
>NZ_VTDM01000006.1 GCF_015627105.1 Acinetobacter baretiae | reverse complement strand
CAGGTTGATAATGTGGTGGGCGCTGACGGGATCGAACCGCCGACATTCTGCTTGTAAGGCAGACGCTCTACCAACTGAGCTAAGCGCCCTTTAAATCATAAGATTTAAAAAGTGTAAGTTTTAAAATGGCGCAGCGGACGGGACTCGAACCCGCGACCCTCGGCGTGACAGGCCGATATTCTAACCAACTGAACTACCGCTGCAACTTTAAAACTTTAAAACGATAACCTTAAAATGGCGCAGCGGACGGGACTCGAACCCGCGACCCTCGGCGTGACAGGCCGATATTCTAACCAACTGAACTACCGCTGCATTTTAAGACAATTAAGAGGCTTGGTGGGCGCTGACGGGATCGAACCGCCGACATTCTGCTTGTAAGGCAGACGCTCTACCAACTGAGCTAAGCGCCCTTTAAAACGTCTTTATCGTTTGTGAGGTGCATTATAGAGAATCTATACCAACTGTCAAACGCTTTTAAGCATGTTTCTTCAATTTTAAGTTTAAACGATTAAAAAATAAGTAATTCTTTACTTATTTTTTAAAAAAATGTGAAATTTAGCGGTTCTTTAGATAAATAAACCAAAGCATTTTCATCTACAGTATTAAATATTTCAATTAACGATGTATTATGCATACGTATGCACCCATGTGATAAGGGAATCCCCATTGGGTTTTTTTCAGGTGTACCATGTATATAAATATATCGTTCAAACGTATCAACACCCTCACCCAAGTTTATGCCCTCTTCTAATCCTTTGAGCCACAAAATACGTGTTAAAATCCAATCTCGATTCGGCTGTTGTGTATCAAGAAGTTCATCATAAATTTCTCCTGTTTCAGCTCGCCCAACAAATACGGTATTTTCTGCGACATTATGGCCAATTTTTTGCGCAATGCAGTGCCACCCCGTAGGCGTTTTACCGCTATTTTCAGTTTCTCCTATTCCATTTTTACCCGATGAAATGAAATAACATGTTTTATTTTTTTTAAGAAAAAGAATTTGCTGGCTTAAATCAATCAAAATATCCGCATCTGTTAATGCTCTGTCTACCCATTGTTTTGACTGTTGTGTTGGTTCTGGTCTTAACCAAAGCCATACCGCCACCGCAAACATGATGGTGTTGGTAAAAATTTTGACTAAAACAGGGGCAGGGGTAAATAACATTACAATTGCACTAATAAGCATCATGATTGAAGCCAACCACTTTGCTTTGCGTGGCACAGTACCATTTTTACGCCAATTGCGTAACGTTGGCCCATATTTAGGGTGATTTAACAACCATGCATCCATTTGAGGCCAACCTTTTGAAGAAGCCCATGCAGCCAAAATCAAAAACACTGTTGTTGGCATACCTGGTAAAATTGCACCAATAATCGCAAGTATAATAAAAATAATAACGAGCGTTCGCCAAAATACTGTTTTCATGATTGGGCCTAATCAGCTATGTCTAAGGTATATTATAAATAAGTTTTTATTGTCTTTGAGGTTTAACTGTTATATGTCTTTTTTTGAACCTTGGCAACACTATACCCATCCCTGTGTCAGACAATTGGCTTTTTGCATTGCCAGTCCTAGTATTATTTCGTCTGTTCCATCTGAATTAATCATTGAGCATTCATTTGACCTCCACGAACATAACTTTTGGAGCATTCAGTTTCTTCAATATCAAACTCGTTTGGAAAAATTAGATGAAGATCCTACAGAACTCCTGCTCTTTATGTCAAAGCTAAAAAGCACACGATTAGGTTTGCGCTTTGAACGGTTTTTATTGTTTTGGTTACTCGATGAGCAATATCATTCATTTAAGCTGATTGGGCACAGTTTGCAACAAATTCAAGGTAAGCAAACTTTAGGTGAATTAGATTTTTTGATATTTAATCGTGAGACTCAACATACCGAACATTGGGAGGTTGCCATTAAATATTATTTAGCAGAATCCGAAGCACGTTTAACCCAATGGTATGGACTCAATAGACATGACACCTTAGCAAGAAAATTACAGCACTTTACACACAAGCAGTTTCAATTTAACACCATAGATCAGCACTCTATTCACAAAAAATATGCTGTTATTAAAGGGCAATTATTTTATCCATCTCAAAATGCTTCTCTTTTAGCTCCTCAGTGGGTTAATTGCATGCGTAGAACAGGCTTTTGGGGAAATACACCTCTGTCTCACTTATACTCTTTAACAAGGCATGAATGGATTGCACCTAACGCCCATCATTCAAGTGCCTGTATGTGGTGGCGTGATGGTTTATATTGTAATTTGAATCAAGATGTTTTTTATATGTATAGACAACAATTCCTTCAAGCACCTTATAAATACGGCTAAACATTAAACACATATTTAATACATTACATACAGATAAAGTACACTTAAACCATAAAAGATAATATGCATATTCTATAATATTGATTATGATTTATATCACAGCAATAAAAAATTAATCCTCTGGAGAAGAAAATGAAAAAAGTGATTCTTGCATCAATTGCAGCAACTATTATGCTCGCTGGCTGTAATACGTTTCATGGGTTTGGGCAAGATGTTTCTAAAGCAGGTAAAGCTGTATCTAACACAGCAACCAAGACTCAAGAAAAAATGTAAATTAATATTGCTATAACGATTTAAGTTTAACTATATTAAAACAAAGCACTTTAAAATCATTTTGATCTTAAAGTGCTTTTTTAACACAAAATTATTTAAGATAACCTCGTAATCTAGTCATGATTAAAGGTTTTTTTCGCATTTATACTCAGTAAATAATCATACAGACAATAAAAAACCAACGCTGTTTGCGTTGGTTTTTTATTCAACATTACTTTGCTCTAAAGTAAGTGAATGGTGGCTATGACGGGACTCGAACCTGTGACCCCAGCATTATGAGTGCTGTGCTCTAACCAACTGAGCTACATAGCCATTTTGTGCATGCATTATCTATATTAATACAAGCAACGTCAACTACTTTACAGGCACAAGTGGTTAGCAAACAAACAAATCGGTTGCAATATCTGCATCGGCTTATTCATCTAGCTCGATTTTACCGTTATTATTTTTATCCCAATACTTAAACATTGTCGTAGCAAAGTGTTTTACATCTTTTTTACTTACTTTTAATTTACCCTGTGCAATCGCTAAAAAGCGCTCGTTATAAAATGCTTGAAGACCTGCTTTTGCTTGAGCTGCATTTTGATCGTAACGCTGTGTAAACTCATTGACGTATTCTTCTTCAGAAAGGCTCCAATCATGGTTTGTATCCGTATCAACAAATTGTTTTTCACGTTCCATTAAAAACTGTGCCAACGTTACATAGTCTTTACCTTGCCCATGCTGTGCTATAAAACTATTAACATCTGTTGCAACAGGGATAGATACTGCCATTTTAAACATAGCACCACCATGCAAACGATCTTTTTTGGTGTCTAATGTTTCATCTACTGCATTCACCATCCCATCTGCATTTTTATCAAAACTTTCAAAAGATCGTATCCCTAAATCTTGAAACTCTTTTAATGAAATTTTGTCATCTTTATTTTTATTAATTACCCCAAAACGTACATGTGCTTGTTTTACAGATGCTTCTTTGTGTGACTGAATCATTTCGTTGAGTTGTTTTTCCTCAAAAGCAACAAATTGCTGTTGATCTACATTTTTATACTGAGTGAACAATGGTTGATATTTTGCAACAAACTCCTCTACAAATTGTTTTTGAGAAATGAAGATTGCATCTTTATCACTTGATAATTCTTTAATCCAACGACTTTGAGTGGCCACTGAAGACTCAGTAATTCCCGCCGTATATACAGACGAAAGATCTTTTGAAGCCACAGCAAATACGCTTGATGTGGTTGCCAACAATGTTAAAGCCAATATACATTTTTTCATCATACACCTATAAAAATAGACAATATACTGGGCGTACATTGCCTATTTTGATTTTCAATTAAAATTTAAATTCAACACTCGCTACAACATTTCGTCCAGGCAACGTTGAGCGCTCAATGACACTCGATTTTGTTAACGTTGCAACTGTTGCATAATCCCAATATTTTTTATCAAATATATTGTTTAATGCCACATTAAACGTCATATATTTGTTTGCATTCCAATATGCCGTTAAATCATGAATAACATAACCTGGTACATTTCTATAGCTTTCTATTGCACTTAGTGTCGCACTATTATCTTGGGATGCTTTTTTTGAATCCACAGCTGTTGTGGTAAAGCCTAGCCCATATTTTTGTGCAGGGTCATCATATGCAAAGGTTAAACTTGCTTTTTCTGGTTGTACCGAATTCACTCCCCCTTTCATACCACTCCCATTTTTAGATATGCCTTTGGTCGTTCCTGCAACAAGAGCTAAACTAAATCCATTTGCTTGTGATACAAACTGTCCAAGATCTGCACGAAACGATAATTCTCCTCCCCAAATATTTACATTTGCCACATTTTGCAATTGATACGTAAACGCTCTATCTCCACCAATTGGTGTCGCTAACTGCTTATAATCGATAAAGTTTTTATACTTAGTATAAAACCCTGTAACATCAAAATGAATGCCTTGTATCGGTGTGGTCTTTATTCCTAGTTCAAATGCGTCACTGGTTTCTTTCTTTAAATTTGTATTACCAATAATGGAGTATGTTGTTTGATCAAATGTACCTGACATTTCTGCCGCAGTAGGTATACGTGCACCATGATTGTATTTTGCATAGGTATAATAATTGGGGGATAATTGATACTCTACTGTAAGACTTGGTGCATAATAATCATTATTTGATTTGGAAATTTGAGCTATTTGTGCAGCAGATTTTAATACACTTGATGCATTTTGTGGATCAAAACGCTCAAAATGATAACGTATCCCTGGTGTAACTTTTAATTCACGATCAGCCAATTGCCATTGCATGGTATCTGATATATAAGCTGCATATTTGTTGGTATTTGACTTAACCATACGATTTTGAACCATCAATTTACCGTCTGGATTATATTGTTGCCAAGGACGATTACTTCGTGTTTCACCAATCGTTAAACCATAGTCAATGTTATGGTTTTTGATTTGTTTCATTGCATTTAAAGCAAAGCCATAATTATCTTCAGTGTAATTATTATCAATGGTGCGATAACCACGCAGTGCAGATGACGAAGAAACATAATACGCATGCGTACGGTTTAGATTATCTGTCGTTTGATAATACACATTGGTACTCAGCTCATCAAATCCAATAAAATTCTCAGGTCTGATATGATAGTCCAAACTGTAACGAATTCGACGACCATCAATATTTTGTGTCGCACCAAGAGGATATAGATTACTCAGTAAATCAGCACTCACAAAGTTATTGGATTTTTTTTCGTAAAAATCAAAAGTAAACCCAACTTTTTGGCGCTCTGTTATATTCCACAACACTTTTGCCAATACAGCATCTGACTTCCAGTCGGATGGATTAGCTTTTAACTGACTGTTCGTTTCAACTTCATGCCCATCACGATGTGAATAAGCAACCAAACCTTGAGTAACATCATTACCTATAGCACCTGTTGCAGAGGTAAACCATGCATTATCTGCTGAACTATAGCCACCCTTTAATGTTCCTGCGACTTGCTGACCATTTTTCAAATAATCTTGCGGAGATTTTGTTCTAAACTCTACTCTTCCCCCTATACCTTCTGCACGTGGACTCGTGGTACCAGACACAATAGAAACACGACTAAACATTTCTGGATCGATGAAATCTCGACCTGAGCTATAGCTATTACCCTTTTGACTATCTGGTTGGGGCGTTGCACTGGCTAACTCTACCCCATCCACCTCTAAGCCAATACGATTGGCATCTACCCCGCGAATATTATAACCCGTAGTGCCCGAACCATCCCAGGCATTTCCACCTCCATTCACAGCTTTAGGTGCTCGCACCAATGGTAAGTATTTGACAATACTAGCCATATCTGTTGCCCCTGTACGATCTAAACTACCACGATCGATGGTGGCAATAGATGCTGGAAGCATATTGTTTTGCTCGGCATATACTGTAATCACAGGTAAAGCTGTAGATTCTTGATTTATTTCAGTTGCAAAAACTGATGAACTTACCCCCATCAACGATGCTAAACACATCGCTAAATAGCTTGGCTTTCTGCATTTTATAGATAAATCATGATTTAAAGATTCAAGCATAGATGTAACTCAACTCAATAAGTGACGATATTAATGATTAAAACAAGGTCAATTGCCTCTATAAATAAAACATCATTAACACAATTTATATAAATGATAATCATAATCAATACTATTTACCATTTCTTTCAATCACTCAAGCATGACCAAACAGTCACTTTCTATGTTGTTTGTTTTATTTTTATTCAAATATTCTTATTTTTGTCATTTGTTATCTTTAATTCACACACACAAAAACCCTCGACTATAGTCGAGGGTTTTTTACAAATACTTTATTCAGTCAAGCTTCAAATCTTATTGAGATGCATAAATACTGATTTCTACACGGCGATTTTGTTCACGTCCTGAAGGAGTTGCATTAGATGCGATTGGATTTGCAGAACCATTTCCTTGTGCATTGATCTTATTACGAGATACACCTTGCCCTGCTAAATAGCTTGCAACTGCCTGAGCACGTGCTTGCGAAAGTGGTATATTGATTGAATCATTTCCCGTATTATCGGTATACCCTGTTACCAAAATCGCACTTTTATTGTCTTCTGTTAATGTTTGAGCCACTTTATTCAACGTGGTATAAAAATTAGATTTGATTGTAGATTGATTTGTATCAAAAGTAATATTACCAGGCATAACCAGACCCACCGAACCATCTGAATTACGGTTGACATCTACACCTGTGCCTGCCATTTGTTCACGTAAGCGTTGTTCTTTTTTGTCTAGATACAAACCACCTGCGCCCCCTAAAATTGCACCAATAGCTGCAGCTCGGTTGTTTTGTGCTGAACTATTTGCATTACTACGAGACAAGCCATACCCTGCAGCAGCACCAATTAAACCACCAATAGCAGTTTTGTCGTATTGGCTTACACCATTACCGCCACCACCTGTATTCATCGATTGACAGCCTGACAGTGCTAATGCTCCAACCACAGTAGAAATTACTAATGCACGCATTGCATGCCTCCTTTCGTTTTATTTAATATATAATCCCATTATGAGACAGCAACGATTGATGAAACATATCTTTTTTGTTAAGAAATGCTTGCATTGTTAACAAACAAGTAACTGCTCTGTATCTGTGAGTCATCAATATCCATCAAAGTACAGATCTTAAACAACTTCATCATTTTTTTAACGAGATAGGCATCATTCAGATTATGATGCACTAAGGTCATACTTAGGACACAGCATGCAAACGCAAACGAAAAAGCCGAGCTTATTTAAAAAAGTTACACGTGGACTCACAATAGGATCGGTTTTTACAGGAAATACTTTAATTCACAGCGGTTCTATTGTCGGTTTAGGCCTAACAAAGCTCATTAAACCATCTGCAAAAATTGATGAAACCAATACTCATCTTGCAAATAATTGGTTATCTGTGAATAACTGGATGATTGACCACATTTTACCTGATACTCAGTGGGATATACGCATTGACCCTGAGCTCAAGTTAGAATTAGATGGGCGTTATCTCATGACATGTAACCATCAAAGTTGGGTTGATACCACAGTAAATCAATATTTTGGTCGTACACGGATGCCATTGACTCGCTTTTTTACCAAATGGGAATTAATTTTTATTCCTTTGGTTGGACAAGCGTTTAAAATTTTGGGCTTTCCAATGATGAAACGCCATACTAAATCTCAGATCGCCAAAAATCCTGAGCTCAAACATCACGACATCATGGAAGCACGTAAATCGTGTGAACAGCTCCTCAGTCAACCGTTTACGTTGCTCAATTATGTTGAAGGTACCCGTTTTACCCAAGAAAAGCACGACAAACAAAAATCCCCCTACAGACATTTACTCAAACCCAAAGCAGGTGGACTTGCACTTGCACTTCATATTTTAGGCAAAAAAATTGATAGTTTGGTGGATATGACCATTGTATACCCAGATGGTGTGCCCGATTATAGTGAATTTTGGTTAGGTGAAGTTCCTCGTATTGTGGTTCATTTACGTAAAATCGACATTCCACAATGGATTTTAGATGGCAATTACGAGGAAGATCGTCAATTCCGTGCAAAATTTTACCAATGGCTAAGTCAAGTTTGGTTAGAAAAAGATGCACTTATTGATGACATCAAAACCGAATATCACCGCAAAACCGCTTCTTAATATAGATTAGAATATGTCAAAACTTACTCGTAATAAATTCCATCACATCAATAGAGAATCTTGGATTTGGAAGCTATACCTAAGTTATGACATATTTATGATGATCATTATTTTCGTTAACTTATTTTGCCTAATTGGTAATGCGATTTTAATGAGTCATTTTGCATATTGGTTTTTTGATTTAATTCATCACACAGCTCTAATCAACAATTACAAACAAGTATTACACCCGTGGGTTGAGCTCACTGAAAGTTGGTTTATTTGCTTTTTAATACTCGAACTTTTGATTCGTTGGGGCATTGCAATCCTACGTCACCATTATAGCAAATGGTTTTTCTTTCCATTTATACATTGGTATGAGGTTCTTGCAATCTTTCCCCAACTGCGTTTTTTAAGATTGTTACGTGCAGGGTTAATTATTTATCGATTATACCAACTAGGCTACCGAGTTATTCCACATGCTTGGTATCAGACCATTGAATTTTACTACAACGTTGTGATGGAAGAAATTTCCGATCGTGTAGTCATTAATGTACTTGATGGCATAAAAAATGAACTCGACCATAGTCACACGCACAAAAAAATTATTCACAGCCTCGTAGAACACCACAAAGATTTATTTGCACAAACCATGGCAGAAATGCTACAAGAAAATTTAGCGGTCAATTTACAAGAACATCATCATCGTATCTGTAAACAGATGGGAGAGATTGTTCAAACAGCTATTACAAATACATCTGAAGTGCATCACCTACTCCGTTTATTTCCAATTATTGGAAGTAAAATTGAAGGACAAGCACAACTTATTGCAAAAAAATTAGGTGAAAATCTTACCGATAGCATTTTAAGCCAACTCACCCAAGGTTCACCCAAACAACCGAATATAATTTATACAGAAATCGCAACAAAAATGAGCAATATCAATATAAATAATCAATCATTAGAAAAGTTAGTTGAATCTATTGTCTATGAAAGTTTAGAATCTATACAAAAGCAAGTTAAAGTGAAACAATGGCAGCAACTTCTAAAAGCAACTGAAAATAAAAATACAAATATCTAGCATAAAGCACTTTTTATCTAAACATATCACTGTATTATTTTCATCTTTTTATTGATTTGCCTGAGCTTTAAGCATATTTAAGGAAATATTATGGCAGACATCCGGGTGACTGGCCGAATGGTAAACTTTTCAAGGTTAACCTTCGATACCAATGACGAAAACCTTATACGCCAACAACTGACAAAAATACTCGATGATACCGCAGCACATGGCACTGTTGTCATTCTTGATACCACTGTAAAACAAGAGCTTATTTCTCTTATTCAACTTTTAGTGAGCTTAAATTTACAACCTATGGCTGTGATTGATGGCCTATTGAGTGATCAAGCGAAAAGTATCCAGTTCCCCATTTTACCTGCAGATCGTCCTTTACAACGTATTCAACCGACTGAAGAAAAACATATCAGTGTAGATACACGTGAGCAACACCCTGAAAAAGAACCTACGCAAACAACAAACACCGTGGCGTATACAACATGCTACCACAATGAAATGTTACGCACAGGCCAATGTCTCATTCAAGAACACGGCGATGTGATTTTAAACGCAAGTATGAACAGCGGTTCTGAAGTCATTTCAAGTGGCAATATTTACATTTATGGTGGAGCCAAAGGACGTGTGATTGCTGGTGCAAGTGGTGACACTAAAGCGCGCATTTTTTGCCAAGCATTAAATGCCGAATTAATCTCTATTGCAGGAACATACTGCATTGCCGATGACATTCCCTTGCATGTACAAAAAAAAGCAGCACATATTTACCTAAATGAAGAGCAAAAGCTTGTATTTGAAGCTTTAGAAATCTAATGTATAACCATGGGTTAAACTAAAAGCTATTTACATATAAATGACTAAAAAAGGAGTGGATTCGGTGGCCAAAATTGTTGTCGTGACATCAGGCAAAGGTGGTGTAGGTAAAACTACAACGAGTGCATCTTTTGCAACAGGTTTAGCCTTACGTGGCCACAAAACAGTCGTTGTCGATTTTGATGTAGGGTTGCGTAATTTAGACCTTATTATGGGCTGTGAACGCAGAGTGGTTTATGATTTTGTGAATGTGATTCATAACGAAGCACGTTTACAACAAGCGCTCATTCGAGATAAAGATATCGAAAATTTGTACACTTTACCTGCATCTCAAACCAGAGATAAAGACGCTTTAACCGATGAAGGCGTAGCACGTGTCATAGAAGAGTTATCACAAGAATTTGACTATATTGTGTGCGACTCACCTGCGGGTATTGAGCGTGGTGCTATTTTAGCCATGTATTATGCAGATGAAGCGATTATTGTGACGAACCCTGAAATTTCATCGGTACGTGACTCTGATCGTATTATTGGTATGCTAGACAGTAAAACAAAAAAAATTGAACAAAATGAAGGTCGTGTACGCAAACATTTGTGTATTACACGATTCAACCCCGAACGTGCAGATCGTCAAGAAATGCTGACGATTGATGATATTTCTAAAGATATTTTACGCATCCCAACACTGGGTGTTATTCCTGAATGTAGTAGTGTTTTACAAGCATCTAACGAAGGAAAGCCTGTGATCTTATATAAAGATGCTCAAGCTGGCCAAGCATATGATGACTTGATTGCACGTTTTCTTGGAGAAGAAAGACCGTACCGCCATATTACAGTCAAACCTAAGGGCTGGTTGGCACGTTTATTTGGAGCATAATCATGGCAGGATTCTGGAGTAAAGTTTTTGGTAACGATGACCGTCAAACCAGTGCTCAAACTGCAAAAGATCGTTTAAAAGTCATTGTTGCCTCAGAGCAAGGGTTAGGGCGCCGTTTAAGTCAAGATAAAATTGATCAAATGAAATTAGAGATCATGCAAGTCGTTAATCGGTATGTCCGTGGCGTAGATGAACAACATATTCAAATGCAAGTTCGATCTGAGGCAAACTTAGAAATGCTTGAAATGAATATCAATTTACCTGAAGATCGTTAATCTGAATACTGATTAGCATCATTCAATATTTAAAGGCAAAATAAACATATATTTATTTTGCCTTTCGATGTCAGGAGCAAGCCATGGCAGTGTCACAGCCAGCAACATTTAACGAACCGTGGTCAGATGAGCGAATTTTTGCTTACTTAAACCACATGCCACCTGAAGGTGTCAATGCAGATTTCTACGTGCTATACAATGCCTTTAAGCACATGCGCGCACATGATTTTGAACGACTCTTAATACAGTTCCAAAAAGATGGGCGAAATGTACTTGCATTAGATCCGCAAGGTGAAAACATTTATGACGTCATTTCAAAATACCCCAAACATCGCACAGATTTTTTGGCAGTTTTGAAAAACTTCATCTAAAAAAAAGCCTTGTTTAAACGTACAAGGCTTTTTTATTACCTATTATTCATTAAAAACACACCAAACATCGTAAATAAACCACCAGAAATACCATCGATCCAACGGATAGAGCGTTGGTAAAACAACTTACAACGAGGTAAGGAGAAAATAAAAGTAACGGCTAAAAACCACAATAAAGTTTCAACAACCACAATTAAAAACAAAAAGACATGTGCATGCTCTAACGCAGGATTTGCTAAGAACAATGTAAATACACTACCAAAATAAATAATGGCTTTAGGATTCGATAAATTGGTCAGTAGTCCTTTAAAAAAGAACCTCCATAAACTTTCTTCCTGATCTAAAATATCTTGTGTTTGGTGAGTAGACTGTGAAGGTTTAAATGCTGTGCGTAAAAGCTGAATACCTAGCCATGTTAAATACGCCCCTCCTGCAATAAACATTAATTGTTTTAACCAAACAACTTGTTCAAATAAAATATTTAAACCCAATAAAGTTAATGTGACCCAAAAAACAACACCTGCTGTTACACCAAGTACAATAGATAAAGCAGCCTTACGTGAGCGACTAATTGCTGTTTGTGTCACTAAAAAAAAGTCAGGCCCAGGCGTAAGTAGCGCACATAAGTTAATGAGCGCTAAGGTCAATAAAGCAGCAAACATTGAATTTTACCTTTTGAGTTTAAAATGATCAGAGATGACAGGCATTGATTATACCAAAATATCACGCTTTCCATTTGCACCCATAGAACTCACAATACCATTTTCTTCCATGGTATCAATTAAACGTGCAGCTCTGTTATAGCCAAGACTAAATTTACGCTGTATAGAAGATGCTGTTGCTTTACGTGTTTCTAATACAAATGCAACCGCCTGATCATATAGTACATCTGTATCTGGGCTAGATTCACCATCATCACTTCCGCTTCGAGAAACCTGTTCTTCATCATACGGCGTAAGTATTTCATCGACATAATCAGGATCACCACGCTCTCGCCACGCATCACAAATACGGTTTACTTCATCATCACTAATAAATGCACCGTGTACACGCTCAGGTTCTATTTTACCCGGCCCTAAAAAGAGCATATCACCATGACCGAGTAAATCTTCTGCCCCACCTGCATCTAAAATAGTACGGGAGTCAATTTTGCTGTTCACTCTCAATGCTACACGGGTTGGAATATTGGCTTTAATTAAGCCTGTAATCACATCTACAGAGGGTCTTTGCGTGGCAAGTAATAAGTGAATACCCGCCGCACGTGACTTTTGTGCAAGGCGTGTAATCATCTCTTCAGCTTTTTTACCCACTTGCATAATCATATCTGCAAATTCATCTGCAACAATCACAATCATAGGTAAGGTTTGTAATCGTGGTGCTCGTTCTTGGGTGGCTGAGTCACTCGGCTTCCACGTTGGATCAATCAAGTCTTCACCTGACATGATTGCTTCTTTCACCTTTCGGTTGTAGTCCACAATTTTACGTACTTTTAAAAATGACATCAGCTTATAACGGCGTTCCATTTCATTGACACACCAATTCAGTGCACTGACAGCATCTTTCATATCTGTCACTACAGGTGTAAGCAAATGTGGAATATCGCTATAGTTGGCAAGCTCGAGCTGTTTAGGATCAATTAAAATCAAACGTAAATCATTTGGCGTATATTTAAGCAGCATCGATAAAATCATGGCATTCACTGCCACAGATTTACCTGAACCTGTTGTACCTGCCACAAGCATATGTGGTGCTTTTGCTAAATCTGCCAATACAGGACGACCAGAAATGTCTTTACCCATCGCCACACTAATTAAATTATTCGGATTTAAATACTCTTCGGTATCGAGAAGCTCTGTTAAACGTACCATTTCACGGCTACTGTTTGGAACTTCAATCCCAATATAAGGCTTCCCAGGAATTACCTCCACCACACGTACAGATGCCATAGACATAGAACGTGCTAAATCTCTAGAAATATTGGTTACCTTAGAGGCTTTTACCCCGGGTGCTAAATCTAGTTCAAAACGTGTAACAACAGGGCCTGGTTGTGCTTCAACAACTTTTGCCTTCACATTAAATTCTTGCAACTTAATTTCTAAAAGCTCAGATAATCGGGCCAATTGTTCTTGTGTGAAGTTAATTTTTTTATTTGGATCGACTTTATCTAGTAATAATTTTTCAGGAATTAAAGACAATCCACTGCGTTTTTTAACCACCTGCATCGCACGTGAAATTGGGCGACCATGCGCATCTGTTAATGGTTGATCAAAATCGTCAGCCTCAGTTTCGGGTGTACCTGCTGTTTCTTGCCATGCTTCAACAAATTCTTGCTTTGACAGGTTTTGATGCAAATCTGTTGTCATTTGCGTTTGGACAAATGAAGAAGATTGCGCATAAGGATGGCTATTTTTTTCTATTTTTGGTTCTAATTCGATTGGTTTTGGTGTTATTGGCTCTGGTTCTGATACCACAGTGGTATCTACTGCAAGAAGTTTTTCAATATCATGTAAATGCTGATCTTCTGTAGATATTTTTAACTTAAGCGTTGCATCGTCATGTGAGCGAATATGTTCAGGTGACTGGGTTTGAGCATAAGTTTGTTTGATTTCTTGTTGATGCTGTGGGACAGCATCTAACAACTCATTAAATATCTTTTCATCATTCCAATCTAAACTTGGCGTTTTAACATCATTTGCTGTCTCAGATGGCGTTAAATTTTGTTGGTCTTCTGCCAATTTCAATAATGCATCTATATCTTGTTGATGTTGTTCGCTATGTTTTGAATCTAAAGCACGCCATACCTCACCTGTTTCTAGCACTTTTTCAGGCTGTGGTGTTTTTTCCACTATAGGTTCAGATACTGCTTCAGATACTAATGGCGGACTGGTTTGTTCTTGTTTCACTAAATGAGCAAATAGCTTTTCTGCTGCAGGATCATTGATTTGAACCGTAGACACCGTTTTCGGTAGATTTTTTTCTACATGCTCAGGCAAAGATGAATGCGTTGTTGGCTCCTCTACTTTTTGAGGCATTACAGGTTTATTTTTTAAAGTAAGATCATGATCTGCTTCATGTTCAGGCACATTTCGATAAAATAAATCTTGTAAATAATTGGGGGTCGCTTTCAGCATTGCCCATGTTTTATGCCACTGAATACCAAAAGCCAAGGTAAACAACATAAACCACAAAACCATTAAAAAAAGACTTGCGCCATAAATGGTCAACAATTGTACTAAGTTTTTACCAATTTCATAACCAATAATACCTCCAGAGGCATTGTCTAATGCATCATTCGGAATATGCCAAAATAAGTACAATAACGTTGCCGTTGCCAATAAAATAAAAAACTGTGCTGCGTAACGAAATGATTTACTTAAAAAACTGTGTGGCCACCATAATTGGATTGCTTCTATAAAGAAAAACAGTGGAATTAATAAACTTGCCCACCCTAAAAATCCAAACAGTAAATCTGCAACCCAAGCACCTGCTACACCACTGGCATTTGAAACTTGCTGTGTATCACTTGAAATATGCATCCAACCTGGATCAAATGGCGTATATGTTACTGTTGCTAAAAATAAATATATGCCAAAAGAAACCAAGAATAATGTAGTAATGAAACGCTGTGCATATACACTTGACACCGCAGTCATACACTTTCCTGTTATTAATGAATAAATTGATAAAATTACTTAAAAGTAAACTGCTTTTTATAGATTGACTCAGTATAGCTAAACTCTAAAGTCAATAACACATAAATATATCTCAAAAAAACTCATGATCCGTAATGGTTATGTAATGCTTTTGGCATATTTATGATAGAAATTAACCAATCGATTTTCTTAACTTATTATGCTCATATCAATGCCTTTCACTGATCTCTAGCAGTAAAAATGGTGTCATATAAAACACACCATTTTACTGTTAAAAGATTCAGAATTATGCAATACCTGCATCATTTGGGCGTTCTTTTAAACGCTTTAGCGAGTCACTTGTTGGCATCCATAAATTCACATTTTTAGGGGGAATTGGTGATTGGAACCATTTTTTATATAGTTTATCCATTTGACCTGACTTCCACATCCCTGTCACTACACGATCTGCCAATGCTTTTATTTTTGGATCACCCTTAGCAAGCATAATACCGTATGGCTCATACGATAAAACAGGACCAACAATTGCAAATGATTTTGGATTTGCTGATCGAGCAATCAAACCTGCCAAAGTATTATCATCCATTACAAATGCTTCGGCTTTGCCTGATGCAAGAACGTCAAAAGAATCTGCATGATCTTTACCATACAAATTTTTAACATTAATCTGTTGGCCTCTTTCATTCATTTTAATATATTTGTCAGAAGTCGTCCCTTGTGTAGTCACCACGGCTTTACCGTCTAAATCTGCAATACTTTTAATTCCCGAAGTCGCTTTTACAGCCATACGTACTTCTGTCACATAGTAACTTGTTGAAAAAGTAACTTGTTGTTGGCGTTGTCTTGTATTGCTGGTTGTACCACATTCCATGTCAATATGGCCTTCTAACAATTCAGAAACCCGATTTGCAGACGTAACTGTTTTATATACAACTTTTAAATTAGGCAGATTAAGTTCTTTTTTGATCTCATCTGCAACGCTATTACACACATCTACTGCATACCCCACGGCATGGCCATCTACAACATACGATATTGGGTCAGATGACTCACGATTCCCAATTACAATTTTACCATTGGCTTTTATTTTCTCTAGTGTATCCGCTGCATGTACTGTACCAATCAAAGTAGTACAAAGACATGTTGACACCAACGTCAATTTAGATAAAAAACCCATTAACAACCCCTATTGATTAAAGTACACTTCACGATTGAGCAGAAAAATTTCAAAATGAAATCATACGATGTTTAAATTAATCATACATTTAATTTCATGACAAACGTGTGATAGATTATATGAGGTTAAGCCAAAATGGTATCACTGATTATGACAATAAACTGCAAATAATGCAGAAGTGTGAAGTGCTTGGTCAGAGATATTTTTATCACCTAAGATACCGTATTACGATGATAACAGTACCTAAACGAAGCAATCTACCCTCCAAAAATAAGACTCAAGGTTTGAAAAACTGATATTTTAAGTAGATTTAGACTAAATTAACGACAAAGACAGACTTAATTTATATTTTATTTACAGTATTTATTTTTTGTTTTACCTGCTTTACATAACAAATAACAGTACAAACGATAAAACAAAAAATATATCGTTTGTACTGTTTAAACATTAAAAGATTATGCAATACCTGCATCATTTGGGCGATCTTTTAAACGCTTCAATGAGTCATTTTGTGGTATGCCTAAATTCACATTTTTAGGAGGAATCGGTGATTGGAACCATTTTTTATATAGTTTGTCCATTTGACCTGACTTCCACATCCCTGTCACTACACGATCTGCCAATGCTTTTATTTTTGGATCACCCTTGGCAAACATAATGCCATATGGTTCGTACGATAAAACAGGACCAACGATTGCAAATGCTTTTGGATTTGCTGATCGAGCAATCAAACCTGCCAAAGTATTATCATCCATTACAAATGCTTCGGCTTTGCCTGACTCAAGAATACCAAATGAATCTGCATGATCTTTACCATACAAATTTTTAACATTAATCTGTTGGCCTCTTTCATTCATTTTAATATATTTGTCGGATGTAGTCCCTTGTGTGGTCACCACGGCTTTACCATCTAAGTCTGCAATATGCTTAATTCCCGAAGTCGCTTTTACAGCCATACGTACTTCTGTCACATAGTAACTTGTTGAAAAAGCAACTTGTTGTTGGCGTTGTCTTGTATTAGTGGTTGTACCACACTCTAGATCAATATGGCCTTCTAACAACTCAGGAATACGGTTTGCAGACGTGACTGTTTTATATTCTACTGCTAAGTTAGGCATATTGAGTTCTTTTTTGATCTCATCTGCAACATTATTACAAATATCTACTGCATAACCTACGGCATGGCCATCTACAACATACGACATTGGATCAGATGACTCACGATTCCCAATCACAACTTTGCCACTAGTTTTTATCTTCTCTAGTGTATCTGTTGCATGTGTTGTGCTAATAAAAGTAGTACAAAGACACGTTGATACCAACGTCAATTTAGACAGAAAACCCATTAACAACCCCTATTGATTAAAGTGTATTGCAGTATTGAGTAAAACACCTTTGAGAATTACATCATATGATTTTTAAATCAATTAAATATTCAATCTCGTTCAAAGCATGCATAGATAGATAATATGAGCAACAACTTCAGTATTACATCTGTTAATTAATATCTAAAACATGGCAAATTACATCATACAGTTAAATAAAAAATGACTGACTATAATCAACTAGCAAAAATCAATCCAAGTTGTAAGATTTTCTTACAGAAATTTAATCGACTCTCGATGAATGTTATTTTAAGGTCACAACATTAAATATAATTCACAAATTAAATCCTCTAAAACGATTTAATCTATCAATCACCCATACAATGATCTACACAAAATCTAGTGACTTTCACGTATACTTTAAACCAATTAATGTATTCATTTAATAAAGGAATCGACCATGAGCGCTCGTCATTCACGCTTAATTATTTTAGGTTCAGGCCCTGCAGGTTACACCGCAGCAGTGTATGCAGCACGTGCTAACCTAAAGCCAACACTGATTGCAGGCTTACAACTTGGTGGTCAATTAACGACAACAACCGAAGTAGACAACTGGCCAGGAGACCCTGAAGGATTAACGGGCCCTGCCCTCATGGAGCGTATGCAGGCACATGCAGAACGTTTTGGTACAGAATTAGTTTACGATCATATTAATGAAGTAGATACCCAAAATCGTCCATTTACTCTCAAAGGTGATATGGGTGATTACACTTGTGATGCTCTCATTATTGCCACAGGAGCCACTGCACAATATTTAGGTTTAGAATCTGAACAAAAGTTTATGGGACAAGGTGTCAGTGCATGCGCAACTTGTGATGGATTCTTTTACAAAAACCAAAATGTTATGGTTGTTGGTGGTGGAAATACTGCAGTCGAAGAAGCACTATATTTGTCCAATATTACTGGTCATGTCACCTTAGTGCACCGTCGTGATACACTGCGTTCAGAAAAAATTCTGCAAGACCATCTTTTTGAGAAAGAAAAAGAAGGAAAAGTTTCGATCATTTGGAATCACCAGGTTGATGAAGTGTTGGGTGATCAAAAAGGTGTTTCTGCTGTACGCTTAAAGTCAACACAAGATGACTCTACACAAACCGTTGATGTTCAAGGCTTGTTTGTTGCTATCGGACATAAGCCAAATACAGAAATGTTTAAAGATCAACTTGAATTACGCGATGGTTATATTCAAGTGGCCAGTGGTACAGCAGGCCATGCCACAGCAACATCAGTTGCTGGTGTATTTGCTGCAGGGGATGTTGCAGATAGTGTCTATCGCCAAGCAATCACATCAGCGGCAGCTGGCTGTATGGCTGCACTAGATGCAGAAAAATACTTAGACAATCTTTCATAATGTACAATGAAGGAGCGTGTATACGCTCCTTTTCATGATTTAACATCTGCCCAACTTAGTACATCTATGCAAAATACTCTACCGCCTTCACAATATAGTTTTCCCGATCCAATCACAACAGACCCAGATGAACAAGGTTTGATTTGTATTGGTGCAGATTTACAACCATCGACTCTATTTGAAGCATATCAACACGGACTGTTTCCGTGGTTTAATGAAAACGATCCTATTTGTTGGTGGTGCCCAGAACCTCGTTGTATTATTAAACCTCAAGACTACCAACCGAGTAAGTCACTTTTACGTAATATGAAAAAACACAATTATCAGATTACGGTTAATCATGCATTTGAAGATGTTATACGCCAGTGTTCACAACCTAGAAGCTACAGTCAAGAAACTTGGATTAGCGAAGATATTATTAAAGGCTATACCAATTTATTTTATGCAGGTTTTGGCTACAGTATTGAAGTATGGCAAGAACAAAAAATTGTTGGTGGTTTGTATGGCGTCAGCATTGGTCACGGCTGTTTTGGTGAGTCGATGTTTAGTACCCAAACCGATGTATCAAAAATGGCCTTTTATACCTTAATGCTTATTGGTCAACAAGAAAAGCTTCCTTGGATCGACTGTCAACTTGAAAATGACCATCTGATGCGTTTAGGTGCGACCACAATTTCTCGTCAAGATTACTTAAAATCGTTAAAATATGTAACAAAACAACCTCAAATAGATTGGCAAAAATATCAAGACAGTGTATTTTCAACAAGTACTATTGCAAAAAGCCAACAATTACTCATTGAGTAAACCACTAAGAGGACCAACACGTGAATACCTATAATTCAAAGTTCTCCTTGGCTGAACTCCAATATTTTCTCAGCCCACCACATGATTGTAGCTATTTAAGCTATAAACCATCTAGAATGGTTTTTTTAGACCCAACACAACGAATAGACGTCTTAACTTTATCTGATTTATCTCGTACAGGGTTCCGCAGAAGTGGAGACTATGTCTACAAACCTGAATGTCATTCATGCAGGCAATGTTTATCTTGCCGTATTATTGTTGATGTATTCAAAATGAATAGTCAACAAAAGAAAACATGGAAGAAAAATAAAGATTTAGACATGAAAATTCGCCCAGTATCTGAGGCTACTACACAACATTATCAACTTTATGAAAAATATATTAATGCTCGCCATCAAGATGGCGATATGTATCCACCAAGTCCTGAACAATTCAAAAGTTTCTTAGTCAATAGTTGTACTGAAAGCTTTTTCTTAGAGTTATGGAAAGAAGATACTCTGCTTAGTGTTGCTACTTGTGATGTACTTGATGATGGACTGTCTGCGGTTTACACATTTTTTGACCCTGAAGAAAGCAAAAGATCCTTAGGTGTATTCACTATTTTAAAACAAATTGAATATATTCAATCGTTAAACTTAGATTTTGTTTATTTAGGATATTGGGTTCCTCACTCTAAAAAAATGAATTATAAGTCTCAGTATTTACCTTTCGATTTATTAATTGATGGTGAATGGCAAACATTTACTCGATCACTGACTTTAGATGAAATTTCTAAACTTGGGGAGTCACTGATGAATCAATTTCCTGCAAATTGGCAAGAAATATTGACATCAAATTAAGAAAATAATGCTTTAAAATCATCTGTACACGATTTGACCATAATAACAGCGTGCTCTCTCCCGCCTCCACGTTGTGGATAATAATTTTTTCGTACATCTATTTGATGAAAACCTGCTTTTTCATACAATTTAATGGCATGATCGTTGCTTTGACGAACTTCTAAAAAAATTTGAACAGGTGAATTAACCAACTGATCCATAGATTCTACTAACAACTGATAACCAAATCCTTGACCTTGTACATCTTCACGAATAGCCATAAGTAATAGATTTGCTTCATCTAACACAGGTTGCAAAATACAAAAACCACATATCTGGTGATTAAGCTCAAGAACAGTAGAAGAATAGCTTTGTACTGCATCTAAAAATTGTTTCTTTGACCACGGATGTGTTTGTGCCTTGACTTCAACTTCATATACTGCATCTATATCTTCTATTTTCATTTTTCTAATCATTCATTTACACCCCAAACCATACACATATATCTATTATTAATATAAAAAAACGCCCCTGTTTAGGGGCGTTTTTTTACTTTTCAGTGATTATGCAGTTACTTTAGCAACAACACCAGCACCTACAGTACGACCACCTTCACGGATTGCAAAGCGTAAGCCTGCGTCCATTGCGATTGGGTGGATCAATTCTACTGACATTTCAACGTTGTCACCTGGCATAACCATTTCAACGCCTTCTTTCAACTGAATCGCACCAGTTACGTCCGTTGTACGGAAGTAGAACTG
>NZ_VTDM01000028.1 GCF_015627105.1 Acinetobacter baretiae | reverse complement strand
GATTGAAACATTGTTTGGTTTGTTGAAAGCTAAATACAACTTAGTGACAAGTAAGGCGAGAAGTGTTCAAGGCTATTTAGCAGGAATTTATGCATCTTTATGTGCGTATCAGGTTTGTCATAAGAATAAGCCGAACATTCGAATCATCGGTGCTTCGGCTTAAACAGGATTCGGGTTATTTTAGTGAAAATATAAATAACGACATCAATAAATTATTTAATCAATGATTTGTTTTAAAATGAATCAATATAATCTATATATTTTAATTTTTAGATAGCACCTTTTTAATGCAATTTTTTACCATCTGGATTTTTTTTGCATAAATTTAATGCATAAAATAAATGGAAGATTATGTGACTAAATATGATTTAAATATATAAAAAATAATCAATCATATGTGAATAAAAAATATTTAAAAATATTGCTCAATTTCGATAACTATTAAAATACGTGCACCTCTAAACTCAGATAAAAGTCACATGAGTAGGGTAAAACATGTCATCTGAACATAAATTGAAATCTGGAAGTCTAGGGCTATTTTCTATTGTATTTTTTGTGGTTGCAGCCGCTTCACCGCTAACAGGAATTGTTGGTGTACTTCCTGTTGCTTTTTCATTAGGAAATGGGGCGGGTGTGCCCGGTATATATTTGCTTGCAGGTATATTGCTGGTGATCTTTAGTTTTGGCTTTGTGGCAATGAGTAAGCATACCACTGATTCAGGGGCTTTTTATGCCTATATCAAGCAGGGGTTAGGTTTTTCAATGGGATTGGCGGGATTAAACTTAGCATTACTTGGCTATATTTGTATGCAGTTTGCTTTGAGTGCCATGTTTGGTTTTTTTACAGATGAATTGGTAAAATCTTTTCAAATAAATTCATTGATTCCGTGGTGGGGCTATTCAATTCTAATGCAAATGGTTGTCATTCTTCTTGGGGTTTCTAAAGTAGAAATAGGCGGAAAAGTACTTGGATTATTGATGCTTTTAGAAATCGGTATTGTCATATTATTAGATTATGCCATTTTAAAACATGCACCAACCATTGAGTTTAGTTCATTTGCACCATCTAATATTTTGAGCGGGCATTTTGGTATTGCCATGGTCTTTGCTATCTGTTCTTTTATTGGTTTTGAAGCCACTGCACTTTATGCCGAAGAATGTAAAAATCCTGAAAAAAATATTTCTAGAGCCACATTTATTGCCGTGGTTATTATCACATTGTTTTTTTCGTTTAGTGCTTGGGCAGTGATACAGCATTTGATGAGTTTCAATAAAAGCATTAATTTCTCTTCTATTGATGCGAACACGTTGATTTTTAGTATGACGGAACAATTACTTGGACATTGGGCAGTTCAGGTCATGTCAGTTTTACTCATCACCAGTATTTTTGCTGCTAATCAAGCATTTCATAATTCACTTTCGCGTTATTTATTTACTATGGGACGTGACAAATTAGCATGGTCAAAACTGGCATATATTCATAAAACACATCAAACACCGTATGTGGCAGGCATCGTACAAGGTATGTTCATGATAATGATGCTTGCGTTATTTGGACTATGTAAACTTGACCCTATGAATAATGTATTTGCTTGGTCATCTGTACTTGGGAGTATGGCTATTTTAGCCCTTCAGGTTGGGGTATGTTTTGCTGTTATTCGTTTTTTTAGACACAATAGACATCTTCAAGTGTCTGTGTGGAGTGCTGTTCTTGCGCCTAGCATTGCAGCAGTCGGGATGAGTTATGTGTTGTTTAACGTATTTGGAAACTTAAAAGTCATTAGTGGGTCGTCTTCTACAGTATTGTTGGCACTGCCGTGGATCATACCAATCACGATTGTACTTGGGCTTTTGAAAGCATGGCACATTAAATACCAACATAAAAAGCAAATGATTCATCTTTTAGATCATTAGTCACAGAGGTGTGTAAATAGTATTTTGAGTGAGAGAAGATGCTATTTACACCAGCTTGGTCTATATTTTGCTTATGGAGTTATATCTAAAAAGATCATACTCACTATTATGGATCATAAAAATAGTTTTTGTAAGGCATCGAATATTCTTGAAATTAATCATCATGCACAAATGTTTCATGATTGGGAATTATCATATAACCAAATCTCTACAGGCCAATTTAAAAGTGCTTTAGATACATTAAATTTCAATAATATCGATGTTTATCGTGAATACTTTTCTACTTCAATTTTTCAACAAGGGGCTGCAAAACGTCATTGTTTGAACATAGGTTTGTATGTAAAAAATAAAACACCGATCATATGGCAAGGAAGAAATTTACAACATAATGAAATCATTGCCATTATGGGAAGTGAAGAGCTGATGCTCATGACCCCTGAAGATTCTGTATGTTTAGGGTTAAGTATTCCACTGTCTTTTTTTGAAGGTGATACAAAAGAAAAATTATGTGCAGGATTTAAAATTCAAAAACAAATAGAGTGGGCTGTTTATCCTAAAATTGAAACATTCATTCATACTTTATTGGCGCACCCAATGTTGGTTGCAACGGAGCGGACAAGAACTCAAATACAGTATGACTTGATTGAATTAATGATACAAAGTATTGATCATCAACCTGAAAAAATGGCGGTGTCTACAAAAAAAGCAACCTGTGTTGTAAACACCGTGATTGAATACACAAAAAGTCATTGTGATCAATTACTTGCCATTTCAGATTTATGTATGTTGACCAATACTTCTAGACGAACACTTCAAAGCTGTTTTGAAAAAATGACAGGAATGAGCCCAGCTTTATTTTTAAAATATTTAAGATTAAATAATGTGAGAAAAGAGTTGTCTCAAATGACAGAAAATTGCTCGATTGGTGGTGTTGCCACTCACTTTGGATTTTGGCATTTATCACAATTTGCGTATGATTATAAACGGCTATTTTTGGAATCGCCATCAGACACATTGAAGTCAAATATGAGGTAATTTTTTCATATTTGAAATATAGAAAAAGCCCAACATCCTGTCAGGCTTTTTGTAATCTTCACCGAAAAAAGAAGCATTACGTCCTGTAATACTTACGCATTTTGCACAACATTCGGTCTTGAATGTACAACTCCTTTGCGATGTAAGTATTTTAACGGTGATTAAGGGTTATTTATTAGAGTCATTTGACAGTTCTTCGTGTACGAAAAAGCGTACAAGATTGTACTTAAAATGATACATACGTTTTGGCGATGAAAATGATGTATTAAATCTCACTGTATTAGAAGTTATGGCTAAGAAAACCTTCATGTTGAACTTTTTATAATGCAAGCATCTTTCTTCTAGGTGTATTTGTCTTGCCAAATCATGGTTTAACAACATTTGATGCCATCAATTTATGTTTATTGGGCATATGTTGCATTGTTTTAAATTTTTTTATACCTGTTGCAGGTCATGTCGACCAAGTATTATCTGCCCCTTGGGTGAATGCTTTGGGACAGTACAGCTACAGAGATAATCCTTATTTAATTTCTCTAGGTCATGATGGGTTAAAATATATTGTTATTTGTGTGGCTGTTGCGCATTTGATGGTTTTTTTGTACTTAAAAGTTACAAAGAAAAATCCTGTATTACAAAAGATTTGTTTGATGGTTTTGCTTTCTATGGTGTGCTCGGTGAGTTGTATTGCCGTCTTAAAATCGACCTCTGAACACGCGTGTCCTTGGTCTATGGTGAGTACTCACCTAGGTATGATACAGTGGTCTCAAGATATCCATACAAGTGCAAAATGTTTTCCGGGTGGGCATGCGTCAGGGGGCTTTTCTTTAATTATTTTATTTTTTGCATATCGAGTTGATTATCCTAAAATCGCACGAACTGGACTGATCTTTGCATTGACACTCGGTTGTTTAATGAGCCTCGTTCAAATCATGAGAGGTGCGCACTTTTTAAGCCATAATTTATGGTCGTTATGGTGGTCATGGCTCATTGCACTTGTAGTTTATAAACTTTTTTTGACATTTTCTTTGGGTGTTAAGTCAGTCTCTTCCCTGCAGTACTCATAAACTCTTCATGTTGATGTACTGTAATAATGTATATGTGAATATATTGATGGTTGTTATGCGTTTACCTTTTAAATTTAAACAATTAAATATGAGTTTGTTTGTATTTAATCTGTTGTTGGCCATATGGATGGCAGGCTTTGCAAACTTTCGTTTTTACCAAAAAGTCGCTGAGTACAGTGCTTTTCATGGTTTTTATCAATTTTTGTTTTTATGTGTCACTTTTTTAATTTTGACAGGACTTTATCTTTTTATTTTACAAATCATATCTTGGCGTCGTACTGCTAAAATTGTTGCTGTATTTTTAATTATACTGACAGCAAGTAGCAGTTATTTTGTAAATCAATTGGGCATTGATATTACAAAAGAACAAATTCAAAATGTGATGCAAACAGATATACATGAGGTTCAAGATTTAATTTCTGTGCCATTGTTTATTCATTTTGTGGAGTTTTTATTTATTCCACTGATTCTTTTAATGTGTATTCAAATTCAACCGAAACATGTATTAAAAACAATCTATCAAAAAATTATGGTGTGTTTTATTACATTGTTTATTACGGGTTTAGGGTTGTTTTCATTTTACGGCCAATATGCTCCGATTTTTAGAGAGCATCGTGAAATGAAAGGACAAATCTCTCCTCTAAATATTATTGCAAATGGGAGTAGTTATTTTAAAAAACAATTTAAGCAGGGGAATCCTCCATTGGTGGCGTATGGTACCGATGCCAAATTTGTAGGCCAAGGGCAACCCCCCAAAATTGTGGTTTTGGTGGTTGGAGAAACTGGGCGCGCACAAAGTTTTAGTTTAAATGGTTATCAAAGGCCAACTAATCCACAATTGAGCCAAATTGATCTTGTGAATTTTACCGCAGCGTCATCTTGTGGAACACAAACAGCAGTTTCATTACCATGTATGTTTTCTGGTATGCCAAGAAAAGAATATGATGAAGGTTTGGCATCGCATCGTGAGGGGTTGTTAGATATTGCAAAACGTGCAGGGTATGAAGTGACATGGATTGATAATAATTCGGGCTGTAAAGGCGCATGTGATCGTATTCAGCATGTGATTATACCTAAAGATCAACCTCAGTATAAACAATGGTGTGATGGAGATGGGGAGTGTTATGACGAGGTATTGTTGCAAAGTCTACAAAACTATCTAAAAGGCTTAGATATTAAATCATTGAAAGCAAATCAATTGATTGTATTGCATCAAGTGGGCAGTCATGGCCCTGCATATTATAAACGTTATCCAAAAGCATTTGAGACATTTACGCCAACATGCGCCACCAACAGCATTCAAAAATGTACACGTGAGCAATTGATTAACACGTATGACAATACCATTGTATATACTGATTATATTGTGAGTAGTGTGGTCAAACAATTGCAAGCATTGCCAGTGGCATCAAGCATGATGTACTTGTCTGATCATGGTGAATCTACAGGTGAAAATGGCATGTACTTACATGGTGCACCTTATATTATTGCCCCAAAAGAACAAACGCATATTCCAATGATGCTGTGGTTTTCAGAACAATGGCCAAATAAAAAACAATATTCAGCCTGTTTGAAAGCAAAAGCACATGATGCTGTGAGTCAAGATTATTTATTTCCAACCGTTTTAAATTTACTAGATGTAAAAACACAAGTTGCAGACCCTAATTTAGACTTACTTCATCGCTGTGAAGGATCTTGAAATGATTAAAATACTGCTCATTGAAGATGATTTAATGATTAGTAAAACAACGATTCAACTGTTGACCTATGAAAACTATCATGTTGATTGGGCCAAAACAGGGTTAGAGGCACTCGATTGCTTATCTAAACAGTTTTATCACCTTGTTTTACTTGATCTGGGTTTACCCGAATATGATGGTGTGGATGTGTTGCAATATTTACGCAAAACATTAAACCTTCATAAAACAGGTGTAATTATTATTAGCGCACGTGACCAAACAAAAGATAAAGTTCAAGGATTGAAGCTAGGTGCGGATGACTATATTGTCAAACCCTTTGTTTTTGATGAGCTTTTGGCACGTATAGAGGTGGTGGTACGCCGTGGTGCTGCCTATAGCGATGAAGAGGTGTGTTTTAAAGTGGGGACATTAAGCATGTTTCCTCAAACCCATCGCTTTTTTGATGGTGACACACAAATTATTTTGTCGAGTAAAGAGTGGGCCATTATTGAACCGATGATGATGTATCCAAATCAGATCTTTTCACGAGATATGTTAGAGCAAAAATTATATGACTGGGATGATGATATTCATAGTAATACCATCGAAGTACATATTTATAACTTACGTGTGAAACTCGGAAAGCAGCGCATTCGTAATGTGCGTGGTTTGGGATATTGCTTAAATCCTTTGAGCGAAAAAAATTAATGATGAACTCGATATGCTAAAAAAATTACGTGCTAAATATTATAGCTATGGATTAAGTGAGCGTATGTCGGTCACGATTTGTATTTTTAGTCTCGTTTTATTGTTATTAATTGGGATTTCGGCATATCGAATTGCATTAGAGGAATCACAAGAAGTGATTGATCGCCAAATGCAAGAAATGGCGAACTTTTTAGAAGTACATAACCAAAGTTTTAAAACATCTGTTTTTAACCCACAACATCGTTATAACGAAACTGATGTGTTTATTGATGTGGTTGAAAAGTCTGAGTTAAAACAAACTGGATTGTCCAATGGTTATTTAATGCCGATTGCAGAGCACGCCTATTTTAGTAATCAAATGACCTCTAGAGGTGATTTGAAAATTTATGTGCGTCCTGTGGGGCAAAAGCAAATACAAATTAGCCAGTTAATGCGTGTGAGAGTTGCACTTGCAAAAGAATTGGCAATTAATATGTTGCTTCCTTATTTGTTTTTTGTGCCTTTAGGCGTGTTTGGCTTACATTTATTGATCAAAAAGCATTTAAGACCACTGTCAGATTTAAAACAGGTTTTCTCTAAACGACATCATTCAGATTTATCTGAAATAAAAATTGCCCAATTGCCTGCGGAAATTATACCTGCTATTAATGAATTGAATTATTTATTTCAGCGGATACAGTACGCAAAAAACCAACAACAATTGTTTGTTGCCAATGCTGCACATGAGTTGCGAACGCCACTAACTGCCATACAGTTACATATTGAACTTTTACAGCGAACAGCGCAAAACAGCCCAATTTATCAAGAAAATCTGACAGACCTGCAACTGAGTACACAGCGTATGGCAAGGTTAGTTGAACAGTTAATGAAACTTGCACATCAAGATGATATGAATGTAGAACAGTTTACAGCTGTCGATCTTATTGATGTATTGCGCCAAGCCAGTAATCAATTACAAGCGGCTATATTTAAAAAACACATGCATTTTAATATAGCGATTGAGTCAGATATTATTCACCCAAAAATTTGGGCAACTTATGCCACGATTGAAAGTATTTTTTTAAATATTTTAGACAATGCCGTAAAGTATACCCCAGAGTCGGGCAATATTTTGGTTAAAGTGATGGCTGTAGAACAAGCGATTGTGGTGGAAGTTCATGACAGTGGTTTGGGAATACCTGAGCATCAACGCAAACTTGTGCGCAATAAATTTGTTCGCTTGATAGAAACACAGCATCAAGCAGTTGGCAGTGGTTTAGGCCTGTCTATTGTAGATACTGCTTTGGCTTTAATTCAAGGCGAGCTTATATTGACTGAATCCACAGAATTTTCAGGACTATGTGCTCGCTTACGTTTTAAATTAATGCCCGATGTTTAATATGTGTTTTTTCGAGGCATAACCATGGGTTCACCTGCGACAAAACCTTGCTCAAATGCTAAGCCATATACCTGTTGTAGATGTTGAGGGCAAGTTGCTTGATCTTTATCTTTTGCTTTAATGATGCGTTGTTGCGTTAAAAAGAAAAAATCATCTGCATATAAAAATGCCAAATTGGGGTCATGCATAATGGCCACAATGGTATATCCATGCTGGCTTAACTGTTGCAACTTTTCCATCAAAAAGGCTTGATAATACATATCTAAATGATTGGTTGGTTCATCTAAAAAAATAACTTTTGGGTTTTGAGTGAGAATACGTGCAATCATGACCAATTGACGTTCTCCACCAGATAATGTGGTGTAATCTCGATAGGCTAAATGTTGAATATCTAACGCTTGAAGTGAATTAAATGCCTGATCTTGATCTGTAGAGGACGGTCTATATCCTGAAAATGCACTTCGTCCTGTAAGTACCACATCGAGGACTTGAAAATTAAAAATACTCTGATGGTTTTGGGCTAAAAATCCAAATTGTCGAGCTCGTTGTTGCCCTTTTAAGGTCTGTAAGGGTTGATCTTCAAATAAAATTTCACCATGTTGTAACGGATAAATTCCCGCCATGAGATTAAATAAAGTTGATTTTCCACTTCCATTTTTCCCTAATAACACCGAAAAGTGATGTGCGTTAAACTGTAAATTAATTTGATCTAAAATTTGACGATGTTGGTGTTGGAAGCTGAGCTCACGAATAAAAATATTGGTCATGGTTAAGCCCAGTTCATGTTGTAGCGACGAATTAAATATAAAAATATAGGTGCACCGAGTAACATGGTAAAAATACCAATAGGAATTTCAAAGCTTGAAAAAGTGCGTGAAATATTATCAATTAATAATAAAAAAGAACCACCTAAAAAGATGTTTGCAGGAACTGTTTTTGCATTATTAGGTCCGATCATCATGCGAATTAAATGAGGAAGAAATAAGCCATATAAGCTAATAATTCCAGCGACAGCAACGGATGATGAGGTGGCAAGTGTGACACAAAAAATCACAATCGCTTGGTCTCGTCTTGGATCTACGCCCACAGCTTGCGCTTCTAAATGTCCTAAAGCGAGTAAATTTAAGCGCCAACGTAAAATATATAAACCCAGTAAGGAAACGGTAATAGGGAATACAGCTTGATTCACTTTGCTCCATGTTGCTTGATGTAAATTGCCCATTGTCCATTGCACAATGGCTTGTAATTTATAAGGATCACTTAAATATTGTACGATGCTCAGCCCAGCAATAAATAATCCAGAAACAATCATACCTGACAATAAAATGACCACAACCGAGCTTTTTTCATAACGTTGCTGTGCAAATGCATAGGTGAGGCACACAGCCAAGATACCAAAAAGAAAGGCAGAAATTTGTACAGGTAACCACTGCGTGAGTAAAGCTAACGCTGCACCAAGTGCGGCACCTGAAGAAATGCCTAAAATGTAAGAATCAACCAAAGGGTTTCGAAAAACAGCCTGTAAGGCATTGCCAGAAGAAGCCAGTGCTGCACCGACCATAAACGTTAAAAATACTCGAGGCATACGAATATTCACGATAATATTTTGCATCATGGCCAAATCTGTTGCGTGGTATTGGGTAAAATAGTGCGCTGGCAAAGCGAAGCTGAGTAAAGCATGGGCATAATCAATACAGCCAAATTGCTGAGAAGGGCCAATAAGTAAAGAAAAAATAATGAAAGGTAGGGGGAACACATAAATCATGAAAAAAACAGAGGTTTTCAAAATAAATCCTTAAGTATTTTTAGCCAGTTGCAATAATTTTTCTGCAATGATCGGGCCATAAAACATGCTTAAGATACGCTGTTGATCTTGGTGAGCATGGGCGGTTGATTGTATTAAGGGATTGACCCAATGGTGTAATTGATTGGCTGCCAATAAAATTTTTGGTGTGTGTGGATTAAATAAAAAGCTGGGATTTAAGCTAAATACTTGCCGATGTTGTACCGCTTTGAGCGACTGTAATTCAGGACGTGCGTAAATTAAAGCTGGATCTGAATTCCAAAGTAAAATGACATCTGGATTCCATTCTAGCAAATGTTCTGGATTTACCGTGGGTTGATCTACGTCACTTTTAATAATATTTTCTGTCCCTGCTAAGGTCATGACTGTATTTGGCATCGAGTTACGCCCCGAGGTTGAAAAAATACGTCCACCCGACCAAGCATAATAAACCTGTTGTGCAGGATACTGTGTAGTGTGTTGCATGGCTTGAATTTCTTGTTCAATAAATTGTACCAATTCATGGGCACGCGTAGAGGTACCTGTGAGCTCACCCAAATCAAGCAGTTCTTTACGTGTTTGTGAGTAGCTCTCTGACTGCACGGCATATACAGCAATATGCATACTTTTTAAAAGTTCGATAACATCTCGTTGGGCTGAATTGACCAAGACTAAATCAGGTTGTAACGCAACGATACTCTCTAAATTTGTGGATGCTTCCCAGCTACTAGGTGTGGCAATCTGTTTTTGTGCAATACGTGTGTCGAGAAGGCGATATGCCGAAAATAAACTCGGTGAGTGGTAAATTTTGGCAGGAATGCCAACCACATTATGACCTGCACCAAGCATATATAAATCATCTAAACTGGCTTCAAATAGCACCACAATACGTTTTGCAGGGCGTGATAATGTTACGGTTTGATGATAGGCATCGGTGACATGAATCTGATCTGAAGATGTCGTTTTTGTGGTTGATTCTTCAGAAGGTACAGGAGCACTGCATGCGCTCAAAAAAAAGATGAAAACCGAAATATACAGCAGATAGATCAATACGTGTTGGATATGGCGATGAAGAATAGACATGCTGAAAATATTTCTCCACCTGCTTACTGTATTGAATGAAAGATAAAAAACTGGCTGAATTTTACCGATATTCGATACAAAAAGCATAAAAAAGCAGATTTTTATGAAAAAAAAGTTCAAAAAGTAAATAAGAATCATTGCTTAATTTGAAATTTAAAAAGTCTTTATTTTTAATGTGTTAAATATGTTATATATTTTTAGTAATTGTTGATAAAGTATACATAATATAGTTACAACATGATGAATCTTAAATAAATATTGAATTTGTGTATAGGTTTTAGTTAGAATGTTATATTATAACGTAAACTTTATTGAAGTTAAACAACATGAAACAGTGGCTAAACCTTGTACCTTTAACCCTTCTGTGTGTTACTCCTTTGACTCAAGCGGAAGAACAAAAGACATCAACTCATAAAGATGTTGCTGTACTAGATTCTCTTTCATTTCAGTCAGATCGTTCTGTGAAAGTACCCTATACAGGTACGCCATCTAATGCATCTACAAAATTTACCATTGACCCCATGAAAACACCAAAAAACGTGGCGGTGGTCTCTGAAAAAGTATTACAAGATACAAATGTGCAGCGCATCAGTGATACGTTGGCTGTCGTGAGTGGTGTTTCTGTACTCAATCCTTTTGGGGGATTATGGGACAACTATTCTGTTCGTGGTTTTTATACAGATCAAACCATTGGTGCATCAAGTTTACGCAACGGTATTAATAATTTAGGTTTATCTGCATCTAGAGATATGTCGAATATTCAACAAGTTGAATTTTTAAAGGGGCCAGAAGCGGCCATGTATGGGGCAGGTGACCCAGGTGGTACGCTAAATGTAGTCACTAAAAAACCAAAATTTAGTCCTGAACAAGAAATCTCTGTTCGTGCAGGTTCACACGATCAATATCGTGTTGCGCTTGGTTCGACCAATGCGATTACAGATACCTTGGCATATCGCTTAGATACAGCATATGAGCGCAACCATAGTTTTCGAGATTTTGTAAAAAATGACCGTGTTTTTGTGGCACCACAATTGACATGGCAAGTGTCAGATCAAACACAAATTGATTATGACAGTGAATATTCAACCATTCATACCATGTTTGATCGTGGCGTTGTTGCAGTAAATAATCAATTGGGCGTGATTCCAACGAGTCGTTTCTTGGGACAAACCAATGATGGTTTACTGACCATGAAAGACTATTTACAACAATTGAGAATTCAGCATCAATGGAATGATACGTGGAAAAGCCAAGCCTCTTTCACCTATAAAAACAATGAACTAACTGGGTATTCAACAGAAGCACGTCCTAGAGAAGCTCTTTTAAAAAAATTAAATGCTAATGGAGATTTGGATCGTGAACGTCGTTTGCGTGATAATCAAACCATCAGTTATTTACTGAATCATGATTTGTTGGGTGAGTTTGCAACAGGCGGTGTTGAACATAAAGTGGTAATTGGTACAACACTTAGTGAATTAAAGCTAGACAGTAATTCTAAACGTGTTAATTCATCTGCTATTAATATTTATCATCCTGTATATGCAAGTAATTTACCTGCTGTGACCACGACAGTATCGAGCACAAAAGAAGTGCAAAAAAATGCCGCATTAACTTTAAGTGATTTTATTGAACTTGATCCACAATGGTCTGTACTTTTGGGGGGGCGTTTAGATTACTACAAACAATCGTTACTGAATAAAAAAACAAATATTACAGGCAAGGATAATTTCACCCATTTTAGTCCAAGAGCATCGGTGAATTATTTAATCAATGATCAGTGGTCTATTTTTGCAAGTGTGGGTCAGGCATTTCATTTAAATTCAGGTTTAGATATCAACGGTCAGGGGTTTGATCCAGAGAAATCTTGGACTTATGAATTAGGTGCTAAAGCAAAATTACTCGATGGGTTGCTTACATCATCGATGTCTGTATTTGATGTTAAAAAACAAAATGTATTGGCAACTAATCCCAATAATTACTTATTTAATATGGCCAACGGTGAAGAAAGAAGCCGTGGGGTCGAGTTAGATGTTGGGGCACAGCCAACAGCACGTTTAAATGTGAAACTGGCATATACCTATACACATGCAAAAGTGACCCAAGGCGACTATCAAGGGGCTCGTATTTTAAATAGCCCTAAACACAGTGCAAATCTATTGGCAAGCTATGATTTATGGCAATCAGGCGAACAAAAAATTGGTTTAGGTGGTAATGTACAATATATGTCTTCACGTTCGGGTAGCATGGCAGACAATGGTTTTAATTTGCCTGCATATACGATTGCCAACTTAAATGCATATTATGAAGCAAGTCATAATTTACGCTTTCAAGCCACATTAAATAATGTGTTTGATAAAACCTATTATGCTTCAAGTTATGCCCAACAATGGGTTACACCTGGTAATCCAAGAGAAGTTTTTTTAACCGTAAATTATAAGTTTTAACGAGGAAAAATATGGCTTTTTTGACCACCAAAACACAATTTAGGTTTGACGTGGTACAAAAAGCCAATCATTCACAAATAACAAGCATTATTGATTTTGTGATGACTGCGCGTCAAACCATGTTTCCCATGCTAGATCATCAGGTTATTCCTGATGATCTTTTATTTTTTCAACAGGTATTTATCGATCATCCGTTAGGTTGTTTTATCGTGGTCTATGAGCAAGAAAAGCTGATTGCCGTTGCAGGTTTTAAAGCCTATGATTTGCGTTTTCAAGACTTATTTCATTTTCGTCAAACAACAGTCGAATTAGTTAAACTCTATGTATTGCCTGAATATCGCAGACAACATGTGGCCACATATCTTGTCGAGCAATTGAAACAAGCGGCAATCAAAAAAAATATTGATATTATTTATTTACATACTCATCCTTTTTTAAAGGGAGCAAAAGATTTTTGGTGCTATCACGGCTTTGATGTGCTTTTACAAGAAAAAGATCCTATATGGATGACCATACATATGTCTTTATCTCTATATTAATTTTAAGAATAAATATATAATAAATTGTGAATAAGGTGCGGATGAGCATTGATCATGGAATATATACATAGTTTGATTGGTGGTGTACTCATTGGAATTGCTGTAGTGGGGTATTTATTTACGCATGGTCGAGTGGCTGGTGTGAGTGGCATGATTGCACAGCAATTTCACCTGCAAGGTTGGTTTCAACGCAGTAGTTTTTGGTTTTTAGTTGGATTAATGTTGGTCACAATCATTGGTCAGCATATCAAACCCATGAATATTGAATTGAAGACCTCGACATTTTGGTTAATTATTAGTGGGTTATTGGTCGGTTTTGGTACACGCTTAGGTTCTGGTTGTACAAGTGGGCATGGGGTCTGTGGTGTGAGTCGTTTGTCATTGCGTTCCATTGTAGCAACACTGGTGTTTATGTTTATGGGGTTTGCCACAGTTTTTGTGTTTAAACGATATATTCACTAAAAGGAACATCATGAAAAACGTATTTGCATTTTTATGGGGTGGTATCTTTGCACTCGGTTTAATGATTTCAGACATGATTAATCCGCAAACAGTTCATTCTTTCTTAGATCTGTTTGGAGCATGGAATCCACGGTTAGCCTTTGTCATGTTTGGGGCAATTTTAGTGGCGATCTTTCCATTTCAGTGGGTCAAGCATCATAAAATACGGCAAACTTGGTTTCATGAATACATTGAATTGCCTACACATCGGCAAGTTGATAAGCGACTATTGATTGGTGCAACTTTGTTTGGGGTTGGCTGGGGGCTTTCAGGAATATGCCCTGCACCTGCTGTTGCATTAATTTCCTTAGGGTATCTACAGGCATTTTATTTTATGATCGCTATGCTGTTAGGCATGTGGCTCTATACAAAAATGATCAAATGAAATGGGGTTTAAATATAAATATATGATTTTTATAAATTATTATTATTTTTAATGATCTGAGAGGGGGTGAAGATACATTAAATAGTGTGAAATGTGTTACTATTTAATGATAAAAATCACAGTTATTATGCATTTGTTTCCTTTGGGGTGGGCACTTTCTTTGAGTGCCATTATTTTACAGCTTGCTGTATTTTTACAGCCTTTTTTACCTCAAAATATGCAGGTGGCTGTACTGTGCGAGACCATTACTGGTGTGCTTGAACAGCCTCAAACACCCTTAGTAACCCATGAGGCTCATCATACTCATGATTTTCCCATGCATGATTTCAATGAGTCTACACAAATAACACAGCATACCAAAGTAGATCATCGATCTATGTCACATGATGCTTATCATCATTGCCCATTTTGTACAGTATATAGTCATCTTATTGCATTTTTAGATTTAGGCCTAACTGAAGTTTTTGTAAAATTAAGCATCAGACTATTGGCATTTATATGTGCGTTTAAACATATTTACTTTGATTTACAGCGTCTTTTTTTAATACCACAAGGGCGAGCACCTCCACGTTTTAGCTAACGTTATCTATGCATTTAAATATTTATTGAACACATTTATTGGGTGATTTCACCTGATATTGCTGTGTCTTAGCTAAAATTTGAGAAAAATATGTCAATTTCAAAAAATATGTATTGTCCTTTGGCCATGATGGTTTGCTCTATTTTATATTTACCGTCTACACATGCTGTAGATCAGATCGTGCAACTTAGTCCTATTGTGAGTACAGCAGAACAAGGAAATATGGCCAATGGATTAATAGTTATACGAGACCCAAAGCAACCCACACAGCCGATTCCTTCTGTAGATGGTGCTGCATATTTACAAAATATTATGGGGTTTAATGCAGTAAAAAGTGCAGGTATGGTCAATAGTGATATTACATTTAGAGGAATGTTTGGCTCTCGTATTAAAGTATTGTCAGATTATTCAGAAAACTTGGGTGCATGTGGTGGGCGGATGGATGCACCAACCTCGTATATTTCACCAGAACGCTTTGATCAAATGATAGTGATTAAAGGCCCTGAAACGGTACGTTTTGCCAATCCGGGGTCTGCGGCAACAGTATTGTTTGATCGTAAACCTGTAGAGTTCAAGCCAGATCAATTTTATAAAGGGCAAGTAAGTACAGTAATGGGTTCATTTGGTCGTTTAGATCATAATATTGATGTGGCCATGGGGGAAAACAATCATTATCTTCGTTTAAATGCAAACCGTTCTGTATCTGATGATTATCAAGATGGTGCAGGAAAAGCAGTGCATGCCCATTGGGAAAAATGGAATACTGACCTTGCCTTAGGTTGGCGACCTTATGAAAATACGTGGTTAGAAGCAACGGCAGGGAAAGCCAATGGTCAAGTGGCGTATGCAGGCCGTGGTATGGATGGTACTGCATTTGCAAGAGACCACTTAGGATTGCGTGTACAGCAACAGTATATAGATGAAATCCTTGAAAAAATTGATTTTCAAATCAATTATAATTTTAACGATCATGTTATGGATAATTATGGATTAAGACCTCTTCAGCATAAAATGGCCATGACCTCGAACGTGGCTCGTAAAACGCTCAATCAGCGTCTAGAGCTTACAACTCGATTCGGTGATTGGCATGTGCAAACAGGGCTAGATCATCAATATAATAGCCATAGTAAACGTGGCACGCGGGCATATCGACAATTACCACGGCAAAAAGACATGTCATTTGAGTCGTATGGTTTATTTTCAGAAGCATCAAAAGCACTTTCTGAGCAGCATAAATTGGTCTTAGGCACACGTGTTGATGCAGTGAGTGTTAAAGACTTTAGAGCTACAAAACAAACTTTTAATCAAAAACGTGATCAAACATTACCAAGTGGTTTTCTACGTTTAGAAAGCAAATTTCCGATGTTAAATAGCACCACGTATATTGGTATTGGTCATGTACAGCGTATGCCAGATTATTGGGAAATATTTGCACCTACGTTTGGCAATGGTAGCCCCAATGTATTTAATACCGTGAAAGTGGAAAAGACCACACAACTTGATGTCGGTTATCAGTATCAGGGCGAGCGCGTGAATCATTGGGCCTCTGCATATTTGGGATATGTGCAGAATTTTATTTTGACGCAGTATGGTGCATCAACCAATGCCATGAATGTCAATGCAAAAATTGCAGGGGGAGAATGGGGCATGGGTTATGCATTGACCTCACATATTCAAACCGATGTTAGTGCGATGTATGCATGGGGTGAAAATACAACGCAACGCCGTGCATTGCCACAACTTGCGCCTTTAGAAGCTCGTGTAAATTTACGTTATGTGGCTGATCAATATAGTTTTGGAACCTTGTGGCGGGTAGTAGCAGCACAGCATCGTTATAGTGTTAAACAAGGTAACATTGTGGGTTACGATTTGGGCCCAAGCCAAGGGTTTGCAACATGGTCAATCAATGGTGCATATCGTTGGAATAATGACGTAACCCTTGCACTTGGTATAGATAATATTTTGAATAAAAACTATAGCGAACATCTCAATAAATTGGGGAATGCCAACGTGGGCTTTAGTGGTACAGAGCAAATCAATAATATTGGTCGTAACTATTGGGCAAGGATTGAATTTAAATTTTAATGTATGCTTTAAAATACGTTCACCTGTGTTGATATAAACGATGAAGTGAATGTAAAGATGACAGGCCTTGTTTAGTCATTGATAGATTGGGTCTGTCATTGAGTATGATGTTAAAAAAAGATACATAACCTATTCATAATGGTACTTTTTAATAAGGTCTTTCTATTTTAGATCACGCATAATAAAAAAAACTTTTTAACGGATTACAATGTGGATATAGCAGTCATTGGTAGTGGCATGGCTGGATTAGCTACTGCGCGAATTTTAAAAGATGCTGGGCATAGTATCACGGTATTTGAAGCATTACCCGGTCGGGGCATGGATGGTCATAGTATTGCCTTTGATGGGGGGACAATTGATGCACCTTTGCGAGTGATGAATCCATACTTATGGAAAAACACCTTAAGCCTTGCGACACATTTAGGCATAGATACTTTTCCTGTACGTACATATATGTCGTGCAGTTGGTTGTTTGAAGACAAAATTGAAACATGGTTGACTACATCGCGAGCACCGATTGGTAATTTTCCAATTATTAACAATCGAAAAGGATTACAACAATATGGTGTACGCTTAGTTAAAGGAATGTTGCAACTGAAAAGTGCAATCTATCGCTTTTTTAAATCTAAACGCCAAGACATTACGTTGTCTGAATTTATTAATAAAAATGAAATTGAAGACGTTTTTTGGCATGGTGCAGTCATGCCTGTGTTATATACCATTTGTACGTGCAACCCACAAACCATTGGGGAATGGCCAGCAAAACCATTATTGGTTTTCTTGCAACAGTTAACCAACGGAGATCAACTGCTTCGGCTACAAGGAGGCGCGCCTGCATTTGTCAGTAAGTTGATTGAAGGTATAGATATTCAAAGTGGTGCGGCTGTAACAAAAGTGGAGTTACAAGATGATAAAGTCTATGTTGAAAATGCCGCTGGATTTAAACAGTTATTTGATCGCACAATTATTGCGACCCCAACCAATAAACTCGAAGATTTTTTAAATCCGACACAATTTGCAGAAGATCTGGCATTACTTAAACAATTTAAATTCGAAGAAGGCGATCTCGTTATACATACAGATGCCACAGTCATGCCACCACGGCGCAAGGACTGGTCTGTACTCAGTTATATGATGGATCGTCCATTCACTAAACAACAGTTTACCGTTTGGATGAATGCTGTTGAACCTAGTTTAGTGGGTAAAGAAGCCGTGTTTCAAACATGGCGACCTGTCATGCCAATAGATAAGAAAAAAATTGTGTCGAGCGTCAAACTGAGCCGTGCAGTTGTAAATTGGCAAACGATTGAGCTCAATGCTGAATTACAACGCCGTCAAAAAGCCACAGACCGTAAAGTATATTTTTGTGGTTCATGGTCATGTGATGGATTGCCTATTTTAGAATCTGCAGTGACTTCAGCCATGCAAATTGCTAAAAATTTAGGTGCACCACTGCCTTTTGTTGGCTTGAAGCCGAAAGTAACAATTGCACCAGAATTAGGTTACTAAGGTGCTCAAACCATGGTCGCATCGATTGGCTTTACAGCATAAATATGCAATTAGTGCCACAATGCTTGGTGATTCTTCACGGTATCCTTGGACGAATTTGGGGCTGTGGTTACCACAGACCTCAAATTACGTGCAGGCATGTCAACAACTGGCCATGACCCTCGCCAATCAATTGCAATTATGCGCAACCGATCGTGTGTTAGATTTGGGCTGTGGACAAGGTGCAAGTTTAGTACTGTGGCAACAACATTATGCCGTGCAACACATCACTGCAATTGAACTACAAGCAGAAAGTGTTGAAAAACTCCAAGGCATTAGTGATGATATTGACGTGTATCAAAGCTCTTTTTTGTCACTGCAATGGTTAAAACAACAATATGATGTGATTATGTGTATTGATGCACTTTACCATAGCGCACTTTCTGATTTTTTTATGGCAATTCAGCATTTAGTGTCCTTCAAAACCAGAGTGGGGTTTCATTATTTATTATTGAATGAGCGTGGCTTAAAACAAACATGGCTACAACAAAAAAAATATCAATACATGTTAAAAGCTGCAAATATCACCTTTGCGCATCTTGAAACAGCGGACACGTTACAGCAACTTGCGCAAGTGTATGGCTATGATCAGTTAAATATACAAGTCATGAACCAAGATGTTTTTGCAGGTTTTGCACAATATGTGTCTCAACAGTCTTCAGCGCATTGGACAGGCACTGCAGGGTTTAAAATTAAAATGACTGCGCAATTATGTCAAACCCTCTATCAAGAGGGCATGCTAGATTATGTGCAAGTGACGTTGTCGAAATGCCTTGATTAAATGGGTTTAAAGATTAATGGCTTGATTTGAAGTAATGAATGACTCTTTGACCAAACATATTGACACAGAGCCCTAATGCGATCACACAAACACCGATGTATTGCCATAAAGACAAACGTTCTCCAAGTGCAATAAAACCCGCGATAAGAGCAACAATGGGAATCAATAAAGTGAGCGGGGCGATACGCCAAGTTTCATATTTGTTGAGTAAATAACCCCATAAGCCATAGCCAATTAATGATGAAATCACCGACAGATAAAAGATCACACAGATACTTTTAATACTTAAATGCGTAAAACTGGCACTAATTTTTTCAGCACCGTCGAGCCATAAAGCACACATAAAAAATGGAATAATAGGTACAAGGCCTGCCCATGCCACCAAAGAAAGGGCATCTACATTGGCATGTTTTAAAATGACTTTATTACAAATGTTACCAATCGCCCAAGACAGTCCTGCGGTTAAAATCAATAAAAATGGAATAAGTGGCACATGACTATTTAAACCACCACGACTGATGGCTAAAATAATGAGCCCAACACTTGCGATGAGCATACCAAAAATATGTTGCATGTGTAGCTGATCTTTTAAAAACAAAACACCCAGTAATAATGTAAAAAATGCTTGCGATTGTAAGGCTAAAGAAGCAATTCCTGCAGGCATACCTAAATACATGGCAAAAAATAACAAACTAAATTGGCCAAAACACATGGTTAAGCCATACAGTAAGATTAAGTAAATAGGTACAGGAGGTCGTTTAAGAAAAAAAATGGCAGGAAAGGCAACACAAATGAAACGTAAACCACCCAATAAAAATGGAGGTATATCTTGAACGCCTAATTTAATGACCACAAAGTTGATACCCCATGCCAAAATAACAACACATGCAAGGAGTAAGTCTTTGGTGTTCATATGAGCTGACCTATATTATTTTTTTGTTTATAACATACTGAAATTTAACTATATGGTATCACTATATGCTTATTGTAATATTAAAATAAATATGTAGATGACGACTATTTTATACCGTCTTTGAAAAAGATTGTTATATTAAAATTAAGATATTGATATTCAATAAATATTAAAAATAATAGGTATATTACGGACTTTAGGTATTTTTAAACACATGAGTTATTGTAAAACATGGCCATTAAAACAAGGGGAGTTGCAAAAACACCCTACAGTATCTTGCCTAATAACAAGCACCGTAAAATCATGATCTGAATGTTTTAAAGCATGAGACAAAAACTTTCAGTACGTAAATAAAAATAAGAAGTCTATGTTTACTGTGCAGCAAAGCCAAAATTATGCATTTGTTTTGTATATTTTTCTAATTTGGTCTTTGGCCAAAATGTGTCTAGCTCTAAATGTGGTACATTAAACAAATTGTTGTATATTTAAACCACACCAACGCTTAAATGCTCTACGAAAATTAGTAGGGTCATTAATGGCTAAATGATGGGCAATTTGATCACCATTGAAACCATGTACCCGCTGTAAAATAATAGCTGTATGCAAACGGCATTGATCAATTTGTGCTTGAAAAGAGCTGTTGTGTTTTTTAAGTTTACGTTTGAGTGTCGCACTACTCATGGAAAAATGATGAGCAGTACTTTCTAATGATACGCCCTGCGCAATGTGTTGCATTAAGTATTGATAAATGGCTTCTAAAAAACTTTGCTGAAGTTTATATTTTTCAATTTCATATTTTGCTTGTATATAAGATGTTGAAGAGAGGGTAAATGAGTATTGCTGTAATGGTTTTTGTAGATGCTCAATGGCGAGGCGCATACATGAAATAGGCTGTTTAAAATGCAATTGGTCGCCCAAGTGACTCCAATATTGTTCAATGTAATCAGGTTCTTCAATATTAAAATCAAACTGCCATGCGACTTTTTCACCAAATACGTCACGAGACAATGCTTTAAATGCACTCATGCTCATTTCAAGTAAAAATAAACCTTCATGATCACGGGGTACATTTAACCAATAAATGATCACTTCATGATCATTTTTCATAATTTTAGGTGTTAACCACGGACATACAAAGGCGTGAAATTCCAAGCAACGCTGTAATACTTGTTCAAAATTTTGCGCATATAAAATAGATTTTAAAGCATGATTAAATGGTGTAGTTAAACAGCGTTGACCAAATAAAAAATGTATATCATCACTGTGAAAGTGATGTTTGGCATTGTAGAGTACTTTCATAAATTGAAGATAAGATATTTTTTTGTTGGCAGATAAAATATCCTGTAAAAACAGTCCACTACCACTAAGTAAAATATGGTCATCTAAATGGTATTGTCGAGATAAATCAATCAGTAACGACAATTGATGATGTGCAGGAATAAAAGGGTGGTCATGTTCATAATTCATTAGAGTATGACCTGATGTATAGCGTAGGATCGCTTTTCGTGTTGTAGTTTTTGATTTAAATCATGCAATACCGAAGCTGCATTGGGGTGGTTTAATTGGGTGAATACACTATAAATAGCCAGTGGAATCGTTTGGGTTGAATGTTCTGCATAATACTGACTATGAGCAATCACATTTTTTAATTGTTGGCTTATTTTTCTTGCTTCGACTTGTGTGGTTTCGGGCAATAAAATAACAAAACGATCTCCTGCAAATCTGCACACTAAATCTTGTGTTCTAAGATTCAAAATCAAAATTTGTGAAAGATATTTTAAAATCAAAGAGCCTTCATGAAAACCATGCTGCTTATTGATTGCATCAAACTGTTGCATGTCGATTAAGATAATTTGGTGAGTGCTGTGTTCTTGTTGATTTTTGATTAAGCTGTTGAGCTGTGCTTTAAAATAATGTGCATCTGCTAAAGGTGTGAGTGCATCAAACAAACGATGATCTCTAAAAACACGCTCTGTTTTTAGCAATTGCTTTGCAATTGCCAATTGTTCTTGTTTCCAATACATAAAACCCATGGTGAGCAGTGCAATACCAATTGGAAATGGAACCGATTCGAGCCAAGCATTCCAATGAATGGTTTTAGGCAAATGAATGAACTCATCGAGTGTATCCATCCAAAGGTGAAAAAAAATAAAACTTAAACCAAAAAAAATGTAATTGGTCACACAGCCTTGAGGGCGACTTTTTAAAAGTAATGCAATCCAAAAACCAATAAATAGTGTTGACCCTCCCTCACCTAAAATATCAACCCAATTCCACTGTGGTATATGTTTAATTTGTCCAAACATTAAAAATAAAATTAAACCGAATAGGCAAAAAAGGGAAAGCAAATAAAGATAATGACTAAATTGGATCGGGCGAGATAAAGGAATCGGCATATTAAAAAATAGACTGTTTTTTTTATAGTTAAACAAATAAATATGACGTTTTGATGGCGTATGTTTGAGTCAAAATAGCTCATTATTTTTTTTTAAATTGGCCAATTTCATGCATTATCATGGCTTTTAGGCTGAAAAATAGCATGTTTGACAACATTTTTACCGTCAAAATAGCTCATTTTGTAACAAAAGTCTGATGAAAATAGCTCAAAAGTGCGATGTAAAAAAATGTTGTCACAGATCATTCACAATTAAAACTTATGGTGCCTCGTAGCAAACTTAATTTCGCTTGGGGTGTCATGTAATGCGTAACTCAAAACAACAAAGACATATGAATACATTTCAATTTAGTGCATTGGTTTTAGCACTCATGGCTTTGAATCCAACATATGCAGCAGACAGTGAGGTGCAGTCACTTGGTGTCATTCAAGTGACAGGTACAGGGCAAGCTGCAAGTATGAGTGCAGCATTGCGTGAACAACAAAGTTCAGACAGCATTAGCAGTGTGGTACATGCCGATGGCATTGGTCAATTACCCGATGATAATGCAGCAGAAGCATTACAGCGACTACCGGGTGTTTCTGTTGAGCGAGATCAGGGCGAAGGGCGTTTTGTTACGGTACGCGGTTTAAGTGCTGACTTAAATGCCGTGACGATTAATGGAACTTTAGTACCTGCACCTGAAAGCAATCGCCGTGGTGTAGCACTTGATGTTTTGCCTTCTGAATTGGTGCAATCTTTGGCTGTGGTGAAAACCCTGACACCCGATTTAGATGCCAACTCTTTAGGGGGAACAGTACAGGTAAATAGCCTCTCTGCCTTTGATCATAAAGGATTGTTTTATACAGGCACGGCTGAAGGCAGTTATAACAGTTTACGTGAACGATATAGTCCAAAATTTTCTGGTGCGATTAGTAATCGTTTTAACCTATTTGGTGGTGAAGATAATTTTGGTGTGGCCGCTGCGTTGAGTTATCAAAATCGTAAATTTGGTTCAGATAATGTGGAAACGGAAGGTGCTTGGACAGGACAGGGTATTAATAAAATTTCTATGCGTTATTATGATATTGAGCGTAAACGTTTAGGGGCAGGGCTCAATTTTGATTGGCGTACAGATTCGGGGCAATATTATTTAAAAACCTTGTATAGCAGTTTTGATGACACCGAATCACGTTATGCACGTAATGTGAAATTTGATTCTCCATGTGTGGTGAACACTGCATGTACCGGAAAGGTCACTCGTGCTTTAAAGGCACGTGAAGAGGACCAAACTATACAGTCATATGTATTAGGCGGTAAGCAACAACTTGGTTTGTGGGTGGTCGAAGGCCAAGTGGGGTATAGCGAAGCCAAAGAGCATGACCCGCAAGGTTTATCTGGTGCAGAATATACAGGGAAATTTAAGGGTTTGAGTTACTCAGACACTGAACGACCTGTATTTAATTCAAATATCAGCGATTTAAATCAAGCCAAAAATTTCACGTTAAACAGTATTAAAGAAAAACAAGCGCTGACCAAAGATATAGAAAAAAATATTAAACTAGATTTGAGTCGTGATTACAGCCTAGCGCAGTATTCGGCACAGTTTAAATTTGGCGGTAAAATAAGCCATCGTAAAAAAACCAATGATGAAAATGAATGGGTATATAAAAAACCGACAAATCTAGGTAGCAATGATTTCTATGGAAGTGCAGATTATAGTCTAGCAAGCTTTGGCCCTTTTATTGATGAAGCCGCAGCTAAGAGTCATTTGGTGGGGTTAGATCCAAATAAGAATATGGATGTTGAAGCATCTACAGTCAATGATTTTAAAAGCAAAGAAGACATTAATGCTTTGTATTTTATGAATACTGTAGACATTGATCAATTAAGAATTATTGCTGGTTTACGTTTTGAAGGAACAAAGAAAACTGCTCAAGGATATGGATATATTGATAAAAAAATATCATCGACATCACACAAGCAAAATTATCAGCATTGGTTACCCAACCTTACTCTACGTTATGAGCTAGATAAAAATACGTTATTGCGTGCAGCATACACCAGTACAGTGGTTCGTCCGACCTTTGCTCAGTCGTCACCCGGAATGTATATTAGTAATACTGACTTAGAAGCTGAATTTGGTAATCCTGATTTAAAACCACTCACAGCCAACAATTTTGACCTTAGTGTGGAACATTATTTTGGTACAGCAAGTACCTTGTCGGCTAATGTGTTTTATAAAAAAATCAAAAACTTTGTCTATCAAACAGATTTATCTGGCCAAGGCCGCTGGGCAGATTTTGATACGGTAACGACCTATAAAAATGGTCAACAAGCAAAAATTTATGGCTTAGAGCTTGCCTATTCACAAAAAATGGAACAGCTTCCTGCACCATGGAATGGTTTAGTGTGGGGCTTAAATAGTACGTTCAGTCATTCAGATGCCACGATTTCAGATACATACACCACCCGCCATATTCGTTTTCCGAGTCAATCAAATGTTGTGGGTAATGCATTGTTGGGGTGGGAAGGAGAACGGGCAGGTTTGAAAGTGTCTGCAAACTATAAGTCAGCAAATGTTTATCAAGTCACTGATGTGAGTCAGCCTGCGCTCGATATTTATAATGATCGTCAATTCTTTGTAGATATTAGCAGCTATTACAATATTACCCCGCAATTAAAACTTAAATTAGATGTAGGGAATGTCACAAATCAAGCGTATTACGCCTACACAGGTTCAAAAGCGCTCAATGCACAATATGAAAAATATGGGCCGACTTATAAATTGGCACTGACTTTTACACACTTCTAATGCAATGATGGTTTAAGGATTATGTTTAAAAAAACGGTATTAATCAGTAGTCTTATGCTGACACTCGTTGCATGTTATCAGGCACCTGAACACAAAGAAACAGCTATGGCTACAAGTCAAGTACGTCATAATGACAGTACTTTGAACTTTATTCCAATACAAGACAAAGACTTTAAAGTTGAAGCAGTACAGCATATTAATATGCCAACATGGCCACAGGCATTTGTGCTTCAAAGCAGTAAAACCCAAGGCCTGCGTATTTTAGATCAACAATATAAAGTGTTGAGTCATATAGAGGGTAAGTTCGGTTCGGTAACATATACTGCTTTAAATGAATCACAAATTTTAGTGCAAGTTGTTGATTTAAATACCCAGCAAGTGGTAAACAATAGCTATGATTTTAAGAGTAACACATGGTCAAAACCAACTGTATTACCGAAAACCACGTTTAAAATAGACACACTGTGTACATATAAAAATGAAAGTAGAGATATTTTTACATTTTTAATTGGTGAACAAGGCGAAGGTGAGCAGTGGGTGGTTGGTCAACATGACAAAATACTCTCACAACCTAAACGAATACGCTCACTTTATTTACCTGTAGGCACCAATGCATGTGCGATTGATCAGCATCAAGGTAAAATTTTATTGAATGAAGAAGGGATTGGGGTTTGGCAATATTCAGCAGATCCTGAACAACCTTTTTCACGTCAAATTGTCGACTTAATACAACCTTATGGCCATATACAACGTATGCCTACAGGAATTTCACGATTAGGTGAGTCTGCTTTTGTATTGGATGAAAAAGCACATTTGATTTATCAGTATGCGCAAAAAGGCAAACAATGGTCATATCTTCGTACATGGTCATTGCCTGACATGAAAAAACCACAACAATTACAGGTGTGGTTCACACAAGGCCAAATTAAATTTTTAATAAATGATAATCATCAGATAAAAGTGGCTCAAGTTTCTGCAAAAGAAGTGAGTATTGATGAAAAGCCAGCTCAAGCTGTAACTACAGATGTCGTGACAGTTCAACCTGAAGTACAAACAGTGAGTGTACCGCATGCAGGTGATGCCGCAGATGATCCTGCAATTTGGCACAATATTAAAAATCCAGCTCAATCTAGAGTGTTAGGAACAGATAAACAAGGTGGTTTACAAGTTTACGATCTCAAGGGTTTAGAAACCCAATACTTAGCAGTTGGGCGATTAAACAATGTTGATATTCGTCCTCACTTTATGTGGGGAGATCAGTTAATAGATATAGCGATTGCAACAAATCGAGATCGAAATAGTTTACACGTGTTTGCTATTGATCAAACCACAGGAAAAGTATCTGTGTTGGGTGAAGTATCAACGACCTTAAAAGATATTTATGGTATTTGTTTATATCAAAACCGTGAAAAAGACATTTTTGCCATTCCAAATGATAAAGATGGTACTTTTATACAATATAAAATTACAGGTAAAAATAAACAGCTTCAGGGCACAGAAGTGAAGCGTTTTTCTGTAAAAACTCAGCCTGAAGGTTGTGTCGTGGATGATGCAAATGATCGTATTTTCTTAGGTGAAGAAGATCATGCGGTATGGAGTATGAGTCTTTTATCAAACAATGAAGCTTTACAAAAGGTGATTGCAGTTGGTGAGCATGGGGTAAAAGATGATATTGAAGGCATGGGAATTTACCAAGGAAAACAACATAGCTATTTGGTGTTTTCAAGCCAAGGCAATGACAGTTATGTGGTGATTGATGCAACAGCCCCTTATCAATATCGTGGTCGTTTTAAGGTGGGAATGAATTTAAGTAAAAATATTGATGCTATTTCTGAAACAGATGGATTAGAAGTGAGTCGCTTTGCGATGGGGGGCGTCTGGCAAGCAGGGATGTTTGTGGCACAAGATGGACATAAGCGTATGCCCGAAGGTAACCAAAACTTTAAATATGTACCATGGACAAGTATTGCTCAGGCTTTAAAACTACCAGAGTAGGCATAAAAAAAGACCATCAAGTGATTGATGGTCTATAAAAATACGTTGGTGCCGACACTCGGATTCGAACTGAGGACCTACTGATTACAAGTCAGTTGCTCTACCAACTGAGCTATGTCGGCAACGTGGTGGCAATTCTATACACTTTTTTAAAAAGGTCAAGCTAAAAAATAACCATTTAGTGAATTTATATTTCAAATTTATCCATGCCATACTTTTTTTAGGCGTGGTTTTTTTCGTTTCTGGGTGATTTTATGATTTAAGCCAATGATTTTTAAAAAAATTATTTTAATCAAACTGTCATCATTTTATCAATGATTTGTCATATTTCATGCCTATGCTGTGGTGCATTAAATATGCAATGGTGAAAATAATGCGTAGTTGGAGTGAAACAAAAAAAGCAAAACCACATATCGAGCTGATTCCAATGATTGATGTGATGATGTTTCTGTTGGTTTTTTTTGTGCTCATTAGTTTAAATGTGATTCCATCACAAGGCCTAAAAACGCAATTACCATCTGCAACCACCTCACAAGCGTTCAAGCCACAAACCAAGGCAATTGTTACGCTATTGGCAGATCAAATTCAATTAGATGGGCAGAACACAAGCATAGACCAATTGGTTCAATCACTAAAATCACAACAACAAGCAGGTAAAAGTATTGCTGTGATTATTAATAGTGATAAAGGTGTGGCTGTAGAGCAGTTGGTGAGTGTGATGGATCGTTTGCGTGCAGATGGTTTTACATCTGTATCGTTAGCCACACGGAAAGTCTAGTATGAGTATGTATGTTGTTTATCATCATCGACGGGCTTTAAGTTGGTGTCCTGCGGTTTTCATAGGTGCATATTTGCTTTTCTTAGTTCAGCCTGAGGTACTGAAGGTTGAACCTAAATATGATGAAAAGCCGATTGAAATTACCATGGCAACATTGCCAGAACCAGTCGTTACACCACCTATGCCTGTAGTGCAGGCTGAACCTGAAGTACCGTCTGAAGATGCGATTATTGAAGAAAAACCTAAACCGAAAGTGGTTGAGCCTGTTAAGCCAAAACCCGAACCTAAAGTGAAACCCGTAGAAAAAGTGAAACCTGTAGAAAAGGTAGAACCTAAAAAGGTTGAGGCAAAAGCACAAGACACTCAAAAAACGCCAGTTGTTGAAGCAAAAGTACCTGAAAAAGTGGTTGAAACGCCAGTAGAAAAGCCTGCCCCTGTGGCTGAAAAAGCACAAGAAGCTCCAAAAATGAAGGCTGAGCCTGTAGAGGCAGAAAAACCAAAGCCAGTAGCTTCGGCAACAGCGGGTAATCGTTCAGCTGAAACAGGTTATTTACAGCAAGTGAGAACGGCAGTTGAACAACAAAAACGTTATCCAACAGGGCGAGAAGCATCACTTGAGCGACCAGAAGGAAATGTTGAAGTATGGTTGCAAATTGATCGAAGTGGGAAAGTATTAGATTCAGGAATTGCCTCTAAATCTAAAAGTATGTTGTTAAACCGAGCTGCACTTTCAAGTTTACAAGCAATTAAACACGTTGAGCCATTTCCTGAAGATGCTTTTTCAGGAGAAAGCCAAAAACGATTTGTTGCGACCTTAAATTATACAGCGCCGTAGTTAAACTACAAAGCAAGGAAAAGAAATGAGAAATTTTGAGAAAAAATTATTGTCAGTATCTATATTATCTATACTTGTATCTGCAACTGTGCAGGCACAAAGTGTAGATGTTGGTGTGGTATCTGTGCAAGGGCAAGCACCTGTAGGCGGTGGCTTGATGGTACAAGAAGATACACCAAAGGCACGCTCTGTGGTTACAAGCGATGCTTTAAATAATAATCCGAGTGCAGGAAATGCCTTAGATAAAATTGCAAAAGTGCCCGGTTTACAAATGAGTAGTACAGATTCTTCGGGAATTAGTGGTCTAAACTATACTATGCGTGGCATGGGGGCAGATCAAATCGGTTTATCTGCCGATGGTATTCCTTTAAATGACTCTGGAAACTATGCAGTGTATCCGAACCTTTTAGGTGATTCGGAAAACATTAGCCAAGTGTTTGTGACGCAAGGTTCGGCAGAAGTAGATGGCCCCCATATTGGCTCAAGTGGTGGTAATATTGGGTTAAGTACCAAACGACCAGATAAAAATGCAGGGTTATTTGTCGAACAAAAATTTGGCAGTAATGACCTGAAAAAAACCTTTGCTCGTATTGAAACAGGACAAATCGGGAACTTTAGTGCATGGTTATCTGCATCACATACGACCGCCAATAAGTGGAAAGGCAAGGGTGATTTAGAGGGCAATAAAGTTGAAGCCAATGCATTTTATAAAGCAGATAATGGCAACACCAGTAGTTTGATTGTGAAATATAATAAGCAAGATAATTATCAATATAATTCAGTGAAAAAGAGTGATTTTGATGCAAGTCCAAATATAAATGGTACTACAGGACATCAAGCAGATTATTCATCTAATTCAAATGATTCTAAATATTATCAATATGCGCGTAACCCATTTGAAAATTTAAATGTTTCATTAACGCAAGATTTAATTTTAAGTGATACGTTTAAAGCAACCATTCAGCCGTATTACTATTGGGGCAATGGGGGTGGCTCTACCGAATCAAAAACTTTAAATACATCGAGTAAGTCAAATTTGTATGATTTACAAAATGTAATTAATACTCAAAAATTTTACCGCCCATCAATGACAACAACATGGCGTCCGGGTGTTACGGTGAAAGCAAAATGGGATCTGAATGAGCAACATAGCCTATCTGCTGGATATTGGTATGAGCGTGCTCGTCAACGTCAAACACAACCTTTTATTTATACAGACAATGGTATACCTCGTGATGTTTGGGCAGAATCAAATCAATTTGTAGATGCCAAAGGTCAAGTGGTACAAGGACGAAATCAATTTACCATTACACCTGCACAACGTGTTTGGCTACAAGATACATGGTATGTGTCACCAAAAGTTACGTTAATGGGTGGTTTTGCGTGGGAAAGTGTTAAACGTAAAGGTAATAATTTAGGCAGTTTATCGACCACTTCATACACAAAACAAGCCAAATATAGCGAATTATTGCCTAATTTTAGTGCAAAATATCAACTCGATGACAAAAACCAATTCTTTTATAATCTTTCCAAAAACATGCGGGCACCACAAAACTATGTGCTGTATAACGCAGATGACTCTATTAGTTTACAGCCAGAGTTAAGTGTGAACCAAGAGCTAGGTTGGCGTTATCAAACCCAAGACATGCTACTCAGCGCAACTGTATTTAATATGAATTATAAGAATCGCCAAATCTCTAGCCAAAATGGCGGGGGTGATGATGTCATGATTAATGCAGGTAAAGTAGATAGCCGTGGGGTAGAGTTCGAGTGGAGTGGTCATTTAGCGTATAACATGAACTACTACACATCGTATAGCTATACAGACTCAGAACAAAAGGGTATGGCAATCAAAAAAGGGGTGTATTTACCAACGGTGGGTAAGCAAACGCCAAATACATCTAAAAACGTTTTTACCGCGGGCATTGGCTATGACAATAGCACATGGTTATGGAATTTCAGTGGTAATTACACTGGGCCATTTTATGGTGACTTAACCAACGATGAAAAGATCTCAGGTCGTACTACATTTGATTTCTCTGCAGGGGTACGTTTACCTGTAAAAAATAGTTTTGTCAAAGATGTATCTTTAAAGTTTGGTGTAAATAATATCTTTGATAAAGAGTATTTAGCATCGGCCAAAACAGTTCAAATGAATTCAAAAACCACAGGTACAGCGACTGGTTCGGCACCACTGTATAACATAGGTGAAGAACGTACATTTGTCATTTCTCTATCTGCAAAACTATAAGGGTTAACTAACATGAATGCTGATTTAGTTCATAGTATTATTTTTTATATGATGTATGCCTGCTTAGCGGTGCTGTGTGTAATTTTTATTGAACGTGTGATCTATTTAACATGGACACAAAAGCAAACGAAAAAACTCAATGAACAGCTCAAGCAACAACATACGCTTGATGAAAAACAGGTTGAGAAAAAAGATAAAAACCCTGCATACCTACTGGTTGAACCGTTACTGGTAAGTGGTCTGACGGAAAATGAGCGTAACGATGCTATTGAACAGCAATACATCGAAAGCAAAGCCGCTTTAAATAAAGGTATTTGGGTATTAGAGACGATTGTTGCAGCTGCACCACTATTAGGTTTACTCGGTACTATTTTAGGAATTGTAGATACATTTCAAGCCTTGGCGGCATCGGGTGTGTCTGATGCGAGTAAAGTATCAGGCGGTATGGGTACAGCTTTATATGCTACAGGGCTAGGAATTGCAATTGCTTTAGTGGCGTTGGTGGCCAATAATTTTTTAGGTAACCGTATTGAACGCATCAACGAACTGTCTAAAGTTTTGTTGATTAACACAGGGAAGAGCAAAGTGGTGAAAGGGGCAACTTACAAAGCACAAACCACTGAAGAAAACAGTTATGCTTAATGTTAAACTACCCAAACAATTCGCTTGTTTGGGTGTTTTTTTGACATTTTTAAGTGTATCTCAGATGATTAATGCGCAAACAACAGGTGAGTTTGAGTTAGTTGTTAATCTTCCAACAGAAACCACATTGCAACACCCTGCATTGTCAGATGCACAAACCACTTGGCAACAGCTGTTTGATGGGGCGACCTCTGAGATACAGATTGCACAGTTTTATGTATATAGTTTGCCAAATACAGCACTCGATCGCGTACTTCAAGCCTTAAAAAGCGCAGGGCAAAGAGGCGTGAAAATCCGTTTCTTACTCGATGAAAAAGGGGTCGGTTTATCTAATCCAGACACCATTCGATATATTCAGAGCATTCCAAATCTTGAATGGAAAGTGATGAACTTCTCTAAAGTCAGTCATGGCATTATTCATGCCAAATACTTTATTGTCGATGGGCGAGTGGCTTTTGTGGGTAGCCAAAATTTTGACTGGCGAGCATTAAAGCATATTCATGAAACAGGCTTAAAAATAAACAATGCACAAATGGTTGAGCAGATGAAACAGATTTTCCAAACGGATTGGAATAATCAAATTCATCTAGAAAAGCAACAAACGATTGCAACATTTACCCAGCATCAAATCCCTGAAAATGTCACTCAAAATGATTATTTACTGGCAAGTCCACCTAAAGTTACACCGAGCAATATTTATACAGCAGTAGATAATTTTCCTAAACTGATTGCCAGCGCTCAGTCCAATATTAATATTCAAGTCATGCAGTATTCACCACTGAGTTATGCAGAAGGTAAGGGTAAGCGTGTATTTTATGATCTGATAGATCGTAGTTTAAGAGAAGCTGCTGCACGTGGTGTAAAGATTAACTTAATGATTGCAGACTGGAATATTCGATATCCAGACATCTTTTGGATTAAAAGCCTTGCGCTTGTACCCAACATGAATATTAAAATTGTAACGATTCCTAAAAGTAAAGACGGCTTTATTCCCTATGCTCGGGTGATTCATAGCAAGTATATGACCATAGATCATAAAACAGCATGGGTGGGTACATCGAATTGGAGCGGTGGGTATTTTGACGAGTCTCGTAATTTAGACATTGTACTCAATAATCAACTCGAAATTACTCAAAATTTAGACCGTTTGTATGATGATTTATGGCAAAGTAACTATGTACATTTAGTGAATGTGAATACAGCTTATAAGCCAGTGAATCCTGCCAAAGAGTGAAGAGATGCGTGATTTAATATGTCGTAATATTTTTACTGTTTTTGCTTTGAGTATGGTGTTGACAGGCTGTTTTTTGGTTCCCGAAACTTTATCGAAGCGACAGGTTTTGTGGGATATTGTGAATCATCGTTGCGAAACAAGCCGAGATGAAACACATGCATGTTTAGTTGTGAATAGATCAGCGGGCTATGTGGTGTTAAGAGATCGAAATGGGCCTGTACAAACTTTAATTATTCCAACTGCTAAAATTACAGGCATTGAAGACTTGAAACTACTCAAGCCAAATGCACACAATTATTTTGCAGATGCATGGAAACATCGTGCAATTTTAGATGTACAACATAAAAAAGTGATTGATCCTCGTTATTTATCTTTTACAGTAAATTCACCTTACGGACGTACACAAGATCAATTACATATACATTCATCATGTTTGAAAGCGCAAGTGTATACACAGTTAACCCATGAGCGTGTACAAATTACGGAGTCATGGCGTGTATTATCAACGCCTATTTTAGGTCATCGTTATTTAGCCAAAAAGATCAATTTATCTCAATTGAATGATGTAAACCCTTTTGTGGAACTTTCTCATTATCTACAACAAAACAATGCAGGTCGTATGGCTGAGTATGGTTTAGGCATGGTGTCAGCCACAGGAACAGATATTATTTTATTGGCCACCAGATTTGACTTAACAGAGAAGAATTTGGGAAGTATTGAGGAAATACAAGATACGTTTTGTGAGGTGACACCGTAGCGTACAAAACGTATCTAGGTAAATGTCTTAGAGACGCATTTCAATGCCTTGTTCTGCAAGGTATTTTTTGGCTTCAGGGATTGTGTGTTGCCCAAAGTGGAAAATACTTGCAGCAAGTACAGCATCGGCACCGCCGTGTAAAATTCCATCGGCAAGATGTTGTAAATTACCTACCCCACCAGAGGCAATGGTAGGTACAGAAACACGATCATTAATAGCACGCATGAGTTCAATGTCGTAGCCTGCTTTTGTACCATCTGCATCCATACTTGTAATAAGGAGTTCACCTGCGCCGTAATTGGCCATTTTGACTGCCCATTCAATGGCGTCTATACCTGTGGCTTTTCGCCCACCGTGAGTAAAAATCTCCCATTTACCTGTCGCAACTTTTTTGGCATCAATGGCAGCAACAATACATTGTGCACCAAAACGAGAAGATGCTTCTTGTACAAATTCTGGGTGAGTGATGGCTGCTGAATTAATACTGACTTTATCTGCACCTGCATTTAAAAGTAAGCGAATGTCTTCTACTTTACGTACACCACCACCAACGGTGAGTGGTACAAAAACAGATTCTGCCATACGTTCTACAGTGCGGTATGTGGTGTCTCTGCCATGATGTGTTGCGGTAATATCTAAAAAGGTGATTTCATCTGCACCTTGTTCATTATAGCGTCGTGCAACTTCAACAGGGTCACCTGCATCTCGAATATCTAAAAACTGTACGCCTTTGACCACACGGCCATTATCGACATCTAAACAAGGGATGATTCGTTTTGCGAGCATATGGGTATCCTGCACTGGCTTATAAATAAAGTTTCCGAGATCGGCTATAACTTGTTAAACTTCATGTATTCTATCAAACTATTTTTGTTTCACGCAGGTTTTCTATGTCTGTTTATACGCCTTTGAGCTTAGAAGAAGTTCAACAATTTACCCGTGCATACGGCTTAAACGTGGTTGATCTTGTACCCATTCAAGGCGGCATTCAAAATACCAACTATTTTATTATCTGCGAAGATCAAAAACAGTATGTACTGACCGTATTTGAAAATGAGACAGAGCAAAGTGCAGGTGAACTTGTACCTGTATTACAACACTTATCACAGCATGGTGTACCTGTCGCTGCACCGCTGATGCATAGTGGTAAAGCTATTCACTATATTGTCGGTAAACCTGCTCAAATTGCACCACGAGTATGGGGTGAACATCCAGAAATAACCAATGTGGCACAAGTTAAAGAAATTGCAACAGCACAGGCAAAACTACATGTTGCTCTGCACAACTTCCCACTGACACGTAGTCATAGTCGTGGTCACGCATATTGGACTGATATTGGTCGTATGTTACAAAAAGAAGAAATGTCTGAACAAGATGCAGTATTGTTTGATCAAGTTTATGCAATCTTTCATGAGTATCAAACACAGTATCCAAATCGTAGCCAAGGTTGGGTGCATTCAGATTTATTTAGAGACAATACCCTTTTTAAAGGTGACACACTTACAGGCATTTTAGATTTTTTTGAGCTTAATTTTGATGAGTTACTATTCGATGTTGCAATCACGATTAATGAGTTTTGTACTAAATACCCTGCGGTGAGTTTAGATCAAACCAAAGTAGATGCTTATTTACAGGCTTACCAAAAAACTCGAATAATGAGTGATGATGAACGTGCATGTTTAGATGTGTATTTAGCGATGTGCGCTTGTCGTTTTTGGTTACTGCGTTTAAATGTAGCACGTTTGAATCGTTTAGAAGGCCGTGGCGGTAGTGATGTATTTCAAAAAGATCCCACTCAAATGCGTGACATGCTAGTGGATCGTTTAAGACGTTTAAAATGAGAGCCAAAACATGCGTGATCAGGGTCGTTTAGTTGAATGGTTTGATGAAAAAGGATATGGTTTTATTCAACCTCAAGATCGAACCAAGTCACGTGTTTTTTTACATATTAAAGACTTCGCCAAACGAGGCCCACGTCCTATCGTGGGTTGTGCATTAGAATATACGGTAGTTGTCGCGCGTAAAGGTCAGTTTACCGCAAAAAGTGTGGTGTATTTAAATGTACAACAAAGCCGTTCAACCTCAGCAACATTTGAAAGTTTTCCTCAAAAACAATCATCTAAACTCGATAAAATGACCATCGCAATTATTATTTATTGGTTGATTTTATTCACCCTAGACACCATGGAAAAACTACCAAGTGCTTATTTTTTGCTGAGTATTATTTGTAGTGTTGTGACTTACTTTTTGTATAAAAAAGACAAAACTTCTGCTGTTTCAGGCGAATGGCGTGTACCTGAAGTAACTTTACATATTTTTGCCATTTTGGGCGGTTGGTCAATTGCTTGGTTTATGCAACAAAAATTAAGACATAAAACACAAAAAAAATCATTTAGGCAGATGTACTGGCTTACAGTATTACTTAATCTTGTGTTGACTGTGGTCATAGCTTCTGGCGTGATTCAATTTTAAAAAAACTAGATTTTAAACAAGATACTTGTAAATGGTCTGAAGAGCTTATAAATTGAAATAATGAAGAACTAATCGAAGATATGTATTGTGAAACTATATTATACCCCCGGTGCCTGTTCTTTGGCTGTTCATATTATTTTAAATGAACTACATTTAGATTATGACCTAGAAAAAGTCGATATTAAAACGCATCAAACAGAAACAGGACAAGATTTCTTTAAAATTAATCCTAAAGGAGCTGTACCAACCCTAGAGCTGAGCAAAGACGTATTTTTAACTGAAATTGTGGCTATTCTTCCATTTTTAGCTGAGCTTGACCCAAATAAGCAAATGATTCCAAATATGGGTCTAGAGCGAGCACGTGTTTTAGAGTGGTTAGGGTATTTAAGTACAAGACTACATAAAAGTTATTCTATATTTTTTGCGGGTGAAATCACTGATGAGGAAAGAAAAGTAGGAATTCAGCAAGTAGATACATGTTTAACATTGATCGATCATGCTTTAGAACAATCTGAATATCGCTATTTGAGCAGTGATCATTTTGGCCCAGCAGATGCTTATTTATTTGTACTGACGAGTTGGTCTGCATATATTAAGCATGACCTTACTCCATATAAAAATATACGCGCATTTAGTGAGAAAATTTCACAACGTCAATCGGTTAAAATAGCCATGAAAAAAGAAGGTTTATTGTAGCTGTATTCATTAATGATTTTACTTTATACAAAGAGCATCATATCAAGGAAATTATATAATTTCCTTGATATGTATTCTAAATAATAGTTTTAAAATAAAAAATATAATCAATTTCTTATGGTAAATCATTACTTCTTATTCATTTAATTCAGCCATTTTGAAAATATTCATTTTAAGCCAAACGCATTGTGCTTGTTTTATCATTAGAGTATTGGAAAATATAGTTAAACAATCTCATTACTCTTTCAAAAGTTTTCCATATTTTTATGAAAAATGAGGAAAACTTTTAATCCTCTATTTAACCGCTCTAAAGCATATTCAAACATATAGCAAAATGTCTCATATTGGTGCTTTTTTATTTTACTGTGATGTAAATAGTAAAATTGCTTATATTTTACCCTTTTGTTGAAATTGTTACTTAACCCGAATCCTGTTTAAGGATTTATTTGAAAAAGCCAAGGATTAGAGCCATAAGTTGAGTTACTAGACACGACTTACCACTCTAATCCTCATGACTGATATTACTGCTTTATTCTGTACCATTGATGATTTTTTTATAAAATTTGAATCCACTTATTTGAAATTTCTAAAACAGAATCAATACTTCAAACGAATAC
>NZ_VTDM01000027.1 GCF_015627105.1 Acinetobacter baretiae | reverse complement strand
ATGGTGATGATGAACCTTATGACCTAATTCTTGATGGATATGCTATTGATGCCAAATATAGAATAGGATCTGGTGACTCGGGAACACTTAAAAAGTTTAAACAGTATGGTGCAATGCTAAAGGAGCAAGGTTATCAACCCTTAATTTTACTATTAAGAGAAGATAACCTCTCTGCGGCAATTACAGCTTGTACTAAAGGGGGTTGGCTTGTTCTAACTGGAAATCAAAGCTTTGAATTCGTTAAAGAACAAACTGGTTTTGATCTCAAAGAATATTTAGAAAATAATAAAAATAGATTTAGCCTAATCTAGGCTAAATCTATTAATCTTTTTTCTGCAATTTCGATATAATTCGGTTCTATCTCAATTCCTAAGTAATTAATACCCATCTTCTTAGCCGCTACCAAAGTTGTACCAGACCCAGCAAAAGGATCTAATACAATAGAATTCTTAGTCCTTGGTGCAAAAATTTTTACTAATCTTTCCATTAAATCTAAAGATTTAACGGTTGAATGAAAATTGTAATCGGCTAGTTTATCTCTCTTAATATTCTCTAAAATATTAGACTGAAAACCACCATCTTCCATTTCGGCATAAAATAACCCCGTTTCATATTTACTTAAAGTCTGTAAATAATTATTTTCTAGTGGTTTTTGAAGGACACATATAGCTTCCCATTCACTTCTCAAACAACTATGCCAACCCTTCCATTGGCTAGGATCTTCATATCCTTCTTTTTCTAATTTTTTCTCCATATTGATTCCCTTTGGAATCCCGCTAGATCTTCTATATACAAGCATGTCTCTAGCATAAAAACCTGCATCTTCTAATGCCACCTGCACATGAGCAATTGTTCTAGTGCTATTGAATACAACTACAGTTGCTCCTGGTTTACATACTCTATAAAGCTCAACAGCCCAATCAAAACACCACTTTTGATACTCAAGAATATTATCTCTATTTTTTTTATACCAACGAGGATTTCTAACTCCACCAGATAAACCACTACCATATGGAATATTTTTAACCAAAGTAGAACTATTCTCTTTAACTTTATCTTTTCTGCGCTGAATTTCGTCTTGATCCCACTTATGACCAATAAATTCATAATTATAGGGTGGATCTGTAATACAAGCTGAAATGTAGTTTTCAGGCAATTTAGCTAACTCAACTTTACAGTCACCATTAAGAATCGTATTAATCAATGCTATGTCTACTTTATTCAAAAGATTTGTGCATTCTACATAAAAGATTCATTTAACATAAAATCTCTTATACGAATTTCGGGTATTATTCACCAATTAAAATGTCTATGCGAGAGAACTTATGACTCAATTTCCCAAGCTACTCAATAAATTACATCAACTAGATTTTGATTATGGGGATGGGGATGGGGATGGGGATGGCATTGATTTTGAGCCTTATCAAAATTTTATGTCAAAAAATGAAGTAAGCCAATGGTTAAAAGCTTGGACTGGGAATAATCAAGCAGATGCGGCTTCATTATTTATCTTTGGGCAAGATGGTACTGGTGGGTATGCTGCTTTTTGGATGGTTAATCTAGATAAAGAGATACTAGATCAACCAATCGTATTCTTAGGATCAGAAGGGGAAATTGGAGTTGTAGCAAAAGATTTTAACGACTACCTTTGGCTATTAGCCCAAAACCATGGGCCATTAGAATCTATTGAATATCCTGAGGACACTTCAAAAGTTAATAATATTTTTCTAAATTTTGCAAAACAAAACTCTAAGTCTATTTCTAGACCAGTTTCAGAAATTATAAGTGATGCTCAAAATTCTAATCCGAATTTTAAAGGTTGGATAGAAAGCTTAATTCGGTAGTAAAATCTCCGTTTAACATAATGGGGATTTATGCGAAGTGTCTTTAAGAAAGATTTTGTTTATCAGTGGTTTAAGAATTTTATATAATGCAAAAACTAAAACAAAAGCCGACTTGGAAACATGTCGGCTCTTTTTTGAGCTAAATTGAAACTTTTTGCCAGTAAAAATGGACTAAATTTTGCTAAATTTACAATTTTGTATTAACATTTTTATATGAACAAAAAGCGATACAACGATGAAAATTGAATTTTCATGGGATGAGCATAAAGCAGAAACAAACCTGAAAAAACATGGCGTAGCTTTTGAGGACGCAACATTGGTTTTTTATGATGCTCATGCCGTATACAAACAAGATCGCTTTGAAAATGGTGAGTATCGTTGGCAGGCGATAGGTTTAGTACACGGACAAGCTGTCTTATTGGTAGCTCATACTGTACAAGACCATAATGGAATGGATCATATCCGCATTATTTCAGCACGACAAGCAGAGAAAAAAGAGAGGAAACAGTATGAGCAAAATCGTTACTTCCAAAATGGATTTGAATAATCCACCTATGTTGTCTGAAGAACAAAAGGTACGACTTGAGGCTTTAGCAAAACGTCCAGACAGTGAGATAGATTGTTCAGATATTCCAAAATTGGATGAAAACTTTTGGAAAAATGCTGTTAAAAATCCTTTCTACAAACCAACGAAACAAGTAACAACTATACGTATAGATTCAGATGTTATGCAGTGGTTAAAGGCTCAAGGAAAGGGCTATCAAACACGTATGAATAAAATACTGCGTGATGCAATGTTACAAGACTTTAAAAACCATTAACAAAAAAGAGTTTTAATATATGCCACATCTAATCGCTAATTATTCAGAAAATATTAAAGACCTAAAAGTAAAAGAATTGTTACTCAATATGAATAAAGCATTATTCTCAACAGGGCTATTTGCAACATCTGAAGAGATAAAATCACGTGGACAATGCAATTATGATGTGGTGATAGGATTAGACTCAAAAGAAGAAGCATATCTACATATAATTCTATATATCCTAAGCGGAAGAAATGACGAGGAGAAAGATTATTTAAGTAGAACTTTATTAAAAACTGTAGAACAAGAAATTACTACTACTAAAAGAGAAGAAATCTCTATACAAATTTGTATAGAAGTGACAGAAATAGATAGGAAATCATATAATAAAAAAATTATATAAAACAGAAGTTTATGTTTTTTATTAAATAGAATTCGGGTTGCATAACACATAAGTAAATCAAAGAAAGTAAAACGGCTGTTATCTGGTTTGGACGATACTTCCCCCCGAGTTAGGCAAGTCACCAAAGCGGAGCGACATCAATATGAGCATGGTTAGATATATACACAAAGAACTGAATGAAAATTTCAGTGACAAGCAAGATGCTGAAATTCAACGCTTGCTTGCCAAAGGTAATGTGCCTGATGAACAATTAGATTTGTCAGATCTCCCTGAAATTACAGACTGGAGTCATGCGATTCGTCATGGTCAGTTTTATCATCCAGTAAAGCAACAGATTTCTGTTCGCCTTGATGCAGATGTGCTTGCATGGTTAAAAGCACAAGGCAAAGGCTATCAAACACGTATGAATAAAATTCTGCGTCAAGCCATGTTGGAAGATTTAAAAAGTCCCCATTAAATAAAGTCTCAAACAATTAAGGTGCTGATCTCAATTTCAGCACCTTTTTTTTATTAAAATGATGTAATAACTACTTAAAATGAAGAAACAAAGCAGGGTTTATGATGTAACAGTTGAAATTTATGCTGAAACAATTCGATAAATATGAAGAAACAACTCTGAAAAATGATGTAACAATGTCCATTTTGATGTTGTTTACGTGGTTGGTTTATAAATTCTCCTTATTTCTATATTTATTTTATCCATTTGATTATATTAACTTTTTTAAATATTTGTGTTTACAGCTTTCTTGGCTATCGTGCGCTTTTAGGGGTTAAGGGGAATTTCCCCTTACTCATGGAATAATTTAAATAAACTGTGTTTTTTTAAATTGTGTAGTGAGTACTCTTTTGGGGGCCCTCAAAGATCTAGCGGCCTGTTATGGTGATCTCTTCGATACTTTTTTTGTATGTTGGAGGGATCTATGAGTTTTTTGATTTTTAGAACGAAAAAGTTAAAGTCTTTTGGTGAAATCTCAGGTTCTCTTTCTCATAATTATCGTACTCGATCAACACCCAATGCCAATCCTAAAGCTACACCTCGAAATGAGCATTCTCATCTCTCAGAAAATGAAGTGTTACGTGGTATTAAGGATCGTATCCCTAAAAAAGTGCGTAAGAATGGTGTGCTGTGCATTGAAACGTTAATGACAGCATCTCCCGAATGGGATGGATGGAGTGATCCAAAAAAAGAAACTGAGTTGTTTGAGAAATCTAAAGCATGGCTGATTGAAAAATTTGGTGCAGATAATGTGATTGCAACCAGTATTCATCGAGATGAAACAACACCGCATCTGGTGGCTTATATTGTTCCATTAGATCCTGTGACCAATAAACTCAATGCTCGACACTGGTTAGGAGGAAGAACAAAACTTTCTCACTTACAAACCGATTATCATCAAGCAATCACTCAACATGATCAAGATTTTGGCTTAAGACGAGGAATTATTGGTTCAAAAGCCAAGCATACAACGATTCAGAAATTTTACTCTCAGATTCAAGCACCCACACCGCTTAATCAAGCATTTGATATTCAGCCAACATCTAGAAATACACCGCTTCCGACAAAACCCTTATTTGAGAGCCAGATAGATTATCTTGAGCGCGTTAAATCTATCATTTATGAAGATGTAGAATCACAGGTCGATGCCATAAAAGAACAATATGAGCAATTTATACAAGACATGCAGCAGGCTTATGAAAATCAACTGAAGGCAATACGAATACAAACAGATCAAGAAAGAGTAGCCCATCATCGGGCAATTAAAGTGATTCAAGATGAACAGTTAAAAGTTGAAGCTTTAAAAAAAGAGTTTCAGCTATTCAGTCAATATAAGAATTTTTTTCCTCATGAACATGCTGAGCTTGAAAAACGTGTCAAAATAAAATTACTGCAGCACCAGAAAGCCTCAGAATATGGTTCATATACTCCCCGAAACAACACCACCTATGAAAATCGTCAAAATGAGCACTTAGAAGAGCATTTGAATGTACTCAAACATAAGGAGGAACAACGTGTTGAATTAATGAAGCAAAGTTTTGAACAGGACATTGAACATGCACCGACACTTGCTGAACAACAAGTCTATCAACAGAATTATCAGAACTGGAAAAGTCACAGATCATCTAATGCTAAACAACAGTTTGTCAATTTATCATCAAACATCAATGAAAAGACACCTTTGTACGGCCTGGTGAAACAATTGATTGTCAACGATGCCCATGAAGCTTTTTTAGATTTACAGATTGAGGTTTTACAAAATTTTAGGCCTAAGCAGATTTTTGAGCAGGCTCGTTATCACGTTCCAACCAGTATTCAGCTTTGTGCAATTGCAGAACAGTATTTGTATCAAAGACAGTTGAAGTTACATCCACAACATATCACGCTCAATCAGAAAATCGAGACTTTACGAGGCTGCTTCATAAAGACTGAAGATATGCTAAGACAAGAAAGCTTTTCTCAGGAAGTTAAATACAAAGAGAGGGACATTAAAAATGAGGTCATCGCACAAGATTTCCCATCAGTACAAGACAATAAACCGAAACCTAAAATCGTTCGTGATCCAGATCATGATGTGCCAAAACTTGAATAAGGGTCTGCTCAAAAATGAGTTAAAAGTTCGATCATTTAATAAAAAACAATTCAATTGGTCGATAAAAAATACTTGAATGTTTATTAATTAATCATGATGACCTGTGAGTTTTATGGTGTAAAAATAGGCAAGTATTGACTAAAAAATAAGCTTAAATGGATTAAAAACAGGTCTTTAATCACATTAAATACAAATTGGTCACTTTCCATTTTGTATTTTATTTAGACATATAAAGTCTTTTTTAAAACTGTATTCATCAAGGATACTGAATCCAGTGAAGTGATTTGACTCACCCCCTAGCGATTTTAGTTTTATATGCTCAACCGATCTTTTGGTTGGGCATTTTTTTTGGAAAAATTAAGCTTGGTTTGGTGATCAATAATGGTTTTTTATAAAAAATCTACTCATAAAATAAAAGTACTTAAACAGTATGCTCAAAATGCTCTCATTTGCGTTCTAAGCAATGAAAACTAAAAATACATAGATATACATATAAAAACAGGAATAAGGTCTTTAGAGGGCTTTAAAAGCTTAATTAACGCTATCTTGAAATATAGTTTTACTTTAAAACTCAAATTCAGTGATAAAAGCTATCTTTGAATTCATGTTGATATGAACTATGTTGAATACAGATTTTTTATAAAAAACGAAGTTAAAAAAATAAAAAAAAGGCTTTTAATGATTTTAATAGCTTTTAATAGCTTTTAGACAGGCTATAAACCATGAATAGCAAGGCTTTCAAGCTCTATTAAACTAGGTCTATCGACCCATTAAACTAGGTCTATCGACCCATTAAACTAGGTCTATCGACCCATTAAACTAGGTCTATCGACCTTTAAACTAGTTTGATTTACAACCTAGCTTAATTAGGTTAAGCTACAATCTAATCATTTGTAAATTAATTATTAAAAATGGCTGAATTAGTAGTAAAAGATAATGCATTGATTCAAGCTAGTTATACTTTAGATATAGTGGAACAACGTTTAATTCTATTAGCAATTGCTGAAGCAAGAGAAACTGGCCATGGTATTACTGAGAACAGTCTGTTAGAAGTACATGCAAGTAGTTACATCAATACGTTTCATGTTGAGAAACATACTGCTTATAGCGTACTTCGCGAAACAGTTAAAAGTTTATTTGATCGTTATGTCACATATCATGATGTCAATCCTAAGACTGGTAAAGATCGTAGTTTCCACTGCCGTTGGGTAGATAAAATTGGATATGAACAAAATTCTGGAATTGTTTTCTTAAGATTTACTCAAGATATTGTTCCTTTAATCACAAGATTAGAAGAAAACTTTACTAAATATGAGTTGCAGCAAGTTTCTAGATTAACTAGCTCATATGCAATTCGCCTGTATGAATTATTAATTCAATGGAGAGCTAGCGGTAAAACACCTGTATTTGATTTACTAAATTTCAGGCAACAACTTGGGGTTGAAGCTCATCAGTATAAAACTATGAGTAATTTTAAAACATACGTTTTGGACTTTGCTCTTAAGCAAGTCAACGGTCTAACTGATATAACAGCAAAATATGAACAACATAAACAAGGACGTTCTATTTCGGGTTTTACATTTTCTTTTGAACAAAAGCATGCCGAAAATAACTTATTACACGAACAGAAAAAACATGCTTTAAAATTATCAGATGCACAGATTAAATTTTTTTCTAATAAACTTTCAAAGCTACCAGAAATGTCAAAGTATTCGGAAGGAAATGAAAGCTATGATGAGTTTGCTATGAGAATTGTAGTGATGTTAAAAAATCCTGTGAAATTAAAGGAGTTAAAACCTTTACTTAAAAAAGTTGGTTTTCAATAAAATATGTTATTTGACATTGTCAACTTAACAGTAAAGTATAAACACAAGTTGACAGCTAGTTTACACTATGAAAAAACTATCAGTTTCAGAATTAGCCAAGCTATATGGATTTTCTAGACAGGCTATATATGCTCATATAAATAAAGGAAATTTATCAAAAGGCCCTGATGGTTTGATCGATTTCTCCGAAGCATTGAGAGTATTTGGTGAGCCTAATAAACAAGAAAAAATTGTCAAGCAGAGTCAATCAATTGACAGTAATGAGTTGACAGAAGTTGACATATTAAAACGTCAAGTTGACATGCTTGAAAAGCAGCTAAATCAATCAATTCTTAGAGAAAATCAATCTGTAGAACGTGAGGCTTTTTATCAGGAACAAATTGAAGCCATGCAGCGCTTGTTAGAAGCACCGAAAGCCAATAAGACTACATTTTCTGATCAAAAAAATGAACCTAATACTATAGTGAAGTCTCAATCAGAAGAATCAGAGACGAAAGCAGAGCAACTAAAAAATAATTCTAATATTTTAGTACCTGAACATATCGAAGTAGAAAAAAAGAAGAGAGGTTTCTTTGGCAGATTTTTTCTAAAAAATGACTGAAATACATTTAAAAGATGTTTTTAAAAGTGCTATTATTAATACTTTAAAGAGTTTTTTAGAGGTATAAATGACACAAATTATTCATGCTCGAATGACTGCTAGTATTACCGAGCTAAAGAAAAGTCCGATGGATACGATATTATCTGGTCAAGGTGAAGCTGTTGCTATTCTGAACCGTAATACACCTGCTTTTTATTGTATTCCTGCTGAGTTATATGAAAATATGCTTGAACAGCTGGATGACATTGAACTCAACAAAATAGCCGATTCTCGCTTGAGTCAAAAACGTATTCAAGTAGATCTAAATGACTTATAAACTAGAGTTTTTAGAACAGGCTTTAGCTGAATGGAAAAAGCTAAATCCAAGCATTCAGCAACAACTTAAAAAGAAGTTGGAAAAGGTTCTAGAAGCTCCAAAGATTCCGAAAAATAAGCTCTCAGGTCACCATAGCCGCTATAAAATTAAGTTACGTAGTATTGGCTATCGGTTAGTTTATCAAGTCATTGATGATGAAGTCGTGGTTTTAATAATTGCTGTTGGAAAACGTGAAAAAAACGCTGTTTATGACGTAGCAGATTCTCGCCACTCATAAAAAGACTATGTATCTTAACTCCATTAATGCGACCTAAAAAGGCCACAAAGTGGCCTTAGTTTTTCAAATTACAAGTTATTTAAAAAATTCGCATAATCAGTATTATGTTAATTGTAGGAAATCTTAATAAAATTATAAGAACTAAATATGTATTTAAATTTCTAAATCATTGTTGATAAAAAGAAGATAGCCTTATTTCCACCAAATGTGACTCATAGTACGTGGACTCATAGTCTACAAAAATTATTATAAGGCTAAGTGAAACATTGGACAGCTTCTGCAATGGAAGAAGAACTCCTCAAAACTTTTGGTAATCACCTTAAAACTATCAGAAAAGATTATAGACTATCTCAGAATATCTTTAGCAGATAAAGCATATCTGGATCGAACTTATGTTAGTGGCGTTGAAACAGGAAAAAGGAACATCTCTTTAAAAGCTCTAAATTCCATTGCAAAAGCTTTAGATAAAAATTTATCTCAGCTCTTTAAAGGTATGTAATGACTGATATTTCATCAACAAAACGAAGACAGTCCACGAAAACATCTGGTTATAACACTCATCCGGGTAGCACTGGCAGAAATTATAAAATAGAAAGAGTGGATACTTTTTTCCTTACTAAAGATCAGTCCATTAAAATTGATTTTTTAATACCACCTCACAATATTGGAAATTTTGTTGGATTTGGAGGATGGTTTTTTTGTGATAAAACCATGGATATAAAACAGCAAAGGGGAGGATTCAAAGATACTATATTAATAATTCATCAACCTTCAAGTTGGTCAAAGTTTGGTTCTATGGGAGTTTCTAGTACGACAAGTAATGTTCTAACCACTTCGATAATTTTCATTGCATTAGAAAATACTAATATAGCTTTTTATAATATAGATTGTGGTACAGTTCACCATGATAAAATTGAAAAGGTTAAAAATGATCCTGATGTTAAAGATCAATTAGATAACATTCATACATATGCCCCAGAAACGAATTTCTACCAAACAAAAGGCGACATTGTTTTTCATAATCATGGAATTCAAAAATCAGATAATAAAACTAATTTATATTTGAAATCCTGTAACCGTTGTGCACGTTTTTTACCGATAAATATCAATAATGAAAAAAGCCATTTAAGCTTTTCTAACCATCGACGATTTAAAACGTTGAAGCATGAGGAATTTGAAGATATTCTGCAGCTGACTCATGGGTTTCAACTTGAATGTAGAATCTGTAAAAAGCTATTTGTTAATATTCCTCTTAATAAGCAACGCACTCTTGATCAATTAAGAGAGGATGCGACTAAAAGACGTGCAATAGAATCATTATTATCTGAATTACATAAAAAAAATCCTTTATTAAGTTATAACAAAAAATCTAAGAGTTTAGCGACAGATATTTGGATTAAATTTAATAAAAGATGCTTTAAGTGTGACACTGAGTTAAATGATCCTAAAAAAATGAATTTGGATCATACTAGGCCTTTATCATTATTATGGCCATTAGATGAAACAGCCACTTGCTTATGCAAGACTTGTAATTCTCAAAAAAGTAATAAAACCCCTTCAGAATATTATCTTCCAGAGGAATTGGAAGAATTGTCTAAAATTACGGGGTTATCTGTTGTTGAATTAAATCTTTCAGTAGTTAATTTGGAAGCTGCACAATCAATAATCGATAATCTAGATTGGTTAATATCAGAGTTCTGCTTTAATGAGGATTTACAAAAAAATAGAGATGGTAAAATTACAGCTGAAATTTTTCTTAACTCACTACAAAGTGCATTAGATAAAACTGATTTTGGTGAAAAATATAATTTATTAGAGCTTTACCGTAATATTTAAAAATATATATTTATCAATAGATAGATCTTATCTATCTATTGATAAATTTGTTTTGAAAAATAATTATACATATAAATGTGACTCATAGTACGTGGACTCATAGTCTACAAAAACTATTATAAGGCTAAGTGAAACATTGGACAGCTTCTGCAATGGAAGAAGAACTCCTCAAAACTTTTGGTAATCACCTTAAAACTACCAGAAAAGATTATGGACTATCTCAGGAAGCTTTAGCAGATAAAGCATGTCTGGATCGGACTTATGTTAGTGGCGTTGAAACAGGAAAAAGGAACATCTCTTTAAAAGCTCTAAATTCCATTGCAAAAGCTTTAGATAAAAATTTATCTCAGCTCTTTGATGGTATGTAATGGTTACAGAATATTTAGGAAATAAACTTCCAGGTAAAACTCAGTTCTCTGGTCGAAGAAGAACAACAACTAGAACCTCTGGATTTAAAAGCCATCCTGATTCAACTGGGGGGGAGCTCAAAATAGAAGATGTTGAAAGTATTTTAATTCCTAAAGGGGAAAGTATTCTTATAACATTCCAAATCCCAAATCATAATTCTGGGGATATAGTTGCATTTGGTGGATGGTATTCATGCAACGATAAAGTCAAAGTTGAAGTTTTTAAAGGTGGATTTAATAAGGAGCTTCATACTCAACCAGAAGATAATAATTGGTCAAAGTTTGGTTCAATGGCAACTCCAAATACTTATACCAATGTTGAAGATACCCAAGTTAGATTTACAGCTATCGAAAATGCATATCTTGCACTTTACGAAGTTGGATGTGGTGTTGTAGAACATAAACATTTAGAATGGGCCAAAGTAGAAAAGCCTGTATTATTGAAAAATATGTACCAATTTGCACCAGAATCTAATTTCTATTCAATAGAAGGTGATGTCAGCATCGAATTAAGCTTTGACTTAAATAAATCCTCTAACACATATATTCACTTAAAATCATGCAATCGTTGTGCACGTTTCCTTCCTATAAATATTAATAATGAAAGACATCATTTAAGCTTTTCGAATCATTGTGTTGCTGAGCATAGACGACCTTGCTCGCATGGTGGTTTTGGTAGATTAAAAAATATCGAAACAGACCAAACAATACAATTAGAGTACGGTTACCAACTCGAATGTAGATTCTGTAAGAAATATGAAGTTAATGCTGCACATAATCCACAACGTACCGCTGCCCAAATGAAAGAAGACGGTGCAAGAAGAAGAGCTTTTGAGTTACTCCTAACAGCTATCTTTGATAAAAGCCCACAACTTATGTATAGAGAGAAGTTCAATGGTCGTGAACTAACTGATGACATATGGTTAAAGTTCGGGAAGAAGTGTTTTAATTGCTCAATTGAGCTTGAGTCTGCAAAGGACATGCATCTAGACCATACACGCCCTCTAGCTTTGTTATGGCCATTAGATGAGACAGCTACATGTCTTTGTGGTTCATGTAATTCACAAAAAAGAGATAGAGCACCATCTGAATTTTATTCACCCGAAAAACTTGTTGAATTATCAAAAATAATAGGACTTTCACTTAATGAACTTCAAAGTCCAAGTCCAAACTTGAATGCAGTAGAGTCTCTAATTGCAAATTTAGATTGGTTATTTAATTCTTTCTGCCAAAGACCAGAATTGCAAAAAATACGCGATGGAAAACTAACTTCCGATTTATTATTAAAAGCTCTACAAAAGACATTGAATAAAACAGAAATTGGTAAAAAAATAGATCTTCTCAAGCGTTACAGAAGTCGAGCCTAAATATTTTAAGAAAGGCTATAATTTCCAATAAATTATGGCCTTTCGTATAAACCAATTTATTTTTTCATTAAGACTAAGTATTGGTGTCCTTTAACACTACCTTTATCTTTAATACCATGTTTTTCACAATGCTCAACGGACTCTGTAAAAACATCAAGAATATCGAAGTATTTTTCAGCAAAAGGAATTAATGATTTGGCCATATCACATTTATCACTATGACCTAAGTGAAAGACTGCAATACCATTAGCTACTAAACGTTCATAACTTTTTTTAAATATAAAATCATAAACATCAAAATTCTTTTTCTGCATTACTTCTACAAAAGACTTAGGATTTTCTTGAAAATCTTGTTTGTTCCATCCACAAAACCAATACCTCATCCAGTTTGTCATATAGAATTTCGTACTATCGAAGAAAGGTGGAGATGTAATAATTGCATCGACGTTTTGAATTTCTTCAGGCCATTCACTAAGGATATCTGCTAAAAAGCATTTAGACGGTCTTAAATTTAATATCTCTTGAGCTTCTAACGATTTATTAACTTTATTTGTTAACTTTTCAATTACATTCTTATATATAAACTCACCCGTAGGTGCATAAGGAGTAATAGGATGACTATTACGACTTAAAGCATAAGGTCTATTCCCATGTAAAATATGCAGCATACATGCGAAAACTAGAGACCAATTTTCTGATTCTGGATCATTATGTTTAAGAAAAAATTCTCTCGCCAAGAGAACTTCCTCAAAGGTATCTTCATGGAAGTATTCTGGAATAGTCTTATTAAAAGCTACCTCTTTTGAATCAGATATACTTTTATCTTGTGGTTTATTATTGCGAATAAAGTCATCCAACATCTCAATAATTTTAAGTACTTCATCTTTATTATGCTTCTTTAACTTCGCATTCGAAAGAGAAGTTGCTAGCACACCAATATCTAACCCAAAAGCAGAACGACCATTTATAGCAGCTTCGAATGGAATAGTTCCTGATCCACTAAATGGATCTAAGACTATATCGCCCTCAACTGAGAAAGTATCAATCAGATGATGAGCCAAAGCTGGCTTCATTTTTCCTTGATAAGAACAAACCGAGTGTAAATCGGATCCCCAATTTCGTTTTGAGAATGGTTCATCCATATGAGGAAACTTTGTTTTAAATCTATCCCAATTTTCCAAAATTTTAGCGAGTTTGGCTGATTTCATTTTTTGTTACTATCCATTTTTTTAAATACCAATAAATACTGGCCTAACTCAGCTCCACCATTGGAATATCTTTTTCTTAATAAAATTTCTTCATATAAAGAAAAGCCTAAATCTTTAGCAATTTCCGTCAAAACCGTGTGAGTAGGGATATATACATTTGCATAGACACTATCTCCAATATCAATACATACAACACCATTGGGTTTCGTATGGTGATGTAATCCTTCTAGCACTATTTTCATTTCATAAAAATATGCTGACATCATTTTAGCAATTCTAGCATCATAGGCTTTTTCTAGTAATTCAGCATATAAATCATATACTAAAGGTAAAATATCTTTACCTTTATCTTTAGTAACATCATTGATTCCAGATGTCACAACCTGATCTCTAAAAACACGAAGACTCTTATTATTTAAAAGCTCACCAATAAACCAGAGTTCTAGCTTTGTATTTCGAAAATAATTCGTGCCATTCAAGTAAGGAGGGCTTGTGATAACAATATCAGCTTGGATACTTTCAATATTTAAAACTTCTTTTGAGTTATTTGCCAATAAGTTCATTGGAGCTAATGCTGGAGGACAATTTCTACAATCATCCATCATTAGATTTAATTGCTTTAATACTGTTGGAAGTAGTAAAGGCACTCCTTTAGATAATTCTTTTGGTGTTTTAAAGCGTACATCTCCAGATCTTTTTAATAAGGAACAAGTTACTAGGCAAGATAGGATTGCTACTTCTAAAGTTTCAGCTAAAAGTTCATCTTTTAATGTAATCTGATCCACTAAGGATCTAAATTTAAGTACTTGCTCAAAAGTATCTTGAGAAAAGAAAATGCTCCTATCAAAACAGTCGTAATATTTTTTTCTTAGTTCTTCAGATGGCGCTACATTTTGTAAATAATCAGTTAAATCCCGACATAAAATACTGATATCTATTAAAAATTCTGCTTTTTTTCTATCGGAAAGGCTAAGAATTTTTTTCTTAATGGCAACTACTTTTCTTAAAACTGGATTAATTTCACAATAATAAGATGTACAACCTAAAATAGAGCTATTCACTGGAGTCGTTCCAACTCCAGCAAAAGGTTCTAGAACAATTTCAGCCTCAGGGGCATAAGTTTTTAAAATTTCATGAACAAATGATGATGAAAAACCTTCTAAATATGAATACCAATCATGTAAGTATTCACCCTTACCACCAGAGTGTGTAGTGTGTTTAGCCTCTATTTCAAAAGATGACTTTGCGAATAGTTCAGTTTGCATAGAATTCATGGAGGAGCCGAAGTTAATTCGTACTCTTAGCTCAAGATAAGGAAAATAGAAAAAGATGATAACACCATGTTACCCATAGTCAACATTTAGAGACTAAAAGAAGCCCTCATTGATCAAATGTATTTAACATAAAATCTCTTATGCGAAACTTCAGCTCAATGCTTTGAAAGATGACTAAAGCTATCTTTCAAAGTCGGGCAACTTTGCGACTGCTGTCATTGATTTGGTGATGGTAAGAACCGAGCAAAGTACCAATTACCTAGTATTTTTTAGGGTCAATCTGACACCAATCATAGGTTTTATTTTCTACGTTACTCGGTTGGAAGGAATAGCATGGCTTTTTCGTCATAATTCTCACCAGTGTTTCATCATCACTGCGTCTAATTTGTATGGGGTATTTATTAAGTTCTGCAATATCAGCTCTACGCTGTTTAATTTCGTCTAAACTTGGCACATATAAGAATATACTTAAGAAAAATATCATCACTAAAGCTACAAACGCACTGGAATAGATCGTAATAAATTGCCAATTCAATCGATAGGTTGCTTGGTCTAATTCTTGAATCCTGTTTTTTAATGCGCCTATAGCCTGTCTATTTGTCTCTTGTAGCGACTTTTCAGCCGTATCTAGCACTCCACTAGCTACTTGGTTGTAAAATGCTTCTAATCGCTTGTTATCGTCTGCGATGGCTTTTCGATATTCTTTCATAGATGCCAATAGAATATAGAGTTGATCATCCAAATCATTTTGGTTACTCATAACGATATTCCGCCTCGATCTAGTTTTTGAGATTCTTTACGCAAAGCTTGGTTCGCTCGTTGCTGATCTAATTCTTGCTGTCGCTTCATTTCAGCTTCTCGTTCTTGTTCTAGGCGTTTGCTTTCTTGGTTCTTTTGCCATTGCTCAAAACCTTGATTCACTCGGTTTAATCCTTGCTGTAAAACATTCTCTTTTTGTTGTTGCTGTTGATTGAGCTGTTTGGCATTGTATTGGTTCACCGTGTCGTTATAACGGCTAATACGGGTGTCTATACCCTGTCTACGCAGTTGAGTGACCGATGTTCCCTCGTGAATGGTGGCTTGTAATCCGTTGTTCTGATCTGCATAGCTTCGATGATCTATTTTTTCTCGATTGCCTGATCGTTCTAACGCACGGTTAGCCAGGTTCGCCCATATTTCTCGAATATATTTAATTTCCTCTTGGGTTGTTCCTATATCTAAGGTTTTCCGTTTGGCATTACTTAACTCAATATCAGCTTTTGTGGTCAAAGTTAATTTGTGATCAGGGTCGAGTTCTGCTTTTCGGGTGGTAAGCATAATATGGGCATGATGGTTTTTATCATTACCGCCTTTACTGGGTTCATGAATGGCTAAATCTGCAATCACGTCATAATGATTAACTAAGGACTTGGCAAAATCCTTTGCCAAGTCCTTACGCTGATCAGCATCTAATTCATTAGGTAAAGCAATCACCCATTCACGAGCTGTTCGAGCATCTTTACGATTTTCTATTTTTTCTGCCAAGTTCCAAAGTTCATTACGGTCAATTTGAATATCGAGCTTAGAAATGATTTCTGTATGAGCAACACCGTTCTTTTGGGTGAAGTCATGGGTCAATCCTGTGCGTTCATCTTTGAGTTTTTCACCTGCACGATAGGCAGATGATGCAACGGCTGTACGTCCTGAACTTCTGTTTACGGTTTTGGTTGAGCAATGATAAATTGCCATACAGTTACCTTAAGTTGTTTTTGCTTTTGGGGTTAAGGGGAATCCCCTTACGCATCTTTTGACTTAGGCGAAGCCAAGTCGTAAGTGCGCATTTCATGAAAAATACGATAGCATATTACCCGCTTGAATTTCAATTAATAGGGTTTTATGCTTGAGTTATTTTCTACATTACTAAATTAACCGTTATGACAAAATCAACTGAAAACATTGAAAAGAAAATTGAAGCACAGTTAGAGAAGCTGAAACAGTTAAAAGCCCAAAAACAGGCTATCGAAGCAAGAGAAAAAACGAAGGAAAAGGAAAAGGAACGTAAAGATGATACTCGGCGTAAAATTTTGCTCGGTTCTTACTTGCTTAAAAAGATGAATGCCAATGAAGCCAATAAAGAAAAAATATTGGCTGAACTTAATGAATATTTAACAGAAGATCGAGATCGGAAATTATTTAACCTTTAAAATCTGTTTCTGTCCGTAATGTTTTGAATATACGTTTTGCTGTTTCTTCTCGTACTGATTTTGGGTCACGTAAAATATTAGCAATCCATATTCCAAATGCTGGATAGTCTTTGTTACCCGCTAAATCTGAAATGCTATGAACTTTAGAAAGTATAGAGCTATAGGTTTTAATTTGACTGTCTGTTAAGTTACAGAACATATCTATGGTGTTTTGATCTCGTTTATCTTCTATTTTTTTAGGTGATAATTTTTGCTTAAATTTTAACTCTAAATGTGTAAATTTACGTCCTGTTTTGAGTAATTCATAACTAACTTTATAAGGCGTTTTTTCATTAATTTCATTCACTGCTGTTTCAATAACCCACTTTCTTAAGTCTTTAGTTGCTTCATATTTTTCAAATAAAGCTAATGAATAACGGAGGTCATTTAGACCTATTTTACAGTAGCCTGTTGATTTAAACTGCATCATCATTTGATAAAAACGAAAGCTATAAACACTGCCAAAACCTGAAACATCATTAAGTAAAAACTGAGTGAAATTATCTTTTAGCTCACTGAGTAAAGGCAGAATCCGACTATCGAAAACAACTCTTGCCACAATATCATCGCTATGCCTGCCAAAAGGTAATGATTCTAATAAGTTATATTTTCTTAATCCATTTAGATAGTTTTTATAATCTTCTAGATTTGGATATTTTAATTTTAATCGAGCATCTGCATTTTTATCAAAACGTAAAACTTCTGATAACCAATGAAATTCTAATACTCCTGCATTCGTATCAATGAGTAGAGTTTTTTTCATTAAATCTTTAGTGGCATTTCTAATATCTCTCGTTGCTTGATCTGCATTAGCTCCCAATTTAATAAAATCATCTCTTGTAATGTAATAAGCTTGTTTAGGGTCGATTGGTTGGTTTTTAGGTATTTGTGCTAGTGCTGACAATAATAAGCGTTGTTCATTCACACTCAAATTATAGGATGCTTTTACGATAGAATTATCCATAACAACTAGATCATTACTCACCCGACAATCTCTCCCTTTTATATATGGAAATAATTTATAGCATTCCTTTTTTTTATTAAAAAGGAATTTTTTATAATTCTCCCCTTTCACCGACAATCCCTCCCCTTTCACCGACAATCCCTCCCCTTTCACCGACAATCCCTCCCCTTTCACCGACAATCCCTCCCCTTTAATACCTATAAAGCCTTGCTGTATATAGCTTTGAAGGTGGTCTAAAAACCTTTAAAAACCTTTAAAAACCTTTAAAAACTAAAAAAAGAAAAACTTATAGAAAATTACCCAATGTATTCGCTTCGCTCATACTTTTTTAAAAGCAAAATCCTCATCCTTTGGGATACTCTGTTTTTTTCATTATGAAACAAAAGGAAGCATTGTAATCAGGGAAAAAGCAACAGTGAAATTTTGATGATGCTCAATCGCTCGGTTCCTATTATCTAGGTTTTAATTATTCACTGGAGCTAATTAAAATTGAGAAACATTGCTAAAAGAATAGGCGTGGAACATGAATAATCATAAAAAAGCCATTTCAGTAAACAGTGTACTGGAATTTATTTGACTAAGATATTGATAATTATAGGAAAATTTCAAGAATTTCGTATAAGCTGTATTATGTTAATTTTAGAAAATCTAAAACTAGTTCATTAATTTAGCACATAAATTGCTACTTATAGTCTGTAGAAAAATAAAAAGAGATATCCATTAATAACTTATGGATATCTCTTTGTTTTTCGGAAAAAAAGTTCGACTTTATCGCTTAGAAAGGAAGCTATCTCAAGAAGAATTAGCTCTTTTATGTGGTTTACATCGCACATATATCGGTAGTGTTGAAAGGGGTGAGCGTAATATTACTTTAGTTAATGCTCATAAGGTTTCTATTGCCTTAGATATTCCATTGTCAGAGTTTTTTATGGAATAAATATGGATTTAGAGTCAATATTAAAAGCATATCAATTATCTTTTAAATCAAAAGTTTATAATGAAGAAAATGACGATCATGATGTTCTCATGGATGTTTTTGGCATAACACCTGAGTTAAAACGACAAAATCGTCAATATTGGGGGCGTGAATTAGGGAAAATGTGGGAACGTTTAGTTGTAGATATAAGTTCTAGTCAACCAACATTTGAGCCTGCAAAAAAAA
>NZ_VTDM01000026.1 GCF_015627105.1 Acinetobacter baretiae | reverse complement strand
CGTATTCGTTTGAAGTATTGATTCTGTTTTAGAAATTTCAAATAAGTGGATTCAAATTTTATAAAAAAATCATCAATGGTACAGAATAAAGCAGTAATATCAGTCATGAGGATTAGAGTGGTAAGTCGTGTCTAGTAACTCAACTTATGGCTCTAATCCTTGGCTTTTTCAAATAAATCCTTAAACAGGATTCGGGTTAGATAATCTTTTATTTTAAAAACAATTGATTATATGTTTTTAATCATATTAGATCTTTATATAAATATCTATTTTCTGTCACTTACGCTTGATTCCAATCCAAAATAATAAATATAGACAACCCGAATCCTGTTTAAGGAATTCAATTAAGCTACTGTTTTATATATTTTTATATCAATAAATGCTTTCCTTTACTGTCTAGTATAATAAATAGACCGATTTCCTTTAAAAAAACAGCGCTGAGTGACTAAAAGTATATGCTACATAATTTCAGTATTTGATCAAAACACCATAAGAAAATGATTTTAAAATAAAATATCAAACAGGATTAGAGTTATATAAGAACATATAAAATAATAACTTAATAATATTTATGATCTATCCTTCGAATTAAATACATAATTCGACTTTAATGTTTTTTATTCATGGTAAGGTAAAACGAGTTGTATTTCAAATCATGTAAATATGACCTAGCCATGATTGCGTTTAAATAAATATTATATGGTCACTACTGAATACGTTGCCAAATTTGATTACGCCCCAATAAGGAAATACCAATATAACCACGCAGTTTTAATGTTTTATTTTGATTTAACAATTCACCTTTTAAACGATAATTTTTTCCATTTTTAGGATCGATAATCGTGCCTTCTTCATATTTATTGTCTCCTACACTTTTTAAACCACGCACAATAACTGCTCCTTGTAATGGTTTGTTGTGATACATTCCTTCACACTCTCCACATACCCCATCTTCACCAGCGACTAAAATTTTTTGAATAGTGGCAGAAAAAGTACCATCACGCTGTTGATTAAAAACCACCTGTGCTTTTGGTTGATTCGTTTCATCATCTATGGTTTTCCATACACTGCCATTTAATGGGTCAGCCGCATGTGTTATGGTGAAGAAGCCTGTTAGGGCAATTGCACATAATATTTTTTTCATCGCATATTCCTATATATTTTTAGCGTGTGAAATATTGCACATCATACATGACTATTTATAGCGAATATATGCATCTCAAGGCCATTATTATGCATGAAATGTGGAAACAACTATTTGTCGAATCTTGCCTTAAAGGTACATTTCGCTACCCCAGTCGCTATCAATTTTCACCACGAACAATGCGTCATTTTACTGGCCAAATATCACAAGTTTTCCCATGTCATCAGCACGGATTAAATTTAGACACTTATAGTTTAGCCGAACTCACTGTTGAAAAAATCACCCCTGTACAGACCACTTCAAAAAAAATTATGCTTTACTTACACGGGGGTGGGTTTTGTTTAGGTTCAATCAAAACACATCGAGCGTGGTTATGTGAGGTGGCTCGTTCAACAGGTCTCACCGTCATGAGTTTGGCCTACCCATTGGCACCTGAAACTCCTTTTCCCGATCTCACCGAAGCTGTTTATACAGCCTATAAAGCATTGATCGATTCAGGTATCGACCCCAAAAATATTATTTTAGCAGGAGATGATGCTGGTGCGAATTTAGCACTTGGATTAGCTTTACGTTTAGTACGTCAAAAAAATACAGCTTTACCGTGTGGACTAATGTTGCTGTCCCCTTTTATTGACCTTACCCTTACCAGTAATTCGGTCAGATATAATCAAAAACATGATGCACTTTTATCAATTCATTTTTTACAAAAAGCCATTGGGTATTATCTAAAAAATACACAGTTTGACCCTTCTAATCCTCGAGTATCTCCTTTATTTGATGACTTATCTGGTCTTCCTCCATTACTTATACAAGTTGGTAGTAAATCTATGCTCATGGATGATGCTAAGCGATTACAAGAGATGGCAAAACAAGCAGAAGTTGACGTCAGTTATAAATTATATACAGGCATGTGGCACAACTTTTTTATGTTTAATGCATGGTTTGAGGAAGGAAAAATGGCATTAAATGATATGCGTCATTTCATTGAACAGCGTTTAGATTAACATCACATATCGATCAATCAATCGCTGTTTTAATTAGCGACTGATTGATTTTTTGGGCAACAATTGTCTCTAAAAGCGATAATTGAACTTTAATGTACCTTCATTGCTGTTACTTTGACCTGCAAATTGTCCTGTATAGTTCAATCCAACATTAAACTGCTCTGTAAGCGCAAGATTTATACCTACATCTAATTTTGCAAGATCTTTTGCAATACGTGGACCATCAAGACGATAACTTGAAGCACGATTCAATTGTAGATTCGCTTGACCTTGCGTATCGCCCATAGCATGTTGCCAACCTAAACCAAACTGCGCAGTCATCGGCATCGATGCAATTGTTAAATCATGCTGTGCTTTTAATCCTAAGGTGGTAAACGTGGTATTACTGGTAAGTTTTTTACCTTGCAAGTTTGCCACATCAGCACCTTGCTCTTGGAATGCTTTCGTTTGTGTGACCACATGTGCTAGGCGTGCATATGGGCTTATTGGCATGGCTGTTGGCTTAAACCAGTATTCAGCAAATCCTTGTAAACTGTAAACATCTAAATCTGCAGTGCTTTGGGCATTCAAGCCATTCATATGAATTTGACGTTGTACCAACACATCTCCCCAACGACCAAGCACACCAAATGTTGCACCTGCACGGTCATCTGTGTAACGACCATACACCCCCATTTGACTGTTATTATCTTTGGCCTTAAAGGCTTTATCTGACACTTTTCCTGTTCCTTTGGCTTGACCTAAAATCACACCAAAACTACTGTTGGCATTGAGTGGTAATTCTGCACCAACCACTGCACCATAATTATTATAATTTGAATCAGACACATTCGATGCTTGATTACTGAAACGACGGCTATAATTATTTAACCAAATATAAGGCTGTGCTTGATACTTTTGTGTGGTAATAAAGTCTGTGGTTGCCATCGAATCTTGTGTTGCATTGATCGCCAAAGATGCATATCCCTCACCAGAGAGACTATTATATGACTGTATTGCTTGTTCACGATTTTGTTTAGCCACAAGATTATATAAGCGATGACCCAAACCTAAGCTTTCTATGCTGTTTGCCACTTGGTATTGGTTGGCTGTTTGCGCAACACTATTAAAGCGTTGGTCATTTCGTAACAGCTGTAAAGTCACCGTATTGGCTGTATAGTCTATTTTAGGCGTAAGAAAACTGTACGCACTATTCACCGAAGCAAAGCGACCTGTGACCCCTTTTGTGGTGTTTAAAATAACATACTCAGACAAGAGGTTATACTGATCACTTAAACCCACCTGCAATATACTGGCGGCATTAATTTTTGCTTGTCCACCAACGTCTATACCACTACTCATCGCACTGTTGGCTTGCGTCAACACCCGAAGTGTTCCTTGATCTAAAATTAAATCACCACTTACAGACAGTCTATTTAAGGATGGTGTTAAATCAACCACACCACCTTGTAAAACCTGTAAATTTTGTAGCTGACCTGCACCTTGTAACGTTCCACCTTGTTCAATAATGGTTGTACCATTTAAGCGATTCGTTACATTTAATTGACCATTTTGTACACGGGTTGTTCCTGTAAAACCACTGCCATCACCTGTGTATTGCAACAATCCTGTACCTTGTTTATAAAATGTACCCGATCCTGTTAGTGTGTTGGCTAGACGCTCTGTACTACTATGATTCAAGACTAAATTGGCCTGATTTAAAATGTCTCCTTGTCCAAAAGCACTCCCATTACTGCCCACAAGCGTACCACCAAGTAACTGTGTACCGCCTGACCATGTATTTCGTCCCGCAAGTGTCAGTGAACCTGTTCCTAGCTTTTCTAATTGCCCTTTGCCAGAAATATCATTGAGCCACACATCTGCCGCTGAAAGACCACCATCAGCAGCATTCATATTAATGCTCGTTTTCTGATTCAATGCACCATAGCCATTGGCAGCTTTATACAAATTGAGTGTGTCATACCCTAAAGCATTGTCTAATACCCCTCCTCTTGCATTTGAGGTGGTTTGTAAAAGCTCTCTACGTTGGCTATTGGTTAAATAAGGATAACGTGTTTCAATTAAAACCTCTGCTTGATCAGGCACAACAGGAGCAAGCGTGGTGTCGCCTATTGCTGTAAATGCATTTGCAAAAGTATATTTATCGTAAAGTGTTTTATTGGCTTGGTACTGTGTGTAAAGTTGATTTAAATCGGTTGAGCCATAACACCCAGTTATACTGCCACCACATTGCGTTGCAAAAAATGATTGGGCTTGCTGGTGAGCATTGCGTCTTAAATCTGCATTGTTTAATAAACCTTGTATTGCATAATAAGTCGCATGCATACGACCGCCAATGACATCTAATGGCGAGTGAATACCTGCAATAACACGACTATAGCCCATTTCACCTGCACGTAAAACCAAATCAGCCTGCTGTTGGGGTACAGCATATGCCACACCTAACGCAGCCAAATACCCTGCATTGGTATGCCCACTTGGAAACCCACCATCACTTTGACCTGTTGCAGGTACTCTCGCTGCCAATGAAGGCTGTAAAATCCATTTTAAATCTTGACCATCAAGCACTTGGCGAAAAGGTCGTGGATAATTGAACGCATTTTTAGCAGGATTACTCGTTGCAGGATAGCGTACAGCGCTCACTAAACTTACCAATTGGCCTAAATTATTATTGGTCGTACCTAAACCATTGCCTTTATCTGACACTGCACCTGCATAAGCTTCTTTAGGTATACCTTTAACTGTTGTAAATGCACCCGTTTCTTTTTTTAATATGTCTTGTAAAGGGCCTAAAGCTTGAATCACCGCATAGTTTGCATTTTGGCTATCAATTTCATAAGCCTGTATTTCTTGCGTTGATGTTCTGTTTTTTGCAATATCAACAGACAATCTTACATTCTGATCTAAGATGCTTGCCCCGACTGCTGTAGGTGTTCCTGTATTCCATGTTGCACCTGGTTTCCATAAATTATTAAATCCAGAAAGTACATCAATACCCGATTTTACAGGGGGAGTATCTGCAAATAAAACCGCACTTTGTAAAGTAAAACCAATCGCCACAGCCAGTCGATTTAATTGAAATTTCATGATCAAAGATACATCACTAAATAAGATGCAGTTAATATAAGCACCTTAAATGACATTACCTTTACTGAATCTATATTTACATATAATAAACAAAGAAATATTGATTATTGAGCCAGTTGTTCAAGCTGTGTTTGTAATTTTTGTTGTTCAAACTCACCTGTTAAACGTAAATCTCTACGTTCTTGATGCGCTTTGTCTAAAAACAGATACGTTGGTGGCCCTAGAACATGCCATTGATCCAAAATATTTTGCTGAGAGGTGTTGTATCGACTCAAGTCTAGTTTAATCAAATAATACGGACGTAATGCATTTTGAATATTGGGCTGTTTTAACATTACATGCTCAATCGGTTGACATGCCACACACCAATCTGCATACACATCGATCACTACAGCTTGATTTTGAGGTGCACTGCGTAGTAAATCATTAAACTCTTGTTCATTGTTTGCCACATGCCACACCACAGCATGACTGATGCCTTGAGATTGTTGTTGATACTGTATTTGTTGCATGCTAAATGCTGCGACCACTGCCAATAGTAAAATGCCATAACACACTTTAAGCTTAAACGTATATTGATATATAGCGTATATCGCATAACCTGCAAACGCCAAATATAATAACTGTATAGACCCATGCAACCAAAATGGCTGAAGTAAAGGTCTTAAAAAATATAGTGCTAAGCCAAGCATAATAAATGCAAAAATAATTTTGACTTGGTTCATCCACAACCCAGCTTTAGGTAAGATTTTACTGCCTAAAATACTGACCAAAAGTAAAGGAATTCCCATCCCTAAACCCAGTACAAACAACAAAAGCGCACCGTGCCACTGATTTTGAGTTTGTGCAATAAAAAGAAGTGCGCCTGCAAGAGGTGCTGTCATACATGGCCCAACCAATAAAGCCGAGACTGCCCCCATAACGATGGCACCCACATATGACCCCCCACGTTGTGTCGATTGTAAATGATCTAAACGCGTGGTCAAAAATCGAGGTAATTGGATTTCAAATAAGCCAAATAAATTTAGTGCAAAAATAACAAATAAGGTACTAAATGCAATCAGCGTAATGGGTTGTTGTAGCCACCGTTGAAACCCTAAACCAATATAAGACGCCATTAACCCCAATAAGGCATACACTGTTGCCATACTTAACACAAACACCCCTGCAACCAACCACGCACGTGCACCCTTTTTTTCCCGAATCACTAAAGAACTCACAATAGGTAGCATTGGTAAAGAACACGGCGTAAATGCAAGCAATAATCCAAGACCTAAAAACAAACTTAAGCCATACCACAATGAGTGTTGTTCTAAACGAGATGCCCAATGCTGATCCGATGCTGTATTGCTCGTGGTGGGCTGAGAAATAGGTTGTGTGGGTTGAGCAGTGGTTGGCCATGTTTCCTGTTGGCGGCTCAGGGCTTGGTCAAATACACTGCGTTGTAAAGATTGATTATTTTGAACTAAAACCAAACCATTAATATCAGTTTGAAATTGTGTATATTGCGGTGGATAACACAAACGATCTTTTGCACAACCTTGCCAAGACACTTCATATGTGGTGTTGGGCTTAGGCTTGATCTTTAAATCAAGTCGATCAAAATACACCCATGTAGTGCCAAAATTTTCGTCGTGTTGTTGTATTGCTGTCGGAAATAGTAGCTGAACAGCGTTGTGATTGGCACGCACCGTCACTTTATTTTGATACAAGTAATAATTGGGTGCAATTTTCCATGCCAAGGCAATGGTGTTGTTATCCACCGCCTCATGACTAAACTCAAATGCTTGAGATGCAGGAAGCAATGGTTCTTCTGCGTGTGCTGTTATGGTCGCTAAGCAAGGTAAAATCACCAACGCCATGACCCACAACATGTTTATAACCTGACGACACAGAACAACCATAAGAAACTCAAATACTTAGTCAGCAGAATTTAAAATAAGAATGATACACCTAAACCACCAGTGTAATCAGGAACATCTCCACCTAAACCCATGCCAACACTGGCATCTAACTGCATGCGAGCATTCACCGCATAAATTAACCCTGTAGCCAACGAGGTTTGATTGGCTTGGCTTTCTTGCTTACGAAAGACAAACTCAGAATAGCCGGACCATTTTTTTGATAAACGATAGCTCAATGTTGGCACAGCAGTTACAGCAAAATCACGATTTTGCATTTCATAACGCATCGTGATTCCTGTGGTTAGAATATCATTTTGCACATACTGTACACTTGATGCTAATGCATAAATATTATCTTCTGCTGTAAATTGATCATTGCCTGTGGCCACAATAATTTGACCCAACAACGCCATCGTCATGCGTTCATCATTTAAATCAACAGCATGTTTAATCCCAACACTCACATCGCCTAGCCCATTTTCTTTCACGCTGTGACCTTGAGTTGTGGTTTTAATCCATCCTGGACCGCCAAAACCAAGTTGTAGTTCCGTATTTTTGGTTAAGCCTGTACGAAACTCCATATCACCTTGAATTGACACCGTATTTTGTAAATCGTTATTAATACTTGGTGGCGTATATTTAACTGTAGGTAGACTTTGTTCCCATGCAACATGTCCTACAGGAGTAATACTTGTACCAAACCCTGTACCTGGACGGTCAAAAGAAAAATCATCGGCAAACGCATGCGCGCTCAGTAACATTGAACAGATCACTGTCATTTTAAAGGTTTTTTTCATTACAATACCCATATTTAAACGCTGAGTTCTTTAGACATTTTTGCACCATGCTCACGCAATAGTTGCAATGTTTGTTGCTCTTCTGGTAAAGCTTCTGACCAATCGATGTCATCATAATCGCAGTCAAAAAATAATTGACTCACCGAAGATAAAATAGTGAGATCTTCATCATCTTTGGTATTTGGATTCACGTTTAGATTTAATAGTCGTTGTACCGCAGGCACACAAGCTGCACTTGAGCAGTCCCAAAGCGGGCCATAAAACTCTTCAGCATCCCATAAATGAACATTGGCACCTGCAGCAATCAATGCATCTAAAATATCTAAATGAATCTGTAGTTTTTGCTGTTTTTGTTGTTCTGTGAATGGTGTCCCTTCTGTATATGCCGTAGATACCACTTCCCACCAGTCAAAAATCCCATCACACACGATAGAAATAGGAAGTCCTTTTTCAGGCGCAATAAAGTTTACATCTAATCCTTGCGCCAAAGATTGCTGTATGGTTTTTATATCTAAAGCTTCAATGGCTTCAATAAACTCTTGCTGTTGTGCAGTTAGCATCTTTACGCCCATATAATATTTTTTTTAGTGTAACAAGAAAGCCTACACTAAACGACAAAAAAGCACCTTTTTCGGTGCTTTTTTGTCGTGCATATAAAAATACAACTATAGAGGCTCAGGTGCCACATCTAAAGGTTTTTGATCACGTGGTTTTTTTTGTTTTTCAAACAAATGTTCAAGGCTATGTTTCAGGCGCTCAACTGCACCATGAATCGCATTGTCAATGCTTGCCGCTTTGTGTGACACAGCAACAGGTTTTAGACCCGCAGGACGTGCTTCAATCATACAGCGTAAGTCGTTATCTCCGCCTTTGGCCGCATTTTCATCACTTAAATGTACAGAGAAATGGGTTATTTTCTCGCCATGACGCTGAAATTTGTCACTAATTTCAGTTTGTACATAACTGATTAAACGCTCACTACTTTTAATATTTTTATCGGTGCGGATTTCAATATTCATACATTATCCTCGCTTTTCGCTGATGTGGTGCAAAAATACATCCCTTTATTGCACCTGTCTTTATTCACAAGATTAACCAAAATCGGTATAACAGTATTGGTCTTTAAAACGAAAGTTTCTCTTGCCTTTAAAGTGTCCTTGTACTTTTAATATGATCTAACTTTAAAAATATGCAAGTAGATTTTAAAAAAACTTATCAAAAGGATAACAAATTGACAACTTCATATCTGCGTGGTCAAGACTTAATTGATCATATTCGTACCACACCTTATAGCCGTGATTTGATTGGCTATCATGGTGAAAACCCAAAGATTTCTTGGCCTAATCAAGCACGTGTAGCGGTACAATTTGTACTGAACTACGAAGAAGGCAGTGAAAACCATGTCGAACATGGCGATCTAGGCTCAGAACAATTTTTGTCTGACATTATTGGTGCATCGAGCTTTCCTGACAAACATATGTCTATGGACTCTATGTATGAATACGGCTCACGTGCAGGATTTTGGCGTATTCACCATGAATTTAAAAAACGTCAACTTCCCATGACGATTTTTGGTGTAGGTATGGCATTGGCACGTAATCCCTACATTGTTGAAGCGATCCAAAACAGCAACTACGACATTGTGTCTCACGGCCAACGTTGGATTCACTATCAAGATATGGATATTGCATTAGAACGCCAATATATGGATCAAGCCATTAGTGTGATTGAAACCTTATTTGGTCAAACACCTATGGGTTGGTATACCGGTAGAGATAGCCCAAATACACGTAAATTGTTGGCTGAGTTTCCACAAATTAAATACGACTGTGATTACTATGGTGATGATTTACCCTTTTGGACATCACTCACCACAGACCAACAAACCCGCCCACATTTAATTATTCCATATACCCTCGAAAGCAACGACATGAAATTTTGTTCACCCGGTGGTTTCAATAGTGGCGAGCAATTTTATCAATATTTAAAAGATGCTTTTGATGTGTTGTATGCAGAAGGTGAAACCGAACCCAAAATGATGTCGATTGGTATGCATTGTCGTATTTTAGGTCGACCGGGTCGTTTTCGTGCATTACAGCGTTTTTTAGACTACGTTCAACAGCATGAACATGTATGGGTTTGTCGTCGTAATGACATTGCCGATCATTGGTATAGCCAATATCGCCAAACTTAATTTTTTCGCCACACTATTTTAATTATTTTGAGATTTTTATGCAGCTCAATCAATTCAACCAAGTACCATTACCCGATGCGACATCACTGTTAAAACATTGTGTGAACATTGATTCATGGGTCACACATATTGAGCAACAGCGCCCATTTAAGTCTAAAAGTGAACTTTTAAGCTGTGCCACACAGCAAACCCAAACTTGGTCATGGGCGGACATCGCATCTGCACTGAGTAAACATCCTCGAATTGGTGAAAAACCTTCAACGTCACAACTGTCTGTCCAAGAGCAAAAATACTCAAATACCGAACAAGCGAAGATCTCTCAAGATCAAGATACACAACAGGCATTGTTGCAAGGCAATATGGCATATGAAGCAAAGTTCGGTTTTATTTTTTTAATTAAAGCCGTAGGTTTGTCGAGCCAAGAGGTGCTCAAACAGCTTCATAGCCGTTTACATCACGACATACATACTGAACAACAGGTTGTAAAACAACAACTCGCGTTGATTGCACTACATCGCTTAGATCAAGGAATTGACCCATGATTAGTACTCATATTTTAGACACCAGCTGTGGAAAACCCGCCAGTGGTGTGCATGTTAAATTATTTGATGCCCACACACATACATTAATTGGACAAGGCCATACAGATGCAGATGGTCGGTTAAAGGATTTTGTCACCACCAAGCATGTATTGACCACAGGAGCATATCAACTTGAATATGACATCTTGCCGTACTTTCAAGCACGACAACAAGACACGTTTTTTCCAAAAGTATGTTTGCAGTTTTATATTGCCAATCTGAATGAGCACTATCATATTCCATTACTCATGAGTCCATACGCTTACTCAACCTATCGAGGTAGTTAACACAAACAAAACATAAGTGGCTCATAATAAAAGTTTTTATATAAATAATTATTTTTTGTTTATTTTTTTTAATAAATTTTATAAAGTGTGGTTCATTTTTTGCTAGGTAAGCCATGACATGGCTTATCTCGTATTTTTTATCACTTTGATATGAAATATCTTGATCCACTCTTTTACTCAGTCAATCTCAGACTATTTGGGGGCGCTCTATGCGATTCAAACACCAATCTAACGATAAAAAATCAGCAGTTGCCATCGCACTGTTATCGTCTTTTTTGTTCTCTACGTCTGCATCTGCTTTGACGTGGAGCAATAACTCTTTGGGTTGGCGTTATGGAACAGATTTCGCTGAACCGTATAAAAATAATAATGATGGGTCTCGAACAGATATTAAAAAGCAAATTTATTCATTTACGCATGCTAGTGGCTATGCTTATGGTACCAATTTTTTAAATGTAGATTTTTTACAGTCGTCATCTGAACCAAATACAACCCAAGCTGGTGGTAAAGGAACGCAAGAAGCCTACTTGGTTTATCGTAATAACATTGATATTGGAAAAGTATTTAAAACTGATTTGTCATCTCAAGGCATTCAAGGATATGCCCTCACAGCAGGTCTTGACTGGAATACAAAAAATGACGGCTACGGGTCTAAAAAACAAATGTGGGTGGTTGGACCAACCATCAACTTTGATGTACCTGGCTTTTTAAGTTTAAGTGCATTGGTGTTTTTCGAAAGCAATAAACCTTCTGCCGTTAATAAGCGTTATAACTATGATCCACACGCTGCATTTCAATTAAGCTGGGGCATGCCAATCGGTAAAACACCGCTGTCTTTTGAAGGTTTTGCACTGTGGATCGACTCTAAAGGAAAAAATGAGTTTGGTGGCAAAACTGCGGCTGAAACCAATATTGATGCCCGTGTCATGTATGATTTGACTTCACTTTGGGGCAAAAATGATAAAACTTTCCGTGCAGGCTTTGAATACCAATATTGGCATAATAAATTTGGTAACCCAACGACAGGAAATAAAGGGGCAACTGCAAGTACACCAATGATCCGTGTAGACTATAACTTCTAATTTTGCATCAGTCTTGGGGTAAATCTATCTACCCCAAGCTGTTTAATTTAATCTAAAACATTGCCCACAATATTATTAATAATCCCTTGCATAATATGCGGACCTTCTTCTTTTTTGAGTGACTCATACCATTGTTGTGTGACGATTGGATCGTGCATATGAGTGACTTCAGAGCGCTTACGTGCGCGTAATACCATGGTTTTAGTACGTTCATTGCGCTTATTTTGATAACGCTCCAAAGCATCTTCTAAGCCCAATGTATTCACTTGTAATGCTCGTGCTAAATAAATCGCATCTTCCATTGCCTGACAGCCACCTTGACCAATATCTGGGGTTGTACTGTGTGCTGCATCACCTAAAATCACTACTGACCCCTTATAAAATGTTAAAAATGGTTCAATATCATGAATTTCAACACGATTTGTGGTCGTTGCATCAATATGATCAATCAAATGCTGTACTTGAGGACACCATCCTTGAAAGTAGTCTTTTAAATTTTCTTGATAATTTGTACGATCATTTTCTAAACCTATCGGCAATGGAACATCAAAGAAAAAGTAAAAGCGATGATCAGCAACAGGCATAACCGATACTCTTTTTCCATCTCCTACAAATGTTGTCCATTGATTTAAAGGTGCTACATCGCTTGATGCATCGACTAAACCATTCCAGTTGACATAGCCTGCATAGCGACGATTCACTTTTTCTCCAAGCACATAAGCGCGAGTCATCGAATGCGTGCCATCTGCACCAATCAATAAAGGTGTTTGTAGTTGAGTGCCATCTGCAAACTCAACATGGACATGGTCACCCTGTTGTGACAGTGCCGTCATACGTTTGCCTAAATGAATATGTTCACGACCAAACTCATCCATCAATAGATTTTGCAACTCTGCACGAGATACAGGATAAGGTTTTTGACCCACTGCTTTAACTAAAGGATCTAAGCTAAAAGCAGTTAGGGTATCGCCTGTATGCCCATCGACATAGGCGAGATTATCCATTTGCCCACCTATACGTTGAATTTTATCTGTTAGACCCAAATAGTTCATGCACTTCACACCATTGGACCACAATGAAATTGCTGCGCCTACAGGTAAAATTTGCTGGGTTTGCTCATAAATCGATACATCATGACCGAACTTTTTTAGTGCAATACCCACGGTAAGGCCTGCCATACCCGCACCAATAATGACTACTTTCATTTTAATTTCCATTTATTTTTAAATTATCTATGTATATATAGCCAAAAATGTGCCATTTTTTCAGCATTACATACAATCTATACTGATTTTGTGCAAAGTAACAATGTGGCGTGAGATTTGCTTTTAACCCAAAAACTCTATAACTCATCAAGGAATTTATCGTATGGCAACACTTCTTGCACCTGAGTTCGAACAACCAGATGAACTTAAAAATCTGACGAATTTGGCAGATCTGCGTATTGGCGCAGAAGTGGTTGATTGTTCTGATCAATTTTTTGCAGAAGCCAAACGCATGTTGGCCTTTGATGCACCCATTTTTATAGAAAATGAGTTTGATGATCATGGTAAATGGATGGATGGATGGGAAACTCGTCGTAAACGCCATGCAGGATATGACTGGTGTGTGGTAAAACTTGGGGTGGCAGGTCGTATTCAAGCTGTAGATATAGACACTACATTTTTTACAGGCAACTACCCTGCCTCTGCATCAGTTGAAGCATGTTATGCCCCAGATGGTGACCTATCTACAGTCGCTTGGCAACCTGTATTAGAAAATAGTATTTTAGGACCTAGCCAACACCATATTTTTCAAACACAACAACAAAAACACGTATTTACGCATATTCGCTTAAACATTTTTCCAGATGGTGGTATTGCTCGTTTAAGAATATATGGTCAAGTTCAACCACATCAATCAAGCCATGACACCATTGATCTACTCGCACTTGAAAATGGTGGTCGTGTTATTGCTTATAGTGATGCCCACTTTGGTCATCCTCGTCATCTCATTAATCCGGGGCGTGGTATTAATATGGGAGATGGTTGGGAAACCAAACGTCGTCGTGCACCGGGGTTTGACTGGTGTATTTTGGCGCTTGGGCAAGCAGGTGAAATTGAAAAAATTGATATTGATACTGCACATTTTAAAGGAAACTACCCTGCACAAGTTTCGATTCAAGCCACTTATATTGAAGATGCAACCGACCCTCAATTGATTCCACAAAGCATGTTTTGGCCATTTTTATTACCTGCGCAAGACATGCAAATGGATCATATTCACCATTATGTCCGTGAAATTTTAGCCACACAGGCAGTGTCACACATTCGTATCAATATGATTCCAGATGGTGGAATTAGCCGTGTTCGACTTTGGGGAAAAACACAAGCCAAGTAAGGAGTGTATATGCAAGTTGTTCGTATTGAACCACTCACAGTGGAAAATTTTGCCCCTTTTGGAGACGTTATTAGCTGTGAAGGGCATGATTTTTTTCATATTAATGATGCTCATACTGAACGTTATCACAACATTGTTCAGACACAAAAACAGGGACAATCGAACATTGGCATTAGTATTTTTCGAAATATTAAAACCACAAGCCTCCCCTTGCGCATCAAAATGTTAGAAAAACACCCTCAGGGCTCACAAGCATTTATTCCTATGTCTGGGCAAGTTTTTTTAATTGTGGTTGCACCTGCTTTGAATGAAGATTGCCCTGATGTACTAAAAATTCGTGCTTTTTTATCCAATGGCAAGCAAGGGGTAAATTATCGAATAAATACTTGGCATCACCCATTATTAACGTTAGAAAGTCCGAGTGATTTTGCGGTGATTGATCGTATTGGCACAGGGCATAATTGTGATGTTTTTGAATTTGATTTGGCCATACAGATTGGAGAATAGCTGGCTTTTCATAAACCGTTTCACACCGTGATGGCTCCTTTTTACATAACAGCTTAAAAATACAGGGTGTTCATTCAATTTCGTGCACCTGTTTCATTTCTTATGAAAATACAGTATGAAACAGGTGCTGTGATACCATATGGTTGAACTTGATGTAGATGTCATCTGTGATCTAGCGCATTCTTTAGATATGGTAGTGCTAGTCAATATGGCATTAAACTTCTTGCGAAAGTCAAAAAACAATCAATCGAAATCCATGATTTATAAAACATTGCGAAAGAAAATAATCACTGAAATTGCTATTTCGTAAGAGGTCTATTGAATACAAGAAGAAATGCCTAGCAAAAAAGCCCTGCAAATGTGCGCTAATTACACTGCAAAAGACGAATCGGATTTGTACATCAAAGCATATCTTGGGCATGTCTGAGCGCATCATAAAGCATTGTATATGCTTTATGATGCTTGGTGGTTTATAGTGCAATATCTGCTAAATTACCTTTTTGCTCTAACCATTGTTTACGATCAGCCGAGCGTTTCTTAGCCAATAGCTTGTCTAGTAAACTTGCCGTCAATTGTACATCATCTAAATCAAGCTGAACTAAACGGCGTGTATTTGGATCCATAGTGGTTTCACGCAATTGCCCTGCATTCATTTCACCTAAGCCTTTAAAACGAGTAATTTGAGGCGTTTTACTTTTGGTTTTTTTGAGGGTCGCTTCAAGCTCTTGATCATCAAGTGCATAGTACACATCTTTGGCATCATCTATACGATATAACGGTGGCATGGCCACAAATAAATGGCCTTCATCAACCAACGCAGGAAAATGACGTACAAATAACGCACAAAGCAAGGTGGCTATGTGTAAACCATCTGAATCCGCATCCGCTAAAATACAAATTCGTCCATAACGTAATTCCGACAAATCATCACTGCCAGGGTCTACGCCTATGGCAATGGCAATATCATGGACTTCTTGTGACGCCAAAACTTCATCTGAAGCCACTTCCCATGTGTTTAAAATTTTCCCTCGTATGGGCATAATCGCTTGGAAGTTTTTATCTCTCGCTTGCTTAGCACTTCCACCTGCAGAATCACCCTCGACAATAAAGAGTTCGCTTTCTTCACGAGTTAAGCCTGAGCAATCGGCAAGTTTTCCGGGTAATGCAGGCCCAGATGTAATTTTTTTACGCTGCACTTTTTTAGCAGCTTTTAGTCTACGACCTGCTTTAGCAATCACTGCTTCTGCAAGCTGTAATGCCAAGTCTGAATGTTGATTCAACCATAAAGTAAACGCATCTTTTGCAATATTGAGTACAATACTCGATGCTTCTCGACTAGACAGTCGCTCTTTGGTTTGTCCTGAAAACTGTGGTTCTTGAAGTTTCAACGATAAAATATAATTGACCCCATCCCATACATCTTCAGCAGACAATTTGACTTGGCGTGGCAGTAAATTTCGAAGCTCACAAAACTCTCTTAATGCTTCAGTAATGCCTGAACGTAAGCCATTAACATGTGTGCCCCCTTGTGCAGTGGGAATGAGGTTGACATAGCTTTCTTGTATTTGTTCACCACTTTCCACATTCCAGCTCAGCGCAAACTCACAACTTGCACGTTCTGCTTGTCCTTGTGTGACAAATGCTGGAGTAGGTAAAATTTCACGGTCTTGAAGTTCATCCATCAAATAGTCAACCAAACCATTTTCAAATTGCCACTGTATGGTTTCATTGTTCATTTGATCGATGTAATGAATATCTAACCCTGCTGAAAGTACAGCTTTAGCTTTTAAATTATGCTTAAGTGCTTTTAATGCAAATTTTGGGCTATCGAAATATTTCGCTTCTGGCCAAAAATGAACTTTTGTTCCTGTATTTTTTTTTGCGAATTTTCCTTCAACGACAGCTAAAGGCGCTACAGGTATTCCTTGTTCAAAGGCCATGCTATACAAGTGCCCCTGACGTTGTACATCTACTTCTACACGTGTAGATAATGCATTTACGACAGAAATGCCAACACCATGTAACCCGCCTGAAAATTCATAGTTATCGGTACTAAATTTTCCGCCTGCATGCAGTTTAGTTAAAATAATTTCAATACCACTTTGTCCATATTCAGGATGAATATCTACAGGCATACCACGTCCGTTGTCTTGTACAGACAATGAGCCATCTTTATATACCGTAACAATAATTTTATTGGCATGTCCTGCAAGTGCTTCATCTACAGCATTATCAATGACTTCTTGTGCCAAATGATTTGGTCTTGTCGTGTCTGTATACATGCCAGGACGGCGACGAACAGGATCTAAACCAGACAGTACTTCGAGCGATTGCGCTGTATATTGTGACACTTTTTATATTTTCCTTGCTGTAGAACACTGTAATAAAAACATCATGAACATGGGAATTTTGTCCGAAAAGTCATCCATCACATGATAGCCATAATGCATAGTCACCATCGTACACCGTGACGAATATTGCATATAATACTGTTGTGCTTGCTGATAATCTAATACTTCGTCAGGTGTATTAAGCAGTACGAGTGTTTCATTATGGTCGAATTGAATTTCCGTAAGCATTTGATCTAAAAAACATAAATCTTGTTGCTGTAGTGACCATGTGTCTGTCACTTTATAAGGTAGATGAACAAGGCCTATGCGTTGAGCAAACACTTGGCTAGGATTGACGACAGGATTAATCAATACTGCTTTTAGAGCATATAAAGATGCAATATAGTTGGCATAAAATCCACCTAAACTACTTCCTATACAAAAAAATTGGTGATGTGGGTACTGTGCCATATAACACTGTATGTGTTCAACTACTTGCTGAGGTGGCCGATTTAGGTCGGGTAAATATAGTACAACATGAGGAAAATACCTCTGACAATATCTTTTTAATTGCTCACCTTTAACAGAATGAGCATGGCTTTGAAAACCATGAAAATAAATTAAATGTATTGGATTGGCCATCTTACACCTTTAAAGCCTAACCACACGTAGAAGGCCACATCACATGAGTACAGCCTTCGACCATACTTCACATTGCAAACATCACAGCTCATCGCATCAAATTATTGAATGGTTTTGTGTTATAAACTTACCAGTTGTTATTGTAAGATCATAAACACCAAACGACTCATTCAACAATTCACACTATGCTTTACGAAAAAATTGAGTCAGATTTAACAGCAGTAAGACGGCAAAAAACAATAATGACCAAACAGGTAAAGATTGGCCAAATAAAGTCCAATCAATTTTTGCACATTCGCCTGACCCTGTAAGCACTTGAGCAAGCACATCTTTCATGGGTAAAACATCTACCAAATAATTTAAGCCGGGGCCACAACTTGGCACTTCATTGGGTGGCAAATGCTGAATCCAAACATGTCGAGCTGCCACAGCAAATGACCATAAAATACTTAAGGTGGCTAAAAATGCATAAACCACTCTAAAAATACGCTGTTTAGGATGGTGTAAAAAAGCAATCAAAGCAAATAGCCCCATAAAAATCAGGCCAACTCGCTGAAAAATACATAAAGGACATGGTGGTAAGCCTTTAAAATGTTCTAAATATAAGGCAAATGCCATACCGACCATAGAAGATAAAACCAACAAACCATTGATTAAGCGATATTTGAATTTCATGAGATACCTTCTAGTTCACCGATGAGCGAAAACGACTTAAATATTTTTCAAAACTAATCAAATTCGCTTGCTCTAATGCATGTTGTTGATGCTTAGACATCTGGACTAGATCATCAAAATAATGTTGTTTTTCAAGACTGACTTCATGTTTTTCATATACTTGTGCATGTTGTTCTGCCAAGTGTGCACCTAAACGCCATGTTCCCCCATGTGCTAACATGTCTTTAATCACATGCGCAGATAATGTTTGATTAGGTTCTTGTACCCGTTGTTTCATACTCATCAATGCATCTGTATACAATGTGGCATCTACACTTTGATCAAAAACAGTTGCTAAGTCATCCATTTGATTTAAGTGCTGATTTAACCAATCTACCACAGTGATGATGCCATGTCCTGTATCAAAAGTTGCATCACTTGATCGACCGTGTGACACGATATTGGCTTGATTTTTGTCTATACGTGATTGTTCCTGCTCAGAAATGATCGGACTTGGACACAATAAACAATACAGTGCCAATATCTCTAAAAATGCAGCACTTTGTTCTGTTAAACCAATGGCACTGTATGGGTCTACATCTACCGATCGAAGTTCAACGTACCCAACACCACGTGCTTTAAGTGCTTGTGATGGCGTTTCGTTACCTTGTGGTGCTTGTTTGGGTCTAACCAGACTGTAGTATTCATTTTCGATTTGTAATGTATGGTCATTTACTTGAATTGGTTCACCGTGTGCATTGTCTAACCCAAGCTGAGTAAATGGTGCATAAGGCTGTTTCACTGCTTTTTCTAAACCAGATAAATAACCATTTAAATCATCATAGCGAATGCCTAACTGCTTTTGTGCTGAGTTTTGATAGCCATATTTCCCCATGCGTAAGGCTGTGGCATACGGCAAATGTAATGCACCTGCAACAAGGCGTTGTAAATCATGTTCACGATCTAATAAAAAACTGCCACATACCGTTGGGCTTGCACCAAGCAAAAAAATGACCATAGGCGTATAACGAATAAAGTTACGAATCAGACCGAAATAACGCTCACTCCGATAATCTTGCAAACTGAGTTTTTTTAAATTTGGATCTTGTTCACTTTGTTGTAATTGTTCAAACAGCTTATCTGAAAAAGATAAATTATAATGCACACCTGCAATGGTTTGCATTCGGCGACCATAACGTACCGCCAAACCATGTCTATAAAGGGTTTTAAAGCGACCAATATTTGAAGTGCCATATTGTGCCAACGGAATATTTTCTTCTTCTTTATCTAACATACATGGCATAGACATCGGCCATAAACGTTCACCCTTAGGGAGATGCTCATGTGCTATTGCATGAATATCTGCCAAATCTGCCAATGCTTTTTTAATGCTTTGATGAGGTGGCGTAATAAACTCAAGTAAAGCTTCTGAGTAATCGGTCGTAATATGAGGATGTGTGAGTGCAGCACCTAAAGCAGGCGGATGTGGTTGTTTCGATAAATAACCATCACTTTGCATCCGAAGACTTTCACGCTCAATGCCACGCAATGTTCCTTGTAATAACGATGCACTTAACCATGTTGGTGCAACAAAGCCTGTATTGGCATGGGGCTGACTCATAAACCTTCACTCACTCAATTTAATGCGATTACAATATTTGTACTTATCTATATTAATTTATAGCCTAACTACTCACTGTTTCATTTTGTGGTAAAACACTTAAATATCAATAAAATTATAGAAAATACATCATGTATGATCTACACATCAAAGCATAGAAATATCTTGCATTTAAAGATACACAATTTCAGCATAAAATTCATTTTTTAATCCACAGACTTGCGTTAAATAACAAAGTAACATGACCATTTAAACATGACAGATCATGTAAAAATTAAACATCATTTAATCTACAACGTGAATCATCGTTATATTTTCACGTACTGAGCAAAAAGCATGACTATTTATTACGGCCTCTTCATTTCATCTTTCGGAGTCATTGCATGAATATCAAAACATATCTTGGCTTAGGCTTCAGTTCGTTGCTCATCATCACTGCATCAGGCTGTAGCACCTTTCAACCGATGACATTTAACCAACTTGGAAACTTTTCTACTTACCAACTCAATGAACAAACATTTCGTGTGAGTGCAAAAACCTCACCCAATATGAGCTATGGCACAACACAAGAAATCACACTGGTGAAAGCTGCGCAAATTACTCTACAACACGGCTTTACCTCTTTCAAAATACTCAACGACCCAAGTAGTACCAATCAACCCCCTAGACAAGCTATTGTTTATACAGCCCCGCCACCTGTATTTCACCCTTATGGCTTTTATGGCCCCCGTTCTGCATTATTTTGGAACGGGCCTTTAGATGATTTTACACAAGTCGTTAATATAGAGCCCAATGAGGTGGCGTATAGCATCATCTGTTATAAAAATACACAAAACATGCCAAATGATGCATTTAATGCAACACTGATTTTAAAATCACTCGGTGCAAAATATGGTGTGGCAGAAAATGGTGATATATTAAAACCAGACGTTAAAAAAACCTCATAATCACTCGCCTTTAGGACGCTGATATGACCTCAAATACGCAAACGCATCTAACCAACAGTTTACAACGAAGTAAACGTCTTGCCACAATTGCACTGATTATGGCCGTGGTTACATGGATAGCACTCATGATCAGCGCCAAATTTTTTCCACAATACAGTCAGTTACTGCATATACTCATGTTATCTGCTGAAGCAGGTGTGGTGGGTGGACTTGCTGACTGGTATGCCATTACAGTGCTATTTCGCAATCCATTTGGCCAATTCCCTATTCCACATTTTTTGCGTGACCATACCGAAATTATTCCAAGAAATAAAGCCCGTATTGCAGAGTCAATGGGACACTTTGTGCAAGAAAATTTTCTCTCACCTCAAGTGGTAGAAAAAAGTTTACAACAGACCAATCTGAGTCGCAGCTTAGGACAGTGGCTACAAAATCCAAAAAATAGTGGGCAAATCACGCAAATGATGCAACAAACACTGCCCCAAATTTTTAATTTTATTGAACAAGAAAAAATTGCTCAATTTATTCAAACCAACAGCTTACAGTGGCTTGAAAATACGCAAATCAACCAACTGGCCAGTGAAATGTTACATTCGATTTTAGACAATGACTTTCACGAAGAATTATTGCAACAAGGGTTAGACGGCGCACATGCATGGGTTTCGCAACACCCCAATCAGGTACGAGAAATAACCACCACACTGTTTAAAGAACTGGGGATTTTAAAGCTGTCTAAAGGTGCAAGTTTATTTGGGATAGACATGCAACAACGGACTGTAGATAGCTTTATGGAAAAGCTTGAACAAGTATTACAAGACCGTGAGCATCCATGGCGACAACATGTCGAACAATACGGTCAACGCCTCATGCTCGAATTACAAAATGAGCACAGTGAAACCAGTGAACGTTTAAATCAAAATAAAAATGCGCTACTGCAAAGTCCACAATTGATCAATTTTATGAGTAGCGCTGTCGTCATTTTATTTAATGCCATCAAAAGTGACTTGGCTAAAACAGATTCAGGCATTGCCAAAAATTTACAAGCAGCCATCGAAACATTGGGAGAAAATTTACTACAACACCAAGAAGTGGGTACGTTACTTAATCAGCGTTTAAGTACTTTGGCCACACATTTAAGTGATCGCTATAGCGATAAAGTGATTCGTTTTATTAGTGAACGTATTCACGAATGGGATTCAACAGATATGATCGCCAAAATTGAAAATGAAGTGGGTGGTGATTTACACATGATTCGAGTCAATGGTGTGATTGTTGGTGCATGTATTGGTTTGGTATTAGGTGCTATTCGTGCATTGGTTGACTATGCTTTTTAAGCAGTTCAATCATTCTAAGATACGCATTATTTTGGCTTGATGATCAAAAATCTGTAAAAAAACAAATGAAAATAGACTGACCACATATAATATTTAATAAGGATCATCCATGTTTCAAATCAGCCCCAAAGTACCACACACAGGTACAACTATTTTCTCTACGATGTCTGCCCTTGCACAGCGTTTAAATGCATTAAATTTATCTCAAGGGTTTCCTGATTTCTCTGCACCTAGCGCACTTATTCAAGCATTACATGATGCAACAACTCAAGGTTACAATCAGTATCCACCCGGTGATGGCCTACTTGGTTTACGTGAGCAAGTGAGTACTTTATTTACACAGCGAAATCCTTTGCTAACGCTTGACCCCCAAAACAACGTCACCATTACCTCTGGAGCAACCATTGCAATTCACTGTGCAATACAAGCTTTTGTTCATGCGGGCGATGAAGTCATTCTCTTTGACCCAAGTTATGACAGCTACGCACCCTCGATTGCATTGGTCGGTGCCACTGCTGTACATATCAACTTACAAGCACCTCATTTTGAGGTGGATTGGCAACAAGTGGTTGACGCCATTAATCACAAAACACGTATGATCATTGTCAACACACCACACAATCCAACAGGTGCTGTGTGGTCAAAACAAGATTGGTTAAATTTAATTAAAATCATTGAAAATCATAATATTATTGTTCTTTCAGATGAAGTCTATGAACACTTGGTTTTTGATCAAGAAAAACACTACAGTGCAATCGATTTCCCTGAACTACGCGAAAGAAGTATTGTGATTGGATCATTTGGCAAAAGCTTTCATGTGACAGGATGGAAAACAGGCTATTGCGTTGCAACTACACAACTCATGCAACCATTTCGACAAATCTACCAATTCGCCAGTTTTTGTGGAGTTGCACCTGTACAAATGGCACTGCATCAATTTATACAACAACATCCCGCGCATTTAGCGCAGTTGTCAGCCTTCTACCAAGCCAAACGTGACTTTTTTTTGGCGGGACTAAAATCATCTCACTTCACATGGACTGCAAGTCAAGGAACATACTTTCAAACCCTTGATTATACAAAAATTCAGCCCAAACTTAACGATGTGCAAATGTGTCAATATTTGGCAGAACAGCATAAAATTGTGGCGATTCCTTTGTCGGCATTTTATAAAAATCCGCCATCATCACTACGATTATTGCGTTTTTGTTTTGCAAAACAAGACGCCACACTTTCAAAAGCAACACACATTTTATCTGCATGTGAGTTAGCATAAAACATTCCTACATTGGCGCACATCATGAGCAAATCCCTAATGGCAAATAACAAACCATTGTTTCAAACATTTATTTTGTTTGTATTGCCACTCATTGCGACCAATATTTTGCAAAATCTTTCTGGAACAATTAATACCATTTTTGTCGGTCAAATGCTTGGCGTACATGCAGTGGCTGCCATTGCGGTTTTTTTTCCAATTCTGTTTAGTATGATGGCGTTTATTATTGGATTGTCATCAGGCGCAAGTGTATTGGTGGGTCAAGCATGGGGAGCAAAAGATTTAGCAAAAGTTAGAAAAGTCGTGGGTACAACATTATTTATGACACTCATTTTAGGAACATGTATTGCCATATTAGGAGGTACATTTACACCTCAAATTGTACAGTTTTTAGGTGTTCCTCTTGATGTACAACATTTATCTATTCCTTATGTACGCGCCATGTTATTTGGTAGTCCTCTTATCTTTATTTATATTATTTATACCTCTTTATTACGGGGTGTCGGCGACAGTTTAACGCCTCTTTTTGCTTTAATCATGACATGCCTTATTGGTTTGGTGGTGACCCCCACACTCATCAAAGGCTATTTAGGCTTGCCACAATTAGGCACTATGGCACCTGCTGTGGCTTCTATTTTAAGTAATATTGCCGTTTTGATCTTTTTAATTCTCTATTTGAATTATAAAAACCATGCGCTTAAACCCAATCTTGCTCTCCTGAAAGACATTAGATTCAATCGCAAATTAGGCCCACAAGTGCTAAAGCTTGGAATCCCAACAGGCATTCAAATGATTACGACCTCTTTATCTGGTTTGGTCATTATGCGTTTGATTAATTCTTTTGGCGCAAACGCAACCGCAGCCTATGGTGCGATTAATCAAGTGATGAATTACATTCAGTTTCCTACACTGTCTGTGGCCATAGCAGCTTCTATTTTTGCCTCTCAAGCCATTGGCGCTGGAAAAAGTGACCAACTTGAGCAAGTGACTAAAACAGCAATACTCACAAGTGTGGGGATTACAGGGACATTAGTGGTGATTGCTTACATCAGTGCAGATCATTTATTGCAATTATTTTTAACCGACCCTCAGGTCATTGTATTAGGCAAAACTTTATTGTACACCGTACTGTGGTCTATTTTATTTTTTGGCATGAGTACTGTATTTTCTTCTATTATGCGTGCTTCAGGTACTGTCAATATACCAATGTTGATTAATATAGGGACAATTTTATGTATTGAATTGCCTTGCGCTTATATATTTAGTCACTTTTTTGGACTACAAGGCATTTGGGTGGCCTATGCCTTGTCTTTTGTCTGTTTAAGTGTACTTCAGTATGGTTATTATCGTTTCGTTTGGAAGAAAAAGCCCATTCAACGCCTTGTATAACTCTACTGAATGTATTGCTTAGGTATGATCTAATAAAGCGACAATTTGACGCAGATATTTTTCGTCTGTCGCATCAAAATTAGACAAATGTGCGCTATCTATGTCTAACACACCAATACACGCTTGACCTGAAAACATAGGTAATACTATTTCTGAACGAGACTCAGAACTACATGAAATATGACCTGAAAATTGTTCTACATCATCCACAATAAGTACTTCTTGCTGTTTCCATGCTGTGCCACATACTCCACGACCATATGCAATACGAGTACAGGCAATCGGGCCTTGAAATGGGCCAAGCACTAACTCTTGTGATTTAACCAAATAAAAACCGACCCATAACCAATTAAATTGTGATTTTAATGCAGCAGCCACATTGGCCAAATTGGCAATTAAATCTGGCTCACCATCTATTAATCCACGAATTTGTGGCAAAATATTTTCATACTGCTCAACTTTATCGCCTTGTACCAGATTTAACGTTTCTGCCATCATTTTTTCCTTTTAAAAAACTAAATTAAATATTTTTTGATTCATTTTTAAAAAAATATATAAATATCATTTATATAACATATTTTTTACCAAAAAAATCTACAATTTTCACCTGAATTTCATCAAAACTACTTCAACTTGTCATAAAAAAATAGGCTAAAATTTAAATGACATGATGATTGCAATAATACTGTCATAATAAATCTTTGTAATAGCCCGAAGTTCATAAAAGATTCATATAGGATATTACAGCCATGAAAGAGGATTACATTTTAATTGTCGATGATGAACTACCCATTCGTGAGATGATTCATACCTCTCTCGACATGGCTGGTTTCCAATGTCTGCAAGCAGAAGATGCCAAACAAGCACACCAAATCATTGTAGATCGCAGACCATCGCTCATCTTACTTGATTGGATGCTCCCTGGGGGGCTAAGCGGTGTTGAATTATGTTACCGTTTAAAGCGAGATGAAACACTCTCTGAAATTCCTGTCATTATGCTCACCGCACGTGGTGAAGAAGATCATAAAGTACAAGGTCTAGATGCTGGTGCAGATGATTACATGACCAAACCATTTTCTACTCGAGAGCTCATCTCACGGATTAAAGCCGTGCTTCGACGTTCAAATGCACTTAGCGGTGATAAAGTCATTGATGCCAATGGTCTAATTTTAGACCCTGTCAGTCAACGTGTGAGCTTCAGTGACAGTATTATTGAAATGGGGCCAACAGAATACCGCCTGCTGTCATTTTTTATGACTCACTCAGAACGTGCCTATACACGTGCACAACTTCTTGACCATGTGTGGGGCGGTAGCGTGTATATTGAAGACCGTACCATTGATGTACATATTCGTCGTTTGCGTAAAATCTTAGAGCCTTTTGGCGTAGATAAGTTTGTACAAACTGTACGAGGTACAGGATACCGTTTTTCTACTCGCACAGATGCATTAAACTAAGATTTAAAACTATGTATGAACACTACCCAACGCCAGAAATCAGTCGCGAATATAAAAATTATCGCTATAGCAGTCTGTGGATCTATGCAAAACAAGACATCAGATTACTCAGTTTTTTTTTAGTGATTGCAGGTCTGATTGGCGTTGGAATAGGCTATTTGTGGGTTTGTCTTACCCTCGCCATTTTTTTATGTATTGGCTTAAGATTACGTGCCTTATATTTAATTAATGACTGGATTTCACATCGGCCCTATGACATGCCACCGAACGTACCAGGTTTATTTGGAGCATTGGCATTTAATATTTATAGAGCACAACGCCAAGAGCGTGTTGTACAAGCAGACATGGTCACGCTCATCGACCGTGCACAGTCATCTTTATTTGCCCTTGCAGAAGCTGTTATTATTACAGATGAACTACATCAAATTGAATGGTGGAACCCAGCTGCAGAACGCTTACTTGGCATTAAACAACAAGATAAACATAATAACTTACTCGGAATTTTACGCCAGCCAATCTTTGTTGAATATTTTCACGACATGGAACAACACCCAGATGGCATAAAAATGCAATCTTCGGTGTTTGAAAACCATCATGTACAAATTAAACTGACTCGATTTGGTACAGAAAGTCGTTTGTTGGTGGCTTATGATGTGACTCGTGTACACAACCTCGAGCAAATGCGCAAAGACTTTGTCGACAATATTTCACATGAGTTACGTACACCACTTACGGTACTCAGTGGCTATTTAGAAACCTTCACCGATCAAGATAATTTTAATCCTAAGTGGAAACGTGCCTTTGATCAAATGCAGTCACAAACACGACGCATGAATGCATTGGTCAATGACTTGTTATTATTATCACGGCTTGAAAATGACCGTAAAATGGCAAAAAATCAAATTGTAGACATGCCCGCACTCATGACGCAATTATTTGATGATGCCCAAGCCTACAATACTGAATACGGCCATATGCTCAATTTAGACATTGATAGCCACTGTGATCTGATTGGTTCAGATATGGAACTTGCCAGTGCTTTTGGTAACTTAATTACCAATGCCATTAAGTACACGCCTAAAGGTAGTGGTACAATCACCATCGGTTGGCATGACGACCAAGAAAATGGCTACTTCACCGTACAAGACAACGGAATTGGGATTGACCTCAAACACTTGCCTCGCCTCACCGAGCGATTTTATCGCGTTGATAGTGCACGTAGTCGACAAACAGGAGGGACAGGGTTGGGGTTGGCAATTGTAAAACACGTACTCATGCAACATGGTGCATATCTTGAAATAGAATCCCAAGTCCAGCAAGGCTCTTGTTTTAAAGCTATTTTTCCTAAAGATCGTCTTTGCCAAAATGAAAACTAGTCTATTTACAGGCAAAGATTATGTCTAAAAAAAAGTACCTCCTTTCAGCATTAGCGATTATATGTCTACTGATTGCGAGCACCATTTATGTGATGAATAAGTATCCATCAGAAGAAGAAAAAGCATATCACCGCATTGCGATGTGTTATGTGATTGAGCATCGAGAAATTCAAGCAGATAATCCAGAATTGATTGCATTTTTTAATAAAGTGGCTCAAGGAGGAGTTCCTGACTACGCACTGAACAAACCTAAAATTTATGATGATTTTGCTCGTGAGCTGATCAACTATTATTTAAAACTATCTCCCCAACAACAACAAGAGGTCAAATCAGACCGTCAAAGTTGTGATCGAATTTTAAAAGGTGCATAACGTCATCTGAACATCACAGTAATATACTTTAAACTGAGCAGGTATAGACCAGCTCAGTTTACTTTTTTTACCTGATATTTTTCTTAAAAAAATAGCGCTGACAGCTGTACAAAATATATCTAATTTGTTTGTTTTTTGTTAAAGTATACGCGTGTATACATTTGAGTCAAAAGTACAATGTATTTTAAAATCAAAAAATTAAATTACTTTATCGTTATTGGTTTATGTCAGATTAGTTTTGCATTTGCTGAAGAAAATCCAGCCACAATGTCAGTTGAACAAACCACACCTCAGCTTGAAAACTTACAAGAAATTGAAATTTTAAAAGAGGTTCAAATTACCACTCTCCCACGTTCTCATATGGCATATGATGAATCTATTGGAGAAATAGTCACAAAACCTGCAACGACGTTTAGTATTGCTCCATCAATGCTTACAGGTGGTCAAGGTAAAGAATTTGTTTTTGCCGAGAACTATTCAGATCAAGTGAGTTTTTTAAATTGGGAAATTAAAAATGTTCCCATTATTAAAGCCGATTTCACATGGAATATTTCACCGAATTTAAGTTTAAATATCAATGGGTGGACAACAGTCGGCAAAAAAACGGTCACCATGAATGACTATGACTGGCGAGACCCTGCCAATCGTTCACTGGTTACAGATTGGTCAAATCACCCAAATACATCTCTTAACGCAGCCAGTAAGTTAGATTTCAATTTTACGTATTGGTTGTTGCAAAAATCCAATTACAATATTGGGGCCATTTTAGGCTATGAACGCAGTCAGTTTAGTTGGAGCGCACGAGGCGGACGTTACCAATACGGACTGTCAGATCAATACGGTAATTATATTGATGGTACTGCACAAGCCGATCGTGGTTCATTCCCCGACGATCAACTGGGTATTGGCTATAAACAAAAATTTAGTTTGTATTATTTAGGCCTCACTGCAAATTATAGATATAACAACTATGAAATTGGGGCCACTGCAAAAATGAGCCCATGGGTAAAATCTAGCGATCAAGATGAACATTACGTGCGTAATCTCACGTTTTATGAAAAAGCTGAAGATTCTGAGTTTTACTCAGTCACGCTCAATGCAGGCTATTATATTTCACCACGTATTAAATTATTTACAGAAATTACGTGGAATGAATATAAATTTGCACATGCCAAAACAACGATTAAAGGCTACAACTATGAAGGCAATGCAGGCATTTCATCACGTTATTATAATTTAGGTATGGGTGCGCAATACATCTTTTAAAAATTATGCTCACGTGAAATTTCGCCCGTTTTTACGTGAGCATTGACTTTTACTGTAAATCCTACAGAAAAATTATTCAAAACAGCGCATTTGAACCAAGTTCAGTTATCATACTTTTATCCTTTTGAACCTATAAAACAGATGAACAGCTGGCTCATTATTGCAATACTTATTCTTTACATCGTTTTTTTATTTTTATGTGCATTTTTTGGCGAAAAATATGCCTCACATTTAAATTCAAAAGGTAGAGTTTTACTTTTTAGTCTCACCTTAGGCGTGTACTGTTCGTCATGGACATTTTATGGTGCAACTGGCGATGCTGTTCAGCAAGGTATGAATTATTTTGCCATTTATTTGGGGCCCTTGCTTTTTATTGCTTTTGGTTATGATATTTGGCGACGTTTAGGTCATATTCGTCAACACCATGCGATTGCGTCTATTTCCGATTTTATTTCAGCACGTTATGGTAAAAGTGCAACGTTGGCCTCACTCATTACCTTACTTTCTGTCATTGGTACCGTACCTTATCTGGCACTTCAATTACGCGCCATTGCGATGAGCACTGCAACCATTTTACCTGAAACACATACCATTCAAAACACAACCAATATTGTTCTTTTTCTAACCGCCATTTTGGTGATGCTTTCGATGTTATTTGGTACTCGACAAATTTCAAATACCGAACAACATGGTGGCCTGATGCTTGCAGTGGCTGTCGAATCTTTTGTCAAATTGGTCGCTTTATTGTGTGTGGCCATCTTTTTTATTGTACAAGACCCACAAAGTTTGCCTCAAATTAGCCATGATTTAAAACAACAATATAGCCATATTCAAAATGTTGGGCTACCTAGTAGTTTTTGGGTACAAACCATCTTAGCCGCACTGGCCATGTTTTGTTTACCTCGGCAATTTCATGTTGGTGTAGTGGAACTTCGTGATGAAACACATATTAAAGGCGCAAGAAAATGGTTTTCAGCCTATCTTATTATCACTGCAATCGCTATTTTCCCCATCGCAAGTTGGGCATTACACCATCAATATGAGCACATTGGTATCGGTGATTTGGCTGTATTAACTTTACCATTAAGTTATCAAAATGAATGGTTGTCTTTATTGGCATTTCTAGGTGGTTTTTCTGCATCGACAGGCATGTTATTGGTGTCTTCTGTTGCAATTTCCACCATGTTGAGTAATGACTTAATTATGCCTGCCTTGTGGCGTTTTGGCGTAATCTCACGGCACAATAACAAACTGCCTGCTGTACTCAAAATTGCGCGCCGTCTTTGCATTGTTTTTGTGATGCTTCTTGGTTTTTCGTTTTATCATGTCTTTGACAACGTCACTCAATTGTCTGTTTTAGGTTTATTGGCATTTAGTGCCGTGGCACAATTTGCTCCTGCTCTTATTGGTGGTTTGTATTGGCGTAGTGGTAGTAAGCGTGGGGTCTATGCAGGCCTGACCGCAGGATTTTTACTGTGGACATATACCCTATTCATTCCCACGCTGATCAAATATGTTTTTTTGAATACTCCACACGACCACTCTTCCCTATTAAACGATGGTTTATTTGGGATTTATTTATTACGTCCTGAAGCAATACTGGGTTTTGAATATTTATCACCACTCACTCATGGCGTTATTTGGTCTTTAGGTTTAAATATTGTCTTTTATATTTGGATTTCTCGTCTTTATAGACCGAGCGTAGCAGAACAAATTCAGGCAGAAAGTTTTTTTTATTACGATCAAAAACTTCAAACATCTACGCAACCGAGCGACTCTTTTTATACTCATCAAGATGGTGCCCGACTCAAAATAGGTGATCTATTAACACTAGCGAGTCGAATTACAGGTGAAGACAATACAAAACGAGCATTTCAACAATTTTGCAAACATAATGCACTGATTTTAAATACCAACCAAGTGGCCAATGGTATGTGGTGGAACTTCACCGAACAATATCTTGCCAGCAGTATTGGTGCAGCATCGGCACGAACCTTATTAAAAACGGCTTTAGCACATAATGGTTTAGGCGTTGCGCAGGTCGCTAACATTTTAGACCAAGCATCACAGTGGCAACGTTTTCATCAAAACTTACTCATGACCATGATTAATCATATGACTCAAGGGGTCAGTGTTGTTGATAAAAACATGTGCCTTGTCGCTTGGAATACACAGTATATTAAATTGTTTGATTACCCCAAAGAATTGATTTATGTTGGCTGTCCAATTGCAGATCTGATTCGCTACAATGCCATGCGTGGAGATTGTGGGCCAGGATCAGTTGAAGAGCATGTCAGAAAACGAATTCATTGGATGCAAGTTGGAAGTGCGCATGAATTTGAACGTGTCAGAAAAGATGGCCGAGTCATTCAAATTCGTGGAAATGCCATTCGAGGCGGAGGCTTCGTTGCCACATTTGCCGACATTACCGCCTTTAGGGAAAATGAAGCCATACTCGAAGCCAGAGTACAAGATCGTACGCAACAACTGGCCGATGCCTTAGCGGAGCAAAAGCTTGCAAGACAACAAGCAGATACGGCAAATTTATCTAAAAGTCGATTTATTGCTGCGGCAAGCCACGATTTATTACAACCGATGCATGCAGCACGTTTATTTAGTACAGCACTAGAACAAAGTGTTCATACGCCTGAAGATCAGCATACTCTACAACAGCTCGACCGTGCTTTACATGGCGCAGAAAGTATGTTGTCTGCACTACTTGATATTGCACGCTTAGAAGGTGCAAGCATTCAACCACAACGTCAGGCCTACCCATTACACGATTTACTCAGCGATCTAGAAATGCAATTTAAATCTATTGCAGCACAGCGAAATATTCAATTTAAAGTGCATGATGCACAGTTTTGGATTGATACAGATCAACAGTGGATTCGTCGTATTATTCAAAACTTTGTGAGTAATGCCTTACGGTACACAGCACGTGGTAAAGTCATTGTGGGTGTATTGCGCTCCGCTTCAAGAGCCAACCACATTCGTATTGGCGTGTGGGACACAGGCCCCGGCATTGCAGAAGCTCAGCGAATTAAACTATTTCAAGAGTTCGAGCGATGTGGCCATACTTCTCCTTGGGGAGAACAAGGCCTTGGACTTGGACTAGCCATCGTGCAACGTATGACACGTATGCTTGATTACCCGGTATATGTTTACTCCACGTTAGCGCATGGTTCATGCTTTATGGTTGAAGTTCCACTTACAGCCCCCCCTAAAGCCAACACACAACCAATGGCACGTACAGTCACGCATAATGCTTGCTACAATATTTTATGTTTAGACAATGATGAAGCCATTTTAGAAGGTATGCTCACTTTACTCACAAAATGGGGACATCGTGTCTACAAAGCTAGAGAACCTGAAGAAGCAGAACAGTTGATTCGGCAACATCGTATTGAAGTGTGGCTCATTGACCAACATTTAAATCAAAATAAACGTGGCTTAGATTTTATTGAAAAAAACCGTCAATCACAGGTGGCTGTTGCACTCATTACCGCAGACTCTGATCCAGATCTACCACAAAAGCTGAAACAACAGCAGATTACTTTACTTAAAAAACCACTCAAGCCCGCATCAATGCGAGCTTGGCTGTCTGGACTCAAATTTGATTAAATATTAATATCGAATTACATTTTTTTGTCTTGAATGTTCAGCACACTGATTGCAAGCACAGCTTGTGTTCGATTCTGTACATTCAATTTTCTAAAAATAGCCGTCACATGCGCTTTAATCGTCGCTTCTGACACATCTAATTCATAGGCAATTTGTTTATTGAGCAGTCCTTCAGCGACCATCATCAGTACTCTGAATTGTTGTGGGGTCAGCGACTGAATACGGGCAGCCAGTGCAGTTTCATCGGCAGTACATACTTCAACATGATTATGATGAGGTAAATTAGGTGGTAACCATAAGTCACCTTCAGATACAGCCTGTATGGCCTCGGTAATTAAATGTGGATTTGCCGATTTTGGAATATACCCCATTGCACCATGTGTCATGGCACGATGAATAATACTCACCTCTTCATGTGCAGATACCACAATAATTGGAATACTCGGATACTGCGCACGTACATGCACCAATGCAGAGAAACCAGATGCACCCGGTAAATTTAAATCAAGCAACACCAAATCTGGTTCTGCACCACTTTCTAAGTAGGCATAAAACTCTTTCACTGTCGCCGTTTCTTTAATTTGCGCCAATGGAAAGCCCTGACGCACAGCCTGAATGAGCGCATGGCGAAATAATGGGTGATCATCAACGATTAATATATTCATAAGCGCTTAGCCATACCTATTAAAAATGATCAGTCATATTCATGTTCTGATCAAAGAGTTTACTTCATACCCTGAATATTACATTTTTTTCTTATGCGATATTTGTTTTTTTAATTTTTTTTAATCATAAAAATCAATTTCATGGCTGAATACAACAAAAACATGGACTTAAAACTCAATATTGAGACAAAACCACCCTCTTCACAATGACAACCCATCTTTTTTTAACGCATCATCAAAAACGTATACACCATGGTTATTTTCACAGCATTTTGTAATTAACTATTTAAATTTATTCAGAGTTTAAGGCACAATGTTACTTTAATTTTTCGGGAACTTGACCGTGGCAGAAGAAAAAACAAATTCGGTGGCAAACCTTGCCCACAATGTCAGTGCACAGACACAAGCCATCTTTAATGAAAACAGTAAATACCATGATGCCTACCAAACCATAGATAAAATTGTGGCAGGCTTTTGGGAACGCGTACCTTATCTTTGTATTGCCATTATTGTCTTTATTATTTTTTGGTTTTTATCCAAATTTTTTAAACTGTTTGTGGTTCGCGCACTATCAAATCGACCGTATGCAAAACAAAACCTTGTTTTAGTCCTCAACCGAGTCGGTAGTACATTTATTGTATTTTTTGGATTTTTGATTGCGTTAGTGATTGCCATTCCTGGTTTTTCACCGGGACAATTGATGAGCGCACTCGGAATTGGTTCGGTGGCCATTGGTTTTGCATTTAAAGATATTTTCCAAAACCTACTTTCAGGCATTTTAATTCTGCTTGGTGAACCCTTCCGTATTGGCGATGCCATTGTGTGTAATGGGCTTGAAGGTACCGTTGAAGATATTCAAATTCGAGCAACAACCTTACGCTCTTATGATGGTCGTCGCCTTGTGATTCCAAATGCCACTGTATATACAAGTTCGATTACTGTTGTTACTGCATATACCCAACGCCGTTGTGAAGTCAACGTGGGAATTGGTTATGAAGACGATGTTCACAGAGCAAAAGAGGTCGTCACAAATATATTACAAGCGCATAAGAATGTTTTAAATCAACCTGCAAGTTTGGTCAATGTTACCGCATTGGGTGATTTTGCCATTAATTTAAATATTCGCTGGTGGATTGATACCACTAAAACAAACACTTTAACTTCAGCCAGTGAAATTCAAGAACAAATTGTGCTTGAGTTTAACAAACACGGCATTAGTATTCCTTACCCAATTCAAGAGCAAATTTCACAAACTCCACATGCTTAAATCGATAAAGCCCCTAAAATATAAGGGATAGCGGTTTCAGTGCGTAAAATTCGGTTGCCTAAACTCATTATTTGGCAGCCGTTTTTTTTAAATAACTCAATCTCATACTCAATAAACCCACCTTCAGGGCCAATCACCAAGCAACATGGTTCATTCATCTGTTGATGCGTCTGTTCAGCGTATGGATGAGCTACATATACAGCACGATCATCACACATAAGTTCAGGCAATATATCTTCAACAAAAGGCTTAAAACGCCGATATAACTGTACTTGTGGCGCAACCGTATCTCCTGCTTGCTCTAAACCAAGCGTAATATAGTCATCAATTTGCGTTAACAATGGACTTTGCCAATAGCTTTTATCAACACGGTAACTATGCAATAAAATAATATGCTCTACCCCAAGCGTGACCGCATCCACGATGATACGACGTAAAACTTTAGGTCTAGGTAGGGCTAAAATTAAAGTAATTTTACGTTTTTCAGGTATGGTTTGAGCGGTTAAAATACATACGTCGACCGTATCTTTATGTAATGCAATCACTCGTGTTAAATAACGCTGTCCATCTCGAATTCCTATTTTTAGCGTATCACCCACATGTAATTTCAAATGGTTTTGAATATGCTGAACTTGTCGAGGTTCATTGATGGTTAAAGTGGATTTGATTTGAGTATTTTTCGGTAAAAGAACAATATTCATGCTTTGGATAAAAACCGATCAATTAAGGCAATATGGCGTTGTAAAGCACCTTGATTTTGCTCAAATACTGCATTGGCTTGTAACACCATCGTATTGCGTGCAGCTTGATGCTGTGACAGATACATTAAACGCTCAGCCGTGTGTGTGGCTGTATCAACAATCTCTACCGCGTGTTGGGCAACAAACTCATCGACTATGGTTTGAAAGTTAAAATAGTTTTTGCCAAGTATCGTAGCGACACCAAGTGCTATGGGTTCTAAAATATTATGTCCGCCCCCGGGCTCGTTCAATGAACCTCCAACATAAGCCACATCGGCCAAAGCATACCACAACCATAATTCACCCATGCTATCTGCCAAATAGACTTGAGTATCGAGATCGACGGCTTGGTTTAAACTACGTTTTTTCATAGTCAGCCCCAACTGTTGTATCTCTAAAGCAACAGAGGTAAAACGCTCTGGGTGTCTTGGTACAACAATGCACAATATACTTGGATCTTGTTTTAAATACTGACTTAAGGCATGCAAAATAGTCTGTTCTTCAGGTGCATGTGTACTTGCAAGAACAAGAACTTTGCGTTGTTTTAATTGCCATTGTGCATATAAATCATGAGCAGTAGAAGCAACCCACGTGGGTGCATGAATATCAAATTTAATATTGCCCATCACTTGCATCGTGTGTACATCTTTCCCCAATGTTTCAAAGCGCTGTAAGGTTGCTTGATCTTGGGCAGCAATCCAACTTAACTGCTGTAACATGGGTTGGGTTAAACGTTTAAAACGGGCATAACCTTGGGCAGATTTTGCAGATAAACGAGCATTGAGCAATAACGTTGCAATGCCTTGTTCATGCAAACAAGACAACAAATTTGGCCATAATTCGGTTTCCATGAGCAACACAAGTTTAGGCTGATACACGGCTAAAAACTGTAGAATATTTTGACGCAAATCGGCAGGTAGAAAAACGGCTTGAAAGTGTTCAGGATATTTATCCTCAAACAATGCTTTGGCTCTCGCTTGCCCTGTTTTGGTTGTATTAGTCACCAAAACGGTTTGGCCTTGTGCTAAATAGTGCTCAATTAAAGGCTGAGCTGCATTGGTTTCCCCCACAGATACAGCATGAAACCAAAGACTCTGTATATGTTTTGGTGCAGTAAAAGGACCGAATCGTTCAGACAATTCTTGTTGTAATGCTTGAGCGTGTACTGCTCTTTTTTTGATTCGAGAGCGATATAATGGCTGAATAAATGTTAAAGCCATGTGATACCAAAACGGAGGGCGCAAGACAGATCCTATAGCAACAGCAAATAAACACTAGTATAAAACAATCTAATCGAAGAAAGTGCTGTTTTTTAATTGAGCACTTGATGCAAACGCCTATGATCTAGGCGTTTGCAAAGGTCTATTTATCCATGAGTGCTCAATGTTGGATAGTCTGTATAGCCTTTATTTAGATCATCATTAGACGGATATAAGGTATTAAAATCGACTTCATTCAGTGGTAAATCATGTTCTAAACGTTCAAGCAAATCTGGATTTGCAATAAATAATTGACCAAATGCAACCGCATCTGCACTTTTATTTTCCAACAATGTGTTTGCAGAAGATGCTGTTAATTTTTCATTGGCAATCCAAACCCCGTTAAACTGTGGACGCAATACAGGGCTAATGCTGTCTTCCGATTGATATTCTCGTGCAAATACAAATGCAATATGTCGTTGGCTGAGCTGTTGCATCACATAACCAAACGTTTGTACTGGATGATCATCATGCATATCATGAGAATCACCTCGTGGTGCAATATGTACTCCTACACGGCCTGCGCCCCACACATCAATCAGTACATCAACAACTTCCAATAATAAACGCGCTCGATTTTCTAATGTTCCACCATATTGGTCTGTCCGTTGATTTGTACCGCTTTGTAAAAACTGATCAATTAAATAACCATTTGCTGCATGTAATTCTACACCGTCAAAACCCGCTTCTTTTGCAAACAGTGCTGCTTGTTTATATTTTGCGATAATGACTTGAATTTCTTCAACGGCTAGAGCTCGTGGGGTTACATATGGGCGCTTTGGACGCAACAAACTGACATGCCCTTCAGGTTGTATGGCACTTGGTGCAACAGGCATATGACCTGACAAAAACTCAGGGTCAGAAATTCGACCAACATGCCACAATTGCGCAAAAATTTTTGCACCTTGTTCATGTACTGCTTGAACAATAGGTGTCCATGCTTTCGCTTGCTCACTATTCCACAAGCCAGGAGTATTGCTATATCCCACAGCATCTTCAGAAATTACCGTTGCTTCTGTCAGCATTAGCCCCGCGTTAGCACGCTGACGGTAATATTCAACCATCACGTCTGTAGGAATACGCTCGCTATTACTTCTAGAGCGTGTTAGTGGTGCTAAAACTAAGCGATTTTTGAGTTCAAGATCACCCATTTTTAAGGGAGTATTTAAGATTGACATCGTATTTTTTCCATAGAGTTATTCAAATATATTTACAACGTATCTTTCAAATCATTGATATATTGTTCAATGATTACTTCATTCCTCGAAAAATAAGACCACTGTCCATATTTTCTTACCTCAACCAAACCTGAATTTTGTAATATCGCCAAATGCTTCGACATGGTTGACTGTGCAACATGACCTTTTTTTTCAATATGTCCTGCACACACGCCTACACTGTTGCTTTCAGTACATACATTCAATTGTGAAAAATATTGTTCTGGGTATTTTAACCACAATAAAATCTGCCGACGTAAAGGGTGAGCTAACGCTTTACTGATTAAATTTATATCCATTACACCATCATTTTTAAGAATCAAAGAGAAATAAGGCGATAAGACCTTTAATATATCGTATTTTAACAATAAGTGTATCGCAAAATAACGATATAATTGCATAATAACAATAATTCATTTAAATTCAATTTTATTTTTGGCACATTAAGCAACACCTTATTTTTGCTCATATTTTCAATAGAATTTAGGGTTTACAATTACAGTTCCATCTAAACAAATTGCGGTGTATTTATCTCCTTGATAATTATACTTCGTAAGAAAATACAAGGTTTTGACGTGACATATTGTTCCCCTATAAAACTTTTAAGTGATTAATTTGCTTGAGTACTTTACTTTGAATGATTTGCCAATCTTTTAAATGCACCGCTTGATAACGCACATCTATATTGACATGCGTATCTTCAGATAAAATAAACCACTGATTGCAATGGCGTGCTTTTGGATACTGTGATCGATCGTCACAAGTGATGAGTGTACTCACATCTCCTTTGCTGTTGTAGCCAACATATATATCTGTTGTATCCTCGTAACCATAACTTTCTATCCATCTAGGATGGGGCTTATATTTTTGCAATCCATATACATTTT
>NZ_VTDM01000025.1 GCF_015627105.1 Acinetobacter baretiae | reverse complement strand
TTAAAAGGTTTCCGTGGGCGGGTTCTTTTAATTTCAATTCGTTTTTTCCAACTCAAAATTGTATTTTTATCAATTTCAAATTGTGCAGAGACCGCTCGTATGGAATATCCTTCCTCAAGCTTCGCTATCACTTTTCGTCTAAAATGTTCTGAATAACTCATTTTTATATTGTCTTATATTTTTGATTGTTTGACTATAAAATAGAAATCAAAATAATGATTTGAAAATAGGTTTAGCTAAAACTTATATAGGAAAGTAGTAATGAATATGCTGTTTGAAGAATGCCGAATAGCTTTGGGAAAAGATTTTCAACTTATTGCTAAAGAAAAGGAAGAATTTATATTTAAACAATTAGACGAATATTTGACATGCTACGGTACAGTGGACTGGAGTAAACTTACTACACACGAATATGTAGAGATAAGTGACTTAATACAATCTAATAATCTAATAAATGGCAGTGATGTTTATGTTGTTGCGGATACTAGTGATGTACCAGTTTTTGAATCTAAACTAAATACGGTTTTAAGTAATTTTGCTGATGTGACAGCGTTGTCTTGTAAAGTATTTATTTTTAATCAAAGTTTCATTATCCAAGAGCAGTTTCCAAGTAGTACCATTAAAGTTGGGTACAAAGTATAAATAATAAGTTTTGAAAATTTCTCAAATAGTATTTTAAAAATTATTTGTATGAGTTAAGAAATTTGATAAAAATTAGTCCATATATTGAGCTTATGACGAAAATTCTCAACAAACTATCTTACGTATATTACAAGGAGTAACTTATATGAAATATGATGAAGATGAAGCAAAATTCCTTGGATTATGGAAGTATTTAGTTGGAAAAAACCTGATAGCAAGTATTAGCTTAGATACATTTAAAGTTGAAGCTAAAAGTAAGAATGTAATTATCAATGAGATAGAAGAGGTTGAGTTTGGTTTTTCTTCAACACTAAAAGCTATTAAAATAGTAACTTCAACAAACAAGAGTGCAGTTTTTCCTAGAAAAATAATAGATTCAGAGTTTTATGAAAAAAAGATAAAACCTTTTAAAAATGAGGAGAAATTTTGGAAGGAAGTGGATTGGTTCTTTCCGGTTATAATCTCAAGAGGTGATATTTGGGATGCCATAAAACAATCTGGAGTAAATAGATCTAATTTAAATGACCCAAATCTACAAGAAAAATTTGAACAGTTTTTTCCTAATGTTTATTGTATAAGAAATATTTTACCAATTACTATAATAACATTGGAAAAATCTTCAATAATTGGAAAGCATCTACCTGTCATTAAAGAAGCTATACTATCTTTTTTTAGTGGAATGAGAGTCACATCAGTAGCTTCATTAATTCCGATTATAGAAGATATTCTAAATGGAATAATTGGCATAGAAAAAAATGCATATAATTTAATTGAGAAAGTAGATCATTGTATTGATAAAGCAAAGAAAAATATCTTATATGAACATATATGCAGGAGTGACTGGGTTCCAGAAGATTATACTGATATTGATGTTTTAAAAGCTATGAATGAAAGAATTAGAGTTATTGAATCTGTACGGGAATGGTTGAAAAATAGTTTTTATAAAAATACAGATAATTATCAAAGTTTTTCAGGTTTCAATAGACACTATTTTGCACATGCAAAATCAGAAGTTTGGCAAAGAGAAACCAATTTTTTTAGAGCTATGGGGTTGATACATGCACTGGCTTTTGTTGAGTGTTTTGCTTTAAAAACGCCCAATTTAAGTATCTTAATGCATCCTTCAAACAAAAAAGTTGAATCTTTTTGGGAAGAAGTTATGTTGTGTATAGAAACTCAAAAAATTAGAAAAATCTTACTACAAGATACACAAATTAGAAAAACATTGCCTTTTTACAAAACAGCCTCTGATGATGGCGTACTGTTAAGGAAAGCTATGCTAGAAAAGAATATGAATGATACTTTACTGAAAAGACTAGCTTATAAAAATTGGATTATTTTTGATTTCGGTGAGCCATCTGTTAACGGTGAATATATAACAGTTAAAGCAAGAAAAAATCATCAAACTATAGGTATAGCATTATTATATTCATGTGCTTCAAGCAATAACATGTATAAAGAGCTAGCAACTTACAATGATTTTATCCTATATCAAGGTTATCCTTACAATCAGGATGATTATGCCTATGATATTAATTGCTATGTTGGACCATTAAATGCATGGCTTCCTCCGAACTAAATTTTTTTAACTATCTACAATGTAAATAAACCTATAAGTATTAGATTTTGTTAAATAATCATAAATAACTAAGGAGTATTTAAAACTCACTCTTAAAAGTAACAGGATTGAGCGATAGTTTAAGTATTAAGTTTAATATAGATATCTAGTTTTATGAGGTTCTAACCGCAGGTTTTGACAGGTTCTAACACCAGTAGCACTTAAAAGTCATGTTTAGTCATGGTTGAGCCACAGTCCTATAAATCTTGTTTGACAAGATATATTCTTATAGCTTACTCAAGGTACTGATATATAAGGAATATAGAGTTATTGATACCCCTCACTTTGTCATACTACGTCAAACAAAAACTTGCTAGACAGCAGTGTTATAACAATACGGATTTAATGCTTATCTAGTAAGGGATACAGGGCATTTTATACTTATTGCTTTGTCTAGCTACGTATAGCAAGAAATAGCCTTTCTAACGTGTTCAAAAAGTCGGTATAGGTATGGTGGAAATGGCCATGTCCCCTTTTACGGTTCAGGTTTTATAAGGTTTTGATACTTCAAAATGTCAAGTTTTATCAAGTCCAAAGGTGAGGTTTTGTGAGGTTCTAATGTTGGGTTTTGTGAGGTTCTAATACAGGGTTATTCTCATTAGTCATAAATAACGAGTGAGCTTTTAAAAGTCAGGTTTAGTCAGGTTCTACTGGAGTATATAAGCCCTACTCATGTTTATATTTCATGGTTTTATCGACACGTTAGGTATTTCATGTTTATAGCATCGACATATAAAGCCCCTCATGTCGATATTTTCCCTTTTTATCGACATGATGATGACAATATGTTTATAGTATCGACATATAGTTATACTCATGTCGAAGTTTTGCCCTTTTATCGACATGCCAATATAGGGTTATTTAGATGAATCAATGGCAAGCCGACCAACCATATAACCAACTTCCACAGCTACCACCTGAGCAAGAAGTAGAAACAAAAGTGGTCTTAAAAGCATGTATTACGGCGAATAAAGCCCTTGCTGAGTTAAAACAGGCAGGTGAGTTAATACCAAATCAAAACATGCTTATTAATATTATTCCTTTACTCGAAGCTAAAGACAGCTCAGAGATTGAAAACATTGTCACCACCACAGACAAGTTATTTCAGCATGCCCAAGGCAATGATGACACGGCAGACCATTCAACCAAAGAAGCCCTACGCTACCGCACTGCATTGTATAAAGGCGTACAGTCAATTAAAGAACGCCCATTGTCTACAGGTACAGCCATAGAGATATGCCAAACACTTAAAGGGGTAGATTTAGGTATTAGATCGACAACAGGGACAGCATTAAAAAATAGCTACACTGGTGAGGTGATTTATACGCCTCCAGTTGGAGAGGACAATATAAGAGGGCTACTGTCTAATTGGGAAAAGTTTATTCACTACAATGATGACATAGATCCTTTAGTTAAATTAGCTATCTCACATTATCAGTTTGAAGCAATACACCCATTTATAGATGGTAACGGACGTACAGGGCGTGTACTCAATGTATTGTACCTGATGGGTGAAAACCTTTTGAGCTTGCCTATACTCTACCTGAGCCGTTTCATTATTCAGAACAAGGCAAAGTATTACGAGCTATTGCTTAATGTGACTAAGGACGGCGATTGGCAATCATGGATATTATTTATCTTACAAGCGATTACGGTTACAAGTGAATGGACGCTTGCCAAGATTAACGGCATTAAACAGCTACATGAGCATACAGTGGAGTATGTGAAAGCCAATGCAGAGAAAATATATACAAGGGAGCTTGTAGACCTCATATTTGAACAACCTTATAGCCGTATTAGTAATGTGGTAGACAAAGGCATAGCTAAACGCCAGTCAGCTTCAAACTATCTTAAAAAACTAGCAGAGATAGGCATATTAGATGAAATGGCGGTAGGTAAAGAAAAGTTATTTATTCACCCTAAACTATTGGCTTTATTACAGGACGATAGCCATAGCTTCATGCCTTATGAGTAATCCAATATAGTAAGTACAAAACGCATTTTTGCGCTTTGTTTACTTATCAATGATATAGGGTGTAACGATTTGCGTTATACCCCTTTTTTTTGCTTTACAGCTCTTACTTACTAAATCACGTATAAACCATGATATATAAGGATTACAGGGCTATTTGTACTTTTTAATCTGTATAACTACGTATAACAAAAACAATGAAATCTTACCGTCCTATGACCTCGTTAAACCTTGGGGTAATCATGGGGTTCTCTTTATAAACCTTACCGTAATCTTACCATTCTTTTTGATGGGATTCTAAATCTAAGCAAGATGGGTTTATATTTATTTAAAAAAATTATATTTAATTGAGTTATAGCTAAAGTTAATTTTTTCATAGTAAATTGTCCGTATTATATTTTTATAACTTACTTAAATATTAACAGGTCTAAAAATGAAAAGTATATTGTTCCTTGATGCCGTTTTGTCGACAAAAATTGTAACCCTAGCATATTGGTTAATGCTATTAACACTTTTAGTATTTGGAGTGGGAGTTGCAATAGACTCTATAGATATTCCAATGCTTAGAGATACACCTCAAGGATTTAGATATTTTGCATCAGTAGCATTTACCCTTTTGGGAGCAATCTTAGTACGTCTATGGGCTGAATTCACGGTAGTTATGTTCAAAATCCAACAAAACACAAGAAGAACGGCTGAGTTACTAGAACAGAAGGCTAAGAGTGATATTCACCATAACTAAATAAAAACATTATTAATCATTTACTTGAATTGAGTTTCGATACAACTACGCGCGCGAGGGCATTTGCTAAAATATAGGGGTGTTGTTAAAAACGATGCCCCTACTATGACCTATTACTTTTCACTACACTTTTCGGGTAGTGAACCTTATTCACTAGGCTATAAATACAATTAATATTGAACCGTGGTGATTTCCACAATAGTAGCCATGTGATTGTTCAACCATCATGGAAAGAGTGATTGTTGTCATGGGGTGGCATTTGAAATCCAACCCTTTTGCATATCGGCATTTGAAATGCTGAATTGATGTAATTATTCAAAGTGAACCAATCGAGTAGTTCAAAATGAGCCAATCTCATATATAAGGGTTACAGGTAGGCTTTCTTAAGGTAGATATAAATATGGGCTAAAATTATTGTTTATATTTTAGTCAAACAACATTGGGAGGTTAAATGGGAGGTTAAAGGGAAATGTGTTTTAAAATAATTTATTTAAATCATATATTTATAGCAACAAACAAAGTCCCCCCTTCCGCACCAATAGTGCATAATTTGCAGTATTGGATACTCACTAAAGGCTTAATTCTTTAAGAATTGAGCTTTTTTGTTGCTCAGCAAAAATGTTTAAAAAGTGTCTATGTATAGCGTGTTTAAATATACAACACGTAATTAAAAGTGCCTTAACATAGAAATATTAATATTTATTCAATGATTGAAGCGATATATATCAAACTCATAAAGGTTTGGGTATTAAAATAGATTGTTTTACTCTATGAGTATTTTTTGTTCTGCATGTGGCAAAAATGAGTGTACAAGAAAATATACTATATACTGTCATTGATCATCAAATCATCAAATCATCAAATCATCAAATCATCAAATCATCAAATCATCAAATCATCAAATCATCAAATCATCAAATCATCAAATCATCAAATCATCAAATCATCAAATCATCAAATCATCAAATCATCAAATATAAGCTTTAACGGCATTATGATCATGATGATCAGCTTTATGAAATAAAGGCACTTTCAAGTGCCTTTATGGGGATGTGGTTTTTGCTGTTAAAGTAAATATTTTGAAATCAACTAACATTGACCTATGCATATTCATTCAATATTGAATATTTATTGGTATTTATGATCTATGGTGTGATACCTCTTGCTGTACAGTCATATCATAAATATATGCATATTGTGGGACAGTCGCTTTGGTTTGAAAGCGTTTTACACGTATAGTTTTTTTAACTTTAGGGTCATGAGTGTATCCCTGTATTCTTTCAGGCAATACTCTCCAATTTTGATCGATATAAGTTTGTATACCTTGATCATTGTATTTGATTTCTTTGACTTGAAAACATTGAGCATTTGTAGTGTTCGTACATGGTTTTGTGGTGGGTGCAATATCTAGAAAAATGATTTCAGCTGTAGATTGATATTGTGCTTCGGGTTTTATTGTTCCTGTGAATGTGAATGTTTTACCAGTTTGATCAATCATTTGTAATTGAGGTGTGTTGCTGTTGTGATGATTGATCTGAAGCGTTAATTTTGATTGATCAAATAAAGCTGCCGATAATTTTTCTTGTAACATGAGCTGAGGGCTACACATCATCATTGTTGAGCGTAATAAAGATGTTGTTAGGGTTTGGCCTGTAAGTTGCCAAGAGCCATTTTGTTGGTTACAGCCTGTAGATATGCTTAAATTTTGTGATTGATCAAAACTTGCAGTAATTGCAGGTAAATTTTGAGTGGCTTGATACGACCATGTATAGTCAGTAAGGATTTGTTTTAAATTGATGTCATGGTTATGTTGAGTATTCATCATCTGTGGCATCGTAGTGTGTTGAGGTAAATTTTGGCAAGCAGGCAATAAAAAGGGAATAATACTGAGTAAGAGATATTTTTTATTCATTGGATTGGTTCCTCATCGTGAACTTTTTAGTATTTAGTATAAAGTGATGTTGTAATTTGTTTGTTGTATTTGGTCAATATATTGATATTTTAAGTAAATTTAATTCTAAAAATAATCATATAAATTAATTTTTTTTATTACAGCCGTATGCATTAAAGTTATCTATAATTGCTCCTTTATTTTTTTACTGTCTGATCACATGCTTCGTTTTCTTTTTTTGTTTTCAGCAATCTTCCTTGCATTGGCTTGGTTGTCGCCCGATCACTATACGCCATGGCTCACTTTCTCGAGTGAAATGTTTACTTATGCAAGTATGTTCTGTTTGTTGGCCGTTTATATAGAGCGTCCTTTGCAGTGTCCGAAGTTTCAATTACTTTGGTTAGGCATTGTAAGCATACCGTTTGTACAGTGGTGTTTTGGAGTAGAGTTATATTTCAGCAAGGCACTGTTAAGTACCTGTTATTTACTTGGCTTTGGAGTGGCTGTAGTTTTAGGCTATAACCTTGCAAGAGATTATAGTAAGGCACGTATTTTAACTCAGTTGTCTTTGGTCATGTGTGCTGTTGCGGTGCTCAGCTGTTGTATTGCATGGATACAATGGCTAGATTTGGAAGGGAATCTTTGGGGAATTATGCAACTTAAAGGGAATCGTCCGTATTCAAATTTTGCACAGCCCAATAATTTTGCAACCTTTTTGTTAATGAGTTTGTTTGCGACATGGTATTTATTTGAAAAGCGCGTGCTATCGACGTTATTAACCATGATTGCGGCAAGTTGTATTATATTTACAATCGCTTTGACGCAGTCTAGAACACCTTGGATTGCGTGTATTGTTTTAACAGCCTACATTCTTTATAAATATAAACATGATCACTATCGTTTAAAATATTGGCATTTGGCTTTGTGGTTATCAGCCTATATCGGCAGTTTACTGTGTTTGCCTTTTTTAAATGGATGGTTGGTTCATTTAGGTTTGTCACAAGCACAAATGGTGGATGTTGTGCAACGTGCAAGCTCAAGTCATTCACGTTTTGGTATATGGGCACAAATGTTATATGCCATACGCGAACAGCCATGGCTTGGATATGGGTGGAATCAAACCAGTATTGCTCAATTGGTCGGGGCAGATTTTATCGTTCATAGTGAAAGAACCAATAGCGCACATAATTTAATTCTAGAGTTATTTATTTGGAATGGAATACCTCTAGGTCTCGCTATTATTGTGTACTTTTCATATTGGTTATTTAAGCTGAATCAGGTGGTTTGTTGTAAAGAAAATTTAATCGTAGCACTGATGGTCTTATCGGTCATGATTCATGCTATGTTGGAGTTTCCGCAAAATTACGCATATTTTTTATTTCCAAGTGCATTTTTACTTGGCATGATTCAATCTGATTTCATTGGTCAAAAGGTCGTTTTGATTCATTCATGGTTGAGTACTGTTTTTTTAGTGTTCTGTATATTGTTATATGGCTTAATTTGGCGTGACTATATTGTTGCTGTAGATGAGTTATCTGTAGCAAGAAAACATGCCGAAATCGGTCTGAATCAAGCACCAAAGAGTGAAATTATATTATTAACAGAATATAAAGCACGTGCCACGTGGTATGCTTTAGATCGTTTTAGTACACTTTCGCCTGTGCAATTGCAACAGTTTCGCGATGCAGTGGATGTATCACCCACTGAATATGATTTGTATAAATATGCACAATTATTGGCGTTTAATGGTCAGCAACGAAAAGCTGTACATCAGCTAGAACTGATTAAAGGATTATATCGGGTTGAATATACCGTTGATCAACTTGAAAAACGGCCTGAATAGATGTTATTAAAAAAAGCGCATTTCATGTGGAATGCGCTTTTACTAGAGTTTATTTGCTTAAATTGCTTTGAATATAATTTTCGATACTTACTTTTTCAGTCAGATCAATTTGTGTATCTGCCCAATCTAAAAACTCTTCTTCAGACTCTAAAATTTCCTGTATAAAATCGCGCGTGACATAGTCTTGTTTTTCTTCTGCAATTTTTACACATTGTGCCAAGGCATCTATATTTTCTTTCACTTTACGTACATCACACTGCAATACTTCTAAGGTGTGTTGACCAATATAGAGCTTCCCTAAATGTTGCAGATTAGGTAGACCTTCTAGAAATAAAATACGCTCAATTACTTTGTCTGCATGTTTCATTTGACGAATAGATTCTTTGTATTCAGCAGCTCCGAGCTTTTCAATACCCCAGTCATTGAACATACGTGAGTGTAAAAAATATTGGTTAATTGCGGTGAGGTGATGGTACAACACTTGGTTGAGCTGGTTAATAACGTCACGATTGCCTTTCATTTTATATGCTCCACACAATTTTGGTGCCTTATTTACATAACAAGGCAATCTATAGGTGTATATGCTAACGAAGCAGGCCGAGCAAAGCGAGATGTTTTTTGAACAGCAAATGGAAATCATAATCAAAAACAGTTATCTACAGTATTTGATTGAGTAAAGAGAACAGGGAGGAGGTATTAGAAAATATATTAAGCAGCAACCGAAATTCGAGCAGCGATTTGAGAAAGTTCTTCACCAATAATACTTTTTGCTTCAGGTGCACAACGACCACAGCATGTTGCTAGATCGAGCTGATCACGTACTTCACGAAAAGTCTCTGCACCATTTTGTACAGCGTCTTTAATGTCTTGATCTGTGATACCTCGGCATAAGCACACGTACATCAGATGAACTCACATTTTGATTTGATAATGGTTATATTATTGATAATTATTATCGATTGTCAAGATCGTTTTTACAGCAGATGTGATCTAAATTTTATAAAAAATATAGGCCAAAGATTGCGATAAATTTATTTTTTGTGAGGCTCGATAGAGGTGTTTTGCTAAGTATTTAATTTCATTCATGAATAGTGATTCACTGATTTTCATGCATATGAGCTGAGTATGTGTGAATAGAATGTGATCGTTTTTTATTATCTATTTTTGAGTTTCAAACAGAATAAATAATCAATACTGTAATGATGAAATAGTAATCACATTAAATGGTTGGGTGAGTGAAACAGGGGAATGAAAACAGCTGTTCGCAATCTACTGTGACTAGATGATATATTTTTTGAAGTAGATTGCTTGTTATGAGATATTTAATCTTTGGTCAAGCTAACGTTTTTTACTGACATAGGCCAATAAAATCACAGGAATTAAACCGACAATAACAATGAGTAAGGCAGCAATAGCACCATCTTCATAGGTTCCTCGTGAAGCCTCTGCATACAGAAAAGTCGCTAATGTTTCTAGGTTGATTGGACGTAATAATAGGGTTGCAGGTAACTCTTTCATGCAATCCACAAAAATAAGTAACGCAGCCGATACCAAAGCGGGCCTTAGGAGTGGTAAATGAATTTTATATAAAATACTGCCTGATTGGCGTTTAAGGTTACGAGCGGCATCATCTAAACTTGGACTAATTCGGTGGTATCCTGCTTCTGTACTACCAATAGCAATTGCTAAAAATCGGGTGCTATATGCATAAATTACGGTAAACGTGGTACCTAAAAATAACAACCCTGTAGAAATGCCCATTTTAAATTCTAAAAAGTCACCCACACTACGATCAATAAAACCAAGTGCTAACATGAGTCCGATGGCAAGTACAGTTCCTGGTACTGCGTAGCCTAAACTTGCAAAACGTACAATGGCACTATTTCCTTTGAAACGCATGGTGCTAGTAATGATGATTCCAATGACTACAGTGACCACAGTTGCAATCAGTGATAGGCTAAGTGTATTTAGTGAAATTTGTAATAGTTGTTCAGAAAAGCCATTAAATTGTATGCGTTTAAAGGCCTCAACGGTCAAGTAACTGGTCGGAATAATAAAACCGAACCATACTGGCATGAGTCCAACCAAAAACACAAAAATGCCGTTATATTTGCCAAGTTGTGTAGGTGTCATGGGGCGACCACGTTGTGAAGCAACGTGATAGCGTTGTTTACGCCGTCCCATGCGTTCTATCGTCACTAAAATCGTAATAATGACCAACATGAATATGGCAATTTGAGCCGCACCTGCCAAGTTAGATTGATTCACCCATGTCGAATAAATCGAAAGTGTGAGTGTTTTTACACCTAAAAATTCAGTGGCCCCGACATCATTAATGGTTTCCATTAATGCAAGGCTTGTACCTACTGCAATTGCAGGGCGAGCTAATGGAATAGCAACTCGATAAAATAATTGAATCGGTCCAAACCCTAAGGTTTTTGAAACTTCAATAAAACTTGCCGATTGCATCATGAATAAAGCACGTGTGCTGAGATATACGTAAGGATAAAGTACAAAACTGAGTAAAAAGATGCATCCCCATAAACTACGGATATTAGGAATGAATGTATTAATATGTTGTATGCCTAAATCATCTCGGAGTAGGCTTTGAATGGGCCCTATAGGGTGTAAAAGATCAATATAGCTGTAGGCAATAATATATGTCGGGACTGCAAGAGGTAATAGCAAAGCCCAATCGAGGATGGCTCGACCTTTGAACTCGTAAGCAGTGACCAACCACGCACTCCCCGTACCAATCAAAATCGTCATGATGCCAACACCAATCAATAAAATGAATGTGTTTATGAGTGTTGGAGGAATAATATACTGAATGAGCTGTAACCAAATATCAGAATTCCCCTGCAAGGCCGTCCAAAGTAATGCAATAACTGGTAGACAGGCCAGTAACGCCAATAAACAACTGAGCCAAAAACCAAATTTAAAGCGAGAGATAGAAGAAAAAGGACTTTGCATAGGGAAACTAAGATCAGTGATTGACGTTAAAAGAAGAAACATTCACTACACAATCTGAAGTGTAGTGAATAAGTGAAGACAGTTTTAGTGGTCAAATTGCACTTTTTCAACCAAAAGACTGGCTGCTTTACGATATTTTGCAATATCACTTAAACGAATATTATCAATCTTTAATGGGCCAAAGCCAGCAATGATCGGATCAATTTTGGCTGATTTATTGACAGGATACTCATAACCACTTTGAGCATACATGGCTTGACCACGATCAGATGCAAGAAACTCTAGTAATTGCACAGCCTCTTTACGGTTTGGTGAGTATTTTGCCAATACTGCACCTGTGACATTGACGTGTGTACCACCATTTTTAAAGGTTGGAAGTACGACATTAATGGCGTTGGCCCAACTTTTTTGTCTGTCATCACCATTACTCATCGTGCCCACATAGTACGTATTTGCAATGCCTAAATCACAAATATTACCCAATATATCGCGCGCAACATCGCGATCTCCGCCACTTGCAGAGCGTGCAAGATTGGCTTTTACACCACGAAGCCATTGTTCCGCTTGAGCTTCACCATGATGGGCAATATATGCGGCAATCAAAGCTGTGTTATATGGGTGAGCACCAGAGCGAATACAGACTTTGCCTTTCCATTTAGGATCTGCAAGATCTTCATAGTTAAATGCTGTTAATGGGGTGCGTTCTTTAGAGGCATATACTGCTCTTGCACGCATAGATAATGCATACCAATGTCCATTTGCTGCACGTAAATTTGCAGGAATAGATGCATCTAATACTTTAGAGTTTACTTTTTGTGTTAAATCATTTTCAACTAAATCAATTAAATTACCAAAGTCTACAGTCATTAATATATCTGCAGGAGAGCGTCTGCCTTCGGTTTTTACGCGCTCAACGAGCCCCTCTTTGACAAATATGGTGTTTACCTTAACCCCCGTAGACTGACTAAAATCGTTGAGTAAAGGTTGAATGAGTCCAGGCTCACGTGTGGTATAAAGATTCACTTCAGCGGCTTGTATTGTTGTTGCTAAGGTTAAAGCACATAAAGTGAGGCCACTTAAGGTAAAGCGTTTAAATATGTTTTTCATCTCTCATCTCAGATTGCTGTTGGTGAAAAGGGAGTAAAATTAATTGGTGACTGACTGTTTAGAAAAAATAAAGCTTTGGGTGAGGTTAAACTGTATAAAAAGTGATTGTCCGATTTGTGTAGGACATGAAAATATGCCTTGTACACGAATAATATGAGCCGTGTGATCAATCTGTACGTCTATAGATTGTTGGTGGCCTAAATATTCATTTGAAATTACAGTGACTGCAAAATAATCAGCTGTTTCTTGCGTTAGACTCAAACTGACATGATAGGGTCTAACGCAAAATAAATATTCTTGACCATGTATAGGCTGTACAGACAGTGTTGTCATTTTTTCAATGTTGAAATGAAGATGCCCACATGTACTTTTCAATTGCTCGTGTTCAAATATACAAGGGATTTGATTCATGGTTGAAAAATATTCAGCCGAAAATAAACTGCTTGGTGTTTCATAAAGCTGCTTAGGTGTGCCGATTTGAATAATTTCACCTTCATGCATCAAGATAATTTGATCTGCAATTTGTAAGGCTTCTTCTGGATCATGGGTCACAATGACCGTGGTTGTGCCAATCTCTCGCAAAATACCAATCGTATCTTTACGGATACGATCTCTGAGTCTACGGTCTAAGTTTGAAAAAGGTTCATCCATGAGCAATACATCGGGTTTCGGTGCAAGTGCTCTGGCTAAAGCGACACGTTGTTGTTCACCTCCTGATAATGTGTGGGGATATTTTTTAGCATGTTGGGATAAAGACACATGTGCTAATACGTCATGAGTAATTTGATGTTGTTGTTGTTTATTTAAGTGGGTTAGGCCGAATTTTACATTCTCAAATATATTGAGGTGAGGAAATAAAGCATAATCTTGAAAAACTAACCCAATATTACGTTGTTCTGCTGCAATATTTTGCTGATGACTCCATAGAGTACGGTCACCAAAACTGATCTGTCCTGAGCTTGGTGATTCTAAACCTGCAATTAAGCGTAGCATGGTGGTTTTTCCACACCCTGAATGACCGAGTAGACAGACAATCTCGCCACGTTGAGCATGCCAAGTGGTGTTGTGAATTGCACTGTGTTTACCAAACTTTTTACTGAGATTTTGAATGCGCAAAGAAGACATAACAGAAATGACATAATAGAAATTGATAATCGTTTTCATACTAGCATTTTAAGATTGGGACTTCATCAAATTATTTTAATTTAGCGTATTTCTTTATGTTTTTAAAATAAAATAACTAATAATCAAATACTTATGGTTTTTTAGGTTACTACACCCTTGTGTGGGTGGAGTATTTTACTGAAATTTAAGGGCGGTATTCATGTTCATTTATGAAAGTAAAGCAGGTTTTTTTTAATATTGAAGACATACTTTCATACCATTCACAGTAATAGTGAGTGTCACTCTAAATGATGGGTGGGTCGAATAATTGTTTAAAAAATGATGAAATGCAAGCAAAGTTTGATCAATGAACGTTTCTCCCATGTTTCACGATTAAAAATATGGAAAACGTTCATTTTTGTGGGTTAGGTAATGTATGAATTCTGATTTTATATTGCAATGTTAGAGTTTATCCAACAATGACAATACCATCCATTTCAACCAAGGCACCTTTAGGTAAACTGGCTACACCAAGTGCTGCACGTGCAGGGTAGGGCTGAACAAAATATTCCCCCATAATTTGATTAACCAGTTGAAAATGAGATAAGTCCGTCATAAAGATATTAAGTTTTGCAATATCAGCAAGGCTTGCATTTGCAGCTTCGCATACCGATTTTACATTTTCAAATACTTGACGAATTTGTGCTTCAATGCCGTCAGCAAGCTCCATGGTTTGTGGGTGAAGACCAATTTGACCAGAAAGATAAAGTGTTTTTTCAACAAGTACAGCTTGTGAGTAAGTGCCGATGGCAGCAGGTGCATTGTCGCTATGAATAACTTGACGGCTCATGTTGATTCCTTTGATGTCTTATGAGTAAACGGGTAGGTTTATTTTTTGACTATCGTGTGCATTAAATGGCGTATCTTGGCGAAGGATACGTGGAAATCCGAAATGTATACGTAAATCTCTGATGACATGCGCAATTTCTTGACGGTTATGTACAACGATATTGACGTAGGTTTTTTTATCTTGTGCATGTACAAATTCTACGCCAATGTGTGCTTTACGACATTGGTAAATTAATTCTGAAATTTGTTCGTCATTCATTTTTAAATGGATGCACAAAAATGCCGTAAAATTGATATCTAGGCTTTGGTCTGTATTCCATTCAAGTGACATCATACTTTCTGGGTGAAGGTGCTGTTCGTGGAGCAAGTTATTGCAACGTACTCGATGGACGATTAATCCTCTACGAGAAAGATGCCCTTGTATTGGATCGCCAAGTACAGGATTACAACAGCGAGCATATTTGACATCTACACCTTCAGTGCCTTGAATGAGTCGAGGAGAGTCGATGTGATTTTTAATTTCATCTGCAAATAAGTGGTTAGCCACAAGTTGTGGGAGTAAGTCTCCTACAGCAATTTGTTCATAAAGTCGATCTGTTGAGTCGATGTGTCGCCACTGTAGAACACTCTGCCATTGCGTTTGTGTAATGTCTGCTGTTGATTTATTGAATAGTCTAAATGCACGTGTGAGCGCTTGCTGGCCTAAAATACGTTGTTCTTCAGCACTTTGTTCTCTAAGTATGCTTTGAATCGCACGGCGTGCTTTTTGTGTGTTTACAAAGCTGAGCCAGTCTGGATTAGGTGTGGCAAGGACATCTGTAATAATTTCAATAACTTGACCATTATGTAAAGGTGTAGAGAGGGGTTTAATCTCACTGTCTACTTTGGCACCAATGGCATGATTACCTAAAAATAAGCTCGCAGAATAGGCAAAATCAACCACAGTTGCACCTTGTGGGAGTTCATGTAATTGGCCATGTGGGGTATAGACCCAAATTTTTTCTTGATGCAAGTAATCAAGCAGGTAGTTAAACGTTGTTTTTGCACAGTCTATATCGATGAGAGTATTTAAGTTTTGCATAGAGGCTTGAATCGCAGAGCGACAGGCCTGTGGTGCATTATCACCTAAAATTACGCCTAAACGAGCGACTTTTTGCATCAATTCAGTTTGTATGGTCAAAGACAAAGTGGTTTTTTCACCTTTTAACTTCATCACAAGTGATTGATTACCACCCGGGAGCGGTTTTCGAATGTTGTCCTCGAACTGAACCACTTTAAAATTAGCGGTTAAAATGTCGGTGAGGCGATCACAGTCGGCAATAGAGCTGAGTGTGATTTCAAAAGTATGGCTACGGGTCAACTGTTCAAGGTTAATTTCATTTTTAAAAAAATGACGCAGTAGTTCAATATTATTATTTTTCTTATTGACGTGACCTTGAATGTGATGTTGTTCGAGCAAATGATGTAGGTTCTTTTCCCAAGTTTTTTGGTATTCACAACGTTGTGGGCGTGTTTTTTCTAGAGCCTGTTGAATTTGTTCAAAGGTATCTAAATCTAAATTTTGGTAACATAGACGTTCTAAATGGTCTGCAATTTCATTCATGCCCACAATACGTGCAATCGGCACAAAAACATCGTAGGTTTCTTGTGCAATACGTGCCCGTTTGTCTGGGCGCAGTGCTTCAAGAGTAGTCATATTGTGATAACGGTCAGCAAGTTTGACAATAATCACTCGTGGATCTTGTAAAGTGGCTTGAATAATTTTGCGAAAAGATGCTGCTTTATTAAATTCTTTGTCGCTAGAGTGGGTGAGTTTTGTAACTCCATCGACCAACTCAGCAACAGTTTTGCTGAAGCGCTCAGTGATGTCTTCTTTTGTGAAGTGAGTATCCTCAATAACATCGTGAAGTAAAGAGGCCATGAGTGTTTCACGATCTAAGCGCATGTTGGCTAAAATACAACTGACAGCAATCGGATGCAGAATGTACGGTTCGCCACTTTTTCGCGTTATGCCATCATGTGCAAGGTCAGCAAAGTCGCATGCAGCCAATATCTGTTGCACGTCATATTCAGTTAAATAGACATCAATGATTTCTTTGAGCTGCTGCTTGGCTTGGCTAACTTCTTCGCCTGGCATAAAACGTCCTTTGTATAAATAAATGAAAATAGGATATAGGTCTTCTAATCAAAAGCATTCTGCCTGATTTGTCAAACTTTCTGTGCTCAAACTGAGTGTATTTTTCAATCTATTTGATCTTTTTTTACCATATTGGTTTAAAAAAGACCAATAAAAAAGCCTAGCATGACAGACTAGGCTTTATTTTAAATGTAAGTTTAGAATGAAAAGTTATCTAAACCTAAGTTGTTTGCAGATAAAGCAAGGTCTAAATTAGAACGTTGATAATCTTGATCACGTTGCTTTAAAATGTCTTTTGTGACATGGCCTTCTGCAATTTCACGAAGTGAAACAACAGTTGGTTTGTCATTGTCCCATTCAACAGTCGGTTCAAGACCTTGACGTGACAGTTGGCGCGCACGTTTACTAGCTACAAGTACTAACTCAAAGCGGTTATCTACATGTTCTAAACAATCTTCAACGGTTACGCGTGCCATAATATATCTCTAGTGTGAGTTAAAAATTAACCAAGTTGGACATTATAAAACGCTTTTAGATGAGACTCAAGCAACCTATTGTTCAACACGTAATAATTTTTCAATGAGTGACTGGTGTCGTATGGCTTGTTGTTGCATACTCAAGCGATTGGCACTCACAATAGATTCAAGATCGTGTAAAGCCTTATTGAAATCATCATTAATAATGACATAATCGAAATGGGTGTATTGTTGCATGTCTTCAACGGCACAGCTTAAACGATGTTCAATCACATCTACACTGTCAGTTCCTCGATTTGAAAGACGCTGTCGCAGGTCAAATTGACTCGGTGGTAAAATAAAAATTTGTTTCGCATGAGGAAAAATATGTCGAACTTGTTCTGCGCCTTGCCAATCAATTTCTAGTAACACATCGTGACCTTGGTCAAGTTGTTGGCGAACTGTGGCTTGAGAGGTACCATAGTAATTGCCAAACACTTCTGCATACTCAATAAAACCATTTTGCTTGACTTGATTTAGAAATTCTTCTTTCGAGATAAAGTGATAGTGTACACCGTTCAGCTCACCTGAACGTTGGGTACGCGTTGTGTGTGAAACAGATACGTGTAAGTTTGTTACACGCTCAAGCAGGGCTTTCACCAAGGATGTTTTGCCTGTTCCTGATGCGGCAGAAACAACAAACAAGAGTCCTGACATGATATTTTCCTGATATGATAAAATATCTTCTCTATTTTAAAGTAGACTGTAGCTAAACTGAATACTTTATTTGATTTGAATGGCGTATAAACGCAAAAAACTGTGTTGTTTTGAGTGTGATTGAGGATTTTATGGAAATTGTATTGGCGAATCCACGAGGTTTTTGTGCAGGTGTTGATCGCGCCATTGCGATCGTGAATAGAGCACTTGAGTGTTTTAACCATCCCATTTATGTGCGTCATGAAGTGGTACATAATAAGTTCGTTGTTGATGATTTACGTCAGCGAGGGGCAATTTTTGTCAATGAACTTGATCAGGTACCAGATGATAATATTGTGATTTTTAGTGCACATGGGGTCTCCAAAGCAGTTCAAGATGAAGCCAAACGCCGTGGCTTGAAAGTGTTTGATGCAACTTGCCCATTGGTGACCAAAGTGCATATTGAAGTCACAAAGTACGCCAGAGAAGCTAGAGAAGCGATCTTAATTGGTCATCACGGACATCCAGAAGTTGAAGGTACGATGGGGCAGTATGACTTGCAATATGGGGGTCAAATCTATTTGGTGGAAGATGAACAAGATGTGGCTAAACTTGAAGTCATGAACACTGAACATTTAGCATTTGTGACACAGACTACATTATCGATTGATGATACTGCAAAAGTGATTGATGCATTACGAGAAAAATTTCCACAAATTAAAGGGCCACGCAAAGATGATATTTGCTATGCCACACAAAATCGTCAAGATGCTGTACGTGACTTAGCAGCTCAGTGTGATGTCGTTTTGGTGGTTGGTTCACCGAACTCATCGAACTCAAATCGTTTAAGAGAGCTTGCTGAGCGTGTGGGAAAAACAGCCTTTTTGGTCGATAATGCAGAGCAATTGCAGGCAGATTGGTTTAAACCTAATAGTAAGGTTGGTGTGACCGCAGGTGCGTCTGCACCAGAAATTTTAATTAAACAAGTTATTCAGCGCTTAAAAGATTGGGGAGCGGAGTCGCCCAAAGAGTTAGATGGCCGTGAAGAGAATATTACTTTTAGTTTGCCGAAAGAATTAAGAATACAAGTCGTTCAATCTTAACAAAAACAGCATACAATGAAAGCGGGCTCCACAGTTCCGCTTTTTTTATCACAAGGTTGAGGTTTTTTTTGGAGGGTATTGGTGAAATTAATACGGGGTTTTACTCTTATTGAGTTAATGATCACAATTGCAGTGATGGCAATCATTGCCTCAATTGCTGCGCCTTCCTTTTCTAGCATGTTTGAAAGACAGCGTTTAAATCAAAATACGCAAAACTTATTATTACAATTTTCAAAAGCACGTAGTCAGGCTGTAGCCATAAGAACAGAGGTGACTGTCAATTTAAACAGTCAAACGAAAGATACTGCAGATATTTTGAATTGGGTGCCATCGAATAACAATCAATTGAAATCACCAAGTTTAACACGTGTTATATTTAATTCATCTGGGGTTACAGATTTACCTGCGGATACGAATTTTTCAATCTGTAATAGTAAACTTGGAGTGACTCAAAACTTCACTTTAACACGTTTTGGTACGGTGGTACTGACAGCAAATGGGGTGTGTTGATGCGTTTATCTACAATGCAAAAAGGTGTGGGACTGATTGAGATATTGGTAGCATTACTGATTTTATCTGTTGCGGTCTTAGGGTTTGTTGCCTTACAAATAAAAGCTGTCGAGGCAGCAAGAGAAGCTTCTGATCGTATTTTAGCCATGAATGTTGCACGTGATTTATCTGAAAAAATAAGAATCAACAGTACAGAAATTACGACATATACGGCACAAATGCAAACAACAGAATCACAAGAAAAAAGTAGCTCAAATTGTTTTAGTAACTATTGTACAGCAAGCCAAAAAGCAGACTTTGATGTACAACAGTCATATTTAAATGCGTTGTCTTTGGGAATGTCTATGAATATGCAGGCATGTCCGAGTGGTTCAAATGGTAAACAATGTATTTATGTTGCGTGGGGAAAAACGCAACCACAAAATAGTGATTCTGAAACAAGTAGCCCAAATTCTTGCACCCTCAGTACAAATAATGGATTCACATATAGAAATAACTCAACCTGTATTGTCATGGAGGTTTTTTAATGAGAACACAAAATGGCTTTACAATGGTAGAGTTAATGATTGCTTTATTGTTAGGTACAATCATTTCTTCTATTGCATTGATGTTATTTTTATCTGGTCAAAGAAGCCAAGCTTTACAACAAGCGACATCTGAAATTCAAGACAGCTCTAATTTTTCCTTAGATTACATCATAAAAAACATAAGAATGGCTAATTTTGGAGCAAATGGAAATGTGGTGAATAGTAGCTCTGCCAATGGGGGCATTGTACTTACGACAAGTAACTTAAATCAGGTGAATAGTGATTTAGTGACATTAGATGAGGCTAGTACGAGTGCCTCTAATCGTATTAATATTAATCAAAGTGACCAATTAACCATACAATATTTTGTGACACCATTTAAAGTGGGTGATGGTTTTTTTGATTGTACAGGAAGACAAGTGACCGCAAGTCGGTATGTTGTTGAGCGTTACTTTGTGAGAGAAAATGGTGGTTTGGTTTGTGCATCTAATAGTGATGGCAATATCAAGAATTTGGAAAAGAATGCTCAATTAATTATGCCTGGTGTAGATTATTTTCGCGTTCTTTTGTCAGTTCAGCGCGAAAATGACAATGCTTTAAGAGATGTTGCTATTAACCAATATAATGGCGTAGACAATATTGTGGGGGTGAAATTAGGTGTGCTTGTTAGATCTAATCAAACCTTAGGAACAAATATTGCATCAAATCAAGGACAAGATATCCGTGTTTTAGATCGTACTGTTCAGTTGAGTAATAAAGAGACAACAACAAATCATTTGCGTGTTGTTTTAGAGCAAACAGTCGCTTTGCGTAATGCAATAGGTGGGGGAAAGTAAAATGATACGTAGATCCACTCAACAAGGGGCAACGTTGATTATTGTATTATGTGTGTTGGTCTTGACCGCTTTAATTGGGGCAGTGATTGTACGACAAAGTATGACATCATTAAACATTGCAACAAATGCTCAAGCCAAACAGCTTTTATTTCAAAGCTCAGATGCTGCCCTAATGAAAATACAAAATGCGCCAGAGTCACTCATTTTAACCATTAGTGGAAGTTTGGGGCGCTCAATGAACGGTGTGGCTAGAGCGCCAGAAATTGTTTTTTGTTATCAAAAGAATAATACAGATTTTTTTAATGTTACTAATTATAGCACTATAGAGTGGCCAGATGGTGCATCTGCTCCAAATGGCACATCATCGGGTACGCTTGGCTATTGTCAAGCCAGTCGATCAAATCTGAATTTTTTTACCAGTGGTCGTAATGCCATACTGACACAAATATCTATTCAGAGCATAGGAACATCAAGCGAATCTAATCAAACCAATCCATTTGAAGGTTATAGTGTAGGTACAGATGCACAATCACTTAATTCAACTTCTGGTGGTGGAAATAATACGCAAATGAATCAAGTCATTCGCGTATATGCCATATCTCTTATGCCAAGTATGTCTACAGCATCAGCAGCAAATATTAATACTTGTTTGAACTCTCATATGAATCAACCCATTGTGCCATTGACATCTACACCAAGTACAGGAGCAACCGACACCATATCGATGTGTTTGCAGCGATTGGGTGTTCCGTTTGCAACACAGTTTAGTGATTACAATTTGATTCAAACTGAATATCAACGAGTGGCGAGGTAATATAATGAGTAATGTTAATTCAAAACTACAAAGTAGCATTACCCGCTGTGGAAGTAACTTTAAATGGTTGAGTTTTGTTGCTTTGACTGTGGGAGTGATGCAAATAAGTCATAGTAGTGATATTGAAATTTATCAAGCAAAACCTGAAGTATCACCTACATTAATGTTCTTGTTGGACATTTCAGGGAGTATGACATCACGCTTTCCAACTCAAAGTGTAGCAATTGAGGCTTGTGATATACCTTCAGACTATCAATTTTCCTCTTTTGGTATTGACTCTGCAACCACTAGTACACCATATGCTCGAAGCTATTGTAATGCAATATCAGAGAACAACACTACATACTTCTTTAGACGAGTTCTTGTGCGTATAAGCCTTGTGAGATCGAGATATGACTATTATAGTTGTGGTACAAACGGCTCTTCTGATCCTTCTAAGTGTACTAATTTGATTGGTGCTCCTTCTGCTGCAACGCTTAATCGTTATAGTCAAAGTGGCAGTGGAAATACAACCTATTATTTTCAATATGATCAACAAAGATTTTATGATCGAATCACTAAAGTGAAAGATGGTATGTTTACTTTACTAAGAGGTTCATCGACTGTAAGTCAGCTTGCAGATGATAAAGTTCTTGGATTGTCTGCATTTTCTTATACCAATGGGAGTGAAACGAATAAAAGAGGGTATATTATTACACCTGCTAGAACATTAAATACAATGGTAGGTAATAAAACACAACGAACGATTTTATTAGAAGAAATTGCAAAGCTCAATGCAACAGGTGGTACGCCAACTGCCCATGCCTATGCTGAGACTGCTGCATATTTAATGGGCACAACCACTCAGCCATCTGATGTGAGCGGTATGGATTATGCGACAGCAGCAGGCATTAAAAATACAGCTACACAATATAAAAAACCAGAGACATTAAGTCGACCAAATGCTCAATGTGCAGGGCAAGGTATATATGTGCTGACAGATGGTCAACCGAACGCTACAACACCCGAGCGTTCAAGAAATATTATGAATAATGCACTTACGTCTCGTTATGCTTCTTCGCAAATTTGCTCAGCCAATATACTGAAACTCTCTGAAATTAAAGGAGCGTATAGAGATATCTATCAGTCAAGTTGGCCGGTAGTTAATGGAGATGATAATGCTTGGCTGTGTATTGGTGACTTTTCTCAGCGACTCTTAAATCAAGATCAGAACCCTTTAGGCAAATCTATTAAAACCGCAGTTGTTGGGTTTGGGAGTCAATTTAAAGGTATACAGTCTTATAATCCAGCACTCAGTAAAGAAGCAAATTTAGCAAATGTCCAGGGTGAAGGTAATGTGCAAAATGCTGCCAAGTGGGGTATAGGTGCTGAAGGAGGGTGGTATTATGGAGAAAATGCCCAAGATGTTGTGGATAGTTTTAAACAGTTTATAGATAATACTCCGGGTGATATTTCACCAATCACTACAGGTGCTGCCACTGTACCCTTGGATAACTTAAACCCATTGGCTTTAAGAAATAAAGCTTACTTTTCTCAGTTCCAACCCACACCAAGTAATAATTACCAATTATGGTTAGGTAATTTAAAACAATACGAAATTATAGATGGATTTTTAACAGATCAAAAGAAAAATAAGATTCAAAACAGTACAGGTGAGATTGTTAGTAATTATGATTTTTGGGCGAATTCAGAAACAGATCTGATAGGTGGTGTGCAAAATAAGTTACCGTTAGGTCTAAAAAGTGATACTGAGTTTAAGCGAACCTTATGGACAGATCGTACTATAAGTGGCTCTACTAATGAGACCAGTTTAAGAAAAATTGGTTTTAATGACTTAAATGGCTCAGATCCAGATCGAGGTTATTTGTTATCTCTATTAGGTTATAATATTGATGTAAGAAATGTACCAACAACACTTGATGCTTTAAAAAGAACATCTGAATTGAGACAAATGGGTGCATTACTACATTCATCACCACTGCTGTTAACCAATGAAGGTGTGATTAAGGTCGATAATGGAAAAATTGTGACCAGTCAGCGATCTGATTATATCGTTTTTGGCACAACACAAGGCTTATTGCATGTGGTTGATGCAGTCACAGGTGTAGAAAAGTTTGCATTTGTGCCAAATGAATTAATTAAAGTACAAAAAGATGCTTTTAGTAAAGTGAACAGTACAACCGGTGGTTTAGACAGCCTTTTTTATGGAGTTGATGCCCCTTGGACAAGTTACACAGAATATGTGACTAAAAATAGTGCAACAGGAGCGGTAACTGTTGGAAGTGGGGAAAATAATACCACAGGTAAACAAATTATTTATGGTGGCTTACGTATGGGTGGGCGTGGGTACTATGCACTTGATTTAAAAAATATAGATAGTCCATCTGTTTTATTTCACATTAGTCCAGAAGATCAAAAAGTTTTTTCTCAATCAGAAAATATTTCGAGTAAGAATTATCCTGAATTAGATTTTATGGGACAAAGTTGGGCAAAACCAACCACAGCATGGGTAAATTGGCAAAATAAAAAACGCTTAGTGATGTTTGTCAGTGGAGGATATGATGCTGGTGGTGACGATGGTAATGGTACATTTGAATACTCTGCAGGTAAGCGAGGGAAATATACGGGTTATGAGTCGCCAGCGTATGAACAGAGTAATAAAAAAGGTGCAGGCGTATATATGTTTGATGCCTTAACCGGTGAACTACTGTGGTGGGCAAGTGCAAATCAAGTACCAAATAATGTAAATTCTACTGTTCAGTATACAAATGCACCAGATATGAAATACAGTGTGGTGAGTCAAATTAGAACAGTGGATCGCAACTTAGATGGGCTCGTAGATCACTTGTATTTTGGTGACTTAGGTGGGCAGTTATGGCGTATTGACTTAAACAATGATGCTAAAACAGATCATTTATTTGCAAAAACACCTGTTCGTTTAATGAACCTTCATAATGGTCAATATAGCCCACGTTTTTATGAGATGCCTGCGTTTTCGGTCTATAGAGACAACAATAAATTGTTTGGTGTATTGTCTATTGGTGCAGGAAATAGAAGTTCTCCAATGTTTAATACAACAAATAGTAATTATAAAGATGATGCAATTTATAATGTTTTTGACAAAGATGTTGTGAAAGCGAATCTTTTTAATATAAAAACAAATGATCAAGGAACAGATGAATATACCAATGAAGGTGGTTTAAATAGCCAAAATGCTTTACTAGGAAGCGAACAAATTGAGCATAAAATTGTGAAATTAGGTGATGCAAATGTTACTCAATCTGCTGGATGGTATTATTCATTTCAAAATACAGCATCAGGAACATTGCAAGCTGAAAAAGTCATGCAAATGCCAATTGTTGTCAGTAATGACATGTATGTCACCACATTTAATAGTTTGCAAACTAATTCAAGTGATGGTAATTGTGGTGCAGCAGTAAATGGCAAAAGCTATGTCAGCTTATTTTGTATGCCTTATGGCCAATGCGCAGGTGGTGTACAGAAAAATGAGATCGGTATGGGTATTGTCTCTCCATCTGTTGCATCACCTACATCCGATGGTTATGACCGTACCTTGGTGTCTACAGTAGCTTCAATTTTGAATGGTTCAAAAAACCCATTCAATCAGTATAAAAATCATAGATATTTTATATTGAAAAGTTGGAGTGAAGAGGAGGTGAGTCATAAAAATGTTCGCGAGATATAAACAGGGCTTCACTTTAATTGAACTCATGGTCGTTGTTGTTATTGTTGCAATTTTAGCTGCAGTGGCCATACCAAGCTATCAATCTTACGTGCGTAGGGTGAATGAGGGGCGAGCGATACAAGCCTTACAAAATGAAAGTGTTTTGTTAGAGCGCTTTAAGGCACGTAATTTTAGCTATCTTTCCTATACGTTAAGCCAAAGTACAGTGCAGGGATATGTTTTTACGCTCACCGACCAGTCTGGAAACTCGTTAACCAGTAATAATACCACTGGATCAGACTGGGCTTTAGTGGCTGAAAATAAAACAGCAGATACTAAACAAGCTTCATTTTTAATGAACAGTAATGGTATTCGTTGTAAAAATACAGCATTTAGCAATATTAGCAAAACTGACTGTGGGACAGGAGCAGAAGCATGGTAAATGTAAAGTACAAGGGGTTTACACTTGTTGAAATCATGATTGTAGTGGCCATTATTGCGCTATTGGCGGCCATTGCTTACCCCTCATATACACGCCATGTGGTGAATAGCAATAGAGCAGATGTGCAAGCAGAATTGACACGGCTTTCAGGTCGGTTACAAAGTTATATTACTGTAAATCGCACTTATCGTGATGCAACACTTGCTAATATTGGTGGTACAGCAAATTACCCAAGTCAAGGTGTCGCAAAATATACACTGAATTTGGTGGTAGATGCAGACACTCGAGGGTATACCTTGTCTGCAGTTCCGTTAAATGGTACTCAAAAAAATAATGGTGTTGTCTGTTTAAATCAGGAAGGACAAAAGAATTGGAATCAAACAGCAACGAAAGAAAATGAATGTCTTACGGGTTTAAATTCAACATCAACATGGAATAAATAACAAATTAAATTCAAATATGTGAATAACTCAAACTTTGACCTTTCCCTTCAAGCGAATATATCGTAAAATGACCGCCTTTTTAGGCTCAGCCGAGTTTAAAAAGTTTTATCAACATGTGAGAGTATTAACATGGTCGTAATTCGTCTAGCACGCGGTGGTGCTAAAAAACGTCCGTTTTATCAAGTGATCATTACAGATAGCCGTAATGCACGTGACGGTCGTTTCATCGAACGTATTGGTTTCTTTAACCCAACTGCTCAAGGTCAAGCGGAAAAACTTCGTTTAGATGTTGATCGTTATGCACACTGGGTTGCTCAAGGTGCACAACCTTCAGAGCGTGTTGCTGCATTAGCTGCTCAAGCTAAAAAAGCAACAGTGACTGCGTAATTGTGGTAGGTAATAGCCCATGAAACCAACACAGAATGTACCCGAAAATCACATACAGATTGGGCAGTTACGTTCAGCATATGGACTAAATGGGTGGCTCTGGGTGTATTCTAATACAGAACCTATGAGCAATGTGTTTGACTATCTTCCTTGGTTGGTTAAAACCAAAGAGGGCTGGCAAACAATGAGTGTAAAACGTTGGAAACCACATGGTAAAGGCCTTGTTGTTGCATTAAAAGGTGTGAGTGATCGCACAGCAGCAGATGCTTTAGTGGGTGCTGAAATTTGGGTAGATAAGTCACAACTTCCAAAAGCAGGTGTAGATGAGTATTACTGGTCCGACTTAAAAGGGTTAACCGTTTTGAGTTTAGGTGATCAAGAACAAGACATCAATCTTGGTTCTATCTACGAATTGTTTGAAACAGGAGCAAATGATGTCATGGTGGTTCATGCAACCCCAGATAGCATTGATTCGGAAGAGCGAATGATCCCGTGGCATAAAGACGTAGTACAACACGTTGATCTAGAAGCTGGTCGTATTTACGTCAACTGGGGCGTAGATTATTAGCCCTGTATTGGGCCGAAACGGCAGGAAATAGAGGAATCTGCGATGTTTTTTGCAGTGATTACGCTTTTTCCTGAAATGTTTGAAGCGATTACAGCCTATGGTATTAGCGGCCGTGCAATAAAACGAGAGATCGTACAAGTAGATTGTATTAATCCTCGCGATTTTGCAGAAGGTCACTACAAAAAAGTGGATGAACGTCCATTTGGTGGTGGTCCTGGCATGGTTATGATGGCTGAGCCTTTGGCAAAAGCAATTCATCATGCCAAACAACTTGCAAAGCAAGCAGGCTGTGAACATGTACCTGTGGTATATATGTCACCGCAAGGAAAAACACTTCATGAAAATGAAGTACATCAGCTCATTGATTATGATGGTTTGATTGTACTTTGTGGTCGTTATGAGGGTGTGGATGAGCGCTTAATTCAACGTTATGTTGATCAAGAATGGTCAATTGGCGATTATGTGCTGTCTGGTGGTGAACTTCCTGCGATGGTTTTATTAGATACACTTATTCGGCGTTTGCCAAATACCATGTCTGATGAGTTGTCTGCGGTGCAAGACTCTTTTGTGGATGGTTTACTCGATTGCCCACAATATACAAAACCTGATCATTTTGAAGGTATTGCTGTGCCTAACGTCCTAAAATCTGGGCATCACGGTAATATTGAAAAGTGGCGTTTTTTACAGCGCTATCAGCGAACACTTGAACGTCGTCCAGAATTGGTCGAACAAGTTACTCTGACAACGCAGCAAAAAAAATGGTTGAAAGAATTTAAAGCTTAATATTTAACCTATTAAGCGACTCAGATAGGCTCTTTATACATTTTTCAGATATTGAAAATGATAAAGGGGAAGATAAACGGGTTGATATGCGCATTTAGCCTCTATCCCCAGCGGTTGTGAAGATTAAACCTTCGCCGCATTATTGGAGATTCCCACAATGAGTGGTAAACATCCTTTAGTTCAAGCTGTTGAAAATGCACAGTTAAAATCAGATATTCCTGCATTTGCACCAGGTGATACTGTTATTGTTCAAGTAAAAGTAAAAGAGGGCGAGCGTGAACGTCTTCAGGCTTTTGAAGGCGTAGTGATTGCAAAGAAAAATCGCGGCTTGAACTCAGCATTTACAGTACGTAAAATTTCTAGCGGTGTTGGTGTTGAGCGTGTATTCCAAACACATTCACCAATCGTTGCTAAAGTAGAAGTTAAACGCCGTGGTGATGTACGCCGTGCGAAACTTTACTACTTACGTGAATTATCTGGTAAAGCTGCACGTATTCGTGAAAAGCTACCTGCACGTAAAGCAAAATAAGAGATATTCAAAAATGCGCCAATTACGGCGCATTTTTTATGCTTTAATTTTATATTAAAGTTGTAAGTGTACAATAATCAAGATGAAAATAAAGAATTCTACTGATGATGGTCAAGTGCTTTGTTAATATAGTAAGTCATGTGTTGATGGTATAAATCATGTCTGTTCAAAAGAAAAAAATTGCACGTCGCCGAGTTCATGGTGTCTTTTTACTCAACAAACCCCTTGAAATCAGTTCTAATGCAGCATTACAAAAAGTGCGTTGGCTATTTCGTGCAGAAAAAGCAGGTCATACAGGTGCATTAGATCCGCTTGCGACAGGGTTGTTACCGATTTGTTTGGGTGAAGCCACTAAATTTTCACACTATCTATTAGAGTCTGAAAAACGTTATCAAACAACATTAAAGTTGGGAGAAACAACGACCACAGGTGATGTAGAGGGTGAAATTTTAAAAACACGTGCTGTACCACAGCTGACTGAAGAAAACATTGAACATGTATTGGCAAAATTTCGTGGTCATACACAACAAATACCACCCATGTATTCAGCGTTGAAACAACAAGGTCGACCATTATATGAGCTGGCAAGACAAGGAATTACTGTTGAAAGAATGCCAAGACCGATATTTATTGCTCATTTAACATTGATGCATTGGACTACAGACAGCATCACTTTAGATGTGGTGTGTTCGAAAGGTACATATATTCGAGTGTTAGGTGAAGATATTGGTGAAGCACTTGGATGCGGAGCACATTTGTCTGCATTGCATCGTATTGCAACCGGACATTTCAATCTTATTCCAGAATATACCATTGAGTATTTAGAAAGCCTTACTGAACAACAAAGAGATGAGCTACTTCTACCAGCTTTTGAAGCGGTATCATATTTACCAAAAGTACAAGTGCCTGAAGGCCGAGCTTCTTATTTTTGTAATGGCTTAGAAAGTAATATTGAGGCAGCTGAAGCCGAAAAAGTGCTGGTTTTTGATGGTGATCATTGTTTAGGGCTTGCTCAAGTCACTGATAAAAAACGTCTTGTACCCAAAAGAGTACTTAATCTTCATAAATAATGGATCCTCATATGGACATTGATATTTTTACACTGATCACGTTAATTGGTTTTGCTTTTACTGCAGGCGCCATTGATGCAGCCGTAGGGGGTGGTGGATTAATCCAAATTCCAGGTTTAATGAGTACATTCCCACACATGTCTACGGCAACGGTGATTGGTACAAATAAACTATCGTCTATTTTTGGTACAGCCTCTGCAGCCTATACCTTTGCCAAAAAAGTAAAACTACAATGGAAATTACTGATTGTGATTGCAATCTGCGCGTTGGTAAGTTCTTTTGCAGGGGCTGCATGTTTATCTATGATTCCACAATCTGTTTTACGCCCTTTTGTATTAGTAATGCTTATTGTCATTGCGGTATATACATTTATGAAAAAAGATTTTGGTCAAGCGCAAATACAATTAGAAGTCACAAAAAAAGTACTTATATTTGCTGCGATTGGTAGTTTACTCATAGGTTTTTACGATGGGATTTTTGGCCCTGGTACAGGTAGTTTTTTTATTTTCTTTTTTATACGTTTTTTGGGTGTTGATTTTTTACATGCTTCTGCTTTGTCTAAAATTGGTAATTTTATGACGAATTTTGCTGCTTTGAGTTTTTTAGTACCAACAGGGCATGTTTTGTTTGGAATAGGCTTGATGATGGCCATTGCAAATGTTGTTGGTTCAGTGATTGGGGTTCGTGTAGCTCTAAAATATGGCAGTGGTTTTGTGAGAAAAATATTTCTTGTACTTGTAACTGTGCTCATTTGTCGTATTGGTTATCAAACTTTAACGTTATCTTAATACTCAATGCAAAATAGCTGAACATATCAGCTATTTTTTTCGCTGAGGGTTATACCTATAGCGGCAAACATAATTAAAAATAAAGAAAACCATTGGGTTAAAGATAGAATTTCTTGTAAAAAAATAAAGCCAGAAAATGCAGCTAAAACGGGAGAAAGACTAGAAAGCGTACCGTAACTGACGCTAGATAAGTGTTTTAATGCCAACAAATCGAGGCTATATGGTATAGCTGTTGCGAGAACTGCAATCATTATGCCGTGTAACCAAAATTCAGGATGGGTGAAAACAGGGCTGTGTTGTAGAACACTAATTGGAATTAAAAAGGCTGTAGAGAGCACAAGTGCGATACTCAGTGCGTGCATTCCAATGTTGAGTTGAATTACACGTTGTCCGTAATAAATATAAAAAGCCCAAAAAAGTCCTGCACCAAGTGAGCAAGCTGCTCCAAAAAATGAAAAGTGTAGGTGGTCTAAGTGTGCCCAAGGTACCATCAATACAAGACCAATCACTGTTAAAATGATCCAAAAAGCATCAGACGTTTTTTTGATTGATAAAAAGGCCAAGCCAAGAGGCCCAAAAAATTCTAAACCAACAGCAATGCCTTGTGGCAGCTTGCCAAGAGAAAAGTAGAATAAAGTATTCATGAGCCCTAAAGATAGGCTATAGATGAGTAAAGAAGACCATGGTAGTTTTTTGAGTTGAGGAATCACTTTCCAAGATCTAAACATGACACACACAATAAGACTTGCAAAAAACATGCGTAATAATGTCACGCTGAGGGCATCTAGTTGTTCCATGAGTTGTTTGGCAAATGATGCACTCATTTGGTAAGAAAGCATAGATAAAATCAGATATACCACGGCCATGGTGTAAGTATTTGGCATGATTGAAGATGATCCTGATTTTTTACATAGATTCTGTTTTTAAACGTTGTTTTTTACTACGTTGTATAGAATAGGTACAGCCAATTGAAGCGCTAATAATCGTACACAGTGCAATCCATTGAGTAAATAGCAATGTTTCATGTAAAAAAATAAAACCAATCATTGCTGCAATGGCGGGTTCTAAACTGGTTAGTGTACCAAAGACTAAAGGGGGCAAACGTTTGAGTGCTAAAATATCTAAGGAAAAAGGCAATGCTCCAGAAAGTATGGCCACCAACAAAAAGTAACCTATGGCATGTATGTCTAAAATGCTTGTGATACTTCCTGTTGCGATGGCAAAAGGCACGATCATACATGCACCAATCATCATGCCCAAAGTAACGGTATGTTGGCTTGAAATACCCGTATTTCTTTTTGCAGATACGATATAAATAGCCCAGCCAATACCTGCACCTAAAGCGTATAGAGCACCAAGTACATCAAAATGATGTTCTGTTTGTTGAAAAGGAATCAGTAAAATAATTCCAATCACTGCCAATCCAACCCAAATAAAATCAGTTTTTTGTTGAGCATAATAAAGTGCAACGCTTAATGGCCCAAGAAATTCAATCGCAACAACAATTCCAAGCGGTAAGCGAGCTAAAGCAAGATAAAATAATGCATTCATGGCAGCCAAAGATGTGCCATAAATCATCATATTTTTCCAATGAATGTTTTGAATGTTCATCTGCCAAAGTTTGCTAAAGCAGGCCAAAATAAGCGCACCAAAACCTAAACGCATCACGGCAACGACCAATACATGGTGTGTTTGAAATAAAACTTTTGCAAAAGAGCTACCAAATTGTATGCTCAAGATGGAAATAATGAGTAAAACAACAGCGCCTGTATAATGATTATGTTGAGCATTTTGCATCTGAGCACCATTGAGCGAAGAAAAAAGCCACAACAACGTTGTGGCTTAATTGAAAAACACAGAGGTTTAAAATAAAACACGGATACGAATCGTACCTTGTACTTGATGTAGCATATCTAGCGCTTCTTTCGATGCAGAGGCATCTACATCCATCACTAAGTAGCCGACATCGCCTTTCGTCATGAGCGTTTGACTTGAAATATTCACTTCTTGTTCAGCAAATAAAGTGTTTACCTTAGACAGTACACCCGGTACATTTTGATGAATATGGAGTAAACGGTGTTTCCCTTCGGCCAGTGGTAAAGCAATTTCAGGGAAGTTAACTGCAGATAAAGTCATTCCTCGGTCTGAGTAAGCAACAAACTTTTCAGCCACTTCTAGACCAATATTTTCTTGAGCTTCAACCGTAGACCCACCAACATGCGGTGTTAAAATCACGTTATCTAAGCCACGAAGAGGAGATTGGAATTCTTCGTTGTTGCCTTTAGGTTCTTTAGGGAACACATCTACAGCAGCGCCTGCAATATGGCCAGATTTTAACGCATCTGCAAGGTCTTCAATGACTACACACGTACCACGTGCAGCATTAATAAAAATTGAGCCCTGCTTCATTTTATCAAACTGTACTTTAGTAAAAAAGTTACGTGTAGATGGTAAGTCAGGTACGTGTAGAGTGACAACATCTGCTGTTTCAAGAAGTTCATTAAGTGAACCGACTTGGCGTGCATTGCCCATAGGAAGCTTGGTCACCGTGTCATAGTAGATGACATGCATACCTAAGCTTTCTGCAAGAACAGATAATTGTGATCCAATTGATCCATAGCCAACAATACCAAGTGTTTTGCCACGCGCTTCAAATGAACCCACAGCAGTTTTTTGCCAACCACCACGATGACAGCTCATTGATTTTTCAGGCACACCACGTAGTAATAAAATCGTTTCTGCTAAAACCAGTTCAGCCACTGAGCGTGTATTTGAAAAAGGTGCATTAAACACAGGAATACCGCGTTTCATGGCAGCATCGAGGTCAACTTGGTTTGTACCAATGCAAAAACACCCAACAGCAATCAGTTTGTCAGCTGCTGCAAACACATCTTCGGTCAGCTGTGTACGAGAGCGTATTCCAATAAAATGGGCATCTTTAACTGCTTCTTTTAACGTATCACCTTCAAGGGCAGTTTTATGGTATTCGATGTTGGTGTAACCTGCTGCATTTAATGTATTAATTGCGTTTTGGTGTACACCTTCTAGGAGTAAAAAACGAATTTTGTCTTTATCAAGAGAAAGAGGTTGGCTCATTACGGCTCCGCTAGAAAGGCCAAATGTTGGTCGCAGTATGATAACATAATGCGTAACAACTTGTTTATTTCTTGCTGGGTTTGCCTTGATGAATATTGCAGCACCATTATCGCCACAATTATTGACTGAACTAACCAAAATTGTGGGTGAAAGCCGTATTAAGACAGATGATTTAAGTTTACAAACATGGGGGTGTGATTACACCAAACATTTTGAACCCAACCCATCTGTTATTGTATTTCCAACATCCACTGAACAGGTGCAACAGATTGTACAGTTTGCTAACCAAAATCAAGTGGCAGTGACCCCTTCAGGCGGACGTACAGGATTATCTGCAGGTGCTGTTGCAGCCAATGGCGAAATTGTCATTAGCTTAGATAAAATGAATCAGGTCTTGGCGTTTTTTCCAGCAGATCGTTTGGTACGCATTCAAGCAGGTGTGGTGACTGAGCAGTTACAACATTATGCCGAAGAGCAAGGTCTGTACTACCCAGTAGATTTTGCCTCAGCAGGTTCGAGCCAAATAGGTGGGAATATTGCGACCAATGCAGGTGGAATTAAAGTTATTAAATATGGAATGACACGTAATTGGATTTTAGGACTCACTGTTGTTACAGGTAAAGGTGATATTTTACGCATTAACAAAGGCATGATCAAAAATGCAACAGGGTATGCGCTACAACATTTATTTATTGGTGGAGAGGGAACGCTTGGTATTGTTACCGAAGCTGAAATAAAATTAGACCGTCCACCGCAGGACTTGCAAGTGATGGTGCTTGGTGTTCCTGATTTTGATGCTGTGATGCCAATTTTACATGCATTTCAAAGTAAAATAGACCTTACAGCATTTGAATTTTTTGGTGAAGTGGCCATGCAAAAGGTCTTGGATCACGGCCATGTACAACGCCCATTTGATACACAATGCCCATTTTATGTTCTTCTTGAGTTTGAAGCACCCTACGAACCAATCATGGATAAAGCCATGGAAATTTTTGAGCATTGCATGGAAGAGGGTTGGGTGCTCGATGGGGTGTTGAGTCAAAGTTTAGAGCAAGTGAATAATTTATGGCGTTTGCGTGAAGATATTTCCGAATCGATTGCACCATTTACACCCTATAAAAATGACATCTCTGTATTGATTACACATGTTCCTGCATTTATTAAGGACATTGAAGCGATTGTCCAAAGTAGTTATCCTGACTTTGAAATTTGTTGGTTTGGCCACATTGGCGATGGTAATTTACATTTAAATATTTTAAAGCCACAAGACCTGACTAAAGATGAATTCTTTGCTAAATGCCAAGCTGTAAATCAGTCTGTTTTTGATACAGTTAAAAAATATGATGGTTCAATTTCAGCTGAGCATGGTGTTGGAATGACGAAAAAGCCGTATTTGGCATATACTCGTAGTGCTGAAGAAATTGAATATATGAAAGCATTAAAGCAAGTGTTTGATCCAAATCTGGTCATGAATCCAGGGAAGCTTTTTGATATATGAGCAAACGTAGATCATAAAGTAAATTATGTGTCATCATTTAAAGGTTGAACCTTATTTTTTAAGGTTCAACCTTTTTTATTTAACTCAGTAAAAGCAATACTATAAAAATAATAAAACCCCTTTCAATATTTTTTTGAAAGGGGTGATCTTGCTAGAGTTTGTTTAAATGGCTTGCGTTTGTTCGATTAGCCATGCTTTAACTTCTCCATCGAGGTGGTCGCTCAATGCATTTAAAACTTGCTCGTGATACTGATTAAGCCATGCTTTTTCTGGTGCTGTCATTAGTTCGTGTTGAATACAGCGTGTATTAATTGGACACAAAGTTAAGGTATCAAATTTTAAAAATGTGCCGTAACCAAGATCTTCAGTGCTGACTAAAGTGTTGGCGACCAGATTTTCAATCCGAATTCCCCATTGATGTTCACGGTATAAGCCCGGTTCGATCGAAGTGAGCATGCCTTCACGCATGGCAACTTTGTCACTGATTGGCGTATGGTAAGAAATACTTTGAGGCCCTTCATGCACATTGAGTGCAAAACCTACGCCGTGACCTGTACCGTGTCTATAGTCAAGTTGGTGTTGCCAAAGTGGTTGACGAGCAATGCTGTCAAGTAAAGGGGCAGCAAGTCCTTCTGGAAATACAGCTTGAGAGAGTGCGATATTGCTCTTGAGTACGAGCGTGTAATCTTTTCGTTGTTCTTCAGAAGGTGTGCCAATCGGAACAACTCGTGTAATGTCAGTTGTACCATCTGTGTACTGTGCGCCAGAGTCGATCAGTAACAGACCATCACCCTGAATGTGTGAAAATGATTCAGGGGTTGCTCTATAGTGAGGCAGTGCTCCATTTTCATTGAATCCAGCGATAGTTGGAAAGCTAAGCCCTGTAAAGCCGTCTTGTTGTGCTCTAAAGAAGGTAATTTTTTCATCAATGGTCAGTTCATTAATGACGTCATTGTTTTTGAGGGCTTGTTCTAGCCAATGAAAAAAATGACACAGTGCAATTCCATCTTTGAGCATGGCATGTTTGATGTGTTCAATTTCGCTTTGTGTTTTACAGGCCTTTAAGAAGGTACTTGGGTTAGTTTCTTGAATGACCTCTACGTTGTTTGGAATCGCGTGTGCGTGATACAAAGTGACTTTATGAGGATCAATTAAGATTTTTGATGTTTCAAGTTGTGCTAAAAAGCGTGCACTGTCTTCATATTGATGGATGTGAATGCGCTCTTGATCAAAAATATCTCTCACATCTTGTGGGAGTTTATCTTCATCAATAAAGAGTGTTGTGGTTTTATCATTGGCAATGTATAAGTGTGCTAAAAATACAGGGTTATATTCTACATCGTGACCACGACAGTTAAGTAACCATGCAATATCATCTAGGCTTGAAATAAAGTGCCCATCAATGCCATGTTCATTCAAGTGTCTGCAGACTTCAGCAATCTTTTCTTTTAAAGAAAGGCTGTTTAGTCCCTCTTGCATCGCATAAATGGGTTTTTTAGGTAACGCAGGACGGTCTGTCCAAATCGGGTCGACCAAATCTTTGATGGTATGCAGTGCAATATTTTGTGCTTTGAGTGTTTTTGAGAGTTGTTCAAATTGCGCCAAAGACAAAACACGACCATCGATTCCTACAATTTGATGGGCATTTAGCTTATGGGTAAGCCAAGGCATATAATGCGAATCAGGTTCTGTCGTTAACCTTTTAAGATAAATTTCAGTATCTTGAAGCTCTTTTTCAGCTTGTGCCCAATATCGAGCATCTACCCATAGGCCTGCTTCTTCTTGCGTGACGACCAATGTGCCTACAGAACCTGTAAAACCTGTGAGCCACTCACGTGCTTGCCAATGGGCGGGTAGATACTCAGATAAGTGAGGGTCTGCACTAGGTACAATATATGCATCAATATGGTGTGATTCCATACGTTGGCGTAATTGTTGTAGTTTTTGATTGGGTGTAGACAAGTGTGTCATTCGTAATCAACCTTCATTGTTTAAACGATGTTTAGGTTAGAAAGTATGGCTTTATTTAACGCTTTCTTATATTGATTAAGATACACGGATCTGTTTGTTTCGTCTAATTTATCTGTATGGTTTATATTGTTTTACTGTATTTAATCTGCCATGTACAAGCTTTCATGGTTGGTTTTATTTTGTTGAAACCTATTGCCACCTTTGAAAATATAAGCAAATCTAAGAAACAGGCCATGCACTGTTGTATGGGGTGGAAACGCTAGAGTGATATTTTCATAAAGTCGTCTTGGTAATATGTAAGCAAGCTCAATGCAGCGTGGGCAATTGTTGTAAAATTGTTCGACCTTTTGGGGGATATATGCTAATGTTCCGCCACTTTAAAACAGTCAAAACAAGCTGATGCGAGTTTTTACGTTGTCATTTTAGATGTTTAAAACAACAATCATCGTGCTTCATATTTGAGTATATTCCGATCATTTTATGTGCAGTCTTGATCTATGTGCCGTTTCTTTATCGCATATTGATTATGACTAAACTCTAGCTATTTAGATAAACATGCAAAATTCTCCTACACGAACATTGAATCGAACTACGCTCATGTTTCCGCTCGCATTGGTTCTATTTGAACTTGCGACATATATTGGTAATGACTTAATTCAACCAGCAATGTTGCCAATCACACAATATTTTGGTGTGAGTACAACATTGGCTCCCTCTGCAATGTCACTTTACTTGCTCGGTGGAGCATGTGTTGCGTGGCTATTTGGCCCTTTATCTGATCGTTATGGTCGAAAAAAGGTGCTTTTAGCAGGTGTATTATTTTTTACGATCTGCTGTGTACTTATTCTTTTTACCCAAAGTATGTCACAATTTTTAATCTTAAGATTTTTACAAGGTTCGGGGCTAACCATTGTATCTGCAGTGGGATATGCTGCTGTACAAGAGTCATTTGAGGAGCGTGATGCTGTAAAAGTCATGGCACTTATGACCAATTTATCTCTTTTAGCACCTTTACTAGGGCCTGTATTGGGCGCATTTTTAATTAGTCATATTTCTTGGCATTGGGGGTTTGTATTTATTGCTCTCATTTCTTTACTGAGTTGGTTTGGTTTAAAGCAGGCAATGCCTGAAATTAAACCACATGTCACAGAGCAAAAAACATTGCCTGAATTGTTGAAAGGATTTAAAGCGGTGTATTCAGATACTCACTTTTTAAGCCTTGCAATCGCTTTACCTTTAGTGGTTTTACCACTGATGTTATGGATCGCGATTTCTCCAATTATTTTGGTCGATGAACTAAAATTATCTAGTTTTCAATATGGCTTATTTCAAGTCCCTGTATTTGCAGGTTTGATTTTAGGTAATATTGTTTTAATTAAAGTTGTTGATCGTTTTGAACTTGGTAAAACAATTTTTATTGGCTTTCCGATCATGTTAGTGGGTGCAATCATTGCAGCAGCATCACTGTTGTGGCCTATGTGGGTACTACCATTATTATTAGTGGGTTTAACATTAGTCAGCTTTGGTGAAGGCATTGCTGTATCTGTCGTATTTAGATCTGCATTTGCATCATCTGATTTACCCAAAGGAACAGTGGCTGCTTCCATGTCGATGTTAAATATGACATGTTTTTTTGTAGGCATTGAAGTCGTTCGTATTTTATATACTCATTTTCATATGGCAGCATACTTACTCATGAGTATTGTTGTGATTTTAATATGGTTTACATTTCCACGCCGTGCACTGATTAAAGAAATGAAAAAACGTCAACAAGCTTAATGTGAAAAAAAGAGGCTATAGCCTCTTTTTTTATTTGATGTCTCGTGTCAGTAAATAATGCCTAATATTCATAAATTCAGGCAGAGACTCTAATAACAAGTTCATTTGTTTTAATGTGAGCTGTAAGTGCTCGGAAAGATTATCTTGCTGAAATAAATCTTCAATTTCTTTTGATTTTTCAAGAATTTGTGTGGTAGACAAGCCTTTTTTATATAGTAAAGTATTTTGCATGGCATCATTGCACCATTGAAGTAGAGCCAATATTTGTGAATCTGTGACCAAATGGCGTTGTGCACCTAACGCGGAAATATAACTGAGTTGGCTGTGGCTATAGACTAAATAACGAAAAGCATGATGAATAAGTGTTGAATCTGGAGAAGGTTCAGCACTTAAACTAGAAATCATATTTGCTAATTCTGTTTGTTTATTGTGTGCAAAACGTCGAGCTATACGATATTGCATGCCATTATTTTTACCTTGTTTATACTGTACGCTAATTTCTGCCAAATATTGTATGGTCGCTCGCTCACTATTTTTAATATTTTGAGAGATATTTCTGTATTGCCAGTCAGGCCAAATAAAACTGACTGCAAACCATGCAATAAAACATCCAATGAAAGTGTCTACAATGCGAGGAATGATAATTTCATAGCCAGCACCTTTAATACTAAAAATAAGTAATACCATGAGTGTTGCCATCAGCGTTGCTATGGCATATTTTTTAACACGCAAATAGAAAAATAACACAGCACAAATCACTGTAAGAACCAACTGTGTTGGAGTATCTTGTACAAAATATAAAATAGGGATTCCAATAATAACGCCTAAAATTGTACCTAAGGTACGCATTTTTAAGCGTGTTTTGGTTGCAAAGTAACTAACTTGGCATACAAATAAACTGGTCAATAAAATCCAATAACCATGCTTAGCCAATGGTAATAATGACACTAAATAACCAACAAAAAAAACAAAAGCAATCCGAACTGCATGACGAAATAATGACGATTGTGGCGTCAAATGTTGCTTAAATTTTAAAATCAAGTCTTGCCAGTCTTGAATATCCCCATCTAATAAATTGTTATTGTCTTGAGTTTGTGAATCTACAATATTTTGTTGAATAGTGAGTGTATTTAAATGATTGAGTTGTTCGTAAATTCTTCTTAAATTATTTGAAATCAAGAGTAAATTTTTTACTTCAATATTTTTGGGATGTTGACTGATCCAATCTTGTACTGAAGATTCAAGGTGTGACAGAGTTGTGGTGTGTTGATCTGTAATTTCATATGATTGGTAATATAAAATACTGTTGGATAGATGATGAAATGCATTTGCTGTGTGATGAATGGTCTTTTGCATTCGAAAAATAACATCGCTACGACTAAAATGTGAGCCTACTTTTTCATAGTTTAAATAATTTGCAGTCGCTTGTTCATGAATATCTTGTGCAAAAAAATGTAAATTAAGCCAATAAATGGTGTTTTTATTGGCACGAGATGCTTTGAGCCGAGTGAGTAAGGCGGTTTTATTAATGTCTAACTGTTGTACGAGTTTTGAATTGTATTCTGAAAGAACATATAAGATTTGCTCTATATCATCTTTATGATTATCAGGATCAAAGAGTTTTGCTTTATGATGAAGAAGTTTTGATAACAAAGAAAAGGTTTGCGCAAGGCTATCTTGTATAAATAAGGTGGGCTTGAGTAAATAAAATAAAATGGACGTGACGCTATACCAAATGGCACCGACAACAAAACAAATCGGCTGAACGTACCAAGTGGTATATTCAGTTAAACCAAACATCGTATAAATAGATAATAAAATCGTACCAAAAGAAATAGCAGCATAACGTTGGCCTAGGCTGCCCAATAAAATAAAAAATGCACTCGATAACGACAAATAGGTAATAAATAACACAGGCTGTGTTGCGAGTTTTTCTAAAATACTGCTCGTAATAAAAAACAAACAACACACATAAATTAAACTACGCAGTCGTATGCTCAAACGATCATCAAAATCAGTGAGTGCAGCAGCAATGGTGCCAAGTGTAATTGGAACAATATATTCTTCATAGTTTAAGTAACCCGAATCCTGTTTAAGGATTTATTTGAAAAAGCCAAGGATTAGAGCCATAAGTTGAGTTACTAGACACGACTTACCACTCTAATCCTCATGACTGATATTACTGCTTTATTCTGTACCATTGATGATTTTTTTATAAAATTTGAATCCACTTATTTGAAATTTCTAAAACAGAATCAATACTTCAAACGAATAC
>NZ_VTDM01000024.1 GCF_015627105.1 Acinetobacter baretiae | reverse complement strand
TTACTTGATGAAGTAACGTCAGCAGGTGGTGAAAAAACAAGTGCATCAGGTACAAGCACAGCATCAGCACTAGGTGGTGGTTCAACATATGACCCAACAACAGGGACGATATCTTCACCAACGTACAGTGTTAACGGTAAAGACAAGAACAATGTAGGCGACGCAATTGCTGCATTAGATCAAGGATTTACGGTAACGAGTAATGGTAATAATGGTGGTGCCGACAATAAGGGCGTGATCAAAGCGGGTGACAGTTTAGACATCGGTACAGTTGATGGCGATAAGAACTTGACGGTTGCCAAAGATGGCAACAACATCAAATATGGTTTAAATCGTAATTTAGATGTAGACAGCGTTACTGCAGGCAATACCGTATTAGACACCACAGGTACAACGGTTGTAGGTAAAGATGCCAATGGCAATAGTACCAAAGCCGTTTACGGTGCATCTGGCAGCAATCTCACAGGTCAAGACAGCAGTGGCAACCCAATTAGTGCCAACTACGGTCTCACAAACAGTACGATTAAAGATGGCGCAGGTAACAGTAATACAACGACTGCATCAAGTACAAGTGTGAGTGATCCAAATGGTAATAGCGCTACAACAACTGCATCAGGAAACACAGTAAAAGACAGTCAAGGCAACAGCTCAAGCTATGGTGCAACAGGTAGCTCGATTAAAGATAATGTAGGTAATACAACTGAAACCACAGCATCAGGTACAAATGTGACTGATAAAAATGGTAACAGTAATAGCTTAACTGCGACAGGTAATGCGCTGAAAGACAGTTCAGGTAATAGTACAATTTCTACTGCCTCAGGTGTAACCGTTGCAGATGCATTGGGTAACAGTACGGCTGTAACAGCAGAAGGTGTTAAAGTTGCAAATGGACCATCACTGACGAAAACAGGTTTAGATGTTGCTGGTGGCACAATTACCAATCTAAAAAGTGGTGAAATTGCAACAGGATCTACAGATGCGGTGACAGGTGGTCAAGTTGCAGATGTACAATCACAGTTACAAAAACAACTGGGTTCAATTGGTGACTCGGCTGTGCAATATGCCAAAAATACTGATGGTACAACAAATTATGCGAGTATTGTGGCAGGTAATGGAAAAGGTACAACTGCAACTTTAGGTACAGATAGCTATGGAAATAGCATTGTTACAGGAGGTGGAACAACCATTTCAAATGTAGCAAATGCAGTGGGTGCTTCAGACGCAATAAACAAAGGTCAGCTTGATTCTGCAATTAGCAGCAATATTACCGATGTAAAAGATGGTAATGGTAATGGCGTAAGTGTGACGGGTCAGGTGGTGAATCAAAACTATAGTGGAACCAATCCAAATCCAGACTCATTATTCTTGACATACAACAAAGCAGGTCAAACCACAACAGATAACCTAACAATTGGTGAAACTGTTCAAAAAATGAATAAAGAGGGTGTGAAATTTGCTCATACCAATGCAGCAACTGAAGCAAAAGATTCAAGTGCAGGTGGTGAAAACTCAACAGCACTGGGTGTGAATGCAATTGCTGCAACAACGGCTAAGAACTCAGTCGTGATTGGTAATGACTCAAGTGTATCTGGTCAATCATCAATTGCCATTGGTGATGGTGCCAAAGCATCTGGAAATCAATCAATTAGTATTGGTACAGGAAACCAAGTTACAGGCAATAATTCAGGTGCCTTTGGTGACCCAACCGTTGTAGATGGTGCAAATAGTTACTCTGTAGGTAATAATAATAATATTACCCAAAGCAGTAATAATACGTTTGTACTTGGTAATGAAGTAAAACAAACCACTGCAGGTTCCGTTGTACTTGGTACAGGCTCTGGAACAACCAATGCAGGTAATGTTGCAGGCTATGATGCAGTAACAAATGCATCGTCTACAAACAATCAAGTAACATGGAAATCTACAACAGGTTCAGTGGCTGTCGGTAATGGTACAGATGTAACGCGTCAAATTACTGGGCTTGCCGCAGGTTCTGCAGATACAGATGCTGTAAATGTAGCACAGCTTAAATCTGTTAACGGTAAAGTAAATGCAAGCACAACTTCTGTAGCGAATATTTTGGGTGGTGGTGCAACTGTAAATGCCGATGGATCGATCACAAATCCAACGTATACAGTTAACGGTACAACCTCAACGACATTGGCAGGAGCTTTGAGTGCTTTAGATGAAGCAGTTCAAAAAGCGAATACTGGTGGTAAAGATATTACTGTTAATTCAGTGGTGTCGGGTAATACAACAGTAAATAATAGTGGTGTTGCTGTAGTAGATGGCGCTGGAAACAGTAGTCAACTTGCGGCAAACGGGCTTGCTGTGACCAATACAACTACAGGAAATAGTGCACAATATGGTGCAGATAGTTCCATATATACTGCTAAAGATGGCTCAAGCACCTCTGTAAGTAGTAATGGATTGACCATTAAAAATAAAGATGGATCTAATGGCGCAAGTATTACTTCATCTGGTATTAACGCAGGTGGTCAAAAAGTAACTAATGTTGCAAATGGTGAAAATGCAACAGACGCAGTTAATAAAGGCCAACTGGATTCTGCTGTTAATGGTGTTTCTAGTAGTGTAAACCAATTGGCAAACAGTGCTGTTCAATATGATACCAACGCAGACGGTAGCGTAAATAAAGACAAAATCACTTTAGGTGGTAGTAATGGTACAACCATTACGAATGTTGCAGATGGTGCTGTTACCGCAGGTTCAAAAGACGCAGTCAATGGCGGTCAACTTGCAAATGTACAAAACCAAGTAACAGCGAATACCAATGATATTAATAGCTTACAAAACACAGTAAGTAATATTGGTAGTGGTAAAACAGGCATTGTACAGCAAGCAAGTAATGATGCAGCCGTTAGCATTGGCAAAGATTCAGCAGGCACACAAATTAACGTGGCAAACAACGCAGGTACGAGCCGTACAATTAGCGGTGTTGCAAATGGTAATGTGTCAGCGAGTTCTACTGATGCTGTGAACGGAGCCCAAGTGTATAAAGTGAGTGCGGCTACGGCAGCTGCACTTGGCGGTGGTTCATCTGTACAAGCAGATGGTACAGTGTCTCAACCGACCTACACAGTAGGTGGTACAGCTTACAATAATGTTGGAAGTGCTGTAGGTGCAATTGATGGTAAACTCACTGGCTTAGATGGTCGTGTGGGTAACTTGGAAAATGCATTTAACCAAACAAGCCAGCAAATGAACAAGCTACGTAACGACACTAATGCAGGTATTGCAGGTGCGATGGCAGTGGGTAACTTACCACAGCCAACGGATGCAGGTAAGAGTATGGTGAGCGCAGGGATCAGTGGTTACCGTGGTGAAGGTGCCGTTGCTGTAGGTGTGAGTGCAATTACAGACAGTAATAAATATGTCTGGAAGTTTGGTGCATCAGCAGACACGAGAAGTAATGTGAGTGGTGCAGCATCTGTAGGTTACCAATGGTAATATTCGACTAAATACGTTTTTTGTTTAAACGTAAACCCAATTATCTTCAGTCGAAGGTAGTTGGGTTTTTATCTTTGAAATGGTGTATAACGGAGTAACATCAATTTGACCAACATCGTTTAAACACCTGCAAGCATTCTAAATTTAGGTGTAGTTTTTATTTTTAATCAAATGTCATCTTTCATAGCGTTTAAATATTTGTACATTTAAATGATGTTATTAAACGTCACCATAAAAATTTTAGATACATACCTTAATTCTAAACAAATGATTATATCAAATGCTTTGTTCTAAGATTTTAGAAATACCACATATCGTAATCCGTTATATTTTTATGTTGTTTGTGATGTAAAAATAAATGTAAACCATATATTTTTGATCGTTGAGTGGTTTTAAATGATTCAAATGATGAACTTAAACGAGACATGAAGGATTTGAAACATCATTGTGATAAAAATCTATTGAATGACACAAGCGGTATAACATTTCAATACAGCATGATTTCAGTTAAAGTATGTTGATATAAATATATGTAAATTTTTGGAATAGATATGGCAATTAAATCAGATCGCTGGATTCGTGAAATGAGCCAAAATCATGGCATGATCGAACCATATGCTGAAAATCAAGTCAGATTTGATGAGCAAGGTGAAAAGCTTATTTCATATGGTGTCTCAAGTTATGGTTATGATGTGCGCTGTGCCCCTGAGTTTAAAGTGTTTACCAATGTACATTCTGCAATTGTAGACCCAAAAAACTTTGATGAAAGAAGTTTTATCAACATCGATGCTGATGTTTGCATTATTCCACCAAATTCGTTTGCTTTAGCACGTACAGTGGAATATTTTCGTATTCCAAGAAATGTATTAACAGTATGTTTGGGTAAATCAACATATGCACGTTGCGGTATTATTGTTAACGTGACGCCACTTGAACCTGAGTGGGAAGGTCACGTAACCTTGGAATTTTCAAATACTACCAACTTGCCTGCACGTATTTATGCAGGTGAGGGCGTTGCACAGATGTTGTTTTTTGAAAGTGATGAAGTCTGTGAAACTTCTTACAAAGACCGTGGTGGTAAATATCAAGGTCAAACAGGTGTTACCTTACCTAAAGCATAATCAAAAAGCCGTGCATAATGCACGGCTTTTCATCTTAAATTCACTATTTTTGCAGTACCGAGAGTAACTCATCTTTACTTAAATGGCATGACTCTTGATCAGTACGTTTTTTATATTCAAACGTACCTGCATCGAGGCCTTTTTCACCAATAACAATACGATGTGGAATACCCACGAGTTCTAAATCTGAAAACTTTACACCAGGGCGTTCGTTACGATCGTCAAGTAATACATCATAACCTAACGCTTGTAATTCTTGGTAAAGTGTTTCAGCCGCAGCTACAGTTTTTGGTGACTTGTGTGCATTCATAGGCACAATGGCAACTTCAAATGGTGCAAGAGCAGTTGGCCAAATAATACCTTTATCATCAAAGTTTTGTTCTATCGCTGCTGCAACAACACGAGTAACACCAATGCCATAACAGCCCATTTCTAAAGTTACAGGGCGACCGGCTTCACCTAATACTGTGCATTTAAGTGCTTCGGAATATTTATTACCCAATTGGAAGATATGCCCAACTTCTATACCACGTTTAATGTGTAGAGTGCCTTTACCATCTGGCGATAAATCACCTTCAACTACATTACGTAAATCATAGATTTCTGAAATTTTCGCATCTCTATCCCAATTCACGCCTACCGCATGTTGGTCTGCAATATTTGCACCCGCAACAAAATCAGACAACACAGATGCTGAGCGATCTACAATAACCGTAATACCTTTTTCAACTAAACCTTGTGGCCCAATAAAGCCTGCAGGTAAGTCATACTGTTTAAGCTGTGCTTCTGTTGCAAAGGTTAACGGTGAAGCAATTAGTGGGTGATTTTCTGCTTTAATGGTGTTGAGTTCATGATCACCACGTACAAATAAAGCAACCACAGGTGTACTGCCATCTTCTTGTGCAAGACCTTGTACCAACAATGCCTTCACCGATTGTTCAGATGAACAGCCTAAAAATGCAGATACTTTAGCAATCGTATCTTGTGCTGGTGTTTCAACATATTTTAATTCTTCAGTAGGTGCTGCTCGTTCACCGACCAATAATGCTTCAGCTTTTTCTACATTGGCAGCATAGTCAGATTCAGAGGAAAATACGACAGCATCTTCCCCACTTGATGCTAAAACATGAAATTCATGTGAACCTGAGCCACCAATCGAGCCTGTATCTGCTTGTACAGCTCTAAAATCTAGTCCTAAACGAGTAAATATACGAGAATAAGTGTCGTACATTACCTGATAGGTTTCTTGTAAAGAAGCTTGGGTGATATGAAAAGAATATGCATCTTTCATGATAAATTCACGTGAACGCATAACGCCAAAACGCGGGCGAATTTCATCACGAAATTTAGTTTGAACTTGATACAAATTGATAGGTAATTGCTTATAACTTTTTAATTCGTTACGTACAAAATCTGTGATTACTTCTTCGTGTGTTGGCCCAAGAACAAAGTCATTTTGATGGCGATCTTTAAAACGCAATAATTCAGGGCCGTATTGCACAAATCTGCCAGATTCTTGCCATAAACTTGCAGGTTGGGTTACAGGCATAAATACTTCTAATGCGCCTGAACGATCCATTTCTTCTTTAATGATGGTTTCAACTTTATTTAGAACACGCTTGCCTAAAGGTAACCATGTATATAAACCCGATGCTAATTTGCGAATCATACCTGCTCTTAGCATGAGTTGATGCGAAATAATTTCTGCATCACTTGGATTTTCTCGAAGAGTTGCAAACAAAAAGCGGCTCGCACGCATGTTAAATTGTCCTAATATAAATAAAAACCTAACCCACATTCTACAGCAATTATGGGTACTCGGTAGAGGGAATGACTGTTACAGGCCAACCAAAAAATCTATATGTCAGAAAATTCCTAGCCATTGATTAAGGTTGACCTGAATAAATTATGTGAGCAGTTGTATTAAAATTTCTTCATAAATTGCAGACAAAGGTTCTAAGTCTGCAATATTGACGTGTTCATTGACTTGATGAATCGTAGCATTGAGCACACCAAGCTCAATGACTTGAGCACCTGTAGGGGCAATAAATCGACCATCAGATGTACCTCCACTGGTAGAAAGAGTCGTTTTATAGCCACATACATTTTCAATGGCATGCTGGGTTGCTTTGACAAGGTCACCGACAGGCGTAATAAATGGTTCCCCAGATAAATTCCAATCAATTTGATAATCTAATTGATTGGCATCTAAAATGTCTTTTACACGTGTTTTGAGTTGATCTGCAGTCACTTCCGTACAGTATCTGAAGTTACAGGTAATCTCTAAAATGTCGGGAATAACATTGGTTGCACCTGTTCCTGCGGCAATATTAGAAATCTGAAAGCTTGTAGCAGGAAAGTATTCATTGCCGTGATCCCATGTGGTTTTGCATAAGGTATCAATGGCAGTGGTGGCCAAATGAATGGGATTTTTGGCCAAGTGAGGATATGCAACATGACCTTGCTTACCTTGAATGGTAATTTTTGCATTTAAAGAGCCGCGGCGGCCATTTTTAACAATATCGCCCAGACGATCCGTACTTGAAGGTTCTCCAACCAAGCACCAATTTATTTTTTCATGGCGTTCTTCGAGCGTTTCAATGACTTTGACCGTTCCATGTTTTGCAGGGCCTTCTTCATCAGAGGTAATTAAATATGCAATCGAACCTTGATGGTTTGGGTACTTACTAACAAAACGCTCAGTTGCTGTAATCATGGCTGCAATGGCAGTTTTCATGTCGGCACTACCACGTCCGTATAGATTGCCATCGCGAACTTCAGGGTTAAACGGTGCAGAATCCCAAGCCTCAACATTGCCTGTAGGGACAACATCGGTGTGACCTGCAAAACAAAAAACTGGCCCTGTAGTACCACGGCGCGCCCATAAATTATCAACCTCCTCAAAACGCATGTGTTCAATATGAAAGCCATGCTTTTCTAAACGATTGGCAATAATCTGTTGGCAAGTATGATCATTGGGCGTGACGGAAGGTTGCTGTAAGAGTTCTATACTCAGTGCAAGTGTAGCTGAAGAAGTCATGAAATATAAAATGTAAAAAAATTATGAATATAATAAAGCAGAATATTGAAGAGGCAATGCTGAATATGCTTAATTCTAAATTGTTGTGTTATTTCAACATAAAAAAGCCTTTCAGTCATTTATATAGACTAAAAGGCTGTATAGGTTATTTATTTACTTACCTGCAGGCCATTGATTCACAATAGGGTAACGGCGTTCACGCCCAAATGCACGTGAGCTAATACGTGGGCCAATGGCACCTTGACGGCGTTTATATTCATTGCGATCAACCATTTGAATGACTTTTTCTACCACAGCTCGGTCAAAACCTTTGGCAATAATATCATCTTGGCTTTGATCTTCTTCAATATAAGCATATAAAATGCCATCGAGCACATCGTAGCTTGGCAAAGCATCTTGGTCGGTTTGCTCAGCCTTAAGCTCAGCCGAAGGTGGGCGAGTAATTACGCGCTCAGGAATCACAGGTTGCTCTGCCAAAGTATTTCGATATTTTGCCAATTCAAAAACAATGGTTTTATACACGTCTTTTAATACAGCAAAGCCACCTACCATATCACCATAAAGTGTACAATAACCGACCGCAAGTTCAGATTTGTTGCCTGTAGACAACACCAGATTACCAAACTTATTTGATAACCCCATGAGCAATGTACCACGGGCACGGGCTTGTAAATTTTCCTCTGTACTATCGGCAGGTGAGTTACCAAAAAATGGATAGAGGGTTTGCTGAAAGCTATTTACAATGTGATGTATTTCCGCGACACCAAAGGCGATGCCTAGATTTTTAGCTTGCGTTGTTGCATCTTCAATACTTATTTTAGCGGTATAGGTGTATGGCATCATGACGGCTTGAACCTTATCTGCACCCAATGCATCGACCGCAATTGCAAGAGTTAATGCAGAATCAATTCCACCAGATAGCCCTAAAATTACGCCTGAAAAGCCTGATTTTTGTACGTAATCACGTGTTGCAGATACAAGGCTTTGATAAATTTCAGCCATTGTGTCGAGTTCAGGTGCAATCGTTGAAACCTCAAATGCTGCCTGAGTTTGGTCGTAAGTAATGTGACACAGTTGTTCTTCAAATGAAGGTGCTTTGAGTATCAATTGAGCATTGCGACCAACCACAAAGCTTGTACCATCAAAAATAAGATCATCTTGACCACCAACTTGGTTGGCGTACACAATATTAATATTGAGCTGTTCAGCCAGTTTGGTCAGTGTTTGAATACGATGTTGAGGTTTTCCAACTTCGTAGGGTGATGAATTTAAGACTAAAACAGTATCTATATTGAGTTGAGCGAGTTGTTGTACGGTACTTAATGTCCAAACATCTTCACAAATTAATACACCGAATTTATGACCAAAGTATTCAAATACAAGGTGCTGTTGACCTGCAGTAAAGTATCTTTTTTCATCAAATAGGCCATAATTCGGTAAGTTTTGTTTGTTGTATACGCCCAGTACTTCACCATCTTTCATGACAGCAGCAGAGTTAAAGGTTTGGCCCTGTTCAGTTTGATGAGCAAATCCAAAAACCATAACAATATCTTTTACATCACTTAATGCTTTAAATGCATCTAAAGTTCGTTTCTTTAAACTTGGGCGAAGCAGTAAGTCTTCGGCAAGGTAACCGACCAGACTAAGTTCAGGAAAGACAATAAGGTCTGCACCGTCTTTTTTGGCTTGATGTGCCTGCTCAATCATCTTTTTCGTATTGTGTTCAAGATTGCCAATGTACGGAGAAAACTGAGCAAGTGCTATTTTAAAATTTTTCATTTAAACAAAATCCTATTCCTTTAAAGGATAACAATGGGTTGATTTCTTGAATTTAATTATTCAGCCCACTGTAATGGTATACTGATACTATCGGGTTTCAAAACAAGTATACTGTGATCTATAGAGTACACTGCCAAGGTTAGGCCTAAATATCTAAAAAACGATGTGAATATAATAAAAAATAACAGTTTATTACGAATAACATTCATGTTTTTCTATTATATAGGTGTTGTATGCGCTTTACACGGTTTTTACATCGATTAAATGCCCATTTTGTGCAAAAAAAACGTCAATTAACACACGGTGAAAAACAGTTGGTGTCTCGTGTTTTTGCAAAGAGTATCGCACTTGATCAGGTCAACATTGTGGCACATCAACTGATGTTGAAAAACTATGCATTAAGTCCAAATGGTCATATCTATATTCACCCGTGCCAATGGCAAACTGATTTTTCAAAGACAGACATTTATACTCAATCTTGGTTTATTCATGAAATGGTACATGTATGGCAAGTACAGTATGGTTTGCCAGTCATACGCCGTGCAATATTTGATCGTCGTTATCGGTATATACTTTCAGTCACTAAGCATTTTTTAGATTATGGCATTGAACAACAAGCTCAAATGGTACAAGATCATTTTTTGAGTTGTTGTTTAGGGCAGGAAAATAGTCAAAGAGCGCACTGTGTTGCTTTTGTGCGTCAAAATATCACTACAGTGAAATCATTTTGAAGGTGTATGAGGCATATTTTGTACACAATAAAATCGCATCGTTTGAATTTTTTATTAAAAATATCTACTGACTTCATTGGAATTGACTCATATATGGCATGAGCTTTTAGAGTGATGTCGGGGTGAAAACAGTTAAAATTATGGTTTGAGTTTATTTGCTTCAATATTAATATGGTTTTAGCCCTTGATCGAGGCAAGATTTTTTTGATGAATCAATGTATGAGATTATTAGAGCCATAAAATAGACAAAATCATGCACAAATACGTTTTTTGTATTGTAAGACCATTGAACAATGCATACAAATAAATCTGAAAAGCGCCTTACTCGAAAAGATCTTGATTTTGATCGTTGTATGAGTCATCAAATGGTTTTGCCATCTATAAACGCATAAAATGAAGTTTTGGCACTGATTTAAAAAATCAATGTTGCAATAAATGTATAATTTATCTTTTAAGCATATTTTAGCTTAATATCCTGAATTTTAATTAAATCTTGTAAATAGATTGCTGTTTTATATGGTTTTATTTAGATTGTGCTACTTTATTGGATATTTTGGATGATACATCATGCAATTTGACTGAAAAAATTAATGTAAGTGATGGAAAAATAGATATATTTTATATTCTATGGTGAATGTAAAAATTTGATTTTAAATAAAAAATAAGAATTATATGAGTGAAATAGGTTCAACAATTCACTTATTTCTGTTGTCTAAAAGACGTTTGATTTGACATGTTGTTGCTTTGTTGGACTAATTTGTGATTTTGATTAAAAAAGATATTGTCATTTTAATGACATATAAGTGTCATTTTTTTGTCAAATGAGGATTCTATAGTGCAAGCATAATTTATCAAATAGTAAAAATATGAAAATTAAAACGCTGTTATGTGCATGGGTTGCAACATTAGGTACTGTATCTACAAGCTACGCTTTAGAGCAGAGTAATTCTTTCTTACAATTGGCACAAGTTCCAGACAGCTTAACCATTGTTCCTGCGCCACCTACCTATAACAGTGTGGATTTTTTACGAGATAAAGCGGTCTATGATCAAGCAAAAAGTCTTGTAGGTACAGATCGTTGGAAACAAGCCGCAGAAGATGCAGATTTGTCTGATGCAAATATAGGTAAACCTTTTTCACAGGCTTTTGGTATTGATATTTCACCACAAAATACTCCGATTACCTATGAAATTTTAAGAAAGTTGCGTACAGATGCAGGTAGTTATGCGACCAAAACGGCAAAAGAGCACTATATGCGTTTACGTCCATTTATGTTCTTTAACTCACATACTTGTACCCCGAATGATGAAGCCAATTTAAGTAAAAATGGTGCTTATCCATCTGGCCATACCACCATTGGTTGGTCATCTGCTTTAGTATTGGCGGAAATTAGACCTGATCGTCAAAATGAAATTTTACAACGTGGTTATGAATATGGCCAAAGTCGTGTTATTTGTGGCGTACATTGGCAAAGTGATGTCGATGCAGGGCGCATTACTGGATCAGCAATCGTGGCACGTTTACATGCAGATAAAGCATTTAACAAAATGTTAGAAGAAGCAAAGCAAGAAATTCAACGCAAAATTAAATAATTCTAAATATTGTATGTAAAAACCCAAACCAAGATGTTTGGGTTTTTTTATCCTGAGCATTTTAAGCATCGATCAAAAGGAATAACACCGTATAATTGCGATGTCGACTTTATCTTTTTAAAATTATGTGCACAAAACATATCATGTTAATTACAGGGTGGGGTATGGGAACCACACCTTTAGAACCGTTGAGTCATGCATTACAACAGCAAGGTTATTGTGTGACTGTACACGATATTTTTAATCCTCATCAAATTCCTGCATCATTGATCAATTGTGCTTTAAATGCAGATGTATTGATTGGTTGGTCTTTAGGAGGGCAACTTGCAATGACGTTATCGGCATATCTTTTACAACATGATCAACAAGAAAAAAAAGTGATTACTTTGGCATCAAACCCATGCTTTGTGGCCTCTAAAGATTGGTCACATGCAATGCCAAAATCTGTTTTTCAACAGTTTGAAAAACAGTATTTACAAGATCCTCAAACCACATTAAAACAGTTTTATTTTAATATTTGTCGTGGAGATGCACAGGCAAAAACACAGTGGCAAACATTGTTGGAGTTTTTACCAGTTGCTAAGCATGAACTTTATGTGAATGGTCTTACATGGCTTAGACAACTCAATGTATTAGACGTTTTAGCGACTGTTCCAAGTCATCATATTTTTGCACAACATGATCAATTGGTGCCCATCGCTGTGGCTCATGCACTCTCGGAAAATGTGTCTTATGAAATTATGAATAATATGAGTCATAGTTTCCCTGTATTTTATGCCACAGAAGTTGCCCAACGTATACAGCATTATTTACACAATAGATAAGATAACAATTTGTCGCATCTCGCAATAGCATTGCGGTATTGAAAAAATTAACATAACGCCTTTATTGTTGTTTTGAGCTTTGCCCATGAGTGATTCATTTGACCGTTTGCATTTATGGCATCCATATACTTCAATGCTTGATCCACTGCCGACATTTAAAGTAAAAAGAGCATATGGAACCACCATTGAACTAGAAAATGGAAAACAATTGATCGATGGGATGTCATCTTGGTGGTGTGCAATACATGGTTATAATCATGCTGAACTCAATGATGCCATTCAAATACAGTTACAGAACATGTCACATATTATGTTTGGTGGACTGACCCATGATCCTGCCATTGAATTGGGTAAAGTATTATTGGCTATAACGCCTAAGGCCTTAGATAAAATTTTTTATGCAGATTCAGGTTCAGTGGCGGTTGAAGTTGCATTGAAAATGGCAGTACAGTATTGGACTGCTCAAGGTCAGCATCAAAAAACAAATTTTATAACTACGCATTCTGGTTATCATGGTGATACATGGAATGCCATGTCTGTATGTGATCCTGTCACGGGCATGCATCAGATTTTTGGTTCAGCACTTCCTATTCGTTATTTTGTACCTGCTCCTCAAAGTCGTTATGGCGGGGAATGGTATGTAGATGATATAAAAGCACTTGAAGAAACACTGGCCACACATCATGAACAGATTGCGGCCATGATTATTGAACCCATTGTACAAGGTGCAGGTGGGATGCGGTTTTATCATCCTGAATACTTACGTCAAGCCAAAACATTGTGTGAAAAATATCATGTGCTGATGATTTTTGATGAAATTGCGACAGGTTTTGGACGAACAGGAAAGTTATTTGCATGGGAGCATGCAGATGTCGTACCAGATATAATGTGCATTGGTAAAGCATTGACAGGTGGGTATTTAACTTTAGCGGCTACATTAACGTCTTGCCATGTCGCAGATGTGATCTCAAGTGGTGAAGCAGGGGTGTTTATGCATGGCCCCACATTTATGGCTAATCCATTGGCATGTGCAGTGGCTTTGAAAAGTACCACGCTTTTACTCGAGCAAGATTGGCAAAGTAATATTCAACGTATTGAAAAGATTTTAACCACGCATCTTTCTGCGCTGATTGATGTCGAGGGTGTGCAAGATGTACGTGTGCTTGGTGCCATTGGTGTTATAGAAATGAAAGAGGCTGTACATTTAAAACAATTGCAAGATGTTTTTGTGGCACGTGGCATTTGGGTCAGGCCTTTTGGAAAGCTTGTGTATGTAATGCCTCCGTATGTCATTTCAACTGCGGATTTGACTCAACTTTTAACGGTACTGTGTGATGTGGTACAGCAGTGATCAAAGGATGTAATGTGTCATTACTAGATTTTTATGAGCAAGCTTTAACTGTATTGAAACAGCAAGGCAATTATCGCCAATTAACGCAGTATCAACAGCAGGGAAAATGGCTCACGATTGCATCGAAACGTATGTTGAATTTATCCTCCAATGATTATTTGGGGTTGGCGGAGCATAGTGAGTTGAAACAGAAGTTTTTTGAGCAAAATGAAAGTTTAATGACAAGTTCATCGTCACGGTTACTGACAGGAAATTTTGAAGAATACACTTGTTTGGAGTCGACGTTATCAGATGCGTTTCAGGGGCGCTCAGCTTTATTATTCAACAGTGGTTATCACATGAATATTGGTATATTGCCTGCGCTGTGTAACTCTAAGACCCTTATTTTGGCAGATAAGTTGATTCATGCCAGTATGATCGATGGTATTCGCTTAAGTGCTGCAACCTACGTTCGTTATCGCCATAATGATTTAAATCATTTAAAACAATTGATAGAAAAATATCATGATGATGAGATTGAGCGCATTATTGTGGTGACTGAAAGTGTTTTTAGTATGGATGGCGATGAAGCCGATCTACACGGTTTGGTGGCACTTAAACAACAATTTAATAAAGTGATGTTGTATGTGGATGAAGCTCATGCAATTGGCGTGCGTGGTCAACGTGGTTTAGGGTGTGCAGAACAGTACGCCGTGATCGAACACATTGATTTTTTGGTGGGCACATTTGGTAAGGCATTGGCCTCTGTAGGGGGGTATTTAATCTGTGATGAAGTGATTAAATTATATTTGATTAATACCATGCGTCCATTGGTGTTTAGCACGGCATTGCCTCCAGTGAATGTTGCATGGACACACTTTATGTTTGAACAAATGCAAAGCATGTCTACTCAGCGTCAACACTTACACCAATTGAGCCAAGATTTAAAACAGCAAGTAGTGGCCAAAGGGTACGTTTGTCCATCGAGTAGTCATCTTGTACCGATTGTGATTGGTGAAAATGATCAAACGGTACAAAAATCGAAGCAATTACAAGACCTTGGGTTTTACATTATGCCTGTACGTCCACCAACAGTGCCAAAGCATCAAGCACGGTTACGTATTTCTTTGACGGCATCTATACAAAAACAAGATGTTTTTGATTTGGTAGATATACTCTGATGTCAGTCGACAAAAGTAAAGTCAAACAGCGTTTTGCACGAGCCAAAGAAAGCTATGCCGAACAAGCGATTGCTCAACAGGAAATTTGTCAGCATTTGATGATGCTCATGCAAAAGTATGTCTTTCAACCTTTGGATCATATACTAGAAATTGGTTGTGGTTCTGGAAATTTAACACGACAAATGTTGTTGCAATATCAACCATTACAGTATTTTGCCAATGATATTTACGCACCAGTACAACAATTTTTTCCACCAAATGATGCCCTTCATTTTTGTATTGGAGATATCGAAAAAATATTATTACCTGCGGGCTTGAATGCTGTGGTATCAAGTTCTGCGTTGCAATGGGTCAATGATCCTAACAGATTATTTGCACAAATACGACAAGCTTTAGATCCACATGGTTGGTTCATCTTTTCTAGTTTTTCTGAGAAAAACTTACAAGAAATTAAAGCATTAACAGGTCATGGTTTAACATATTTATCTGTTGAAGATACGACCACCATGTTGACTCGGCAAGGTTTTGAGGTGTTACACTTAGAACAACACACTATGACATTGTGGTTTTCTCATCCATTAAAAGTGCTTAAACATTTAAAGGCAACAGGGGTGACGGCAAGTCAAAATCAATTTGTATGGAACAAACAAAAATTACAACAATTTTATGATGCTTATCTTCAGTTTAGTCAATTAGATGCAGACCACAATCGTCAATATGCATTGACGTACCATCCTATTTATATCATTGCTCGGAAAAAATAATGGAAAATGTCTATTTTATTAGTGGTATAGATACTGAAATTGGTAAAACCTATGCAACAGGTTATTTGGCATTGCAGTATTTACAACAAGGAAAACGTGTTATTACTCAAAAATTGGTGCAAACAGGGAATCACCATGTTTCAGAGGACATTGAGCAACATCGTCGTATTATGGCCACGCCATTTTTTGTAGAAGATCATGATAAAACAACTATGCCTGAAATTTTTAGTTATCCTGCATCACCACATTTGGCTGCAAAAATTGATGGAAGAGAAATCAATTTTGATCGAATAGACCAAGCAACTCAAACACTCAGTCAACGTTTTGATGTGGTGTTATTAGAAGGTGCTGGTGGTTTGATGGTTCCTTTAACTGAAGAGTTGTTAAGTATTGATTATATATGTCAAAAAAACTACCCAGTGATTTTAGTAACCTCTGGGCGTTTGGGAAGTATTAATCATACTTTATTGAGTTTAGAGGCTTTACAGCACCGAAAAATAACTTTACATGCCTTGGCGTATAATGTCTGCCATGATGCAAAAGATGTCTGTATTGCTCAAGATAGCAAGCGTTATTTAAAACAGTATGTACAAACCCACTTTCCGCAAGCGATGTGGATTGATATTCCCGATTTAAACCAAGCTGTTTAAATACTGTGCTATAAAAAAAGCCTCGTTTGAGGCTTTTAGATACAATTATTCTGATTCGTTGTGACGATTACGGCGAGGTGAGCCATAAGGCTTTGAAGCATAACCTTTGCGTGAGTTTGACTGTGGTCTTGCTGATTTGGAGTTAGACTGGTCGTCTTCACGTGGTTGTTGGCGTAAATAGCCGCCACGACGTGCAGGCATTGGGCTTTCTGCCATACGTTCAGCACGGCGTTTTGCTAAACCGTAAAGTCCTGTACCTTGGCGTGGTTTTAACTCAACCAATTTGGTTAAAGCATCAATATCATTTTTATCTAACTCAGTCCAACGTCCTGTGCGCAATTCACGTGGTAAGATTACTGAGCCGTATCGAGTACGCAATAAGCGACTCACCTTCAATTCTTGTGACTCAAATAAACGGCGAACCTCACGGTTTCGACCTTCTTTGACCACCACTTGATACCAACGGTTAATACCTTCACCACCTAAATCTGAAATAGATTCAAATTTAGCAGGGCCATCATCGAGTTCAACGCCATCAATCAGTTTTTTACGCATTTGAGGCGTCAGATCACCCATGACACGGACGGCATATTCACGTTCTACTTCGTTTGATGGGTGCATTAAACGGTTAGCGAGTTCACCATCATTGGTAAATAAAAGTAAACCTGTACTGTTAATATCTAAACGTCCGACCATCACCCAACGGTCGTTTGGAATTTGAGGTAAGCGTTCAAATACGGTTGGGCGTTGTTCAGGATCACTGCGTGAACAAATTTCACCTTCTGGTTTGTAATAAATGAGTACACGGCGACGAATTTCATCTTCAAGCTGAAATTGTACTTTACGGCCATCTATACGAAGTTCATCACCTTGTTCGATGCGCTCACCGACATGTGCCACTTTACCATTCACGCTGACACGGCCAGCAGCAATGACTTCTTCCATATAACGACGTGAGCCTAGGCCAACACGTGCTAAAACTTTTTGTAACTTTTCACTCATAACAGTAAACCTTAGAATTAATCAATCAACAGTGCACCTTTTCACGACGTTGTTGCATGTGCATCAAGTGTCATGAATACGTCCTTGGTATCCTGTAGCGGCGGCAATTGGCTCAATGATGAGACGCCAAAAGCATTTAAAAATTGTGGTGTGGTCATTAATAGGGCAGGACGTCCAGGAATTTCTCTAAATCCTGATTCTTTAATCCAACCCCAGTCAAATAATGTTTTGAGCACTTGACTGTTGTTACTCACACCTCGAATGTGTTCAATATCTGCCCGTGTTATTGGCTGATGGTAAGCAATGACAGCAAGTATTTCAACGAGAGATGCAGAGAGCTTAATGGGTTTGTCAGGCCAAATCTCTTGAATAGTAGGGCGATATTGAGCACGGACTTGAAAGCGGTATCCTTGCGCAGTTTCGATCAGTTCAATAGAGCGACCATGTTGCAAAGTGGCTAATTGTTGCAATAGTACTTTCATTTCTTGCTTATTATATTTATTTTTAAAAGCGGCTTTCAAGAACTGAATTGAAACAGGTGTATCGCTTGCAAAAATAATGGCTTCGAGTTGCATTAATTGTTCATGTTGCTGTGCGGTATTCATAGATTCACTCCACAAATAGACAAAGGTTTTTCAACACCTGTACTTAAAATGGTTATTTTCTCTTGTCGTATTAGCTCTAAAACGGCCATAAAAGTAACAACAATACCGATATGACCTTGTTTAGGAGAAATGAGCTGATTAAAACAATAACTGTGGCCACTTTTTATCGTATGTTCAATGTAACTTAGACGTTCTTCAAGCGATACCATTTCTACCTGAATATGGTGTTCGACAGGGGAGGGTGGATTGAGTAGGCAATGTAATGCTTGTACTAAGATATTGGCATCGAGGCCATGAATATCAATTTTTGTTTGTCCGAGTGCAACTTGTGGTGTAAATGTATCTCTTTCTAAGATATCTAAATCATCAAGAGCAGAAGCAGCTTCTTTGACGCGTAAATATTGTTCTAAGCGATCAACCAGTTGTTGTTTAGGATCATCTTCAATATGAAGTGTGCTTGGTTTTGGGAGTAAAAGTCTCGATTTTAAATCAGCAAGTAACGCAGCCATGACAAGATAGTCTGCTGTGAGCTCGATGTCGGAGCATTTCATGTGTTCAATGTAGCTTAAATACTGTGTGGCAATGGGTAAAATGTCGAGTTGTAATAAGTCAAACCCATTTTTTTTAATTAAATATAATAAAAAGTCGAGTGGTCCTTCAAAATAATTGACCAAGACTTGAAATGCCGCGGGTGGAATGTATAAATCGTTAGGGATGTTATTTTGATATTGATCAAATACACGTATAGCAGGTGTTTGAGCTACAGGAGCTTGTAAAGCAGAGTTCATGAAATATTTAAGCCACGCGAATTTTCAAAGGCATGAGAAGATCAAGCAGTGAGTTATGTGCTTGATCAAAAGTATATAGTGCTTGATTCTAGTCTATTTATGACAAAAGTAAATACATGTTATTCAAAAGCACTCACATCACTTGCACCATAACGAATAATTTCTGCTTGATCACCAGATAAATCAACAATACTGGTTTCTTTTAATGTGCCAAAACCACTGTCAATAAACACGTCGACTTGATGGCTTAATTGCATTTCTATCTCGTAGGGGTCATCAAGTGGATCTGATTGATTCGGTAAAATGAGTGTACTGGTCAGTAAAGGTTCACCAAGTTCTTGGAGTAACATTTGGCAAATCGTATTTTCTGGTACACGCAAGCCAATGGTCTTTTTCTTAGGGTGCATAAGACGTTTAGGGACTTCGCTCGTTGCGGGCAAAATAAACGTGGTTGCAGATGGAGTGTGTGCCTTGAGTAAACGATAGGTTGGATTGTCGACCTTGGCAAAATTTGCAAGATGTGACAAGTCACTACATAAAATGGTGTATTGGTGTTTTGCATCAAGTTGACGAATTCTAGATATGCGTTCAACCGCCGCTTTATCACCGATTTTACAGCCAATTGCATAGGCTGCATCTGTTGGATAGATGATGATGTTACCGTCACGAATCATATCTACAGCTTGTTTAATGAGTCGTTGCTGTGGATTATCAGGGTGGACTCGAAGGTGTAGCATGACTGCACTCCAGTAATTTTTTGATGGCGTATTATGCATAAACTGTGTACATATTGCCAGTCATCATATGGTATTTATGACCAATGTATATTGATCGATTGATCCTGTAATAGGGCTAGATAATGGGGACTATTGGTTAAAATTAAAACAAAAATGCATAAAATCGCATTATTTTAACGATTGATATATTCAATCTATATGATCGGAATAGCACTTTATTTGGTTTATTTTGACATTGAAAATAAAATTAAGATGTGGTTATTGAGATTTTATTGTAATTTTTTGTAAATAAGAAAAAGATTTTTAGTACAAAAAATAAGCTAAAAATGGTGTGATAAAATGTACTATATTTTAGTAAATATGCGCTTTAAATCACTGTAATTATAGAACCTATTGGTTGATCGATTTTTAAACTCATATGGGTGAGAATTTAAATTGTCGTGTTGAGTAAGGCAAGGGAGTGCCGACCCACTATTATATAATTAATAAATATTTTATCTTACAATACTTAACTAGTGTAAGGCATGTACCTCGTGTACATTCGGTTGTATCTCTCTCAATTTTCTCTCACCTCCCAACTTTAGGGGAAATACGTATGAATAAGTTTTTATCAATGTTTGCTCTTCTTATTCCTGTTGCTGACTCAGCAATCGCAGCAACAACAACAGGTTCAATGACCGTAAAAGCAAATATCACATCGAGCTGTGTTTTAAATACTAGCGCAACGGGTGCTAGCCTTGGTAATACCACATTAGATTTTGGTTCGCTTTCTAGTTTGGCAGCAAATGCAAATGCACAAACCAATGCAAGTGGTGCAGGTGCTGTAAATGTATTATGTAACAAAGGGACAGCATGGAATCTTTCATTTGATAATGGTGGAAACGCAGCTTCTGGCCAACGTAATATGAAAGGTGGTTCGGGTAATGACGTTCTACCGTACAATCTTTATTCAGATTCTGCATATTCACAAAAAATTGACAGTAGCACCATTTTAAAAGGTACTGGTTCAGGTGAGGTGCAATCTACACAAATATTTGGTCAAATTCCTGCAGGGACAATATTACCAAGTGTTGGTGATTATGTAGATACAGTAACGTTGACAGTAACATACTAAATTTATAGTCTGTTTCTATGTTAAGCATGATGTTGGTGAATTTTAGAATTCACCAACATTTATTTTAAAATACTTAAATGACTGGATATTAAATATGCATAAGCATAGGTTTGCTGTTTTGGGGCTGATCTTAACAGGCGTTGCTGGGCTATATTCAGCAAGTGTGGCTGCTGTATCGCTTCGAGTGTCTCCTACAACGATTGAGCTTCAATCAAATCAAAACAGTCAAACATTATCTGTGTTTAATGAATCTTCTGAACCTGCAACTTTACAAGCTCGCGTATTTAAATGGACGCAAGAAAATGGTCGAGATGTTCTTGTACCGACCACTGAAGTGGTTGTTAGTCCACCTGTAACCAACTTAGCTGCAACATCATCATATAATTACCGCATTGTTCGTTTAGATAAAATGCCGATCAAAGATGAAAAAAGCTATCGTTTAATCTTAGATGAAATTCCAAAACCATTAGATTCAAGAAAAATGTCACAAGGTCTAACGGTCTTGATGAGAATCTCTTTGCCTGTATTTATCAGTAACCCAGAAAGCCAATTTAAATTGGCATGGAAAATTGAGCAACGTGCTGAAAAAAGTGCATTGATTATTATGAATCAAGGTGGTTTGCGTAGTTTAATTACAGAAGTGAAATTGATTGATGCAACCACGAAAAAAGAGTACCCATTACAAATTGGTACGGTCAATGGTTATGTCTTAGCAGGAAGTGAAAGGAGTTATGCAATTGGTCATGACTTTGTGTTTGATCCAACACATCAATATCATTTACAGCTTAACGTAAATGGTAAAGATACACAGCTTTAAATGCTATTGTGTTAAAAATACGGTTTGTTTTTGGTATTTTTTTAACTCATACCACTTTCGCGTATGCAAACACGACTACCACAAGCTTTAGCTTAGATGAAGATAGTATTCCAAGCATTGCACCAGCAATACCTCTAGATTTGTCTAAGGCGCAACAAAATTCAGATTTATTCTTAAATGTGTCTGTAAACCATTATCCAAGTCGTGACTTAATCAAAATTAAAACAGATGCAGACGGTCATTTTTTCATTTCAGGTATGGATTTAAGAGCACTGCGGCTTAAAATTGATACTGATGTGAACGATACACAATGGGTGAATTTAAAAGATTTACCTTGGTTGAAGTATGTTTATGACTTGGCGAATCAAAGTTTATCTTTAGATGTACCTATTGAGCGTTTAACCACTTATGCCGTCAATTTACGTAAATCAAATGTTGATGACCAAAATGTAGAGTCTCAGACATTTAATGCCAATATTTTAAATTATAACCTCTATCAAAATTATAGCCAAAATAGAAAGTACTTTTCCCTGAATGGGCAATTGATGATCAATCAATCATGGGGCAGTTTGAGTAATCAATTTTTATACAATAACGAAAAAAAGATCGATCCACTGAATAAGAATTTTGTCAGACTTTCAAGCAGTTGGCAATATGTTGACCCTGTTAAGATTCGTTCTTATACTGCTGGTGATTTTATCAGTAATAGCACGCAATGGAATACGAGTGTACGTTTGCTGGGTTTGCAGTGGGCAAGTGCATATGAACAACGTAGTGATCTGATGACCATTGCTTCACCTGATTTTTCAGGTTCGGCCACATTACCTTCTACACTTGATTTATATGTGAATCAGCAAAAAATTTATTCAGAAGCCATTCCCTCAGGGCCTTTTGATATTAAGGCATTACCATTCGTCTCTGGTAATCAGGTCACTCTTGTAACAACAGATATGAATGGGCAACAGATGGTTACAACAAAGCCCTACTATACGTCAGTTAAAATTTTACAAAAAGGAATTAAACAGTTTTCCATTGATGTGGGCGTGCCTCGTTTTAATTATGGGTTGCACTCTGATGATTATGCATCACAACTGTTATTCTCATCGGCCGCTATACGCTATGGTTTAACACCAAATATGACCATCGATAGTGGTTTAGAGGCTTCATCTAATGGTTTGATGAATGTTGGTGTTGGAGTGGCAAAAAACATATTTGATCGAGGCGTATTGAGTACGGATTTTGCGACAAGCCAGTATCGGGGGAAACGGGGAAGTTTGGCATCTGCAGCTTTAGAGTTAAATGTATCTTCAAAACTCAATGTGAACTTTAGCTTACTCAATAGTTTTGATGGTTATTTTAATCTTGCTCGAGTATCCGATCATTATTATGCCACGCGTTATGCATCATCGAATGAGTCAAATATCAGTGACAGTACCTCTTCAGCAAGACAAGTATTTCGAGTGGGTGCAAACTACCAGTTTGCGGCAGGTACAGGCATGTATCTTGGTTATAATGCAGCAGTAACCCCTAGCAATCGTTACAAGCAATTGGCTTTGAATTTAACCACATCGATTAATCGTCAATGGGGTGTTTTTTTCTCGGCATATCAAGATTTAATAAGTCGAAAAAATTACGGTGCTTATTTAACCTTACGTTATATGCCTAAAGCTTCTTCACTCAATCTTACATCCACTATTGGGGTAGATAATCGTGTGACTTCTAAACAATTAGATGTTTCTAGTGCATCAACACAAAGCTTAGGTAGTTTAGGTTGGGGAGTGACAGCCAATCAAAGTCAACAAACACAAACTTTATCTGGTTATCTAAATTATGTCGACCGCTATGCCTATTTGTCAGCAAGATATAGCCGAAGTAATGACTTACAGCAAATTGGATTGTCCGCATCAGGTGCATTGGTTTTTGCTGAAAATCGATTCTTTGCAACAAACAGAGTTGGAGATGGCTATGCTTTGGTCACACATGCAGGTCCAAAAACAAAAATTGTTAATGGTGGAGTGACTTTGGGGGAAGCAGATTCAAAAGGTCGTTTCTTTATTGCAGATATAACCCCCTACAGAACACATGCCATTTATGCAGATCCAGAAAATTTGCCTTTAGATTGGCGTATAGATAGTACGGAAAGAAAAATTGCCACAGGGTATAAAAAAGGTGCAAAAATTGATTTTGGTGCCCGTCAAGTCGTTTCAGCCATTGTTCATTTGGTGAATGCGAAAAATATTGATCTAGGCGCAGGATATATGGTGACCATAAATGGGACAACTCAAGCTGTACTTGGTTATGATGGTGAAGTCTTTGTAGATGGATTACTTAAACATAATACAATCACTGTTGATTTGCTCGATCAAGGTCAGTGTACAGCACAATTTGACTATCACGATAAGACATCGGGTATTGAAAAAATAGGGCCATTTGTATGTCAATAAGTAGGGATTTTTCTCATCGAAGTTACTTGCGTTATATTATACTGACCAGCGTAGGTTTATTGGCGTTGCTGCTGAGTCATGCTAGTTATGCGATATGCAGTAGTTCAGGGTCAACGTCAGGAACGTATAATTATACATCTTCGAGCATTGCAACTAATGCATCTGTAACTATGAGTGGTACAATTGTTTGTTATACATATTCTCGACCTTTTTGGGATATATTGGGTTTATTTGGGACATATAATGAGACCAGTCAAGCTCGAATTTGTGTGATGGCATCATTTGACGGTACGACTAGTTCTAATGGTGGAAGAAGCTTGCCTGTTGTTGTTTATGGTACCGTAGGTGGTGGTGGAAATACATCTAATATGCTAGATGGCGTTTGGTATGGTCCTGTAACGACTTCACGTTCAGGCAATACCATCACTTATAATGTGAGCCTCATGGTTCCTGCTCAAAATCAGAGCTTAGTGGCTTACCCTATTGGAACATATATGGCATCGGCAACAATATATTGGGATATGCAGTCGAGGTCTGGAACCTGTGATCGAAACACCACACAAGATTATTCAACCAATGCAGATTCAGGAAGTATGACCTTAACAGCCTCATATGTGATTCCAAAATTTTGTCAAGTCAGTACAACAGCAAATATGAATTTTGGTAATGTGTCTGGTATTAATGTATCTAGACAGAATTACGATGCAACAGGTGCATTAAGTAGTACATGTAATTCGGGTACGGCGTATAGTATTCAATTGGGATTGGGTGATCATTATAGCAATAGCTTGGGTTTACGCAGAATGTATAACCCAGCCAGTCAAGAGTATCTTGCATATGATTTGTATGCCGATGCATCTCGCACACGACAATGGAATACAAATCAAGTGGTAAACTTAACAGGTACAGGGAATGCACAAACGAGTACCGTGTATGGTCGTATTCCAAATATTGCACAAACTGCCGTCAGTCCGGGAACCTATAGCGATACTGTCATTGTAACGGTTTCTTATTAGCTAATCTAATGTTTCACGGTGAAACTCATCAATACAGAGCATTTCACCGTTGCGCACCGCTGTACAAATATAAAAAATAAAGAGTAAAGCATCTTTAGGTAAGGGGGCTTTGCCCGATAAATAAGCCTGAACTTGACTAAAAACATGGTCTTTAAATATTTGACTATCATCACCTAACTCGCCTGTGAGATTGTCAAATGAAACATTAAATTTCATGCCAAATGCTGTACTAAATAACCATTCGATGGCTTGAGGTTTTACTTCAATATGTTGAAATTGCTTTTGTTGCTCCGCTGATCGGCCATCTGGCGCATACCAATAACCTAAATCAGGCAAAGCTCTGCGTGCATGGCCTGCAATGGTCCAATGACTAATTTCATGTAATGCACTATTGAAAAAACCATGCGCAAATTCAATTCGAGCAGGCTGTTCTACCGAGGCTGGAAAATATTCTGGTTCACCTTTTCCTTTAATTAGTTTGACATTATGGTGGGAAAACCATGCATTAAAGTGTAAGATGAGCCAATCCACTTGTTGTGCTTCAGTTGCTTGATCTGGCCAAGGCATTTGCTTGATTTGATCGATGGGCTGTGGTGAGCAACGTTGGTTGAGGGTATCAATGAGTGACCAAGTCGCTGTTTTTTGCTTTGAAAAAGGCGATTGCATAACTTATTTACCCGTTAGTTCTGTTTAAAAGTGAGAAATTGTATCTTAAACTTTGACAGAGTTCTGATGAATTTGTAGAATTGCCGCCTAAACTATGTCAGCAAATACCTTTCCGGCACACATTGAGCCGTTTAAATGGGCTGAACAAGGCTTTACATGGTCAGGAAATCTGTCCTTGTCACGCTTTGCTCGTATTGCCCGTGAAACAGTTGGACCCATTGATCATCAACAGGTTCAAATAAATTGTAAACTATCAATGGACGCATATTTACGCCTTGTATGGTTAGATGCGCATGTTGAAGCCAAAGTACCGATGACTTGCCAACGTTGTTTGGATGTCGTTGATATTGATTTGACTTCACAAGTGCATTTAGCATTGGTTGAAAATGAGTCACTGATAGAGCGCTTGGATGAGGATGCTGATTTCGTCGTTCTAGGTGAAAGTGAATCTTCAAGTAAAGGCTCATTTGATGAGCCTGCAATTGTCGATTTATTGTCATTGTTAGAAGATGAATTATTATTGTTGATGCCATTGTCACCTAAGCACCACGCTTGTGAACATAAGCATCGACCTGCCGAGCAGGACGTCGCTGAAGAAAAACGGGATAATCCGTTTGATGTATTAGCAAGTTTGAAAGGTAAACTTAATTCATAAAGTATGATATACTTGTGTATAAGACAACCAAATTGTTCTGACCCATTTTTTCGATTTCTGTAAGGAGCCATCATGGCTGTTCAGCAAAACCGTAAAAGTCGCTCTCGCCGTGACATGCGCCGTTCTCATGACGCTTTAACCGAGAATGCATTAACTGTAGACCAAACTACAGGTGAAACTCATCGTCGTCACCACGTGACTAAAGATGGCTTTTACCGTGGTCGTCAATTATTCGCTAAAGTATCAGCTGAATAATGATGGCGTTGGTCAAGGCGACTTGATTGATAAAAAAGGAGCATTTTGCTCCTTTTTTTATGTGTGAAATGTTGTATTTGGCAATTAAAAAGCACAAAAAATAATGATAAATTGCACGGCTGAACTTCATAAGAAGATAAAAGGATACTAAATATGTCTGCTAAACCACTCGAGCAATGTGCTCAAGCGGAAAAAACAGCATTTGTTTTTCCTGGGCAAGGGTCGCAAAAAGCAGGGATGTTAGCTGAACTTGCTACACAATTTAGCCTTGTAAAAGAGACTTTTACTGAAGCATCAGATGCTTTAGGTTTAGACCTGTGGCACATTGCACAATCAGGTGAAGGCTTAAACCAAACAGAAAATACACAGCCTGTATTACTCACCGCAAGTACAGCCATTTGGCGTGTGTGGTTATCACTAGGCGGTCTTCGACCTAAATATCTAGCAGGCCATTCATTAGGTGAATATAGCGCATTGGTTGCTGCTCAATCACTAAGTCTAACAGATGCTGTCAAATTAGTGCATTTACGTGGCAAATTAATGCAAAGTGCTGTGCCACAAGGGCAAGGTGCAATGGCTGCCATTTTGGGTTTGAGTGATGAGCAAGTGCTTGAGTTGTGTCAAATTGCAACACAAGCAGGCTCAGGCCAAGTTGAAGCTGCAAACTATAATACGAAAGGCCAAGTGGTGATTGCAGGCGCAGCGACAGCAGTGCAACTTGCAATAGACCATGCTAAGGCGCAAGGTGCTAAAGCCATTGCTCTTCCTGTATCTGTACCGTCACACTGTTCTTTAATGAAACCTGCTGCCGAAGCATTTGCAGATGCATTGGAACAAACCGCCATTGAGTTGCCTAAAGTTCCTGTCATACATAATGTCAGTGCCGATGTTGCAAAAGATGTAGTGGCATTAAGATTGGCCTTAAAAGAACAACTTTATCGTTCGGTACAATGGACATCAACCATCCAATCTTTACAAGATCAAGGTGTTCGTTATATTGCTGAGTGTGGGCCAGGTGTTGTACTGAGTAATATGGCAAAACGTTTACCACAGCTTGAAAAAACATTCGCGTTAGATACACCAAGTCGTATAGACGATGCATTAAATACTATTTTAGTCGCAGAAGGACAAATTGTATGAGCCAAGAACAACGTAAAATTGCATTAGTCACAGGTGCAAGCCGTGGTATTGGTGCAGCGATTGCACAACAACTAATCCAAGATGGTTTTTTTGTGGTAGGTACAGCAACCTCTGAAGCAGGTGCAGATAAGCTTACGCAAAGTTTTGCAGATAATGGCACAGGTGCTGTACTTGATGTGCGTGATCTCACTGCAATAGATGCATTGGTTTCTGATATAGAGCAACGTTTTGGTTCTGTACTTGTATTGGTCAATAATGCGGGTATCACTCGTGATAATTTATTGTTACGTATGAGTGAAGATGACTGGGATGATATCTTAAATATTCATCTCAAAGCAGTATATCGCTTATCTAAGCGTGTACTCAAAGGTATGACACGCGCTCGTTTTGGACGTATTATTAATATTAGCTCAGTGGTTGCACATTTTGCCAACCCTGGTCAAGCAAACTACTCAGCAGCAAAAGCAGGCATGGAAGCATTTAGCCGTAGCTTAGCAAAAGAAATGGGTAGTCGTCAGATTACTGTGAACTCTGTTGCACCTGGTTTTATTTCAACTGAAATGACTGATCAACTGAGTGAAGATATTCGTAAAAAAATGACTGAGCAAGTTGCGCTTGGTCGTTTAGGTAATGCACAAGATGTTGCACATGCGGTAAGTTTTTTAGCAGGTGACAAATCTAGTTACATTACTGGTACGGTATTACATGTAAACGGTGGTTTATACATGGGCTAAGTCCGTGTATAAACTTCCATTATTTTAAATATTCAATTAAACTAGCGACAATTTAAAACGCCGCAAGTAATGAGGAGACCTCCTGTGAGCGACATCGAACAACGTGTAAAACAAGCTGTAGCTGAACAACTTGGTATGAACGCTGAAGAAATTAAAAATGAAGCGTCTTTTACTGATGATTTAGGTGCAGACTCTCTAGATCTAGTAGAGCTTGTTATGTCTTTTGAAAATGATTTTGATATTACAATTCCAGATGAAGATTCAAACGAATTAACAACTGTACAAACTGCAATTGATTACGTATCTAAAAAATTAGCGTAATTTATCTGCAATTTTCTCAAAAATCATAAGCGATTATGATTTTTGAATAAAAAACCTCATAGAGTTATTATTTCTATGAGGTTTTTTTTATTATTGATACTCAATAGTTAATGTTGCCAATCCTTTAACTTCACCGGCCGTTACTTTATGGTTGGTTTGATAATAACGTGCTCTTAGAGGAATATCGTATTGTATATTTTGATTGGTTGAAACAGCACCTAAATCAATTTTTCCTCCATTGGCGATGATTTTATTTTGATTTTTATAATCAGATAATAATTGAACACCAACACCCGATGCTTTTTTTGAACCGTTTGCTGTATTTGCGATGACCTGAGAGGTTGTTTGATCAGCAATAAAGTTAAAACTTAAACTCACTTGACTACTTTCTAAATAGTTAGATGTTGTAGAGCCACCATTACACATCAGACTGACGCTAAATGGTTGTTCTGTTTGGGTTGATCCAATGCCTTTAAAGCTGCTGGTTGTGACAGCAGGTAAAGTCACAATTTTATTGGTATTTCCTTGTATGATACATGAAGCAGAGCTGATACTTGCTGTGTTTAAATACAGTGTACTGGTGAGAAAGGGGGTATTAGGGTAACCATCAGCATAATAACTACTGTATTTTCCTTGAGATAAACGCCCTGAACCGGTTTGATTTGCGGTTTTGATAATTTCAACCACAAAATATCCACCTGCTAAAAAATATTGAAGATAAGGGTTGAGTCGTCTTTCATAGGGATAATACCCTGAAAAATAGGAAACAGCAGGTAATTCTCTGTACAAACGTATGCCAATACCTTGGATATTTGTGTCATAAATAGAGTCACCTAAACTGCTTAATTTTCGATTTTGAGTCAATGCAGAAATGAGTTTTCCACCATATCTATCACAGGCATATGTTGAGTTGTTGACTGGAATATTAAAATTAGATTTACTCAATACTTTTCCAACGGGGTCGTCTGGTCTAACAATAATTCGACCAATTGACATAGAAATATCAACAGTGGTGAATCCTCTTTGCGGAACACAACTTGCATAATTTAAAGTGGAGTACCCGATGCAAATGCTGGCGATTAGACCTGTCATTAAAATTTTCATTGGCATACAGCCTCAGTCATGACCATACTTGTTTGACTTAATGTTTTTTCTTGATGGATATCATATTTAATCTGACATTGTTGTGAAATGTCATCTCCCCATTTAACAGTCACTTGATCTTTTAAAAGATGACTGCGTATATAGGCTAAACTTCCTTGTCCGACTAAACCAATCACATCGCCATGTTGATTCAATACTTCTGCGGCAAAGGGCAAGGTGTTTTGGTCTGCACGTTTTGCATGGATATAAATTGCATATCCTGTTTTTGTTGAGAAGCTGACTTGTGTAATGGCACCTGCATAAGGTGCAATACGTTGGGTTGTTTCTTGAAGCTCTACACTATCTGACATCTCTTGTGGGTCTAAAGTAACATCATTAATTCGATAGGGCGTTAAGTATGGTAAAACGGCATAGCCTGCTTTGTTAATTCGTAATCCTGATAGATTATTTACTTTAGCACCAACAGCATTGGGGGCATATACTATGGTCATGGTTTGGCCTTGCTCTGGCCCTAACTGTAATCCACCTTGATGTAAAACAACGTTACCCCGTGCACTAAGCATACTTTGCTGATAGTTTGCTGAGTAGCTATAAGATGTTGCAAGCGTGGTTACATCTGTCTTGTAGCTACCATTAATATTATATGCCTTCATCTGATTTTGTTGAGAGACACTCGCGCCATAATTTAAACGATCATTCACCACACCACTTATACCGAAAGATTGGCTGTCTTTACTTGCATTCATATTGATATTAGATCCCATTTTTTTCATGCTTAGTGGAAAATTAATGCTCAATAAATATTCAGTATCTGATTTTGTAGTTCCTCCAACTGTGCTGAGTAGGCGATGAATGGCAGATATTCCATACGTGATATCATTGTAATTATTGCTATAACCAAATTGATACTGTTTTGAGTGTTGGCTATGATTCCAATAATCAGACCAAGACCCAACAAGATATAAATTGCCGAATTTCTGCGGCAGTCCTTGATTTAAAGTAAGTTGAAACTGACTACGTTGTTTTCCAACAGCGGCAGTATTGATGTCTTGATGGGCCAAAGTATTAAATAATGCGGTGTCACGTAAACTATAAAAATTTTCAGTTGAATAACGATAAGCAGCCAAGGTCAGATTGGTACTGGTGGGTACAATTAATTTACTGTAGCTTAAACGATAGCTTTGACCTTTTAAGTGCTGATGATTAAGTATGGAGTTTGCATAAGTCCAATCCAACGAGACTGCACCAATCGGGGTTGATAAAGCTGACCCCAAAATGACAGACGTATAGTCATGAGTCGCTTGAATACCTGTATAACCTGTTAAATAATTATTGAGGCCGCGTTGATATTTGGCTTGAATAAAAGTAGGTGTATTGCCTAAATTGCTGTCGTGAAGTTTACCCAAGGTGACTGAGTAGCGATCCATATTGGGTCTGAGCATTTGCACAACAGAGGCATAAGGCACCGTAAATGTTTGAATGTGTCCATCCGCTTCAATAATAGTAACTTCAATACTTCCACCAAATCCTGTAGGGTACAAATCATCGATTTGAAAGGGTCCAGGGGAAACATTGGTTTGATAAATTAACTGTCCTTGTTGTCTAACCTCTACTTTCGCATTAGTTTTAGCATTCCCTCTGATTTGTGGGGCATAGCCTTGTAAGCTACTCGGTAACATACGATCATCACTAGAAAAATCAATACCACGGTAAGTTAAGGTGTCAAAAACTTCACCATTGGTAAAGCTTTCCCCCATCGTCAATACACCACGGTATTTAGGAAATGCTTTTTGTATATAAGTATTGTTTGCTGTATATATAAGGGATTTTTTAGCATACGCATGTGTATCCGTCCATTGAACTTGAGCATTATGGCGCAGTTGCCAACCTGCAATATTTGCCCCTAATGTTAAACTCATAAAAGCATTTAAATGATTTTGATGGATAGATGCTGAGTTTTTTGACTGATATATACTTGTATTATAAGAAATGAAGCCAGCATTAATACCACGATCCCACAGTGCAGGGTCGACATAACCTTGAGCATTATTTTGTATGGCATATTGAGGAATAGATACTTCTAATTTTAAATTAGAGGTATCTGCTTCGTAATAGGCATCTTTAACCCATTGGTCAATTCCCATACATATATTCTCATTGTGTGAAACATGTATGGACGATTGAGTCAGTATTTCTTTTTTTACGCCGTAGCTGAGTAACGTTGCAAGATCAAAGCATGTGGTTGCATTTTTTTGATCTGATTTGACTTGAAAAACAATTTTTCTTTTGCCAAACCAATTGCCATTAATATATACATCTAGATTATACTCTCCCGGCAAAATAGGGTTGCTATATTTAAATCGTGAGACATCTATATTTTTTTTATCTCCCATAATAAAAGCAGGGTCAAAATCAGCTTCTTGCAAGTTTGCCATTTCTGCATGTGTAGAGATTTTTAGACTCATTACAGCGAATAATAATACAATGTGACGAATGGATATTGTTTTAGCCATGACTTTAACTGCAACGTTGCATTGGTAAATGACTGAACATATTCAAATTTATTGAACAAGTTGAGTAATATGTTCTGTACGGCCACCATAGTCATTGATCGTAATAAACTCTATCTTATCAATTTGCATATTTGGTGAAGAAATTTTTTGCTCTGAAAAAGGTTCAAGCATAAGTCCTTTAGGCACGAGATCGGTTTTTTTTGTGTTGGTTGTTTCAAATGCAGAGGTAATGGTGATATAAAAAGGGGTTGGATTTTTGATGACAATTTGTTGCCCCAATTTATTCCACTGTAATTGTTCAGGTGCTTTATTAATATCTTGTTTTAACGAAGATGGTCGATAAATAAATTTAATACGAGACCGAATGGCAAGTTGTAAGAAATTTTCAGGTGCATTGGTACCAGCTGCTTTAGGCGGAATATCTAATACATTTAGCCAATACAAAGATTCTCGGCTTTGATTCAACTCGGCACTATTGGGTAAAGCTGTAATACGGAGTGTTTGACCTTTGTTGGGCTCTACGCGCGACACAGGTGGCGTCATCATAAATGGCAAGCTTACTTGATCGGGAGTACTGTTTGCATCTCCATCGTCTAACCATGCTTGTACGAGAGCAGGTCTGTTGCCATCATTGGTCATTTGTAATGAAACTTCTTTGCTGTCTGACGGGTAAATCACACGAGTGCCATGCAAAATCATTTCTGCGTGAATATTCGTTGTGATGAAACATGTGATGACCCATAAACACGAATAAAATATGTGATTTTTTTTCATCGTCAGACAACTTTTAGAAAAAATAAGCGTGAAGTAAGTGTGACCACCTACAGTTTTAGCATGTGATTATTGGTAAATAATCGTGTATTGAACAGATGTAGACACAGACCCTGCAGTCACTGCATTTGTTGCGTAATATTCTGCATAGTAATTTAAATCTGCTTTACCATTAGCAACATCAACCCACTGAGAATTTGTTTGACTACCAGAGACTGTTGGATTGGTTGCTAAAATCGGTAAAAATCCATTATTACTGCCTAAAAGTTGAACCTGTACATTTCGAGCAGATCCATTTTTATTGTTTAAACGACCGCTATTGAAATCGACATTTGCACCTGGTTCAAAATAGGTTGCTACTTTTCCTTCGGAACAGTTGTCTAAATTAATCGTAAATGGGGTACGCCCAGCAACGTCACCTGCATTTGCAAGTGTTTGTTTAGACACAGTGGGTAGAGCAACAGTAAAATTTTTACCTGCCGCAGTTGCAATATTACATGTTTTGTCTGTTACGCTTCCTGTAATTGTAATGGTTCCATCACTTGCATGTGTTGCGGTTATTGTAGCAACCACTGCTACGAGTGCTAAAGCAATCTTTTTCATTTAAAAGCCTATAGTATCATTAAGTATTTTAGTGCATTAAATCTTTAAAATGTTAACAGTGTCACATTATATTTATAAAATGAGATTTTTCAAGAAAATGTGACCGATTTATTGAAAATGTAGATATAACAGCGAAAATTTGGCTTAAATGAAAAGTGGTTGCTTAAAAGTACAAAAAGCCATGCTCTAATGAAAAATAGAGCAGGAGCTATACCTCATGCTTTTTACACAAAGCAATTTTTTATGAATAACTGATCGCGCAAGAGTAATTTTTGCAGTGAGGGAGAATTAAAAGTAAGTGAGTGTCAATACGCGCTGGTTTGCAGATCGTTGAAGAGTGTTTTGAGTGTAATTTGAAATTTTATATGATGAGCAAGCGGTATATTCTATGTGGTGAGTATGACAGCTATCTTCAACAATTTTGCCAGAAAATGAGATGTCATTTGCAAGACATATGCTAGAGCTTGAAAGTAATGCACATGCAAAAATGATTTTTATCATGGTTGCTCTCCATTGTTGATACATTTTATTTCTATCAAACAATGGATTTTAAATATAGCTTAATGCGCTCACATGAATATCTTGATGTGTGATTATTAGTAAATTATGGTCAATATAAGATGATTTAGATCACAAAATAATTTTAAAATTCATATTTTAATTTACAATATATTACCTTGTTATTTATCGGTAAATTAGATAAATACAGGCCCTAAAGTTTTTCTTTAAGGCCTGATATCAGTTATAGGTATTTGACGGCTATAATCTCATATTCAACTTCACCTTGCGGTGTTGTAATTTTTACATCGTCACCTTCGCTTTTACTTAATAGACCACGAGCAATTGGTGAGTTGACTGAAATTTTATTAATCTTAAAATCAGCTTCGTCATCGCCAACAATTTTATAGGTCTTTTGCTCTTCTGTATCTAGGTTTTCAATAGTGACAGTCACACCAAATACAACTCGACCATTTTGTTCGAGTTCATTTACATCAATCACTTGAGAAGCGCCTAGTTTGGCTTCAATGTCTTGAATACGTCCTTCACAAAAACCTTGTTGTTCACGTGCAGCATGATATTCAGCATTTTCTTTTAAATCACCATGTTCACGAGCTTCAGCAATGGCTTGAATAATACGTGGACGATCAACAGTTTTAAGTTGTTGAAGTTCTTTTTCGAGTGCAGTTTTGCCTTCAGGAGTCATCGGGTAACGTTGCATGTCGTCCCTCCAAAATAAAATGTAGTTGGTTTAAAAAATAAAAAATCCCGCCACCGAGTAGGTGACGGGACCTTTCGGTAGTACGGATTAACTAGTTACGGTTAAATCTTGCAAACGATATACATCCATTGGTAATTTCACGGCAAATGCTTGGCAAACAGCTTCTGCACCACTAATGGTTGTGGTGTAGTACACTTTACCTTGTAATGCAGCACGACGGATCGCAGCCGAATCAAACTGAGCCTGCTTGCCTTCTGTTGTATTTACAATAAGGTGTATTTCACCATTTTTCAAGCGGTCTACAATATGTGGACGACCTTCAGTGACTTTATTTACACGTTCACAACTTAAACCTGCATCGGTAATCACTTTTTGTGTACCGTGAGTTGCGATGAGTTTGAAACCATAGTCAATCAATTGTTGAGCAATCGCCACAACATCTTTTTTATCTGATTCACGTACAGATAAAAAGGCATGTTTGGTTTCACTGTCGGTTGGCAAGCCAGGTAATCTTTCGTTTGAGCCAAGAACGGCTTTATAGAATGCTTCACCAAATGTTTGACCAACACCCATCACTTCACCCGTAGACTTCATTTCAGGGCCAAGCATTGGGTCAACGCCTTGAAATTTTGCAAATGGGAACACTGCTTCTTTAACAGAAAAGTGTTTAGGAATAATTTCTTGGGTAAAGTTTTGATCTTGTAGCGAAATACCAGCCATGCAACGAGCAGCAACTTTGGCAAGTGATTCACCAATACATTTAGATACAAAAGGCACTGTACGAGAGGCACGTGGATTGACTTCTAATATATAGACATCTTGCCCTTTAACGGCAAATTGTACGTTCATTAAGCCAATTACACCGAGTTCTTTTGCCATGGCAATAGTTTGGCGGCGCATTTCATCTTGAATCTCTTTAGATAAAGAGTATGGTGGAATGGAGCACGCAGAATCACCTGAGTGAATACCTGCTTCTTCAATGTGCTGCATAATACCACCAATGACGACTTCTTTACCGTCAGACACACAATCTACATCGACTTCAATCGCTGAGTTTAAGAAGTGATCTAGTAAAACAGGTGAGTCATTTGATGCTTGTACGGCTTCACGAAGGTAGCGTTTGAGTTCATCTTCGTTATATACGATTTCCATCGCACGGCCACCAAGTACATAAGATGGACGAACAACAAGTGGATAACCGACTTTTGCCCCTTCAGAAATACCTTCTTCAGCAGATTTAACAATGCTGTTATTTGGCTGACGCAGTTGAAGACGTTGAATCATTTGTTGAAAACGTTCACGATCTTCTGCACGGTCAATGGCATCTGGCGATGTGCCAATAATAGGTGTGCCTGCTTCTTCAAGTGCACGTGCAAGTTTTAAAGGTGTTTGACCACCGTATTGTACGATTACGCCTTTCGGTTTTTCTATACGAATAATCTCAAGGACATCTTCAAGCGTAATTGGCTCAAAGTAAAGGCGATCAGAGGTATCGTAATCTGTTGATACTGTTTCAGGGTTACAGTTGACCATGATGGTCTCATAACCGTCTTCACGCATTGCAAGTGCAGCATGTACACAACAGTAGTCAAACTCAATGCCTTGACCAATACGGTTTGGTCCACCACCAATCACCATAATTTTTTGGCGATCTGATGGTTTCGCTTCACACTCTTCTTCGTAAGTTGAATACATGTATGCTGTACTAGATTCAAACTCAGCAGCGCAAGTATCTACCCGTTTGTAAACAGGATAAACACCTAAACTCCAACGTTGTTTACGAAATTGCTTTTGGGAAATACCCATTAAATGTGCGATACGTAAGTCAGAGAGGCCTTTACGTTTAAAGCTACGCACATTTTGTGCTGTCAAATCACCAAAACCAAGTGTACGAATGTATTCTTCAGTTTTGATAATATCTTCAATTTGTACTAAGAACCAACGATCAATTTTAGTTGCTTCAAAGACGTCATCTAAGCTAAAGCCATGGCGAAATGCATCAGCGACATACCAAATACGATCTGGCCCTGGCACTTTAAGTTCAAGTAAAATTTTGTCTTTTGGATTGGTTAAGCTTGGATCAACTTTTTCATCAAAACCACAGCTACCAACTTCAAGGCCACGCAGTGCTTTATGAAGTGACTCTTGGAAGTTACGGCCAATTGCCATGACTTCACCTACAGATTTCATTTGTGTGGTCAGTACAGGTTCAGCTTGCGGAAATTTTTCAAAGTTGAAGCGAGGTATTTTTGTGACAACATAGTCAATTGATGGCTCAAAAGATGCAGGTGTTGTGCCACCTGTAATGTCATTGCTGAGCTCATCTAGTGTGTAGCCTACAGCAAGTTTTGCTGCAATTTTAGCAATCGGGAATCCTGTTGCTTTAGAGGCTAAAGCAGATGAGCGAGAGACACGAGGATTCATTTCAATGACAACCATACGGCCATCTTTTGGATTAATACCAAATTGAACGTTTGAACCACCTGTTTCAACGCCAATTTCACGCAATACAGCAACTGATGCGTTACGCATCAGTTGATACTCTTTATCTGTGAGTGTTTGCGCAGGTGCAACAGTAATTGAGTCGCCGGTGTGTACGCCCATCGGGTCAAAGTTTTCAATTGAGCACACAATAATGCAGTTGTCGTTTTTGTCACGAACAACTTCCATTTCGTACTCTTTCCAACCAATTAAAGATTCATCAATAAGCAATTGGTGGGTAGGAGAGAGTTCAAAACCACGCTCACAAATTTCAAGAAATTCTTCTCGGTTATATGCAATACCGCCACCTGAGCCACCCATTGTAAATGATGGGCGGATAATGACAGGAAAACCGAAACCTGCTTGAATATCTAAAGCTTCTTGCATTGTTTCAGCAACAGCTGCACGTGGACATTCAAGGCCAATTTTTTTCATGGCTTGGTCAAAAAGTTTACGGTCTTCTGCTTTTTCGATGGCATCTTTACTTGCACCGATAAGCTCAACATTGTACTTACTTAAGACGCCATATTTATCTAAATCTAGCGCACAGTTCAGTGCAGTTTGACCACCCATTGTTGGTAAAACTGCATCTGGGCGTTCTTTTTCAATAATACGCTCAACAGTTTGCCATGTAATCGGTTCGATGTAAGTCGCATCTGCCATAGATGGGTCGGTCATGATGGTCGCTGGGTTTGAGTTGACCAAAATAACACGAAAGCCTTCTTCACGAAGTGCTTTACATGCTTGTGCACCAGAATAGTCAAACTCACAGGCTTGACCAATAACAATTGGGCCAGCACCAATAATTAAGATGCTTTTAATATCCGTACGTTTAGGCATTATTTCGATCCTTAATGGCTTTTACTTTTAGATGCTTCGATCAAGTCGATAAAATGGTCAAATAGTGGGGCACAATCATGTGGGCCAGGGCTGGCTTCAGGGTGTCCTTGGAAACTAAATGCAGGTTTATCGGTACGATGAATACCTTGTAATGTGCCATCAAATAATGAAATATGTGTGGTTTTTAAATTGCTTGGAAGCGTTTTATCATCCACTGCAAAACCATGATTTTGCGAAGTAATCATGACTGTACCATCTTCTGTATTTTTAACAGGATGGTTAGCACCATGATGACCATGATTCATTTTTACAGTTTGAGCACCAGAGGCTAATGCCAATAGTTGATGCCCTAAACAAATACCAAACATTGGAATATCACTTTTTTCCAACAACTGCTCAATGGCTTTAACTGCATAGTCACATGCTGCAGGATCACCTGGGCCATTAGAGAGGAAAATACCATCTGGATTAAGTGCAAGAACATCCTCAGCAGATGTTTGTGCAGGAACAACTGTTAGCTTGCAACCACGGTCAGAAAGCATACGTAAAATATTGGTTTTTACGCCGTAGTCATAAGCAACAACATGAAATTTAAGTTCAGGTTGTGTAAAACCTGTGCCAAGAGCCCAAGAACCTTCAGTCCATTCAAAGCCTTTTGGATCACAGCACTCTTTTGCAAGGTCTAAGCCATTTAGTCCACCAAATGCACGTGCTTTTGCAATAGCTTCTTCAGCAGTAATATTGTCTCCTGCTAAGATACAGCCATTTTGAGCGCCTTTATCACGTAAAATACGTGTGAGTTTACGAGTGTCAATGTCTGCAATAGCAACAATATTTTGTTGTACTAAATAGTCAGACAAAGAGATACTAGAACGAAAGTTACTGTGCAGTAATGGTAGGTCTCGAATAATTAAACCGTTTGCCCATACTTTTTGGATTGAACCAGACTCAGCATCTTCGACATTACAACCAGTGTTGCCAACATGTGGGTACGTCAAGGTTACAATTTGCTGTGCATAGCTTGGGTCAGTCAGTATTTCTTGATAGCCTGTCATGGCAGTGTTAAATACGACTTCTCCAGTCGTGGATCCCTGTGCGCCGATAGATTGACCGTGAAATACGGTGCCGTCGGCAAGGGCTAAAATGGCGAGGGTGCTCAAGTTGAAGCTCCTGATTTTTAAGCTGTAAGAAAACCATTAAATGAAGGGGAGTTCACCGAATTTAAAGGTTTTGACACGTTTGTAACTTAAAAACGCATTGTACGCATATCACTAAAAAAAGTCTATGTTATTTCTAGTTATCTAGCAATCAATTGTGATGTACAAATGTAAGATGAGATGGATAAAGAAAAAGACCAATCACTTTGTTATTGGTCTTATGTTCTTGATTAGAAAATATTAAAGTGTATGTAGCCAATCTCTTTTATTATGAAAGTCTGCTTGAGGGCTACTATGTTGAAGAGAATAGAATTTTTCACCTTGAGCTGTCTGTATAACAGCACATATACCCATAAAGATATCATTCATTTTTACATTGTGTTTTGCAATAAAGTTTGCAATGTCAATGGTTGAGCTGATGCCATAGTGAGTACGTTTTAACTCAAGTAATTCAATGCCCTGACTGTGTTGTGGTGGAATACTTTCGGGGTATCTGTATTCTTCAAAGTCATAACATTGCCAAAGCTGTGAGGGAGATAAATTAATTTCCACATAGTCATCGCAGTCTTTTATGCCAATAAAGAGCTCAAAGCAGGTTTGTTGCCACAAAAAGTCTGCCGTGCCACATTGTGGTTGTACGGCAGGCCATTGAATAAATTGATATGGGTCTTTAACCCAAAAACCGACATTAAGTAAAGAGGACTGTTGTTCAATGGCAACAATGATGTTGATGTCATCACAGCGTTCAAATGGAATCAGTTCGTAACTTGCCATAATGAGTTAGTTAGACAAATGCGCGAAGCGAACAAGATTTGATAATTTTTGGTTTTGCTGTGCAGATTTTTTATAAAGCAAAACAATTTTACCAATTTTTTGAACAACATGAGATTGGGATTGCTGTGCCAATGTTTCAATAACTTGACTGCGTACTTCACGATCTTCGCCAACTACTTTGACTTTGATTAACTCATGATCATTAAGTGCACGTAATGTTTCTTCAATTACATTTTCTGTCAAGCCTTGACTACCAATCATCACAACAGGGTTGAGCGAGTGTCCGATTTGACGTAGACGTTTGATTTCTTGGATAGATAAAGAAGCCATGGTTTAACCTATTGTAAATAAGTGTTGTAGTATATCAAATTTGCTTGCTTTTGTACTAAAGAAAGCGTTGTTATTTATAAGGCATTATGTTGTATGACATTTATTTTGTAGATTAAAGTGTGCTAGATTGCTTGAAGTCAGTGGTGTGGCTCGTTTAAATTTTGAAAAATATGATGGTGTATTTTTTAGATCTACTTTAAATTTTAAATGAGAAACACTTAAAATTGCTATGACGTATGAAAAAGTGTGTATATAAACGATAGACATGATTCAAAAAACTTATGCTCACTTGACAGTTCTTTACTGCAAGTATGTGGTTTTTTGCGTACAATATAGTAATTATTTTTTGAATTTAGATGATTATGGCAACACGCATCACCAACCAAAAGCTGTCTAAAAGCAGTCGTGCGTGGATGAGAGAGCATTTAGATGATCATTTTGTGAAAAAAGCACAAAAAGAGGGCTATCGTGCTCGAGCAGCATATAAGCTGTTAGAAATCCAAGAAAAGTACAAACTGATTAAGCCAGGTATGACAATTGTTGACTTGGGCGCAGCCCCGGGAAGTTGGTCGCAAATTGCAGGTAAGCTTGTAGGTTCAAAAGGCTTAGTGATCGCATCTGATATTTTAGAAATGGATGCATTGCCAGACGTGACTTTTTTACAAGGTGACTTTCGTGAGGAAGAAGTCTTTGAAAAATTGTTAAATATTTTAAATGGTCGGCAAGTAGACGTTGTAATTTCAGATATGGCCCCCAATACATCAGGTAATCGGGCTGTAGATCAACCTCGTCAAATTTATTTGTGTGAACTTGCCCTAGATTTTGCACAAAAGGTATTAGGGCCTAATGGACAGTTTGTCGTTAAAGTGTTCCAAGGTTCTGGATTTGATGAGTTTCGTAAACAAGTTGTTGATACCTTTCAGGTATTGAAAACAATTAAGCCAGAAGCATCTCGTGCAAGATCAAAAGAAGTATTTTTGATTGGACAACGTAGAAAAAATGGCTAAATGGTGACTTGCTAAGCTTGCAAAAATTGTGCATGGTTACAATTTAGGGTGTGACGTGCAATCACTTACTTTCGTGAAAGGTTTTAAGTCATTTGGGCTTAAAATCAAACTAGATTGATGATATGGGAATGAAGCTTTGAGCGATCTCTTTAAAAACGCCGTGTTGTGGCTGGTGATACTCGGAGTGCTGATTTTAATATTCAGCAACATCAGTGACCACAATAAACCATCGCAAATGAACTATTCTGAGTTTGTTTCTGCGGTTAATGCAGGCCAAATTAAGCAAGTCACAGTTGATGGCGAGAAAATCACTGGCGAAAAAAAGAATGGTTCAGGTTTTGAAACAATCCGCCCTGCGGTACAAGACCCTGAACTTATGCCGGGTCTAATAAAAAATAATGTGATTGTTGAGGGGACAGCGCCTCAACGTCAAGGTGTGCTAATGCAATTACTCATTGCAAGCTTCCCTGTATTGCTGATTATTCTGTTATTTATGTTCTTCATGCGTAACATGGGTGGTGGTGCAGGTGGTAAAAATGGCCCAATGAGTTTTGGTAAATCTAAAGCCAAAATGCTGGCTGAAGACCAAATTAAAATCAATTTTAAAGATGTGGCCGGTTGTGATGAGGCAAAACAAGAAGTTGTCGAAATTGTCGACTTTTTGAAAGATCCAACCAAATTCAAACGTCTTGGTGCCTCTATTCCTCGAGGTGTATTGATGGTCGGTCCACCAGGAACAGGTAAGACCTTATTGGCCAAAGCCATTGCAGGTGAGGCAAAAGTACCTTTCTTTAGTATTTCTGGTTCAGATTTCGTTGAAATGTTTGTTGGTGTGGGTGCATCACGTGTACGTGATATGTTTGAACAAGCAAAGCGCCATGCACCATGTATCATTTTCATTGATGAAATTGATGCAGTTGGTCGCCATCGTGGCTCAGGTACAGGAGGTGGTCATGATGAGCGTGAGCAAACGTTAAACCAAATGCTTGTTGAAATGGATGGTTTTGAAGGCAATGAAGGTATTATTGTTATTGCAGCAACTAACCGTGCAGATGTATTAGATAAAGCATTACTTCGCCCGGGTCGTTTTGACCGTCAAGTCATGGTTGGTTTACCTGATATTAATGGTCGTGAGCAAATTTTGGGCGTACACCTTAAGAAATTGCCTTCTGTAACAAGTGTTGATTTAAAAGTGTTGGCTCGCGGTACACCAGGATTTTCAGGTGCTGAACTTGCTAACTTGGTGAACGAAGCTGCTTTGTTTGCTGCCCGTCGTAATAAAAATACGGTGGATATGCATGATTTTGAAGATGCAAAAGACAAAATTTATATGGGGCCTGAGCGTAAATCAATGGTTCTTCGTGAAGAAGAGCGTCGAGCAACGGCTTACCATGAAGCAGGACATGCTATTGTTGCGGAAGTTCTTCCAGGAACAGATCCTGTGCATAAAGTCACAATTATGCCACGCGGTTGGGCACTTGGTGTGACATGGCAATTGCCAGAGCAAGATAATGTGAGTCATTATAAACATAAAATGTTAAATGAATTAGCAATCTTGTTTGGTGGTCGTATTGCTGAAGAGATTTTTATCAATCAGCAATCAACAGGTGCATCAAATGACTTTGAACGTGCAACTAAAATGGCACGCTCTATGGTCACGAAATATGGTATGTCTGAGAAGATGGGTGTCATGGTATATGAAGATGACAGCCAACAATCTTTCTTAGGTAGTGTTGCAAGCCGTACTATCTCTGAGGCAACACAACAGCAAGTTGATGCTGAGGTACGCCGTATTTTAGATGAGCAGTACAAAGTTGCTTGGGATATTTTGGAACAAAACAAAGACAAAGCACACGTGATGGTGAAAGCCCTGATGGATTGGGAAACAATCGATCGTGATCAAGTCTTAGATATTATGGCAGGTCAAGATCCAAGACCACCTAAGGTATATGTTCCTGAAAATCCAGTAATTGATGTGGTAAAAGATAATTCATCTACACCACCGCCATTACCTACAACACACTAAAAAAAGAGCCACTTTAAGTGGCTCTTTTTTATTTACATTGAAAGCGTTTCTAGGAATACAGTATGAAACTTACTCACCTACCTCATAGAATCTTAAATTGTAACGGTCGAATACTTGATCTTTCACAGCCACAAATTATGGGTATTTTAAATGTGACACCAGATTCATTTAGTGATGGTGGTTATTATAATCAAGTGGAATATGCAATTAAACACGCAAAAAATATGATATTACAAGGTGCGTCTATCATTGACATTGGTGGTGAATCCACACGTCCTGGGGCATCTGTTGTTGCAGTTGAAGATGAGATTAATCGAGTTATTCCTGTAGTAAAAGCGCTGTCAACCTTAGATATAGTGCTGTCTATTGATACCAGCGAGCCTGAAGTAATGAAAGCTGCTATGGAGGCTGGGGCACACATTTGGAATGATGTACGTGCTTTAACTCGTCCGGGTGCTTTAGAGATGGCAGCTGAGTTAAATATTCCTGTGATCTTAATGCACATGCGTGGTGAACCAACAACAATGAATCAATTGGCCTGCTATGATGATGTTGTATCAGAGGTGATAAATGAATTAAAAGAAAAAATAGTACTTGCACAAAGTGCAGGTATACAATCGGATCATATTATTATTGACCCTGGTTTTGGTTTTGCGAAGAATACTACGCACAATACAACATTACTGAATAATCTTTGGCGCTTACATGAATTGGGTTATCCGATATTATCAGGTTTATCTCGTAAGCGTTTTATTGGTGAAATTACACAATGTTCAATTGCGGCAGAGCGTGTAGTGGGTAGTGTAACGGGGCATTTACTTTCTGTTCAACAAGGTGCAAGTGTAGTTAGAGTGCATGATGTTGAAGCAACTGCACAGGCACTTTTGGTGTGGAAGTCTTTAATGTCTTTATAAGTGGCTGAGTGTTTATTAAAAGCTTTAAACATGCTCCATTTTTTGTGTATATGAGCAACTCGGATTGTTCATACTAAATACTACTTTTTAGTATCTATTTGTTGAACAGAAAATACGATATTTTTTGCATCTTCTAGATACGTCTTTCTGTTTTTATCCATGAGTGCACATACGTTAGAGCCGCACTTTATTAAAAATAGATCAGATGATTTACTCTCTTTTTTGAGCTCTACCTTTCTAAAGTCTGTAGAGTCTAAATCTTTCTGTGCCATTTCTTTTGCTTTGTTTTCAGTATTTACCAATGAGTAGAATGTGGCGAATAACATAACGATAATAAGAATAATTAAAGAGCTATTGTTGTTGTAATCCTTTTCTAATTCATCATAAAAATTTGAATTATGAATATTTAGCGAGATTTTTTTAGATTTGCCTATTTTTTTTAGAAAATAGTTATTTAGCTTGGAAAAACACCGAGTATATTTAATCAAGTGTATGCTGATTGTATAAATGGCAAGAGCACAAAGAGAGTACAGTAAGTAATGAAGCCCATTTAAATAACCATAATATATAGTCAAACAATCTAATTACTCATACAGACATGAAAAAACATCTGAAAGAGTCGATCAATACAATCCTCTTGACATTCTTTTCTTTTTTTCTTAATCCATGCCCAAGTCTTTTCAATAGAATTCAAATCAGGACTATAAGCAGGCAACCATAAAATCTGATGCCCATAGTGTTCCAATAACTCCTGTATATCCGAATATCCGATCGCTTATGAAAGGCCGCATTATCCATCACGATGACACTATTTTGGGGCAGTTCGGGAATAAGAAACTGCTCTACCCAAAAATGAAATACATTTGAATTAATTTTGCAGTCGAATAAACCAACTGCAAATAGTTGACCTTGATATAATGCACCAATGGCATTGGTTTGGTTCTTTAATTGCCAGTTAAATGAGCCATAACATGGTGTTCCTTTCAGAGAATAACCGTAAGGTCTATAATCGTGCGATTTAAACCCACTTTCATCAAGATAAACAATGGGGTGCTTTTGTTTAAGCTGATCTAAAGCTTCGATAAATTCTGATCTGAGGGATTCTTTGGCTTGTGGGTGGCGTAAGGTCTTTTTTTCACTGTGATTCCTAAACGTTTTAATGCATAACCAATAGATGCAGCTGAGCAGGAAAAGTGCACAGCACGCTCATATTGATAATCGTCTGGATATTTCTCAACATCCGCACGCAATGCATCATCCTCAATTTTAAAAGGTTTCCGTGGGCGGGTTCTTTTAATTTCAATTCGTTTTTTCCAACTCAAAATTGTATTTTTATCAATTTCAAATTGTGCAGAGACCGCTCGTATGGAATATCCTTCCTCAAGCTTCGCTATCACTTTTCGTCTAAAATGTTCTGAATAACTCATTTTTATATTGTCTTATATTTTT
>NZ_VTDM01000023.1 GCF_015627105.1 Acinetobacter baretiae | reverse complement strand
TTTTTTTAGCCTTACATTTTTATAAATCCAAATGACACCTACTGTACATACAACATCTATAACCCACACTCAAAGAAAAAAACACAACATCTACCCACGACAATATCACCTCGTAAGAGCATGATACTGTTCTCATACATAAAGAAAATCCTTTATTTTATCCCTAAATCCTGTTTAAGGAATTCAGCTAAGCTACTGTTTTAAATAGCTTACTTTGAAGTTTAGTATAATAAATAGACCGATTTCCTTAAAAAATAACTCTGAGTGACTAAAAATATATGCGATATAATTTCAGTGTTTGATCAAAATACCATAATTAAATGATTTTAAAATAAAGGCTTAAGCAGGATTCGAATTATTTTATAAAACTAATTTTAATTTTATGTATTTTACTAATATTAATAAATTAAATCGTATTAAAGAGAAGTTTAAATTTCTCTTTAATACGAATATGTATTTATGGAGTAGTCCACTCTTTAACAAAACCTAAAGTAAGTTTTGCTGCATTACGCTGAGCAACACCTGAACCAAAAAACGCAGCTACATTGGGGTCATGATCTGCACCTGCTAAATCAGATAAGCTACGGAAGGCAATAAATGGTATCTCATTTGCATAAGCCACTTGAGCAACAGCAGCAGTTTCCATATCTACATAATCACCTTGCATATACTGATGTAAATAATCGCGATATTTTGAATTGGCTAGAAATGCACCACCTGAAACTCCATGATTCCCCATGACAATTTTAGGCTGATAACAAGTTGTTTTATCACTACAAATTGCTTCTAGTTGAATGGTGGGCTGGATAGTGTTGGCAATATTCCACATAGACTGATCAACAGAAAAATGACTTTTCATTTCCCCATAGGCAACTGGAATAGTTTGATCTCCAATTTTTGTAGTTAAAGCAATTTTTTGGTAGTTAGAAGAATTAATCACATTGGTTTTACGGAAAAACTGTTGTTGATAAGGTGGAATAGATTGATCTAAAACTAAGCCTAAGCATGAGATATCACCTGCTGAACCACATGCTGAGGGTAGGTCGGTATTGTTGGCAAAATAAACCTCATTGGGTGCAACCCAACCTTTTGCAATAACAACATCACCAACATGGTAATTAGGATTCAAACTACCAGCAATACCACTAAATATTAATCCTTTTAATTGAAAGTGGTCAGATAATAGCTGTGTAGTCATTGCAGCATTGGTCATACTGATGCCACTTAAAGTAATAACAACAGGTTTATTTTCAAGTTCACCTGTTGTAAATGTTTTACCGCGAATTAAATATTCTTTTTTATGGGTCATTGATGCAAGAAGCAAATCAGCTTCTTGACCAAACGCTGCAATAATACCAAGTCTTGGTGTTGCATCTGTTAAATACTGTGGTGTAGTAGAATGAGAGTGCATAGAAGATGATTTATGAGTGTTCATTGTCGTACATGCAGTTAAACCACCAACAATACTGACCATACCCAAAACAGTTAATAATTTTTTAAGTTGCATTAGCGTTTTCTACACAGAGTGATTTAAATGCACACATTTTAATATAAAACCAAGCTGTGTAGAATTTTAAAATTTATTTAGATTTTAGTTTATATTTGGCATCGCGAAATGCTGTTCTTACACCTTCTTCAAGTGTCGGGTGATAAAAAGGTTGACTGAGAATATCCTGAATCGTTGGTTTTTGTTTTAAGATCCATGCCAATAAATGCGCTAAATGTTCGCCTTCAGTGACAAAAATTTCTGCACCTAAAAATATTTGAGTGTCTTTTTCTATATAAACCTCGATTCCACCTATATTTTTGCCAAGAACTGTAGCACGACCTTGATTTTCATATGATGCAAAGCCTGTTTCAAAGTCAATTTGCTTATCTTTAAGCTGTTTATAAGATTGACCGACAATTGCAATTTCTGGAGATGAAAAAACAACAGATAATGGTGGTAAATCTTTTCCTTCTGTCACATCTGGAAAGTTAAATACATTTTTGACTGCAATTTTACCTTCATAAGATGCTTCGTGTTGTACAGGGGGTGTTGTGTGTGCATCACCTACAATAAAAATAGGATGTTTGGCTAATTGTTTAGTATATTCATCAATAGGTAATTGTTTTAAATCGGAATAGGTAGGATCAATTTGGTCTAAACCAAGCCCATCAAGATGAGATACACGTCCGGTCGCATTCAGCACATAATCTACAGCAATTTTTTGTTTTTGATCTTGATAAGTAAAATCAACTTCAACTTTAATGTCAATGAGTCGGGTGATGTTTCAAATAATACATTGAGCTTAGGTTGTAATGCTTTAATAACTAACTCTTGAATGCGTGGGCTTGTTGCACTCGCAATATGTTTGCCACGAGCAAAAATAGTAGTTTTAACATCTAAGTGATGTAAAGCAAGCGCAAGTTCAGTTGAAATTGTTCCGCTACCCACGACAGCGATTGAATTTGGTAAAGTTTTTAATTCAAAGAGGGTATCTGTTGTGAGTAAGCGATCTCCAACTGCTTTTTGCCACTCATCATTTGGGCGTGGAGTACTTCCAACAGCAATAATAAAGGCTTTAGCCTGATATTTTTTACCATTGACCTCAACCGTATTTGAATTTATAAAACGTGCTTTGCCATTTATTTTATGTTCAGCTTTCCAAGAGTCTACTGTTTTTTGCATGCCCTGTGTAAATCGATCACGGTATTCTCTTACACGTGGTAAAACCCCTGATAAATCTGCTGTAACTTTTGCATCTATGCCAACTAAAGATAAGTTTTTTGCATCATGGTATTGGTTTGCACTTGCAATGAGCACTTTACTTGGCATGCATCCTACACGGGCACAGGTTGTATCCCAAGGGCCATCGTTAATAATTAAAAGGTGATCTGTTTGTTTTTTTGCTGCAGTATATGCACTAATTCCTGCTGATCCTGCACCAATGATGATGATATCGTAAATCATTATGTGTTTGGGCTAATATTGTAATGATCTTAATATAGCTTATTTTTTGCCAGTCATTTTAGATATTGCATTTCTTTACATTTAAGAAAGCTACACTATACATATAGCGCAGCTTTCTTTTGCTTATTCGTCATCTAATAAGTCCATTTGTTTTGCAATTTGATATAAGTTATTTGCCCTACTTCCTGTACGACAAAACATTAAAATCGGTTTAGGGAGTTCATTATAATGATTAGCAAATGTTCTCACATCAAGCTCAGTAATTTGTCCTGAAATGACAGGTTGAAATACATAGTCTAATCCAACATTTCTAGATGCTTCTTCGATTTGTGCGCTTGTGGGTTGTTCTGCACCACCTTCAAAATCTGGGCGGTTGTTAATGACTGATTTAAAGCCCTTTTCAACAATTTGATCTACTTGTTGAGGAGCAATTTGTCCTGCAAAACCTACATTTTCACTCATCGTATACTCCAATATTTATTGTGTCAGCTTATACTACTCTAAATTATTAACAATGTGAGCGATGATCATGCTCTCTATTTTAATTTTTTACTGAATGAGTTAATGATTGGCATGATCGTCTATTGGGTAGCATCATTTAAGCTTTGGCATTATGATGGTTTGATAAATAATATCTGAATCATGGAGCAAAAATGATTGTTGTATGTCCTACGTGTACAGCTAAAAATCGATTAGAAAGCGCTCAGTTGAATGATGATCCTTTATGTGGTCAATGTCGTACTATATTGCTTCAAAAAAAACCAATTGAGCTTAATGAGAAAAATTTTAGTACTTTTATTCAATATAGTGACTTACCCATTGTGATTGATTTGTGGGCAGACTGGTGTGGTCCTTGTAAAGCAATGGCACCTCATTTTGCGCATGTTGCATCTCAATATCAACAGGTGGTTTTTGCAAAAATTAATACAGAAACTAATCCAAGGTTAAGTCAAGCTTTTCATGTTCGAAGCATTCCTACATTGGTATTAATGAATAAAACCACTGAATTGGCACGAGTGAGCGGTGCGCTCAAAGCAACTGAATTAAAACAGTGGGTTGATCAAAATATCACAAAAGTCTCATTCACATAGGAGTGTTATATGTCACAAATGAGCAAACCAGAAGGCACGCTGTCATTACAAACCATTGCTATGCCTGCAGATACGAATTGGAGTGGTGATATTTTTGGTGGCTGGATTGTTTCACAAATGGATCTAGCTGGCGCTATTCATGCAGAGCGTTTTAGTCAGGGGCGTTGTGCCACCATTGCAATTAATCAAATGTCATTTTTGGTGCCTGTAAAAATAGGTGATGTCATTAGTTGCTATACTAAAATTTTAAAAGTAGGAAATACATCTATTCAAATTCAAATTGAAGTATGGGATAGTCACGATGAATCTCGACCTGCAAAACAAGTGACAGCGGGGATTTTTACTTTTGTTGCGGTTGATGCAAATGGACGTAAACGTCAAATTGTAGAGGCATTAAAAAGTAAGGTATTAAAAGAAACAGCTCCTTAATGGAGCTGTGAGAGGTTAGTCTTTAAAGTTATTAAACTGTAATGGAATACCAAATTGTTGATCCTTCAAAAAGGCCATGACATTTTGTAGCGTATCTCGCTTTTTGTCTGTGACTCGAATCTTATCACCTTGAATAGATGATTGAACTTTGATGCCACTTTCTTTAATCGCCTTATTTACTTTCTTTGCTGTGTCTGAGTCTAACCCATCTTTAAGCTGAATGACTTGTACAATGTGTTTACCAGAAGCGGCTGCTTTTTGTGGGTCCATTGCTTGTACATCAATTTTGCGTTTATAAAAGTGATTTTCTAGCATGCTATATACTTGCTCACATTGAAAATCACTCTCAGTCGAAATTTTAATTTCTTTGTTTTTTTCATTCAGCTCGATATTCACGTCTTGTCCACGAAAGTCAAAACGTGTAGAGATCTCTTTTTGAGTGTTTTGTACCGCATGGTTCACTTCAAAAAGTTCGAGTTCAGAAACGATATCAAAAGATGACATATCTATACCTTTACAAATGGATGAAATATCTGAGATGCTATGGGGGTTTTCTTGATTTGCCAAGTGTTGTTTTATAAAAAGGAGTATAGCATGATCCGTAAACAAGAAATTACAACATTTGACTTCCCAAAAGATGCAGTCATTTGGGATGTTCGTGATGTTCAGTCGTATCGTGAAGGTCATTTGCAAGGCACAGTCAATTTACCAATTGATGATATTAATGAGCAAAGTCTGACGAATATATCTGTGGATCAGCCAATCTATGTACTTTGTGGCGGTGGGAGTAAAGCACCACGTGCAGCAGAAAAATTAGAAAACTATGATAGTCGTAGAGAGTATGTGGTGTTGATGGGTGGTATGCGAGCTGTTCGTGCAGCAAATATGCCTATACAGCATTAAAAAAAGCGCCTTAAGGCGCTTTTTTTAATGCTGATAATATGGCTTTTTAGCCTTCTTTTTTTTGTTAAAACGTTGAGTTGTGAGTTTGTTATAGAGGCTCTTTGGAATGGGAAGAACTTCGCCATTGATTTCTGCTGCTAAAACCTCTGCACATAGTGGTGCAAATAAAAAGCCTTTAGACCCTAAACCAGACAGAGTATATACACGCGTATACTCTTTAATTTTTCCAACTATAGGAAAATAATCAGGGCTTTGTGCTCTGATTGCACTGCGTCCTTGCCATGTGCTAATGGACGGAAAATGTTGGCTGTAGTTAGGGTACGCTTGATTTAGGAGCGTTAGATTGTGTGCATGGTCTTCTAAAAGAATCTCTGTATCTGTACGCTGTGGTTGAAATGATGCTCCAATAATTAATTGTGTTGGATCAAGTTGAGCCATGTAACCACCATAACTGAGTGCTGTTTGTGGTTTAAGTGGTGAAGTATTCGTTTTAAACCAACTTACTTGACCACGAATCGGTTTTAATTTTGGGTGTGCCGTAAAGAGTTCATGACTGGCGGTAGCAACGCAAGAGATAACGTGGTCGACTTGAATGCGATTTTTTTGTTGATCGATGACCATAACGCTCTGTTCATTTTCTTGTATTTCACATATGTCTGCGATACAAAGTTGAATATTTGGATGAGCAAGTATTTCATCTTTTAGTACATGGGGTCGAACGGCTCCAGCATGCATTAAAGTGGCTGTTGGATAGAGGCTATTTTGATGGGCTAAGGTCAATTGCGTAAAAGTATTGTGTGGATAATTTTGAGCAATTTTATGAAGTTCACCACTGTGTTTTAAGTCATTTTGTTCAACAGCAATGAGGGAGAATGCTTTAAATGCTGAATAGTAATTTTGTGCATATTGCCAACTCGACACCATAAGGTGTTCATGGGCTTGCTCGATAGGACAAATTTTTGGATTGATGAGCGCTAGAGGATTTCCTGAACCACCACAAATGGGGGCAGTTTTTTCAAAAATACGTACGTGATGTCCACGCTGTGCAAATGCCCACGCTGTGGTTAAGCCTGCAATACCTGCACCAATGATGGCAATGTCTTTTTGTGCGAATTGAGCATGATGTTGTGAGGTTGTTGTGTGAGGCCAAATACCTTTAAGCATTTCACGTTTATGTCCAAAACCTCGAGGTCGAGTAATTTGAATACCATGTGCTTGCAGCCCTCTTTTTAAGACTCCCGCAACACTAAATGACGCAAATGTTGTACCTTGATTAGACAAGCGAATCATATGTTTTAAAATATTTTCTTGCCATAATTCAGGATTGCATGAGGGTGCAAAACCATCGAGAAACCAAGCATCAATCGGTGTATTACTGGTGATGACAGGGAAAATATCCGTGGCATCTCCTAACCATAAATCGAGACTAAATCGTTCTTGAGGAAAACAGAGGCGATGACAGCCAGAAATAGGCTGAGGATATTGAGCAATCAATTGTTTGGCAAGCGGTTGAAGCTCAGGCCATGCATTGAGTGCTCGAATGAGATCGCTGTGCGAAAGTGGATATTTTTCTACACTGACCACGTGTAAGTGGCTATGGTTTTGGGGGCGCACTTCACGCCATAATTGCCAAAGTGCCAAAATGTTTAAGCCTGTACCAAAACCTGTTTCACCCACACAAAAGTATTGGTGATCGCTGAGCTCACTTAGGCGAGTATTCAGTTCATTACCCTGTAGAAAAACGTGTCGTGTTTCGAGTAATCCATTGGCTTTTGAAAAGTACACATCCCCAAACTGGCGAGAGCAAGGAATATCGATGCCATCTACGCATTGCCAATCTAACTGAGCATGTTCAATTTGTCCAAACACGTGTATTCCTTTTTACTTTACCATTGTCTACGGCGTTTACTATAAATATATCCTGCTAATATAAAGCCAAAAAGTACACCAACGCCAAGAGTGGCTGCACCATACATAAATAACTGAGCCGTACGCTCACTTTGTAGGACTTGTACTTGTACACCAAGATTATCATTTTTAAGTTGTAGTTCTTGATTGCGAGCCAATGCATCGAGGTTGGCTTTTTCAAGCTGTTGCATACGTGTTTCTTGGTTTTTAACCAATGCTTTTATTTTTAGGTCATCTTCTGCTTTTTTTTGAGCCAGTTGTGCAGGTGAATTAGGCTCTACAAGGGGAGCGGGCCCCTTTCTAACGGTGGGTGTTGCGGTAACACTACTGCTAGGGTTTGTTGGGATCGTTGTTGTCGGTTGTTGAGTTGGTGGTGCAGATGATTCTACCGCCCATGTCAACGAAGGGATGAACAGCATGCTCGCAACAAAACGACATACAATATGACGCATAGTGTTAGCCTTTAGGAAAAACTTGAAGAAATGGTTTTACATCTACATGACTGTAAACACCTGCTTTAAGATACGGTTCTTCTGCGATCCAAGCATCTAGTGCTTCTTTTGAAGAAAAATCAACGATTAAGGTACTACCATAAAAACCTTCTTGTACGTTTTCTGGGTTTTTAGGCATTGGGCCTGCAAGAATCAATTGTCCTGCTGTTTGTAATTTTTCTAAACGCGCAAGATGATCTGGTCGTGCAGCAAGTCGTTGAGCCAATACATTGTCATGGTCTGTACAGGTAATAATATATAAAGCCATCTTTTAGTCCTTGTGAATATCTAATTTAGTCTGTTGATTTAAAATGCTTTCTTAGCAAAATAAATTGCCCAATAATAAATGAAAACATAACGAGCATATCACCAAATGACGTGAATTCACCCCAATATTTACCGTGCATAAATATAAATGCAAAGAAGACATGTAAAGAGCACATCACCAAAAACATGCCTGCCCATGCATAATTGAGTTTACGCCAGCCTTGTGCTGAAAGTTCAAGTACAGGGCCAAACATACGCTTAATTAATGGGGTACGCTCTTTGTTAAAAAGTGGCGAGACTAAAAAGGCACCTGCAAATAAGAAATTGAGAAGAGCGGCTTTGAGCTTGATATAAAAATCATCGTTTAAAATTAATGTTACGCCACCAAAGATCACGGTCATAAATAAAATTAACCATTGTTGCTTATCAAGGCGAAATTTTTGAAAGATAAACAAGGCGGTATAAACGACAACCATGGAAATAATGAGTGCTGCTGTTGCAACCAAAATATTATTATTATCTTTACCACCTGCAGAACCAATCAGGGCGAGGAGTGGGTGATGATTATTGCTTGGATCGACTGTTTTATAAAAATAAAAAAATATAATTAATGGGATAAAGTCCAAAAGTGCTTTCATGTTAAAGTGTTTAATCCTATCTCGCGAGTGGTATAGTATAAGATATGCAGGGTATAGATTTACATACACATAGTAATATTTCTGATGGTGTTTTGACCCCAGAAGCCCTTGTGCAACGGGCTGTAGATTTAGGGGTGCATACCTTGGCATTGACAGATCATGACTCTATGGATGGTGTGCAAAGGGCGATAAATACTGCAGCTGATCATGACATAAAGATCATTCAAGGCGTAGAAATTTCTAGTCAATGGTCACGCCCAAGTACCCATAAAAACTATGGCGTGCACATTGTGGCGTTAAACATGCAACATGTCGAATGTTTAGAGGTAGTATTATGTACGCAAAAGCATATACGTGCACAAAGAGCTCAGCAAATTTGTGAAAAATTAGAAAAAGTACTCAAACATGATTTTTATGATGAAATATTACAGCGAGTTGATGGTCATGCTGACCATATTACTCGTAATCATATTGCACAGGCACTGTTAGAAAATAGAGTGGTTAATCGATTACAACAAGCGTTTGACCGTTTTTTAAAAGAAGGTAAGCCAGCTTATGTAGGGTTAAATTGGATCGATCTTCAGCAAACCATTGATGCAATTCATGAGGCTCAAGGTATTGCCGTTTTAGCGCATCCGACACGTTATGGCTTATCTGCCACGAATATTCGTTATTTGGCTGCACTGTTTCACCAACTTGGAGGAGATGCGATGGAGTTGCCACCACGTAGTGAAAAGGCATCTACACGACAAATGATTGACCGACTGATTGCTGAATATCATTTTGATGTGTCGGTTGGCAGTGATTTTCATGGTGATCATTTACCGTGGGCAAAACTCGGTCAAACTCCTGTATTAAAAGACGGACAAATTGGAGTTTGGGAAAAATTTCATTAATTTAAATGATGATGATTCAATATAATACTCGGTGGAAGAGGTTCATTGAGTGACGTGAGTAATTCTCTTTCGACCAGTCTAACAATTGAATCAAGCGGTAAATCATTATCTTGCTGTCCGAAAGGTTCTTCAAGCTCTGCAGCAAGTTTATCTAGTCCCAAAAACATATATGCAAGTAGCCCAACTAAAATAGGTGTCCACAGCCCAAGTGTTGAACCGAAGCTAAAGGGAAGTAAAAAGCAAAAACTATATACCGCTCGATTTAACAACACAGCATAGGCATAAGGGATGGGGGTGCCTGCAATACGGTCACAGCCTGCTTGTACTGAGCCAAGTTCGATGACGTGTGTGTTAAGTTGGGTGTATAAAATATCGCTAATTTCGCCTGCTTTATATGCATTAAACAGCTCTTGTTGCATGAGCCCTAACATGTACTGTGGCGCATTGATATGCTGGTTTAAGTCATTCACTGCTTGTATAGGAAGCGATGCTTCTTTTAAATAATTTTCTAAATCAATGGTTTGTTGGCGTAATCGGTCGCGTAATACATTGCTAAAAATCATTAAATGATGAAGAAGTTGTTTTCGTTTTAATGTGGGTAGAATATGACTGTCACGGTCGATGTGGCGTGCAGTTGCAATGAGTGCTCCCCACAGCTTACGTCCTTCCCACCAACGTTCATAACTGGCATTATTTCTAAAGCCTAAAAAAATAGATAAAATAATGCCAAAAAGTGTAAATCCGAGCGCTGGCATTTGTGGTGCATGAATGTATTGGTGAGAAACTAAAAAAACGATCACGGCTGATAAAAGCATTAAAATGGTCAGTTCTGGTAGTACCTTAGGCAGGATTGTACCTCGCCAAGAAAAGAGCAGTTGAAGAATATTATTTTTATCTCGGACGATCATATTGGCGTTCTGTGTGTCATTTATATGAGTTGATGTTCAGCAAATGAGAATGAACCTGTTGGTGCAATAATGCAATGGTCAACCAATTGTATTTCAAGCAAACTACAGATTTTTTGAATATCTGTGGTTAACTGATAGTCGGCATCGGATGGGTGTGCATGCCCAAACGGATGAGTGTGGCAAATAATAATTTGCGATGCATGGTGCTTAATAATATGTCGGGTAAATTGATTACTTGAAAACTGACATTGATTTAAACTGCCATAAAATAAAACACTAAAATCGAGTTGGCACAGTTCAGCATCTAAACAAAGTACAGCAAAGACTTCTTGTTTTTCACCTTGTAGTTGATAACGCAAAAAATCAATAACATGTTTAGATTGGTTTAATGGTTTTTTTGCCAATAGGTAATCTTGCTCCATATAACGCCGTCCTAACTCTTTAACAGCCATGATTTGTGCATATTTTGTGCTTCCAATGCCATGAAATGCGGTGAGCTGTTCTAAACTACAATCAAAAATTGGATTGAGTCCACCAAAATGCTGAATAAGCTGACGAGCAAGACTGACCGCAGAATGTTGTTGCGAGCCTGAACGTAAAAAGATCGCCAATAATTCTGCATCAGATAAACTGTGTGGCCCTTGTTTTAAGAGTCGCTCTCGAGGACGTTCCTGCTCAGGCCATGAATGAATAGGAGATGTCGTGTGGTAAATACTCATGTGTTTTGGTGGTTTATATGCTTGGGTCGTATTGTATTTAATGCTATTGTGACGTGCAGTGCAAGAGAAGGTGTCATGGATGAGTCATTTGAATCAAGATATAAATATGAGTAAAAACATTGTATTGGCTGTGACAGGTGGTATTGCTGCGTACAAAAGCGCAATTTTAGTTCGCCGTTTAAAAGATTATGGGTTTGATGTACGGGTTGTTATGACGACAGGTGCACAGGCATTTATTACACCGCTCACATTTCAAGCCTTATCTGCAAATCCTGTACACACAACTTTACTTGATCCAGACGCCGAAGCGGGCATGGGGCATATTGAGCTGGCACGTTGGGCTGATTTAGTTCTGGTTGCCCCTGCAAGTTGTGATGTGATGGCCAAACTTGCACAGGGCTTGGCAGATGATTTATTGTCAACTTTATATCTTGCCACCAAAGCACCTGTATGGATTGCTCCTGCAATGAACCAACACATGTGGTCTGCAAAAGCTACTCAACGTAATTTAGAAACTTTAACGGCTGATGGCGTACATGTGATGATGCCTGATGCAGGATCACAAGCATGTGGTGATGTAGGGCGAGGTCGTATGCCTGAGCCTGAAGTGTTGGCTGAACAAGTGTTTGCATACTTTCAGCAAAAACAACGAGATTTAGCAAAAAAAGTAGGGATACTGGCCGGACAACGTGTTGTAATTACGGCAGGTCCAACTCGAGAAGCAATTGACCCTGTGCGTTATATTTCAAATCATAGTACAGGAAAAATGGGTTTTGCTTTGGCTACTGCATGTTATGCAGCAGGTGCTGAAGTAACTCTGATTGCAGGGCCTGTGAGTTTGGCTACACCATTTGGCGTTAAACGTCATAATGTAACTTCCGCCACTGAAATGCTCACACACAGTTTGGCTTGTATAGATGCAGGGTGTGATGTATTTATTGCAACAGCTGCGGTTGCCGATTATAAAGTGGCAGAAGTGGCCACCCAAAAAATTAAAAAATCGGGCGACACATTAGCCATTCATTTACTTAAAAATCCTGATATTGTTGCAACAGTTGCCGAACATGCTAAAAGACCATTTATGGTGGGATTTGCAGCTGAAACACAGCATGTGGAAGATTATGCTCATAAAAAACTGATCGCGAAAAAATTAGATATGATTGCATGTAATGATGTATCTAGATCTGACATTGGTTTTGCTTCAGATCACAATGCAATGGTGGTCTTTTTCGCACAACAATATGCCATGCCTGCTCAAACATTACCACGTGCCACTAAATTTCAGATCGCAGAAAAGTTGGTTGAATCTATTTCAGTCGCTTTAACTCAACTAAAACATCATCGCGCATAGTGGCTATGATGTTTGATGGGTGATTTTTTGATTGGTAATATATAAGCGACTTAAGAGTAAAACACAAGCGACCAGTAGTCCAATGTTTAAACTTAACCAAATGGCTTCTGGGCCATGCCCAGAATAGCGAATCCAATAAATACTTAATGGCATACTAATACCCCAATATGAAAGCAGTGTCACCCACATCGAAGAACGAGTATCTTGCATGCCTCTTAAACAACCTGCTGCACTGACTTGTAATGCATCTAATAATTGGTAACTAATACAAAAATAGAGTAAAGATAATGTGATGTGAGCAACACGCATATCGTGAGTATATAGTGCAGTAATGTGTTCTTTAAAAATGGCAATAATTAGCATTGTAATACAGGACAAAAAAGCGGCCGTCACTAAACCGACATGTTGTACTTTTTTCATGGCATCCCAATTTTTCGCACCATAGTATGTTCCTACACGAATCGTGAGCGCAATCGATAAAGACATTGGAATCATAAATAATTGTGAGGTCACAGAGATGGCAATTTGATGTGCTGCAACAATGGTATCACCTAATGTGCTTAAAATAATTGCACCTGACGAAAACACACTCACTTCAAAGAAAACGGCAAGACCAATCGGGATGCCAAGAAGCATAATTCTTTTTGCCATGATGGGATTAAAACGATCCCACTGTGTAAACAGTTGATCGCTTTGATATGTTTTGGATTGCGCAATATAGATGGCCAGTGTAAATAACATGAGCCATTGTAGGATTGCCGTGGCAAAACCTGCACCTGCACTGCCCAATTCTGGGATTGGGCCTATGCCATACATAAAAATATAATTGAGTGGAATGAGCACGATCAAAGACAAAAGGCTAATAACCGTTACAGGGCGAGGATATCCAAGCGCTTCAGAATAGCAACGTAATGAAGTGTACATACATACTGCGGGCATACCAAACGCGATGGCACGTAAAAACAAACTAACTTTAGGCTGTAAATCGGCAGGTACTTTAAACACAGAAAGCATAAATGGCATAAGTTGCAAAATAAAAAATGCAAAGATCCCAAGTCCTGCAGACAGCCACATTGACTGTCGAACAATGTAGGAAATATTTTGACGTTTCTGCGCACCCATCGCTTCAGCAATTAATGGGGTGGTTGCAAGCACAATACTGGCGCAAAGTAACATGATGGGTATCCATATTCCTACACCAATGGCGATTGCAGCTAAGTCGGCCGCTGAAATTTGACCTGCCATAATCGTGTCGATTAAACCTAATCCTGCTTGCGAGAATTGTGTCATTAAAATTGGAATCATCAGTGTTAATAACTGTTTGAATTCAGTGCGAAAACTCGCAACCTGTGCCATACAAATACTCTTATGTTGCTATAATGGTTTGTGTTTTATAAAGTGCGGAAATACGATGTCAATGTTTTGTGTTAAACAGGTGGCAATATAACAAAATCTAAGCAAAAAAACTCAATTTAACTGACTTAAGATCAAACAGCAGTAAGATTATTTTGTAGCGAATATCAAAATTAATCAGACAGCATGTTAATATTACTACCGAAAAATTGATGTGTAATTGAGTGACATTTTTGACTGTATTAAACCCAAAAAATATTCCGTTGTCTTTGTATATTCATATGCCTTGGTGTGTGAAAAAATGTCCATACTGTGACTTTAATTCGCACACTGTCCCAGATGGCACACTCTCTTTAGATTTAGAGCAACAGTATTTACATGCTTTAGTTGAAGATTTGAATACACAGCTTGAGTATGTGCAAGAGCGCTGTATTGAAAGTATTTTTATTGGCGGTGGTACACCATCATTAATTTCTGCTCATGGGTATACGTGGTTGTTTGAGCAAATTAAAAGGAAAATCGAATTTCGCTCAGACTGTGAGATTACCTTAGAGGCAAACCCAGGTACACTTGAACACCAACCATTTGAAGACTATTTAAAAGCAGGTATAAACCGATTATCGTTGGGTGTACAAACCTTTGATACGACACATCTGCAAAAATTAGGTCGTATTCATTCTGCAAATAATGCTGTAGATGCAATAAAAAATGCCAAAAAAGCAGGGTTTCAACGTGTTAATGTCGACTTAATGCATGGATTACCTGAACAAAGTTGTGAACAAGCACTGTTTGACTTAAAACAGGCCGTAGAGCACGGAGCTACACATATTTCATGGTATCAGCTGACCATTGAGCCAAATACAGTTTTTTTTCGTACTAAACCCATTTTACCTCATGAAAACACCTTGGAAGACATACAAAGTCAAGGAGAAGTATATTTAAGGTCTCAAGGCTTTGTACAGTATGAAGTTTCTGCATGGCGTAAAGAGGCACCATCGCGACATAATATGAATTATTGGCAATTTGGCGACTATTTAGCAATTGGGGCAGGCGCACATGGTAAGGTTACTTTAAACCATGGTATATATCGTTTTCAAAAAACAAGGCAACCTAAAGATTATTTAGCTGATGTTCCTGCACCTAATATTCATTGGCAACACATCTCTGAGGAAGAAATGCCTTTTGAGTTTATGATGAATGTATTACGTTTAAATCAAGGGATTAGTGTCGAAAATTATACATTAAGAACAGGGTTGTCCTTAGAGCCTTTACATGCCAAGATTAAAAAATTGCAAAAACAAGGGTTGTTACGTGACGACCGCGAGGTACTTGCATGTACAACACAAGGTCACCTATTTTTAAATACTGTATTAGAGCAATTTTTATAGTCTATGGATCAATCTTAATCGATAGACTATAGCTATAAAGTAGGATTATTTTAAATCTAAAAAATCAGTCAGCTTAGGTTTGCATCCATTCCAAATTTCAAAAGAAACAATAGCCTGACCCACCAACATACCAAACCCATCGCTATAAGCAATGCCACGTTGCTGGGCATGGGTTAAAAAACTCGATGCTTTGCCATATGCCATTTCATAGGCGTAATTGAACTGAAGATCTTTTGGGAGTGTTAAAGTGTCGCCTGAAAGAGAAGCCGATGTTGCATTAATAACAAGGTCATATTGGCCAGATATTTGATCGATCGGGCATGCAGTCAATATGGTTGATGGAGTAATGAGCGCTTTAAGATCACAGACTAATTGCGCAGCTCTTGCGTATGTGCGGTTTGCAATGACAATCTGTGTTGCCCCTGCTTGTGCAAGTGGTAGAACAACACCACGAGTGGCTCCACCTGCGCCTAAAATTAAAATTTTTGCATGAGCTAGAGGCCAACCGAGAGCATGAATGGCATCGACCAATCCTTGGCCATCGGTATTATCACCATAAATCAGTCCATCTTTTGACCATAGTGTGTTGACAGCTTTGGCCGCTTGAGCACGGTCACTCAGTACATCACATAATGCAAATGCATCTTCTTTGAATGGAACAGTAACGTTCATACCTACGCCATGATGCGTAAAAAAATCATATACCATGCTTTTAAATTCTGATTTTTCTGCATATATTTTGTCATAGGTTAAAGATATATTTTCTTTTTTGGCAAAGGCTTGATGTAATTCAGGTGAGCGAGATTGTTCAATCGGATTACCAATCACGGCAAATTTTTTAATGTGACTCATACGCTGTACTTTAATGAATTGAATGGCTTTTATGTAAACATATGATAACAAAAATACAATGATAAAAACGGTTTTTGGTGAATATCTGAGCTAGTATAAATAAGTAGCATTTTATATAAGAAGTAAGTAGTAGCTGCAATAAATAGTCCTATTTATAGGCGAAAACAACAACCCAAATAATAACTTTGGAGTTCATAATGTCAATAAACCCGATCGAATTGCTGAAAGAGAAGGTTACACCGCAGGTGGTGAGTAATCAGCAATTAGAAGTTGATGCAGATAAAAAATCCTCCTTGTTAGCACAGTTTTATCCTGTTTTTTTATCACTATTGCATAATTTTCCCGAAAGAGTGGACGCAATTTTAGCAGATAAAAGCAATGCATTATCTGCATTGTTTGCAGATGATGCACCAGTCACAAAACAACTGGTTCACCGTTTAGCAAAGCATCATAGTTTACCCGATCAAACCGTCATTTCTTTACTTGATCAATCCATTGTACCGAGTGTAGAAGCGATTAAAGATGAAGTTGGAGTTCATGGTTTCCAAGGCTATTTGTCTCAACATATTGGGACTATAGCCAATGCGTTTCCTGCTTGGGCATCAGGATTGTTGTCTGTATTGGGTTTGAGTAGCATGTTAGGTCGCGAGGAAAAATCACAACATGTATATGCACAAAAAACAGATAAGCCCGTGAGTGTGTTTAGAAAGATTTTTCCAATTTTAGCTTTAATTATTTTGGCAATTTTAGTGTTTTTTGGGTTAAAGTCTTGTCAAAAACCCGATCAACCTTCAATGACTGCACCTGCTGCGAGTGAAGCAAATCCGAGTACGTCTCAATCAAGTGTTGCTTCTGAGGTTGCAAAAAATACGATGCCTGCGCACATTACGTTGGCTTCAGGAAAAGGGGACATGCTTCCTGCATGTACAGCACACGTCGGTAATGACGCACTATCAACCACAATTAAGTCTGCATTCCAAAAAGTATTTGGTGAAAAAGCGTCAAGTTGTAATGTCATGACAGACACAGCATATGCGTCAGAGTTACCTGCATCAGACAAATTAGAAGCCGTTCTTGCCGCGATTCATAAAGTTCCACGTGCAAGTTTTGAGTGGAAAGGTCAGCAATTAGTGATTAATGCACCAGATCAAAATGCATTAAAACGTTTAATTGATGAAGTAAAAGCAATTGCACCTGATTTAGATGTGACAGCTGCTATTCCATTAAATGTAGAACAGTCTGTGAATAAGAGTATTGAAGACAGTAAGCAAGCACTCGCTGAATTAAGCCAGCAAGCAAAACCTGCCGATATTGCGCATGCATTAAATTTACAGATTATAAATTTCCCAACTGCATCAAAAGAGCTTCCTGCTCGTAACAAGGAAATTTTAGACCAAGCAGCTGCATTGCTTAAAAATGTACCTCGTGTAAATGTCGTTGCAGAAGGCTATACAGATTCTACAGGTAATGCTGAAGCCAATAAACGATTGTCACAACGCCGTGCACAATCTGTTGTTGATTATTTAGTCGCTACAGGTGTTTCAGCAAGTCGATTGCAAGCGGTAGGGTATGGTGCAGAGAACCCTGTTGCAGATAATGAAACAGAAGAAGGTCGTTTTAAAAATCGCCGTATTGAGTTTAAAGTGATTGATACAGAAAATGGACAGTCTGAAGTCGTAAAAGGTCAGTAATCGATTTTGGCTTTAAAAATGCAGGCAATCGCCTGCATTTTTAGTCAAAAATAGGCGTGATTTGAGTTAAGGGTTACAAATATCGCGTATTTTTTCCATGACAAATAAAGATAAAAATAAGCACAAAGAAAAACCAAAAAATACACTGGCAGTCATTGATAAGCGATCAAATAAGACGTCATTATAAGCAAAAACACTACCAATCGCACTCAACATCAGGCTTGCAGCAATGGTGGTAAGGATAAGCCATTTATGTTGATGAAAATGTTTAAGCATAGTTTATATAAGTCCTACACGCTTACGCGGTGCTCAAAATTGTTGAGTACAACATCATAGAGTAAATGTATTAAATAGATATGAATAAGTGCGATTCATTTTAAAAAACATGAACAGAATGTAAGCGCGTAAGATTTAGGTGTGTACAAACGTTGCAGATTACGACTTAGACAACCAATCACGAGGTTTTAGATAATAGCTCGTTAAACGCTCTTCTGGCGAGCCTTCATCCCATGTGGGTCTATAATGCCAACTTACGGCATTGGGTAAACTCACTAAGATAGATTCGATACGTCCGCCTGTTTGTAATCCAAACAATGTTCCTCGATCATAGACTAAATTAAATTCAACATAACGGCCTCGTCGATACAGTTGAAAATCTCGCTGGGCTTGGGTATAGGGTTGTTCACGATGCTTTTCAAAAATAGGGATAATCGCATTTAAATAGCCATTTCCTACAGCTTGCATGTATTGAAAACAGGTTTCAAAATCCCAGCAATTTAAATCGTCAAAAAATAAACCGCCCACACCTCGTTGTTCATCGCGGTGTTTTAAATAAAAATAATCGTCACACCATTTTTTGTGTTCTGCATAAACCTGATCACCAAAAGGCTGGCATAAATCAAAGGCATTTTGATGCCAATGTTGAATATCTTGTTCGTCTGCATAAAATGGCGTTAAATCAAAACCGCCTCCAAACCACCAAATTGGATCTTGTCCCTCGGGATGTGCAACAAATAAACGTATATTGGCATGTGATGTTGGAATATGAGGATTTTTAGGGTGTATTACCAATGAAACACCCATGGCTTGTGCTTTAGCACCTGCAATATTTGGATGTCTAGCTGTTGCAGAAGCGGGTAGGTTTTTAATATTGATGTGTGAAAACATCACTCCACCTTTTTCAATCACTAGACCATCTTGTAAAACACGAGACCGACCCCCGCCACCTTCTGCTCGTGTCCAATCATCTGTAATGAACTGTGCTGTCCCTTGACCTTGCATTTCTTGTTGTTCTAGTGCAGTACAAATACGCGCCTGTAGATCGAGTAAGAAGTCTTTGACACGTTCGATGTCTACATGTGATGGATTTTGCATAACAACCTCATCGTTATTTGTTATGGTTGATGAAGCAACTATCAAAACATAAAACCATAAAATAAGTAAGGGATTTTATATAGATAAAATCCCTTAGCTTGATTTATTTTTTAACTTATGGATGTTCTTTAAAATCTTCTTGTTTGTAAAGATGTGACATTCTGCTGACTTTGGTTTTTAAATACGATTCATTAAATGGATTAAGTCCAACTGTTAGCGCAACACGATCACTGACATTAATGCCTAAATCGGTCAACGCTTGTACTTTTAATGGGTTGTTAGTAATCAGTTTAACTTGTGTAATGTTTAAATAATCTAACATGATTTTACACATGTCGTAACGACGTGCATCAGCAGGTAAATTGAGCATCAGATTGGCATCTACTGTATCATGCCCTTGATCTTGTAAAGCATAGGCACGAATTTTGTTGGTGAGCCCAATACCACGACCTTCTTGGCGTAAATATAAAATCACACCTTGCTCAGCTTCTTGAATCATTTTTTGAGTGGCTTGCAGTTGTGGACCGCAGTCGCATTTGAGAGAAGCAAAGGCATCACCTGTTAAACACTCTGAGTGAATACGGACTAACACAGGTTGATCGCTCGCAGGCGCACCGACCAGTCCTTTAGATAAAGCAATATGCTCTTCTTTGGTGTCTGGATCTTGAAAAACACTAATCTCAAAGTTGCCAAAAGCGGTAGGCAACCGAGAAGTGGCGATAAATTTTATCGGCATACAATACAATCTTCTATAATGAGTAAATACAAAAAGTATAGCTGAAGCAAAGGCTTTGCGTAGATTAAATATACAAAAACCTACCGAAATAGTTTATTTCCATTTAAAGTTAAAAAAATGAGTGATTGAACATAAATTGGTTTTTTTTAGATAATTTGTATAGCTATATCGCAAATGTGCATACTAAAATACATCTTTGCATATATTACATTGAAAATAAGCACCGATCAGATAGAATTGTCGGTTTAAATCTTACCCCTAAGCTTTGGATTGACCAGGCTACAAAAGGCTCTGCTACATATGTTGTATACAGAAATACCGGCTCAACGTCCTGTTACGCCATTGTTAGATCAGATTAATGATCCAGAACAATTACGTCAATTTGCTACATCACAACTGGTGCAAATTGCAAATGAGTTACGTCAATATATTTTGTATGCAGCAGGGAAAAGCGGTGGTCATTTTGGCGCAAATTTAGGCGTAGTAGAGCTCACTATTGCACTACATTATTGTTTAAATACACCAAAAGATCGCTTAATTTGGGATGTTGGACATCAAGCATATCCTCATAAAATTCTCACAGGGCGCCGTGAACAGATCACGAGTATTCGTTCAAAAGGTGGATTAGCTGCGTTTCCAACCCGAGATGAATCGATTTTTGATACATTTGGAGTGGGTCATTCTTCAACAGCCATTTCAGCGGCTGTTGGTATGGCATTGGCACGTCGTTATCAAAAAAAACCATGTGATGTTGTTGCGGTTGTGGGCGATGGTGCAATGACCGCAGGCATGGCATTTGAAGCGATGAACGATGCTGTGGCTCATCAAGCGGATATCATGGTCATTCTTAATGATAATGACATGTCGATCTCGTGTAGTACAGGTGGATTTGCCAAACATTTAGCAGGGATTTGGCAACAAGGGCAGTTTGTTAATATTAATGTGAATGGAGAGCCTGTGATTGAGCCGTACCCCGATTGGGAGTATCGTTCTAGATTACACCAACCAGCAACACAAGCGCCAGATAACTTATTTAAAGCCATTGGTTTTGAGTATTACGGTCCATTTGATGGGCATAATCTTGAACAAATGGTACGGGTCTTACACGCGGTTAAACAACGTAAAGGGCCACGTCTGATTCATGTCTATACTAAAAAAGGCAAAGGTTTTTCAGCAGCAGAAGCAGATCCTATTAAGTATCATGCCATTGCAAAAGTATCTCAAACGGTAACCACACAGCCGTTAATTACACCGAAAACACCACCAAAATATTCTGATATTTTTGGACAATGGTTGTGCGATGAAGCCCATAAAGATACGCGTTTATTAGCAATTACGCCTGCCATGTGTGAAGGTTCTGGCATGGTTGAGTTTGCAAAAATATATCCAGATCGCTTTTTTGATGTGGCAATTGCAGAGCAACATGCATTGACTTTGGCTGCGGGCATGGCTTGTGAAGGAGTGAAACCTGTGGTTGCGATTTACTCAACGTTCTTACAACGTGGGTATGATCAATTGGTTCACGACATCGCTTTACAAAACTTAGATGTTACCTTTGGTATTGATCGTGCAGGTTTAGTGGGCGAAGATGGCCCAACACATGCAGGTGTATATGACTATGCATATATGCGTACAATTCCAAATCTAGTACTGATGGCACCCAAAGACGAAAACGAATGTCGGCAAATGTTGCACACAGCCTATTGTTATCAAGGTCCAGCGGCTGTGCGATACCCAAGAGGAACAGGTCTAGGCGTGCATGTTGAAGAAGAGCTGACTTGTTTAGAGATTGGTCGTGCAGAGGTTGTATTGCAACTGAATCACAAAAGTGACGAACAAATTACAATTTTGGCGTTTGGTAGCCGTGTTGCACCTGCAATGCAAGCAGCACAAAACATATTTGACCGTCTAGAAGTGAATGTTTGTGTCGTTAATATGCGATATATTAAGCCATTAGATGAACATATCATTCAATCATTGAGTGAGGTCACGACTTTGTTTGTGACGGTCGAGGAACATGCCATTATGGGCGGAGCAGGGAGTGCAGTCAGTGAATATATGGCTAAAGACACTATTGTTAAACCAATCATTCACTTAGGATTATCAGATAGCTTTTTAGAACATGCAGAACACAGTCAGATGCTACATGAGGCAGGTTTAGATTCAGCAGGTATTACACGTAGTGTCGAGCAAGCATGGCAAAATACCATGCAACTTATGTTGTAAGCTGAAAATTATTTCAGAATAACTCCTATCTAAAATGAGGATGATTTGTTAAAATAGACCTGCTTATATGCATTATTCTTTGTCAAAATCTTCAATACTTAGCGCGGGTGTTTAATGGAACCGATGGTGGTCATGGCTGCAAGAGCAGCTCAATTAGTTGGTCAAGAGCTTTTAAAAGCACATCAAAATCGTCATAAATTAGACCTACAGGTTGAAGAAAAAGGCATTGAAGGTCCTGTCACCCGTGTTGATCGCTACATTGAACAACTGACCATTGACACATTACGCAAAAGCTATAAAAACCACAGCTTCTTAGGTGAAGAATTTGGTTTGCAAGAAGGTAAAGGTCATGATGCTGATTGGTGTTGGGTCATAGATCCACTCGATGGCACGTTGAACTTTGTACATGGACTACCTCATTTTTGTATTTCAATTGCGGTACAACATAAAGGTGTGACACAACATGGGGTGATTTATGACCCTGTGCGTGATGAGTTATTCTCTGCAAGTCGTGGCCGTGGTGCAGTATTGAATCAACGCCGTATTCGTGTCAATGTGAAAGAAAATTTACAAAACACATTTATTTCAGTAGGTCATGCTTATCGCGCTAAACGTGATGGCGAAGTGATCTCTTATGCAAAACAACATTTTGATGCTATGCTTGCTGTTACCGAAGCAGGGGCACAATTCCGCCGTGGTGGTTCAGCTGCACTTGATTTAGCATATGTGGCAGCAGGTCGTTTTGATGGCCTCTTTGAACTAGGTTTAAAACCTTGGGACATTGCTGCAGGTGAGCTGATTGTGAAAGAAGCAGGTGGTATTGTGGTTGATGCACGTGGTGGCTCAGATTCAATGCAAAATGGTCAAGTGATTGCAACATCTATGAAAATGTTGAAACCACTAATGCAAGCAGTGACGCCGTTTTGGAAAGATGCAGTAAAATAAAGTATAAATTTTAACAATAAGGGCAGTTGATATTGCCCTTTTGTTTGAAAATAAAAAAATAACGTGACATTTTAATTTTTTTTGATATAATTCGATCACGCACTTCATTTTCGTTCATTACCTGAACATTTCTCTTCTTATTATTGTGTATGCGCGTCGGTCCATAGAGGACGAACTCTCGCGCCCCAATCGCTAAAAGCGATTCTTCAGGTTGCTATCGTATCAAGCGTGCGTACTATCCACATCGTCGTATCTCGGATCGCCGCTGAATCTTACCATTTTTTCAGCTGATGTTACTGGCCGCTGTTGCCGATGTTTATTTTTCATTATTAAATGGAGCACCCACGTTGGGTGAGACTCTCTATGAGCAAAACTTTTGCCGATTTTTCATTACACGAATCTCTTACACAAGCATTAGAGGCGCTAAATTTTACAAGCCCAACGCCTGTACAAGAGCAGGCGATTCCAGCTGCACTAGCTGGTAAAGACTTACTTGTATCTAGCCAAACAGGTTCAGGTAAAACTGCAGCATTTTTACTGCCAACATTAAACCAACTTGCTGCAAATGATGCACTTGTATCGTTTAAAGATCGTATGCGTGCAGTAACTCAGCCAAATATTTTAGTATTATGTCCAACTCGTGAACTTGCACAACAAGTGAGCCAAGATGCGATTGGTTTTGTTCGTCACATGAAAGGCGTTCGTATCGCTGCTGTGATGGGTGGTATGCCTTTTGGTAAGCAAATTCAACAACTTAAAGGTGCTCAAGTTGTTGTTGCAACACCAGGTCGTTTACTTGACTTGGTTAATCGTCGTCAAATCAAACTAGACCAAGTTGATGCTTTAATTGTTGATGAAGCAGACCGTATGCTTGATCTTGGTTTCTCTGAAGATTTAGAAGCGATTAGTGATTTTGCAAATAACCGTAAGCAAACGTTAATGTTCTCTGCAACATTTGCAGGACGTATTATCAGTTTAGCTGAACGTATGATGAATAAGCCTGAGCGTATTGCAATTGAAACAGGCCATTCAACCAATACAGATGTAACGCAAACGTTGCATTGGACAGATGGTTTTGAACACAAGAAAAAATTACTTTCACACTGGTTAAGTGATGAAAGCTTAGACCAAGCTGTAGTTTTTGCAAGTACGCAAGAAGATACAGATATGCTTGCTGAAGAATTATCAGAAGCTGGTCATTCTGTGGTTGCTTTGCATGGTGCAATGCCACAAACTGTACGTAATCGTCGTTTACGTAGTATTCGTGAAGGTCGTGCACGTATTTTAGTTGCAACAGATGTTGCAGCACGTGGTCTAGATGTTCCAACAATTTCTCACGTGATTAACTTTGGCTTGCCAATGAAAAATGAAGACTATGTACACCGTGTAGGTCGTACAGGTCGTGCTGGTCGTACAGGCCAAGCCGTTACATTAGCAACTTATCGTGAGCGTGGCAAAATCCGTGCGTTAGAAGATTACTTAGAAACTAACCTTAAAGTTTCTGAAATTGAAGGGTTAGAGCCATCTCCACCTCCTGCACGTTCACGTCGTGACGGTGGCAACGGTCGTGGTAATGGCGGTGGTAAACGTGATGGTGGTCGCCGTAATGGTGGCGGTGGTTTCGGTGGCGGACGTCGTTTCGAAGGTGAAGGCAAGTTCAAACGTGATGGCGATCGTCCAGCGCGTGAATTTAACTCAGATCGTCCAAAGCGTGAATTTAACTCAGATCGTCCAAAGCGTGAGTTTAATTCAGATCGCCCGAATCGTGAATTTAATTCAGACCGCCCAAAGCGCGAGTTTAATTCAGATCGTCCACGTCGCGAATTTAATTCAGACCGTCCGAACCGTGATTCTGGTTCAGATCGTCCAAAGCGTGAATTTAATTCAGATCGTCCACGTCGTGAATTTAATTCAGACCGTCCGAACCGTGACTTTGGTTCAGATCGTCCAAAGCGTGAGTTCAACTCAGACCGTCCGAACCGTGACTTTGGTTCAGACCGTCCAAAACGTGAGTTTAACTCAGACCGTCCAAATCGTGAGCCAAGTCGTTTCAATGACAAGCCTCGCTTTGGTGCTTCAGATGATAATCGTGGTAACCGTACTGATTATAGAAAATCAACTAAGCCAAGCGGTGAGCGTCGTTTCGATGACCGCCCACGTCGCAAATTTAATGATTAATTAATCATATGTAAAAAAAGCCAGTATTTATACTGGCTTTTTTTATGTCTTTAAATATTGATTATTCAACAATTTTTAAACTTGGTCTTTTTTTAATTTCAGGTGTAGGTTCATTGGTTTCTTCTTTTGGTGTGTGCTCTTGTATACCATCATATTCGGTTGGATCAAAAAATAAGCCTTGTCCATTTTCTTTGGCATAAATACCAATCAAAGCAACAAGTGGAATATAAATATTTTTAGAAACTCCACCAAATCTTGCAGAAAATGTGATTGCATCATTACTCATATTGAGTTGATGAACAGCATGTGGCGCAGTATTTAGTACAATTTGCCCATCTTTAACAAATTGTAGTGGTACGTCTGTATTGGGTTGAGTCGCATCTACCAATAAGTAAGGGGTAAGCTGGTTATCACAGATCCACTCATAAATACCACGTGCAAGGTAAGGTCGTGTAGGCGTGAAAAGGGTTTCTTGGTCAGACATGAGTTTACTCTAGCGTTTTACAAGGTGTTTACTATACCGATTTTTTTCTTGTGTTGTCATTGCTTTGACAAAGCTTGTACGATTAAATAAACGTTGTTGGTACAAAAAAATAGCACGGCATTGTGTGGTTGGGAGTAAAACTCCCATGCTTTCTAAACGTAACAGCATTGGTGCGATCATGCAATCAAGTACAGAGAAATGATCTGACATAAAAAATGGAAAATGTTGAAACAAAGGGGTAAGAGAGATAAGGGTATCTTGGAGTTTTTTTTGTGCCAATTTCTTCTTATTTAAGTCTAAGCTATCGGCATGGCGTAGCATATGGTCTGCCAATTGGAACCAATCTTTTTCAAAACGCCAAATGTATTGTCGTTGTTCTGCTCGTTGAATTGGATTATCTGTAAATAATTTATTTTGACGATATCGATCATCTAAGTATTCGGCAATAATTGCAGTATTAAATAATTTAACACCTTGATCTAGCAGTACGGGTAAGTTTTGATATGGGCTCAGTGAAATTAGATCCTCATCGTCATAGTCCGTTAAAATCAGTTGATGTTTGATTTCTTTTTCAGCAAGCATAAATCGAACCCAGTGCGATCTAAAATCATCTGAGTGACTCAATAAAGTCATACTTTGATTGTCTGAAATGTCGAGTGCCATACAAGTACTATGTGGTTACGTCAATCGATTAGCATACTAAAAATAGGTTTTAAAAGCACGATTTAAGCCATTTCTTTTATTGATCAATGTCATGATTTATAGGGTTCGATGTGTTATTTTAAGGGAGAAATGATATGGGCATGTTTAACTATGATATTTCGATGATGTGTTTGACATAAAATATGTTCACTTCTTTGGTGCAATTTTTTGTAGGTTTTTTTTCATGTTGTGTTTGTATACTGAGTTTTGCTCAAGATACTCGCCAAGTCACTGAGCCCAAACAACCCATGATCTGCCGTACTTTGTTTGCCAATGGTGATGATGATCGTACATCAGATATTCAATCTGCACTAATGCATTGTACATTTGGACAAGCAGTAGAGTTGAAACAAACAGCACAAAATAAGGTCTTTTTAACAGGCCCGTTAAACATTCCAACGGGTATAAGTATAAAAATTGATGAAAATGTAATACTTCGAGCAATAAATAAAAGTGCAATTTTTGATCGCGGGGGGCATCGTTGTGGTGTGTTGAATGGTGATGGAAATGGTTGTTTGCCATTAATTACGTTTGAACATGCTTTAAATGGTGGTATTTATGGGAAAGGTGAAATTGATGGACAAGGGGGTGAAACGTTACAAGATCAACCTTGGAGTTGGTGGCAATTGGCAAAACAGGCACAACATTTACATGCCAAATATAATGCACCACGTTTAATTCAAATTAATCATAGCCAAAATATGACGTTTTATCAGCTATGTATTAAAAATGCACCACATTTTGGATTGGTTTTTTCACAAAGCAATGGCTTAACGGTGTGGGATTTGCACCTAGATAATCCAAGTGATGCTCGAAATACTGATGGTATAGATATTAACTCGTCAGAAAATGTCACCATTACACACAGCCATATTTCTACAGGCGATGACCATATTGCGATTAAAGCCAATATACACACAGGGCCATCACACCATATTTCTATCATTGATAATAATTTTGCTGCAGGGCATGGGTTGTCTATTGGGAGTGAAACACAAGCAGGTGTTTATGCCATCGATGTTGATTGGTTATATATTCATGATGCTGAAAATGGTTTAAGAATAAAAAGTAATGCAGTTACAGCAGGTGAGGTTTCACACATTTTATATCAGCATGTGACTTTACAGCATGTAAAGCATGCTTTGGTACAAGATACCATGTATGAAAATAAAATAGGTGATACAAAAGCCCATTGGCACGATATCTATTACCAGAATATTGCTATTTTAGGTGCATCGAAACTAATTTTTAATGGAAACAATGCAAAACAGCCTTTGCATATTCATTTACAAAATGTGAGTGGTTTAGACCATGTAGAGTGGTTATTGCAGCAATCAATTGTAGAGGATAAATAAAAAAACCTCGGAAAATCCGAGGTTTTTTGTCCAACTTCTGTAAACGGATTAACGTTTAGAGAATTGAGGACGTTTACGTGCTTTACGTAAACCAAGTTTCTTACGTTCAACTTCACGAGCATCACGAGTAACGAAACCAGCTTGACGAAGCGAAGACTTTAATGTTTCGTCAGATGCAATTAGCGCACGAGTAATACCGTGACGGATTGCGCCAGCTTGACCACCAATACCACCACCTTTAACAGTGATGTAAAGGTCATATTTAGTTACAACGTCAAGAAGCTCTAATGGTTGACGAACAACCATACGTGCAGTTTCACGACCGAAGTATTGCTCTAAAGAGCGATTGTTAATTTTGATGTTTCCTGTACCAGCAGACAAGAAAACACGTGCAGTTGCGGTCTTACGGCGACCTGTACCATAATTAGTAGCCATGTGCAGTATCCCTTAGACGTCTAAAACTTGTGGCTGTTGAGCAGTATGAGGATGCTCGCTGCCAGCGTACACTTTCATCTTCTTGATCATTGCATAACCAAGAGGGCCTTTTGGCAACATGCCTTTTACAGCGCGTTGGAAGATTTCTTCTGGTTTATGTGCAACTAACTTTTCAAAGTTAGTTTCTTTTAAACCGCCTGGGAATTCAGTGTGGCGATAGTATTTTTTGTTCAAGGCTTTTTTACCAGTTACTTGAACTTGCTCTGCATTAATAACAACGATGTAATCGCCAGTATCAACGTGAGGTGTGAAAGATGTTTTGTGCTTACCACGTAAACGGCGAGCGATTTCAGTCGCTAAACGACCAAGAGTTTTGCCAGAAGCATCAACAACGAACCAGTCGTGTTGAACCTCAGCTGGCTTTGCGCTGAGAGTTTTCATCTACTACATTACCTATTATAGTTGGTTTGAACACAAACGTGCTCAAACAATAAAAAAGTTGGATATCTATGAAAAAATCATTCGACATCACAACGTCAATATAAAATTGAGCGCACATTCTAGCTTAATCAATACACAATGAAAAGTAATTTAGTGTCATTTTTTAGCGTGATTTTAAAATAATCAATCGTGTGAATGTGGTCTTGGCGTATAATTGTTAAACTTTCTCTTTATCACGTAAAACATACAGGAAAACCTATGAAACCACTTTATGTGACCAGTGGCGAACCTGCTGGTATTGGACCTGATATTTGTTTGTCTCTTGCAGAGCAAGTTTACGATCGTCCTATTGTTGTTTTAGCGGATATAAACTTGATGCAAGCTCGTGCAGAGCAATTGAGTTTAAATGTAGAATGTATTGAGTATGTGGGACAGTCTGAACCTGCTCAGCCACATCAACTTTATGTTGAATCGGTACCATTGGCTGAAGTAGTGGAAGCCGGACAGCTTAATGTAAAGAATGCTAACTATGTGGTCGAACAATTACGACGTTCAGCACAATATGCATTATCTGGTAAAAGTGTTGGTATAGCCACTGCGCCTGTACAAAAATCAGTTATCAATGATGCTGGAATTGCGTTTAGTGGTCATACAGAATTTTATCAAGAGATGGCTGGAGTGGCACAAGTCGTGATGATGTTGGCGACAGCAAATTTGAGAGTTGCTTTAGTAACAACCCATTTACCTTTAAAAGCGGTAGCTGAAAATATTACTGAACAACGTTTGATACAAGTGATTGATATTTTAATCGATGATTTAAAAAAGAAATTTAAAATTATTCAACCAAGAATTTTGGTGTGTGGTTTAAATCCACATGCAGGCGAAGGTGGATATTTGGGTCATGAAGAAATTGATGTGATTAATCCTGTGCTGATGCAATATCGTCAGCGCGGTGAAAACATCAGCTTGGCTTTACCAGCAGACACGCTGTTTAGGCACGATTATTTAAAAGATGCCGATGCTGTGTTGGCAATGTATCATGATCAAGGCTTACCTGTGTTAAAATCTCAAGGCTTTGGTGAAGCTGTTAATATTACGTTGGGCTTACCGTTTATTCGTACTTCTGTTGATCATGGCACAGCGTTGAGTTTAGCAGGTACAGGTCAAGCCAAAGCTTCTAGTTTACATGTGGCTGTAATGTTGGCATTACAGTTGGCACATGATAAATAATTTGTTGGAATTTATATATGTATCAGATTAATGCCTTGAACCCAAAAGAAGAAGGGCATCAGGCACGAAAACGCTTTGGACAAAACTTTTTACACGATCAACGTGTAATTACAAAGATTGTGCGGGCAGTTCATCCTCGTGCAGGTGAAAATGTGGTTGAAATTGGTCCCGGTTTGGCAGCATTAACATCGCCTTTGATTGGTGAATGTGATGCCTTGACGGTGATCGAACTAGATCGAGATTTGGCGATGGGCTTACCTGCACGTGTGCCGTATCCTGAGCGTTTAACAATCATTGAAGCTGATGCATTGAAGTACGATTTTTCAACGCTGTTTCAACCAGAAAAACCTTTACGTATAGTGGGTAATTTACCATACAATATTTCAACACCTTTACTTTTCCATTTGTTAACTTTTGGTGGAAATATTAAAGACATGCACTTTATGTTGCAAAAAGAAGTGGTCGATCGAATTACGGCTGAGCCAAATACCAAAGAGTATGGCCGTTTGTCGGTGATGATTCAATATTACAGTAAAGCCAGTTTTTTATTTGAAGTACCCCCTGGTTCATTTAATCCTCCACCTAAAGTGACCAGTGCGGTGTTTCGATTAGTTCCGCATGATATAAAGCCCATTGTTGCAAAAAATGAAAAAGCGTTGGCACGATTGGTGGCACATGTATTTACGCAACGTCGTAAAACATTGCGTAATAGTTTAAAAGGTATGTTGTCTGAAGATGCATTCGAAATGACAGGAATTAACCCAATGGCTCGACCTGAAACATTGTCACTGGCTCAATTTGTTGCACTTTCAGATCAAATGCTTGAGTCTTAGTACAATGACTGGGTCTAATTATGTGATTGGTGATGTGCAAGGTTGCTACCAAGCATTGTTATTGTTGCTTGATGAAATTGCATTTGATCCATCACAGGACTTTTTGTGGTTTACAGGTGATTTAGTAGCACGTGGTGAAGACTCTTTGTCTGCACTGCGTTTGATTAAAAATATGAGCATACAAGGCTGTGCGGCAACTGTACTTGGAAATCATGATTTAACTTTATTGGCTTGTGCCCGTGGCTTTAAAAAAATTAATAAAAAAGATCGTATTGATGATATTTTATCTGCAGATGATGCCTTTGAGTTGATCGATTGGTTACGTCAGCAACCTTTATTTTTACAACTTAATGCATCTACGATCATGACCCATGCAGGGGTTCCCCATATTTGGTCAATCGCACAAACAAAAGCTTATGCACATGAGGTAGAACGTATTTTACAAAGCCAAGATTGGCAAGTTGTCGATCGTTTTTTGGCACAAATGTATCGTAAAAAACCAAGTTTGTGGTCAAATGATTTAGTGGCTGAAGATCGCTTTCGAGTGATTATTAATTATTTAACACGTATGCGCTTGATTGCACACGATGGTACGCTTGAATTTGGTTTTAAGGAAAGTTTATCGGAAACCATGCCTGAGGGCTTTATGCCATGGTTTAATTATGCAAGAACAGATCAATGCCCACAGCAGATATTTTTTGGCCATTGGGCGGCATTAGAGGGGCAAACACATCAACCACACATGTCTAATGTGGATGGTGGCTGTGTATGGGGAAATACGTTAATTGCACAACGGTTAGAAGATGGGCAGGTTTTTTCAGTCAAAAATCCGATTAATCATACGGTTTAACCGTGAATCAATGAAAATGCAAGTGGTAACCAAATGGCAGTAAATACGCCATTAACAGCCATGCCAAAAGCTGCATATCGTCCTGCAACAGGACTACGTTGCCATGCTTGAACAGTGCCAATGGCATGTGCAGCAAGGCCTAGGGCTAAACCAATTGCACGTTCATCATGTATATTTTTTAAAACCAATGATGCAAAACCACCACCGATTAACCCTGATAAAATCACAATCAAGCTGACCATAGATACAGGAGAGCCAATGAGTGTGGCAATATTTAAAGCAATAGGTGTGGTCACAGCTCGTGTGGCAAATGCTAAAATAGTCGGTTCAGATAAATGAAATAAGTATGCCAAAAGCATGGGTAAGCTAACGGCACTCAAACTTGCAAAACTCAAAATGCCCACTAATGGTTTGAGTGATAAGTCATCATAACGCATAGTTGCTAAAGGAATGGCAAGCGCAACGGTGGCGTAACCAAGTAAGTGATTAAAAATATTTTGTGTACTGATAGCATACTGTTCATAAGGTACACCGAGTAGATACAAAAACGCCACGACTAAGCACATGCTTGTCACAATAACAGGAATGCGTGGCAGATAAGTGTTGAGGCCTTTTGCGAGAATGTAAGCGATCAGCGTCAGCGCAAAACTATAAATAATCACGTATATTCCTTTTAATATTTATAAAAATCGTTTAGAAATACGAGCGTAAACCCATAAAGGAACAAGGGTACTCACAAACAAAATCAATAGAAATACCAAAGTTTGCTTTCCCATATGCATGAGTGTAATTAAAGCACCTGCACAAATCGGTAAAAAAGCAAAAGCGCTTTCTTTCATTAATTTATTATTGGTATCGACCACTCGTAATGGTGAACGTTTAAATGTCCGCCAAAGTGCCATACACCCCAAAAGGCTAACAAGACCAAGTAGATTGCCAAGTTCTGGGTGATGAAGTTGAGTCATGAGCCAAACTGCAACTTCACGAAATAGCACAATCAGTGAAATATTGATAATCCACGCTGGCCAATCAATGGTGCTCATTTTTTGCATGAATGATGTACTCTTTATACGCTAAGATGTTTCTTTTTCGAATGCTTCTAATGGGCGTGAAAATTGTTGTGCTTGTTCACCTAAAATTTCATGAATAGATAAATGTAATTTTTTGATGATCTCTTCAAGTTTTTGAGGTGCAATAACAATGTCTAAAATTAGATTTCCTAAGTCATCATATTGCTCGTGTTGTATAACATTTAAGTCATACAGTTGTGTTTTGAGCTTACCATGTTGTGGCTTAATGGTCAGTTGGAATGACTGCCTATGTCCGAGTAAAGATTCTTGTACGGCTTGTTTAAGTAAATCTAAACCTTGTTTACTGTGTGCTGATACATAAACACGTTCAGGAACATCAGGCTTGGCATAAATAATTTTGGCGTCTTCTCCGCTGCGATCAATTTTGTTATAGACCCGTAAAGTGTGAATGTCTGCACCAATTTCTTTGAGAACTTTTTCAACAGCATCTATTTGTTCCATCATTTCAGGACTACTGCTGTCAATCACATGAAGAAGTAAGGTGGCTTCGAGGGTCTCTTCGAGTGTGGCTTTAAATGAATCAACCAAGGCATGGGGTAGATCACGCACAAATCCTACGGTATCTGCAAGAACTAAAGCACCAATCCCATCCCATGTTAAACGCCGTAATGTGGGGTCTAAAGTGGCAAAAAGTTGGTCAGCTGCATATACATCACTTTCAGCTAAAATATTAAATAGTGTTGATTTACCTGCGTTGGTATATCCCACAATGGATACGGTAGGAATGGCTGCTTTTTGGCGAGCGGCACGACCCTGTACACGAGTTTGGCGTACTTTGTCGAGTTTGTCTTTGAGTTGTCCCATGCGAACACGAAGCAGTCGACGGTCAGTTTCTAGTTGTGATTCACCTGGGCCACGTAAGCCAATCCCCCCTTTTTGTCGTTCTAAATGCGTCCAACCTCGAACAAGTCGGGTAGAGAGGTGTTCAAGTTGTGCAAGTTCAACTTGTAATTTACCTTCGTGCGTTCTGGCACGTTGGGCAAAAATATCTAAAATAAGACCTGTACGGTCGATAACACGGCATTGAAAGACTTTTTCAAGATTTCGCTCTTGTGCAGGTGAGAGGGCGTGATCAAAGATAACTAAGTCGGCTTCAAGAGATTGTACAGACTGTGCAATCTCTTCTGCTTTTCCTGATCCAATAAACAATTTGGGGTCTGGCTTTTGTCGCTGGGCCGTAATTTGTTCTAAAATATCTGCACCTGCAGATTGTGCAAGAAGCTGAAATTCTTCTGCGTCAAGGTCTTGTAATATTTGTACGTTAACATGAACGAGTATTGCTCGCTCACCGCCTTCATGCCGATCAAAATATTCCACTGATTGGTTTACCTGCCTAAGCTAAAATTTATCGAATATAAAAAGTGTAGCACTAGGTGGTAGACAATACACTTATAAAATTGTTGAAAATACTTTGCACACCAATAAAAATGAACCGATATATAAAATAGAACAGCCCACAATTATTTTTAATTGGTACAATGCATTTTGTGACTTCATTTTTTCTGTTGCATGATTTACAGTATTCATAACTTTTGCTCCTACCTTTAATAAACTAATTTTATTAGAATTGGACAATTAAATAAAATTGAAAAATATAATTGTTTTATTCGATTGTTTGAATGGTGGTGTAGCACAACCCTTATTATATTTTTGTGTTGTACTTTGATTATGATAAATAAAATACAGAACTTACTTAACGCTGGACAACGAAAAGCAACGCGTATTTTGCACTATGGTAAAAAAATGAGTCATGGTGTGACAGTGATCGGAGAAGGTTTTTTCGTTGTTTATAAAAATCAATTATACAAATCTCCAAATACGCCTGAAAATACCAAATATATTCAATGGTTTTGTCGAAAAATGTGTGATGTATTTAATGTGAAAGTACAGGTACATGGGCACATTGATCGACACGCTACGGCTTTATGGGCAAGTAATCATGTGTCTTGGTTAGATATTTTGGTACTTGGGTCGAGTGCGCGCGTTTTTTTTCTGGCCAAAGCTGAAATTGAAACATGGCCGATTGTTGGGCACTTGGCCAAAAGTGCGGGCACTTTATTTATTAAACGTGGTTCTGGCGATGCCAATAAGATTCGTGAGCAAATTAGTACATTTTTAAAACAAGACACGCCTGTTTTATTTTTTCCTGAAGCAACAACCTCAGATGGTACAAAAATTCAACGTATACATGGTCGTATTTTGGGTGCTGCTATTGCTGCGCAAAAGCCTGTGCAAGTGGCTTTAATTTGTTATGTGAACCAAGATGGAAAATTAGATCAGGTGGCACCTTATTATGGTAATGTCACTATGGCAGCGCATGTACAAAAAGTTTTAGACATGCCTCAAGTGACAGCACATGTACTACTCATTCCTTCAATTTCTGTGCAAGATCACGATTTAGAAAGTTTAACAGCAACTGTACAAACAGCAATGCGTGATGGTTTAAATCGGTTACACACACAAGTATTACATTAATCCTTCTATCGGCAGTAATGAAATGATTTTTAACCCACCTTGTTGCCACCACTGCATGCTTGGTTCTTTATGGTAATGAACTTCACCTTGTGGTGTATCTGTAATCCACGTGATTTTTTGATCAGGAGTGAGGGTGAGTTTGTAACTATAGTTATTAATGTCTTTTGAAAGTGTTTGATGAATCTCTTCTGCAAGGGGTTTGCTATACAGTAAAACACCAATCTCTGCATTTAATTTTGCAGATCGTGGATCTAAATTAAAAGAACCAATAAAGACTTGTTCATCTACAGCCATCATTTTGGCGTGTAAACTAGATCGACTTAAGGTTTTTAAGCTAATTTTGGTATCACGAGAGACATTCTTGGTATAGGCTTTGAGTGCTTTATCACTGAGTGTCGGTAAAAACTCGTAGAGCTGTACACCATTTTTAAGTAAGTCCGTTCTGTATTTTTGATAAAAAGCATGTACGAGCCAAACATCATTGGCTTTAAATGAGTTGGTGAGTACTCTTACTTTAACCCCTTGTTGCGCCATACGGCTCAGTAATGCAACACCTGCTTTTTCAGGCACAAAATACGCTGAAACAATATCCAAATTATCTTTTGGATTATCTAAGTAGCTAGAAAGTTGTGTTTCTAAATAATCTTGTGGTTGAGCACGATTATGTATTTTACTTGGATTATCGTAAACGACTTTGGCTTTAACCCAGTCTAAATCTAGATCATGATATAACCATTGGTCAAATGCATGTGAATGATTGGCTAAATCTAAGTAATTTTGTACACTAACTTTTTCATAATGTGTGGTTAATTGTTTTTTTAAACTGTCATAACGCAGTTTATGTTGGTTAGGGTTAACAATTTGTTGTACGGGGTAGGCATATGAGTCATTCCAGTAGTCATCAAAAGAATGACTAATATCGTTGACTGCTTGCCCAACCAGTACCACATCTAGATCTGAAAATTGGTAATTTTCACTGGTGTAGTAATATTGGTTACTCATATTACGTCCACCAATTAAGGCAATACTTTGGTCAACAACAAAGCTTTTATTGTGCATACGTCTGTTAACACGCTTTAAATCAAGCATGATGTCAAGTACGCGTAAATTTCTGAATTTATAAGGATTATATAACTTAACATCAATATTGGCATGTTGGCTTAATGCTAAAAAAATACCTTCCATTTCTTTTGCATTGTTATCGTCAATTAAAATACGAACTTTTACTCCTCGGTCAGCGGCTTGAATAATTTCATACAATGCTAAAGCACCAATCTTGTCGTTATCCCATATGTAATATTGTAAATCTAAGGTTTTTTGTGCTTTGTTAATCAAATTTAATCGTGCTGCAATTGCTTCTAAAGGATCAAATAAAAGATGGTATCCTGTAAGGCCAACGTGGCTTTTCTTTAATGGTGTAATAAGCTGAGACAATTGGGTTTGAGTGGTATCAAAATCAGTACTGTATATGGCTTTTTCTTGTACTTTCATGACAGGAAGTGTACTACATCCATTTAAACTGATGAAAATACTACATGTGTATATGGCCCGAACAGTCGCTTTTTGAAGTTTAGATAAAGTCGGTATATACATCATATTTATAAAGTGAGCCTAAAGAGTGAGTCATGTGTATGTGTAGCGTAAACTTAATTTACCCTGATCTGAGGTAAAGTGTGTTGGATTCTAGTTTATTTTTTCAAGTATTTTATATTATTTTGAGTTTCGTGGCGATTTGGGCAATTGCTCGGTCATGGTATCGTCAGTCTAAAACGCTAACTCACCAACCTTTTAAAGCATGTATACATCTTTTAGCTGGATATTTGTGTTATTTGCTTTTTCCGCTATTTTTTATGGTGGTATATGCATGGAGTGAAGGGATGTTTTCAAGTTGGGGTACAGCAATCATCTTGATCATGATTTTATGTCTCAGCTATGCTCACTTTATAGAGCCTCGTAGCTTGGTGGTGAAATATACTGATTATCATTTAACACAACAAGCGCATACTGATAAACCCTTAAAAATCGCATTAATTGCTGATTTACATATTGGGTTGTTTTCAGGGTCTAAACGACAAATTGAGAAATTGATTCAACAAATTAATATAGAACGTCCAGATCTTGTGGTAGTGGCAGGAGATTGGACATATGAGCCAACGCATGAATTAGCAGATCATTTGCTTGCATTTAAGCAGTTGGAGATACCTGTGTATTCGGTCAATGGTAATCATGATGAAGAATTTCCAGGTCCTCCTATTTTAGAGCAACTCAAATTTGGGTTGTCTCAATCTAATGTTATTGATATCGAACAAAAAGTGATTGAACTCGACAAATTTCGGCTCGTAGGTGTCGGTGATTTATGGGCGGGCAAAGCAGACATGCAATTTATTGCAAAATTACCCCAAGATAAACCATTTATTATTGTGTCGCATAATCCCGATACAGTAGATATGGTTCCTAAACTCGCTCATAAAGCACTTATGCTCTCAGGACATACGCATGGTGGGCAGGTCGAAATACCATGGTTTACAGACATCATGATGAAAAATAAGTCTACTTTAGGACACAAACGTGGCTTATATCGACATGCTCATGCAGATGTATATGTCACCGTAGGAATAGGAATGGTTGGTGTGCCTTTTCGTTTTCGTGTTCCCCCTACAATCGATATTTTAACCATATCTTAAGACAAAAAAATGCCCTTTTATCGTGTAAAAGGGCAATCTATTACATTTGTTTAATGGAGGAGCTCAACAAATGCAATCTAGATAAAGTTTTGCGCTGAGCCATTATATTTTCATGGCACATGAAAGATATTAACAGATCAAAACACGAACGCATCATCTTGCAATATTTTGTTGCATTATATTCTCATTTAGTGAGCTTCATCCCAGTTTTTTCCTTGTCCGACATCAACATCAAGCGGTACAAGAAGAGGGTGTACTGATGACATGATACGCGCAATTTCGGGAATAAGTACATCTACTGCATCCTCATCTGCTTCAAAAATTAATTCATCGTGTACTTGTAGCAATAATTTAATTTGATCTTTTGGTAGTTGTTTTTCGACCTCAATCATCGCCAATTTAATCAGATCGGCTGCACTCCCTTGTAAAGGAGCATTAATCGCTGCTCGTTCGGCTGCTTTTCTGACCATTACATTACGTGCATTAATTTCAGGTGTATATAAACGTCTCCCTAAAACTGTTTCAACAAAGCCTTGTTCAAGGGCTATTTGTCTGGTTTTTTGCATGTATTCGTAAATACCTGGGTAGCGATGAAAATATTGTTTAATATAGTCTCTAGATTCTTCACGTGTAAATCCAAGTTGGCGAGTCAATCCAAACTCAGACATACCATATAATAAGCCAAAGTTAACTGCTTTGGCCTGACGCCGTTGATTTGAAGTGACTTCATCTAAAGCAATACCGAGTACTTCTGCGGCTGTACGTTTGTGAATGTCTTGGCCTTGGCGAAATGCATCAATTAATGCATCATCTTGTGAAAAGTGCGCCATTAATCGTAGTTCAATTTGTGAGTAATCGGCAGCAATGATGGTTTTGCCAGTAGGTGCGACAAATGCTTTACGAATTTGACGACCAATTTCATTACGAATCGGAATATTTTGTAAATTTGGATCAGATGATGACAATCTTCCTGTCGTTGTGACTGCTTGATGATAACTAGTGTGTACACGTAAAGTGTCGTGATGAGCTTGTTCAACTAAACGGTCGGTATAAGTACTTTTGAGTTTAGATAGACCTCTATGCTCCAAAATAATTTCAGCCAAAGGGTGTTCTATTTTTTCTAATACACTTTCGCTGGTACTGTATTGCCCTGAGGCCGTTTTTTTACCACCTTTTACCCCTAACTTATCAAACAATACCTCACCAACTTGTTTGGGTGATGCCACATTAAAGGCTTCACCTGCAATGTCTATGGCACGTTCCTCGAGGGATTGAATTGTTTTTGAAAATTCAACACTTAATTTGTCTAAAAAAACAGGGTCGAGCTGAATACCACGCTCTTCCATTTGAGTAAGAACAGCCGCAACGGGCATTTCTATTTGATGTAATACATTTTGAAGTGTTGAGTCTTGCTGTAACTTGTTCTTAAGTACTTCGTATAAACGATAGGTAACATGTGCATCTTCTGCTGCATAGTGACCTGCTGTATCTAACTCAATTTGATTAAATGTTTTTTGTTTTACTCCTTTGCCTGCAATTTGTTCAAATGTTGTACTTAAATGACTCAGGTACAAACGAGCAACATCATCCATTCCATGCCGAGTGGCTGTTGAATTGAGAACATAAGAGGCCAACATGGTATCAAAATACCATCCTTGTAGTGTAATGCCATGGTTGGCAAAAATATGTGCATCATATTTTAAATGATGACCAATTTTTTTTATGTGTTCATTTTCGATCATGGGTTTGATTTGTGCCAAGATCGTTTCACGGTTTAATTGTGGTGGTGCATTTTCGTAGTCATGCCCAAAAGGGACGTAATAGGCATCTTTTGCATCAAAAGCGATTGAAAAGCCAACCATTTCAGCCAAACGATAATCAAGTGATGTTGTTTCCGTATCTATGGCAAAGTGTGTGGCTGTTTGTATCCGTGAAAATAATTTTTCCCACGCTTCTGTACTCAGTACCGTATGATAGGTTGCCTCACCTAAAATGTCATCGCCACTACTTTGTGTTGCATGATCGAATTTAGTGTTTTGCTCAGAGTTTTCTTGGTTGACTGCAACACGTTGTTGTTCTTGATACGTTTTACTGTTTGGGTTGTTTGGATGATCTAGAGATTGAAGTTGATGGCGAAACTCAAGTTCAGTATATAGTCTACGTAGCTCGTGGTTATTTTGAGATTGTAATTTTAAGTCATCCCATTCAATTGATAAATCGAGGTCACAGACGATGCTTGCAAGCTGATGATCTAGAGCAATGCCATCGGCATGTTCAACTAAATTTTTACCTACACGACCTTTAATTTGTTCTACATTTTCTAAAATACGACCAATACAGCCATATTCTGTGAGTAGTTTTGCTGCTGTTTTTTGTCCAACACCAGGAACGCCCATAATTCCATCAGAGGCATCACCCATGAGTGTTAAATAATCTATAATTTGATGTGGCCATACCCCAAATTTTTCAAATACGCCATCAACATCAAGTACGCGCTCTTTGAAGCTGTCTTCGAGTTTTACATTTTCATTAACCAATTGAGCCATGTCTTTGTCACCCGTCGAAATCAATACGTGTTGATTTTCACGTTCTGCATGTCTAGTGAGTGTCCCGATAATGTCGTCAGCTTCTGCACCGGGCAGGCTATATAACGGAATGCCCAATGCACGAATAATGGCATGTAAGTAAGGAATTTGTTCTGCTAATTCCTCAGGCATACTTGGACGATTGCCCTTGTAAATGGGTGAAAGATGATGGCGAAAGGTCGGCTCTGGGGTGTCAAAAATAACAGCCATGTGAGTGGGCTGTGTGCGGCGCATGAGTTTTTGTATGGCAGAGATTGCACCACGAATGGCATTGGTATGTAGGCCTGTAGATGTGGTCAGTGGCGGAAGTGCATGATATGCCCGAAATAAAAAATAAGACCCATCAACTAAAACAAATGGTGGCATAACAAACATTCCTCAATAAAATCTTTATCTATTTTACGTTAAAAAATAGCTTAGAGGCAGATTTAGTACGTACATTCACAGAATAAAGAAAAATAAAGGCTTACTGTTTGATCGTGAGGTCTGCTAAAGGATCTTGTGCAAAACTAATTTTAGGCACGGGTATTTCAATATCATGTTCAATAAAACTATTGCGAATTCGCTCTAAAATTTCATCTTTCACTTGTCCATAGTGACTTTGATGACACCAAACAAAAAAGTTGAGCTGGATAAATGATTCTGCAAATTCAGTCACAGCCATATGTGGTTTAGGATCATTTAAAATTAATGGATGGTGAAATGCTGTCGAAATAAGTACTTTGCGTACTTTACCAAGATCTTCTTGAAAAGAAATAGGTATAGACAATGGAATACGTCGAATGGGGTATTTAGACATATTGTAAACGGGTATTCGAATTAATTGTTCATTCGGTACACGAATATAGGTGTTGTCTAGTGTTAATAATTTTACAGACAGTAAATCAATGGAGATGACTTCACCTTCAATAATTTGCCCACGAAGAAGAGACATTTGAACCATATCACCCACTTCAAAAGAACCTTCACCAATTAAAAACAAGCCACTAATAATGTTGGTAACAGAGGTCTGTGAGGCAAAACCAAGAGCAACTGTTAAAATTCCTGCTGCTCCTAAAAAAATACTGACTTTAAATCCTGCTTCTTTCAGTGCTGCAATAATAAAAAATAAAAAAATAGTATAAAAAATACCTCGTCGCCAAACCATACGTTGGTGTGCATTAAAGCGCAGGCCAATGGTACGAATAAACATATTCGAGACTAAGCGAGCGCTGATAAAGCCAATCGTACACAGTAAAACAGCAATAAATAATTCACTTACACGATCTAGGCTAAACGATGTAAATAGTGCTTTTATGCTTGAAATAATATCTTGGGGAATTTGTGTTTTATCCATGATTTGGCCTAGAAAAATGAGTCAAACATATTAAATAACACGCCACCGGGTGACCGAGGTGCATGAATATACATGACCTCACCAGCACGAGGAGGTGTGCGATTTTCTATTTTAATACGAGGAAGTTTATCTGAAGCATCATGCATAACTCGAATATGTGACGTCCATAAACGATTGGTACTTTCACTATAAAATAAAGGTAAAGCGACAATGGGTACATTCATACGATCAAAACGCAGTTGTTCATGACTTGTATTTTGAAAAATCACAGGCGTAACTGCTCTAAATAAATTATGTCTTAATTTATCTAAATCTGTACGACCATTGACTTCAGTGGCATAACACAATTCACCTTTACGTGTGTCTGGGCCAAACCATGTTTCTTTAGGTTGAATAATTGGCATATCAAACAAAGGTTCTTCTTGGCCCTCAGCAAAGCCAACAAGCCAAAGAGGAGTAGTGACGTACAGTAATCCTTTTTGGCCTGCAGGAACATAAATAGGTTCAATAGGGTGAATGACAACAGAATGATCTGCCAATTTAGGCATAAGTTGTAATTGAGGCTGTGTTTTTCTGAACATATAACGTTCAATATGTACAGGTTCTGGCAGTGCAAATTGATCATCTATAATTTCATGCCACCCCATTTCATCATCATGTTGTAAAACAGGACGATGGTATTCCATGCGCCATTCTTGAGCGTGACGGGTAATACGTAGAATCAGTGATCCAAATTGCCAAGTTCTAGGGGTGTCTATTTCAAAGGTATATTCACCCCACCAAAAAGATTTATCTGAAGCTTGATTTTCTTCTATAGAATCAATGTTCACATCAGCCTCATTTAACTATGACCTAATAATCAATAGCATATCGTAAAAAGTCATGATGGATACAGTGCTAAGCACTAAAAATTATTCTTTTAATAAGCGACGGTGTTGCATGAGTGGCATATTGCGTCGTATAGATTGTTGTTCTGTGAGATCAATATCTGTATGAACAACATGATTTCCAGCTTCAGTCACTTGGCATAATACCTCACCCGAAGCATTCACGATACTTGCATGTCCCCAAGTTTGACGTGTTTCTCCATGCCAACCTTGTTGTGCAGCACCTAGTACGGCACATTGTGTATCGATTGCGCGAGCTTGCAGTAACGTTTGCCAGTGTGCACGCCCTGTCGAAAAAGTAAATGCAGAAGGTGCAGTTAAAAAATCTGCCTCTTTTTGCCGTAAAGCCAATGCCAATTCAGGAAAGCGCAGATCATAACAAACCATTAAGCCAATATGGCCAAAAGGTGTTTTTGCAATAACTACATCGTCTCCTGCTTCAAAATGCTCAGATTCTTTATAGCCGCCAATAACATCGTTGACCATCACATCAAATAAATGAATCTTATCGTAACGTGCAATCGTACCTTCGGGGGAAATACATAAACTGGTGGTACGTACTTTGCCGTGAGGGACAATATCTCCATTGGGTCTGAATGGGCAAGGAATTGTACCCGCAACGATCCAGAGTTGATGAGTATGTGCTAAATTTTCTAAATATGATTGAATATATTCAAATTGCTCAGCGGTTTCTCGTTGTTTTCCAGGCGCAAAACAAGAAAAATTTTCAGGTAAAACCAAAAGTTGTGAACCTTGTGCCTGACATGCCAAGACTAAATCTTTGACACGAGCTAAATTTTCTTGAATCACGTTTTGGGATGTCATTTGTGCAACAGAAACTCGTGCCATATTTGCATCCTATCAATTAAATTTTAATGATTACATTTTAAAGCATCTTTTTCTTTTTCTAATTGTTTAACTAATGGTTCAAATACATTTTTATTACTATGATTAAGTTGGCATAAGGTTTTATGCGCATTAAGTACAGTAGTGAGCATAGACCTTTGTGTTAGATCGTCATCTGGCAGTACTTTAGTACAAACTTGTGTTTCTTCATTACATGTTAAAATAGAGAAAACTTGCCCAAGTCCCATACTATTTGCCAAAGTTGTAATGTCTGGGTTTGTAGAAAGCATCACGCTTTGTATCGCATGTTTCTGTTTTAACTTAATGCCTAGCTTGGCTAGAATTCCAAGCACGGTGCTATCAATAAAAGTTGTTTGTGTGAGATCCACAACAGCACTCACAATATTTGTAGATTGTTGCTCAATCTTACCCAATAATTTGTCGAGGCTTATACAAGACTGCGCACGTACTTCTCCGATAATTTTGAAAAAGTGAGTGCCATTTAAGCTTGCATATTCAACATGACCTGTTGACATATATATGCCATTTCTTGAGAAGGATTGGGTAATTATCCCACAGCCTATAAATATACTCAAGAGGGTGGTATGTTAAAGTCATTTTATTTGATATATCTTACTGATATTTATTTATTTTTCTCGTGTGATCGTTAAGATTGCGATATCATCTACAACGTGATCAGGGGCAATAAAATCACCATATTCGAACTGTTTGACCAATTGTTTGAATTGCTCACTTAATCCACCTTCAAAGGCTTCAAGTACACCATCAGAACAGACAATAAATCGCGAATTTTTCGACAAAACACATTCAAATTCTTCAATATTTAAATCTTCTGTTAAGCCTAAAGCAAAACTACTAGTATTTAAAACAGTAGGTTGATTTACATCATTAAATAAAATAGCAGGAGGGTAGTGTCCAGCACTAGACCATCGCAAGGTATGCGTTTCAAAATTTAAAATTCCCGAAATCATCGTAATATGTTTTTCAATATCTTCTTGAATTAACATACCATTTAATTTTTTAATTAACTCACGGGGTCGTTTGGAGCTACCATGAAAAGCAGCCATCCATGATGTTAATAAACTACTTGCTACCCCATGACCAGATACATCGGCCAAATAAAAAATGACCTCTTTATCACTGATTTTCCAGTAATCATACCAATCGCCAGATAGATATGCAGAGGGTTTAAAAAAAGCATTGATCGCATAATTAGGAATATTTATGGCATCAGGCAGTAATTTTTTCTGGAGTAGAGCAGCGGTCGGTAAATCTCGACTATCTTGGTTGCGTTTATATTGAGCATTAATTTGATTTAACTGTTCTAGCGGGTGCTTAGGTATTTTGTGCCAAATCCAGCCTGCCAATGCGCCAAGTTGCCAAGCTTCTGCTAATGCAGAGCCTTCATGTTCAAAAGCAAGAACAACTGTTGGTCCTTGCCATTGATGTTGTAAAAAATCATGTACATCAGCGATTTTTACAACATTTGGATCACATTGTGAAAGATCTTCAATAGAAATAAATGTAATACTTGGTAGTGCCTTTAAAACAAAATCAAGGTGAGATACCGTACGAGAAGGCTGAATAAAATACATAAATACCAATGATACTGAAAAGAATGTAAAATAATGGCTGAATACTCAGTCAAACTAAGGTGAACTGGTATCATCTACAAAAGATACATCCGCACTTGCATTACCTTGTTTTTCTGCAATGACAAACTTATTACGCTGTAAGTAAGCATCGCGTAAAGCAGCATACTTATCACCTTGTAAAGCACCTTCAAGATCTAAAAAAGAGCTTCTTAAGTCAATGGCACCTAAAGCAGTATCTGTCCAATACAAACCATCGTAATCTTCAAAAATATATTTTTGTAAGCGAGCTTGTTTATCTACGACTAAGCCTAAACCATCACGCAAGGTACTTGGCCCTAAAAATGGCAACATGAGATAGGGTCCAGATGGCACATGGTAGTACCCTAAAGTTGTACCAAGACTTTCATCTTCGTGTACTAAATTTAAACGCTGTGCTGGGTCTGCAAGTCCAAGAGTTGTTAACGTATTTAGTGTAAAACGGCCAAATGTCTTCAGTGCTTTTAACGGTTTCCACTGTATTAACTGATTGGTTGCATTCCAAGGCTCGCCTAAGTTGTCTCTAAATGAGCGGTAAGAGCCACGCACTTCTGAAGGGACTTTAGCTTTATACTGAACAGCTACAGGTCGCAATATATAATGGTCTAATGTATCGTTAAATACATATATTTTTCGATTGAAAGATTGAAAAGGATCTTTGACCTGATCTGGTTGAGATGCACTTGCATCTACAGATAATTTTTTTCCAAAATGCTTGATTTGCATTTGTGCTGATTCAGTGAGACTCAACTGATCCATAGCTTGACTCTGCGGATTACTTTTATGATCAGTAATGGGCGAAGAGGATTCTGCATGGATAGCACATGACAAAAATAACGATAATGTAAATAAAGATATTTTAATTTTCTTATCAGATCGATTGTACATGCCATTAAACCCAAAATAACATAAATAATATACCTTAGTTTATAGCATGCATTTTTAAATGGGGCAAAAACATCATAAATCTTTATAAAAAGGGTCGAAGGATTTAAAAAACTCCCATATTTGTTCAGATATCACACATTTGATTAAATAAATTGAGATAAGAGATAAAAAGGGGTTGCAAAGGCTAGGGGATTATATATAATGCGTATCCATCGGCGGTGCTGTTGAGAGAAACTTCTTGATAAACAATAGCTTAGTTGATTAATTTAGGGTTTTGACTTTAAATTGATTGGTTGGGGGTTGAGT
>NZ_VTDM01000022.1 GCF_015627105.1 Acinetobacter baretiae | reverse complement strand
TCACATTGGCTTTGCCTGTTCCACCAATATCAGAAGTGCTGACTGTACCATTTTCTGCAACTGTTGCATTACCACCGAGTAAACTTGCAGTACTGTCTGAAATCGATTTGATTTGTGAACCATTCACTGCATCTGTCGATGATGAATTAATCGTCCCTGAAGCCACACCGGTGACTTTTTCATTACTTGCATTTAAACCTTTTGCTGTTACTTGACCTGCAAAGATTGGTGCATCAACTACACTGTATTTGTAAGTATTACTACTTGCATCATAAGTTGCTGTGGTATTAGTGCCATTTGCAAAAGTAACGGTTTCACCCAACGAAACTTTGTCTGCAGCCTCTGAATTGGCTCTAAAGTTCAAGCCTTTGTCTGCTGTTGCTTGAGCAGTTGCTGTAGATGCTTTTACAGAAGCCACTGCATCACTCACATTGGCTTTGCCTGTTCCACCAATATTAGATGTCATGACTGTTCCATCTGAAGCAACTGTCGCATTACCACCGAGTAAGCTTGCAGTACTGTCTGAAATCGATTTGATCTGTGAACCATTTACTGCATCTGTCGATGATCCATCAATAGTGCCTGCAGCAACGCCCGTTACTTTAGCATTGCTCGCATTTAAACCTTTTGCTGTTACTTGACCTGCAAAGATTGGTGCATCAACCACACTGTATTTGTAGATGTTATTACTTGCATCATAAGTTGCTGTGGTATTAGTTCCATCAGCTAGTGTGACGGTTTCACCCAATGAAACTTTGTCTGCAGCCCCTGTATTGGCTCTAAAATTTAAGCCCTTATTTGCAGTGGCTTGTGCTGTATCTGCAGCACTTTGTGCAGTTGCTGTAGATGCTTTTACAGAAGCCACTGCATCACTCACATTGGCTTTGCCTGTTCCACCAATATCAGAGGTGCTGACCGTACCATTTGAAGCAACTGTCGCATTACCACCGACTAAATTTCTCAAGCTGTTGGCAGTATTTGTACTATAGGTTTGTGCTTGTTTAAGTTGAGCAACGTTGGTGACATCTGTATCTGCAGAACCAGCAGCAACACCTGTAATTTGACGCGTTGTTGTTGTGCCATTACCGACAGAAACAGCTCCTTTATTAGATCTCCACGTTGTTGATGTTTGGGTGGATGTTGTTCCCGTTAGTGGATCATAGCCTACTGTTCCAGCTGGCGTAGTAGTGGTTGAATATGAACCTAATGCAACGCCTCCTGCAACTCCTGCACTAGAGTAAGCCCCTATAGCAATTGCTTCTTGCTGTGATGCATTTACAGATGTACCAATAATAATCGAGTTAACACCAGACGCATTCCCTTTACTACTTCCCGATCCATCTCCCGTTGTTACAGCAAGTGCACCCGCAGCTGAAGCTTGGGCGTCATTACCTATAGATGTTGCTCCTCTTGCTGTTGCTATAGCACCTGAACCAATTGCAGTAGAACTATCAGCAGTTGCTCTTGCCGCATTACCTATGGCTGTCGCTGCACCTACAGCACAAGGTGCATCACTATTACCGCCGATAGCCACAGCACCGTATGGATTATTCCCTGCACCAGTACAATATGTTCCGCCACCTGCTGTGAACCCTGCAAAAGATGCTTGTGATAAGGTAATTAGTACCAAAGACCCTGCTGCACTAACGACCGTACGTGTTGATTTCTTTTTAGACTTTCCAAGCTCAGATACTGCACACCAAGTGCCCAATGCCGCATTCCAAATAACTTTATAAACTTTATTCATAAGTACACCTTTTTTTTAACTCGTGGTTTTACTCTTTAATTTGTATTGTTTGAATATCTTTATAATTTATAGAAACTGAAAATATATTCAAACAACATATATTCTCCATATTAATAGCATAACTTTGCGAAAAATAACAATAAAAATGAGTATCAAGTCTCATTAACAAAAAATAACGTTAACTTATGTAAAATAATAAAAAATAATAAAATTCATAAGCTTAATACACTTATAAAATATATAATTAATAAATATCTAAACAGAGGCATATTATCGCCTTAAAATATAACAATGTATTTCAAATATTTATAAAAATCATACAGATTAAAATGACTTACTGAATCACAACATAAAATATAAATTATTTATAAGTTATTAAGATTTATTTATATTTTGTAGATGCCTTAAACAATGAAGACATCTACAAGAAACAATTCAACAACCCAAAAAAACTAACCTACAGTAAATACGACCACTGAAAAACCAATACAGTACAGGCCAAAAATATGCCACTTCCCATGCTCTAACCAAGAAGACAACCATTTTAATGCCAACATTCCTGCAATAAAACTCAGTACCATCCCAAGCAAACTGGGCAAAATAATTTGATGTAGTCCTTGAGTGCTGACATGACTATGCATTAAACGAAAAAGCTCTTTTAAAATAATCACAGGTGTGAGTACTACTGCAAGTGCAAAACTAAATTGCTCTACTTTTTCACGAGAAATACCTAGAAATAAACCGGTTGAAATTGTTGCACCTGAACGAGAAAACCCTCTAAAAGGAAGACATAATGCCTGCACTGCACCAATGATCGATGCACGCTTTAATGTCATGGGTTGATTTTCTCCACGATCTAAATAAGATGAAAGCCCAATCACTACACCCGCTGCAAATAATGCACATGCAATCAGTTTACTATTGCTAAATAATTGCTCAATTTCAAAGCCATTATCATGTGCAAAAAAAGTATGCTTGATCACTGTTTGTAGTAATAAACCTAAAACGCCTGTCACCATTGTTGCAACTAAAATATATTTAGCATGTTCTTTAAAGTTACTTACAGAAGAAAAGTAACTGTTATGCCAAGACTTCCAAAAATATAAAATCACGGCAAACATCGTACCTGTATGTAACATTACCAATAAAAAAGTCATGTCAGGTGCTGAAGGATCTAATCCCAATAATTTTTCAGCCATAATCACATGGGCAGAACTTGAAACTGGAAGTAGTTCTGCAAAACCCTGTATTACCGCCAAAATAAACACATGGAATAATGTCATTATTCTACTCTATTATAAAATTATGCCCCTTTATATAGACATGCCATTAAGTCAAAATTAAAATTGTTTTTTAAATACCATATAACCCACATCTAATTGAAAATCACCGCTGTCTTGTATATCAAAATGCGATACGACCAAATGACAAGCCATAGATTGTAAATAACGTATTGCTTGTATAGCCATGTCAGGCGTATGCATACGCTTAACCCAATCGTCTAAGCGAATTTTTAATGCTTGTTTTTCTACTTTTAGTGGCATCAAGCCATGACACTCTGTCAAGTTTAACCATTGCGCCATACTATAATTGCGTACATGGCTTGGATCGCGCAATAACTCTATACTCTGAATGAATGTATCTAAAATAGGTTGATTTGATCCAATACTATCCACAACAATAAATACCCCTTGAGGCTTAAGTACTCGATACACTTGCTGAATAGCCTGTTGTACATCTTGCCAATGATGTGCAGAAAAACGCGTGATCACGATATCAAAACTGTGATCTTCAAATGGTAATTGCTCTGCACTCCCTTGCTGTGTTTGAATATTTTTTATTTTTCGCTCAACCGCTGTCGTTTCAACAATATCTAACATATTTTCAGATAAGTCATAGGCCACAATATGTTGGCACAGTTCAGCAACATGGTAGCTGACATGACCTGCTCCACAGCCTAAATCTAGTACTGTTGGAGCAACATCATGATTTTTTATTACCTTTTTTATTTTATCAAATTCAATACCTTGTGCATGATTTTGGCTATTTAAATAATTAATTTCTTTATTTTTGTATTGTTGTTGATTAATGTGTTGTTGAGTTTTCATTTGGATCTGTCTGAGCGATGGAATACTGATGAGCATACGCTTAAATTAAAATATAAAAATTGATATATTTTTAACTTTCATATAACTTAAAGTTATGAATCAATTAAAGACAAATCAAAAATAAGCTAAAATAAATACCAATTAAAGATCAAAATTCAGTTCAAATACAAAATTACTTGCACAATCATTGAATTAAATACATAAAGTTTTATGATTCAGATTGTAGTCGATTGACTATTTAACCTAAATCTCACTTAACCCGAATCCTGCTTAAGCCTTTATTTTAAAATCACTTACTTATGGTATTTTGATTAAATATTGAAATTATGTCGCATAGCCTTTTAGTCAATCAGCGCTGTTTTTTTAAGGAAAATCGATCTATTCATTAGACTAGACTGTAAAGGAAAGCATTTATTTTATATAAAAAATTATAAAACAATAGCTTAATCAAATTTATTAAACAGAATTTAGGTAACTTAAAACTTTATTTTAACTTCAACTATTTATATTTGTACCATGTCACAATCTGAACCATACATAAAATTTTAAATTAAAAATCAATTATTTATATTTTATCGATGTTGAATACGTATGATTGCCTTTCCTCACGATCAGTGAAGTTTGTTTTTTAAATCCATTCACCTTGTTTGTTATGTCAGATAGTAAAGAAAAAAATGATGATATTTAGATAAAAATATATTAAACCATCTATTATGAACATTATTCACATAAGATTTAAGTCATTTAACTGGCTAGATTATTTGTACATTTTAATTTAAAGATGACTTATTGAAGGTGTATTTGATAAAATTTTAACCATCATATAAAACAACGATCCTTTTACATATGAGCATAATCATTCATGTATAAATCAGAAAAACTCGCCTTAAATCTAAAACATCTGATCGAAATGAATACGTGGAAAGCACATGAAAAACTTCCCTCATTAAGACAACAAGTTGAAATATCAGGGTTCAGCTTAATTACAGTAATGAATGCTTATCAAGAATTAGAAGCACAAGGATTGATTTATTCAAAAGAAAAACGAGGTTATTTTGTTGCTGAAAATCCTGCGCAAACTGCTCTTGCAAAAAAAGTGACTTTAAATGAAAAAATAGAAGTTAATTCATTGGTATTTAAATATTTAAAATCAATTCAATCCGAAAATATTGTACCGTTAGGTAGTGCTTTTCCGAATAGTAAATTGCTCCACTCTCCCAAATTAATGCACACTTTAGCTCAACAGGCTAAATCTCGTGTTGGTTACGAACAAATGCAAAGTTTACCACCGGGTCATTACGAACTACGAACATTGATTGCCCAGCGGTACTGCTTGCAAGGTATTCCAACAGACCCTTCTGATATTGTCATAACGTCAGGTGGTTTAGATGCGTTAAATTTGTCTCTTAGAGCTGTAACTCAAACAGGTGACTATATTCTATTACAAGAAACTATATTTTATGGAGCATGGCAAGCGGCTGAAAATTTAGGATTAAAAGTCATTACCATTCCTGAACATCCTGAACATGGGTTAGATTTAGAGGCATTAGAAAAAGCAATCCATATTCATCCCATTAAAGTCTGTTTACTCATGCTAAATAGCCATAACCCAATTGGATTCACAGTAAATCCTGAACTAAAATTGAAACTTGCACAGCTTTTACATCACCATAAAATTTATTTGATCGAAGATGATGTCTATGAAGAACTATATTACGATACAAAAAAACCGTTGCCCATAAAATCTTATGATCAACAAAATATGATTCTTCATTGCTCTTCTTTTTCCAAAATATTAGGCCCAAGCTTTCGTATTGGTTGGGTTCATGCAGGAAGATTCTCAGAACATATTCAACATTTACAACTCATGAGTACAATTTCTGTCAATCCACTGATCCAAAATGCATTGGTCAATTATTTATCACATCGTGATTATGATAAACATTTGAAAAATCTGCGTAAAACATTAAAGTCTCTTAAAAATGAATATTATGCTTACTTAAGCCATAAACTACCTTCGAGCTGTACCATACATTACTACCCTTCAGGATATTTTCTGTGGATCACATTACCCAAAGCAGTCAGTAGTCGTTATATTTATGAACAACTGATTCAAAATAATATTGGAATTGCTCCAAGTTTTCTTTTTTATCACAAGAATAAAGAACAGCATCATATTCGTCTGAATTGTTCTTTTGAAATAAACGAGGAAATTATTCAAGCAATCGTGATACTAACCGAAAAAATTTCAGATGTGTACACACACAGTCTTTAACACAAAGATGTTATTTCATCGCAAGCTAATACTTATTATTGAAATTGATACTAAAATTTTAATACAGCTATGAATATATTTATATTTTCTCGTGTGTACTTCGCTTAGTAGTATTACAGATCGCCACTATTCTTAAAAATTAGAAATTTAAAATGATTCTTTACTCAAAATACGATTGATGTATTTCATCAATCGTATCAAGCGACGTTTACTCTTACTTTCAAACCCTTTTACACTGAATGAAACCGAGAGGCTATTATTAAATCAGCATTGAGTTAATTAATAAAAATATAGCCAATAATGATACCAATGATCGAATAAACGATCATGATAAAAAATACAAACCATGTATCATTTTCACGCTTTAAAAAATCAATGATTCCATGTTTACCACTATTTCGTTTAGAGGGATGTTGTTCGCTCATAGACTAGTCACTCATTAAAGACTTAAAGCGATTGTCTACCTTTTTTTATGGAAAAACTAGCAACAGAAGTTGTAAAAAAAAATATAACAGATTCACTAAAAAAATTATTTTTGTTATATTTTATAATTTACTCGACTTCGACCATAAAAAAATATCTTGTAAAATCATAACGCACACAATTATGCTTCAACACATTCATTTGTTTTGATTTGGTATTTTGTTAGTTCGTAATAGTTCCATGGTGTAAATTCATATTTACCATACTTCATACCACCATCAGCATACTTCACAACCACTTTTTAAATACAATTCAACAGAGTGAACGTTTTGCAGATGTTTTGTTATTTACACACTAATTGAGCTTGGTTTTTAAACTGTTGAGACTATATGGTGAGTTCTTCTTTCATCACGTGAATGATTTAGCTATTGCGTTGAGTTTAGATTTTTAAAGAAAAAATATGATGAGTGTTTTCCAATCATTAGACTTGTATTGGCATTAAAACCCATAGTCTTAAATACAAAAAAGTGGCAATGCTTGCAACACAAGATACCCCCTTAATGCATATGTAGTATATATCGCAATATCTTAGGCAAAGAAGAGCTGATCTGTTTTTTGAAATGCTTACAACATGAATCACTCACATCATTTCAAATAAATTTCATATCAAATTCAAGTTGTTGAAGCCCCTAAAAATCAAATCCTAAAGATGCATAACATCATTTTTAATAAAGGTCTTAACAGTCATTAAATTCAAAAATTTTACAAGTAAATGCCGTAAAGGCTGTGTATTAAAGGCTATTGATGAAATATTCACTTTATTTTAAAGTCTTCAAAGTTGTTTGTTTAATTTTTTTAAAAAAAATCAGCCATGATGCGAAACAAAGCGGTAATATAAGCCATAAGATGTAAAACTTGCAGTCATCTTGTCACTCAACATCTAGCTTTCATTTGTTTCCACCTAATCATCATGTATTTGAAGATTTCAAACGAATGAAAACATGTACTATTTTTTGATAAAAATTAACACATTCAAATATTTTTATGCTTTACATTGGCTTCGTTTAAGCAATTAATAGAGCCACAAGTAATACAACAACATTGCTCTTAGCTAACATATGCCAAAATACTTAGAAAAACCACCAAATTGGGCAGATGATGAACGCCCTGTTATTCCGGGCTCACCGCCTGCACTTGATCATGCACGGTTTAAACGCTATGCCTATTTTATTATTGGTACTTTTATTGCCCTTACAGCAAGTTTGAGTAATGGTTTTATTACCGCCAATTTACCACAGCTTCAGGGTGAATATGGCCTAACACCGAGTGAAAGTGCTTGGCTTCCTGCGGTCTATGTCATGGCAAATGTAAGCGCCAATTTAATTTTGTTTAAAACAAGACAACAGTATGGCTTACGACTATTTACCGAAGTTTCCTTACTCGGTTTTATTGTCGTTATGTTGCTGCACTTACTTGTACAAGATGGCCGTATGGCCTTGATCATACGCTGTATTAGTGGCTTTGTTGCTGCACCATTAAGTTCACTTGGTATGTATTATATTATGCAATCTTTTGGCAAGGCCAATCGATTAAAAGGGCTTTATGTCGGTTTTGGTTTTAATCAATTAGGCATTCCTCTTGCATGGGTCATTTCACCTTTTTTGGTCAATGCAAACCATTGGGTAAACCTTTATACCTTTGAACTTGGCTTAGCCATTTGTTGCTTTGCAATGGTTGTGTCTCTTAAATTACCGCGTGGTTTAAAAATAGATGTTATTGAAAAAAAAGACTTTATGACTTTTTTACTCTTAGCACCGGGGTTTGCTTGTTTATGTGCAGTTTTATCGCAAGGGCCTATACTTTGGTGGTTTGATTCCGTATGGCTTGCTTACGTTTTAATCGCAGGTTTTAGTTTAATCGTACTCGGATTCTTTTTTGAATACCATCGCTCTAACCCACTCATTTTAATTCATTGGTTAGGCACAGCATCTATTCTGCGTTTTGTGATTGGTGCTTTTTTCTTACGCTTTTTATTATCTGAACAAAGTTTTACGGCGGTTAATTTTTTAAAAACGATGGGTATTGGGCCTGATCAGTTTGTTGGCCTATATAGCGTCATTTTTATTGGCATCTTACTTGGCACTTTATTTAGTGCTGCCACATTTTCAAAAGATCATTTGTTTTGGCCACTTCTTTTGGCTACATTCCTCATTTTAGTCGCCTGTCGACTTGATGCACATTTAACAAGTGATGTAAGACCACATAACTTCTTTTACAGTCAATTTTTAATTGCGTTTGCCAATGGATTATTTATTGGCCCATTATTGCTCACAGGTATGATGCGTACACTCAAACAAGGCACCAATTATGTGATCACTTTTATTATTTTATTTTCAGCCACACAAAACTTTGGCAGTTTAGTGGGTTCATCTTTTTACAACACATATCAAAAACACCAAGCACAGGTGTATCAACTTGATATTGAGCAAACACTCAATCGTACAGACCCCAATATTTACCAAAGAATTCATCAATATTCAGCCTTATATCAACCTTACTTAACCGACAGCACATTAGATCAAGCCAAAGCAAGCCAATTGCTTTCTCAGGTTATGGCTCGTGAGTCACAGGTCAGAGCATACAATGACGTTGTCAACATCAATAGCATCATTGCAGTTTTACTATTTTTGTGGACACTCATACATATTATTTTGCAAAAATATAGTAAACAATATAGATAAAACATTTGAGATTCAGCCATGACAGAAAAAAATGACAATGAGCAAAAAAATTCATCGAGTGAAGACGAAACCAGTAAAACCATTTCCACAAGTCTACCAACGCTTATTGTTATGGCCATTGTGCTTGTTATAGGCATCACGGCGATTTTATGGGCATGGCGCATTGGGCCATTTAACACACCTTTGCAAGACACAGATAATAGCTATGTAAAAGGCACAACAACTGTGCTTTCATCACAGATTAACGGCTATATTCAAGATGTATTGGTGAGTGATTTTGATCATGTGAAACAAGGTCAGCCCCTCATTAAAATTAATCCTGATCGCTATGATCAACAAGTCATACAAGCACAAGCCAGCGTAGAACAAAGTCAAAACAACTTTACCAATCAAAAACAAGTCATCGAACAACGTCATGCAGATATTGTTTCAGCACAAGCCAAAGTTGAACAAGCGAAAGCTCAATATCATTTGTCTGATCAACAACTCAAGCGTTATCAACAATTATCGAATAGTGGAGCGTCTTCAAAAACAGAACAAGATACTATCTCTGCGAACAATCAAAATAACCTTGCATTACTAAAACAAGCAGAAGCAAATCTTGACGTAGCAAAAGAGGCATTAAAAACAGCACAGGTTGCTCAAATTGGCTTAGATGCACAAATTAGAAATGCTCAAGCAAATCTTGATCAAGCGAAAATCACGAAAAATTATGCCATTATTACCGCACCTATGGATGGTCAACTAGGTGAAGTCACGCCTCGTTTAGGGCAATATGTTGCAGCAGGAACGCAATTACTTTTTTTAATTCCACCGAAAAGATGGGTCATTGCAAATTTTAAAGAAACACAAATTGAACATATGAAAATTGGTCAAAAAGCATCATTTACCGTGGATGCTTTGGGTCATAAAAAATTTACAGGTGTTGTTGAACAAATTTCTCCTGCTGCAGGTTCAGAATTTAGTGTTATTAAAGCAGATAACGCCACAGGAAACTTTACCAAAGTGGTACAGCGTATACCTGTACGCATTGAGATTGATCAGCATCAAAAAGATATTGCATTGTTACGCCCAGGAATGTCTGTGTTAACCTCCGTAGATACACATCAATAAGCCATGTTATGTTGACAAACCCTACACCGATCGAGCACATTTTGCATCATTCGCACTGTGTACTCGACATTAAACGTTTGGATCAAATCCATCCTTTTGTATCAGGTAATAAGTTTTTCAAACTGAAGTACAATATACAAGAGGCCATTCGACTCAAAAAAGATACACTCATTACCTTTGGTGGAGCATATTCTAATCATATTTTAGCGACCGCATATAGTGCTCAACAACATCAACTACAGAGTATAGGCATCATTCGTGGTGATGAACTAAGAGATAAGCCCTTAAATACTACGCTCACACAAGCGCATCACTTTGGTATGCAATTAGAGTTTATAGATCGTGCCACTTACAAACAAAGGCATGATGATGCATTTTTATTACAACTTCAGCAACATTACCCCAACAGTTATATTATTCCTGAAGGCGGAACAAACCATCTTGCCATACAAGGGTGTCAAGATATTTTAACAACAGCTGAAAAACAATATTATGATTTCATTTGTGTTGCGGTTGGAACAGGAGGAACTATTGCAGGCTTGATTGAATCAACAACATCAAAAAACCATATTTTGGGTATTTCAATATTAAAAGAAAATTTTCTACAACAGCACATTCAAACGCTCACCACACAATCGCACTGGACCTTGCATCATCATTATCATTTTGGTGGTTATGCTAAAATATCTGATGAACTGATTCATTTTATCAAAAAATTTGAGCAAACATATCACATTCCATTAGAACCCATTTATACAGGAAAAATGGTATATGCTGTATTTGATTTGATCTCTCAAAACTATTTTCCAAAACACAGCAAAATACTGCTCATTCATAGCGGTGGTTTACAAGGTAAAGCCAGCTTAATGCCCTAAAAACACTGTATCTTTGTATAAATCAGGTATAATGCCCTGCTTTTTTTAGTACGGCGTAATGACGATGGACAACCACTTTGATGTTATTGTATTAGGTGCAGGTGCAGCTGGACTGATGCTAGCGGCACTGGCTGGTCAAAAAAAACGTAACGTCTTGGTTTTAGAAAAAGCCAACAAAGTGGGTAAAAAAATCTTAATGTCTGGTGGTGGTAAATGCAATTTCACCAATTTAGATATCGAACCTCATCACTATTTATGCCATAACCCACACTTTGTTAAATCTGCACTCTCTCGCTACACACAGTGGGACTTTATTGGTCTAGTCTGTGAGCATGGCATTGAATATGAAGAACGAAAACATGGGCAACTATTTACAACAAAGGGCTCCAAACTCATTTTAAACATGTTATTAGATGAGTGTGAGAAAAGCCAATCGGTATCTATTCGAACCCAACATGATATTAGCGCGGTGAAAAAACAGCCGAATGGCCAGTTTACAGTCCATACATCGCAAGGTACTTTTAGCTGTGAATCTGTAGTTGTTGCAACAGGTGGGTTATCTATTCCTACGTTAGGTGGGTCAGGAATTGGCTACCACATTGCCAAGCAATTTGGACATCAAGTGTTTGATACACGTGCAGGGCTTGTACCCTTCACATTTTCAGATTATATCAAAGAAAGTGCAACCAAACTCAGTGGTAATGCTTTAGACGTTACCCTTTCTAATTCTAAAGCCACATTTACCGAAGCAATGCTCTTTACTCACCGTGGTTTAAGTGGCCCAAGCGCACTGCAATTGTCTAATTATTGGCATGCGGGCGAATCTTTTTATATTAACTTCTTTCCACGTCAGGATTTAGTCCAATTTTTCAAAGAAAAAAAACAACAACAGGCCAAATCACTTTTACGAACACTCTTACTCTCACTTACCACAAAAAATATTGTTTTAGAATTACAAAAATTAGTTTGGCCTCAAGACAGTGAACTTGCAATAGGCCAAATCAATGACCAACGCTTACAAGCTATTGCACAAAAACTTCACGAGTTTGAAGTAAAACCCTCAGGTACTGAAGGTTATCGAACAGCGGAAGTAACGCTCGGGGGAGTAGATACAACAGAAGTCTCTTCAAAAACAATGCAGAGTAATTATATCAATGGTCTGTTTTTTATTGGGGAGATATTAGATGTAACAGGTCATTTGGGAGGGTATAACTTTCAATGGGCTTGGTCATCTGCGGCAGCTGCCGCAGAATACATCTAAAACTTATTTAGACGTGAGGGGTTCGTCTGTATCTTTATCATTGGCTAAGTCATCAACATCTTTAGGTTCGTGACTAACTGTGCGAGGTAAAGGCTTTTCTGGCTCTCGCTCTAAACCACTGATCTCATTACTCTCAACAAAAATCGCTTTATATGCTTTATAAAGCACCCCAGCGGTAATACCTGTAATTACGATTGGGGCTAAATAACCCGGCTTTTTTTTATTACTGCCAAACATATCTTACTCCTTTAAAAAACCATTCGACTGTCAAAAGACAGTCGAATAGAACAGCATGAATTAATCATCATTAAGCATTTGGGTTTTCATTTTTGGGATCATACGGATTTACTTCATCTGTATTTTCTTTGGTATTTTTTGCATCAACTTCAGGTTTTTTATCTTCTTTGTTGTCTACTTTAGATTTATCAAGTAAACACGTAAGAATACGTTCTGCAGGTTGGCGACCGCCTAAACCAAAAGCCAAAGCAAACGCAACAGCAACCGCACCTAACGTCAAACCGAATGCAAGATTAACAATAGAGTCTGCAATACCCATCGCACGTAATCCCATTGCAAGCACAAGGCCCATAATAAGAATACGGACAACATTACCTAACCAACGAGAACTACTGTACTCGCCACGTTGTACAATATTGGCAACCACATTGGCTAACCAAAAACCGATGACTAAAATCACCGCGCCAAGTAAAATGCTTGCACCAAATTGAATAAACATTGCAATTAAATTGCTAATTTGTTCAAATCCTAAACGGTTTGATGCCTCTGATACTGCAAACAACATGGTGAAAAATACAATCAGTGTACCAACCACTGAAGACACTTTAGTTTCACCCATGAAACGTTGTACATCTAATTTTGCAGGAACATCGTCTACACCTGTGCCTGAAAGTACATCTTGTACTAAACCTGCAACAAAACGAGAAACAATATAAGCAATAATTAAAATCAGACCTGCAGCAATAAGATTTGGTATTGCATACATGATTTGATTTAACATCGCTGTTGCAGGTTGTGAAATCGCTTCAATACCTAGTGCTTCAAACGAAATAATCAAACTCGTTACAATAATTAAAGCAAATACAAATGAACCAAGGACTTTGCCGACACTGGTATTTTTGAATAAACCAATTTTTTCAACTTGTGCTTGCAAGCCAAAACCACTGACCACACCCTCAATAATACCACGTACAATTTTAGCAATAATATAACCAACGAATGCGATTACACCTGCAATGAAGATGTTTGGAATAAAGCCAACAACATCATTCACCATGTTTTGAATTGGCGATAGTAAACCGTCTAAATGTAAAATCGACAGTACCAATGGTAAGAATAAAAGTAAGATTAACCAATACACAATATTAGAAATATTATCGCTAATCGGTTGTACACCGACTTGATTACTTAACTTTTCATCAAGTTCTGTTTTAGCTAATAATTTGGTTAACCCTGCTTTTGCAAGACGTGCAATGATCCAGCCAATGCCACCAACGACTAATGCAGAAATCACATTTGGAATAAATACAAGAACTTGTGTAATCATTTGGCTAAATGGTGCACTTACGCTATTAATATTTAAAATATTAAGTGCAGCAACAATACCCAAGATTAAAATAAACCAAAATGCAAATTTAGACGTTAAACTTTCATAATCTGGTGTATGTCCTGTTGCAGAAGACAAATGTTTGTTCATATTGGCAGCACCAAGTGCCTTTTTAACACCAGCGGCAACTGCTAATGCTAAAATCCAACAAATAATAAATACAGCGATTGCACCTAAAATTGGCTGTAGTTGGCTCCAATAGTAACTAAAATTGACGCCGCCTCTCATACTTGAAAAGTACTCATTCATTTTTATACCTCTTGTTTTTATTGCAAATTTAAATATTTTTGTTCCATTATAATAACTATGAACAAAAATGTGCTCTATTTATCTTAAAATTGGCAAACAGATACTTTTTTAGACTGATTGAGTATACAATGTAAACGAAATTTTCTGATTTTAAGTAACAATAAACATAAAAATAACTGCATGAATACAATACTAAAAATAGTTAAGCCAATACACAGGCTAAAACAGATGTGGTATTTTCTGAGCATGTATAAATAAGATATAATGGGCACCAATTTTTAAAATACTCTCATTGTATGGCATACACGCTTACCCCCATTTCACTTGACCTTAATACTGATATGACTCATACATGCCACGTACATTTATCACGTGATCGGCATATCATCGGTATTATTGAATTTCATAAAGCAGGTTATGCATTTCAGTGGGAAGATCTTGAATATATGCGCCGTAAGACAGACGAATTCTCCCTCATTCCCGCACCTGAAGAATGCATTGCAGCAATTGTTATCGATATTCGTAATGTCACACCATTTATAGACCAAGAAACTCCAATCATTCCTTGGCGTTTAGTCGATGAAGAATGTCCAATTCGTCTGCTTATTCCTTCAGATCGTGTCGAATTTTATGCAGGATTTTTTGAACCTACATGGATTACCTCTGACTTAAACACAGCATTGGCTGAAATACGCACGAGTCTAGATAATTTCATGCACTAAATATTACCAGTAGTTTTCTACTGCAATATTTCCGACACCTCTTCTATTCATTGTCAGGCCTTTGCCTTTTAAAGCATTTTTAGTATCTTCGACCATTTGTGGATTACCACACAACATGACATGGCTAGTTTCAGCACTCAATTGACGTGCGGCAATATTTTCTAAATCACCTGTTTCAATCAATGTCGGCAATCGTTGATTGAGTACAGCAGATGAGTCACGAGTAATAATGGGTATAAATTTAAACCCCTGATGCCCTTCTGAAAAAACATCTACAATATGCTGTATCTGATCTACGTATGCCAATTCTTCACGTGTACGTACACTATACGCCAAATAAATCGATTGATAGTTTTTCCATACCTCAAAATCTTGTAACATAGATAAAAATGGTGCAACACCTGTTCCTGTAGCAAGTAACCATAGATCGTGTGGTTCAGGTGACTGATAACGCGCCAATGTCAAAAAACCGTAAGCCACTTTTTCTAAATAAATATCTGTACCTACGGTTAATTCATTTAAATGCGACGTAAAAGCACCATTTGGCACAACAATCGAAAAGAACTCTAATGTTTCATCATAGGGTGAAGAAACAACTGAATAGGCTCGCACCACTAATTCACCTTCTACACACAATCCAATCCGAGCAAACTGTCCTGCAGTAAATTTAAAGGCTTGAGGGCGCGTCATGGTAAAACTAAACAAATGGTCTGACCAACGTTTCACCGACAACACTGTTTCAATGGTAAATTTTTCAAGACTCATAATTTCAATGTATGACAAATGTTAACCTCATGTTAGCATGACCTCATAAATATTGATATTTTTCCATTTAAGGCCCCTACTATGCGTATGACGTTACGCCAACTTGCTGTTTTTGTTGCTGTTGCACAAGAAGGTACAGTTACCAAAGCAAGTGATGCGGTTAAGTTGACTCAAAGTGCAGCAAGTATGGCACTTGCAGATCTTGAAGATGGTTTAGGTGTACCATTATTTGATCGTCTCGGTAAAAGACTACAACTTAATGAGCTTGGTCGCTTTTTATTACCGCAAGCATTAGAAATTTTAGGTAGATGTGAATCATTTGAATTGATTGCCAAAGGTGAATTACAAAATATTGATTTACGTTTAGGGGCAACGCTCACAATCAGTGATTATCTCATGCCAGACCTCATGGCAGATTTTTTAAAATACCAACCCCAAGCCCACTTACAATTACAAGTCGGTAATACTCGACAAATGATTGAAGCAGTCAGCCAATTTCAATTAGATTTGGCATTAATTGAAGGTGAATGTCATTTACCGCAATTACACACCATACCTTGGCATGATGACGAACTTGCAGTGTGTTGTTCTCCAAGCCACCCGCTTGCACAGCTCAAAAGAGCGCTGACACTTAAAGATTTTAATGATATTGAATGGATATTAAGAGAAGAAGGCTCAGGTACACGAGATGTTTTTAACAATGTCATCTTAAAAGATCTTAACAACGCCAACATTCGTCTGACTTTAGGTCACAATGAAGCCATATTAAAAATTATTGCTGGTGGTTTAGGTCTATCGTGTATTTCTAAATTAGCATTAAAACCCATGCTCGAAACAGGTCAATTAGTGACCTTAAAAACACCTTTTTGGTCACTTAAAAGACCACTATACATGCTTATACATCAACAAAAATATAAAGGCCCTGGACTTAAACTTTTTATGAAATTTTGCGAAGCAAAATTTTCTAGGTCTTTAGAGAGTCTATAAAAAAAAGCCTGCATCAAACACGATGCAGGCCATACATTTTCAGTTATTCACCTTTTTGTACACTACCAAAAATTTTATCTCCAGCATCACCCAAGCCGGGCACAATATACCCTTGCTCATTTAATCCTTGATCTACAGATGCTGTAAAAATTCGCACATCAGGATGTTTACTCTCAACCTTTTGAATGCCTTCAGGTGCCGCCACCAACACCATTACTCGAATATCCTTACAGCCACTGGCTTTTAATACATCAATGGCAGCAATGAGTGAATTACCTGTGGCTAACATTGGGTCAATAATCATTGCTATACGATTTGCAACATCTGGTACTAATTTTTTATAGTATGTACGCACTTCAAGTGTTTCTTCATCACGCTCTAAGCCTAAAACACTCACTTTTGCACTAGGAATCAGATTTAAAAACCCATCTAGCATTCCAATACCTGCACGTAAAATAGGTACAACTGTGATTTTTTTCCCTGCAATACGCTGTGCCATCACTGGCCCTGCCCACCCTTCAATTTCTTGATCAACTACGAGCAAATCCTGTGTTGCTTCATACGTGAGTAACATCGTAACTTCTTGAGACAACTCACGAAAGTTTTTTGTACTAATATTTGCACGACGTAACAAGCCAATTTTATGGCGAATAAGCGGATGACGAATTTCTTGAATGGGCACAGTAATACACCTAAAAACAAATCAAATGATAGTTAGTATAACCTTTTCATTGACATAGTCACACCACTAACCTAACGCTATAGTGGGGGAATCTTTGCGACCTGAAAGAGATATTTCACAAGGATTTATATCTGCACCTTTCCACATTGCACTTGCACCGACAAATATCGCAAGGTCGAAACTCTTTATACAGCACTGCGCCTAGTGCATCAGCTCATGCAAAATTGATTGATGATCATGTACACTATCGCTATCTTGGCACGTCCATAAAGAATGTGTAATAACATCTGATCGTAGGCATAACCACAATGAAAATAGACTTTAGAGCTTGGCACGAAACGACCAATGTCTAAAATATTTTGACCATTCCACTTCGCTTTATAATTCAATACAGTTAAGAACTGTCCCCAACCAACATCCAACATAGCTTTGGCAAGTTTAGTATTCTTAACTATGTTTTTAATGCCTAAATCTTCAATCACACAACTCATTGCTTGGTTTTCACGAATGAGTCTATGGACTCATTGATGGTGCTGATTGAGGCGTTGATGTCTGACTTTCTCATAATTTGATGCGACCCATCGTTTTGACGTTGGTAATTTTTTGAACTTTTTTTCTTTCGAGTAAAGGTCTTTTGACTGATTGCTCAACCTATTTGACGACGCTGACAATAGCTAGAATTCTCTATTTTCACCCCATTAGATTGAATGAATGAGGAAGTACTCTAGCTTTAAATCAATGCTAATCGTTTGATTTGCATCAATCATTGTGGGTTTAGCTATATGCTTTGACGCTCTACAAGTACAGATGCGTAATATTGTCTAATTGCAGACTGACTGATGGTTACTGTTCTAATTTCAGCCTAAACATCTTGGATAATCTTGGCTTTAATCTCTTTGATTTTTCGAACATTCAAGTGTTATATATTGGTATTTAAAGCCTATTTTTTATTGACAACTAGAGGGGCAACAATAGCTACGATGCGATAGTATATTGAAAATCAAAATAGACCTGACTCATCGTCAGTTGGGCTATTCATCTAAAAAGCACTGCTTCGCAAAAAATCTTATAGAGGGAGAGTTCCGCCCGTGAAGTTAAACACCCTATGAGGTTTTCATTCATTCAATATATAAGCAGGATGTTTTAACACATATAAAATACGTTTCATGACGTTGCAACACATAAAACACCATCAGATCATTAAAATGTAGCAGTTCTTATACAGATCAAAATGAATGTTTTCCGCTAATATCAAGGTAGATACATATAAAAAAGGAAATATCTATGGATTTACAATTCAATCATAAATCTAATTATTTTTTAGCTGCACAATTGGTGATTCGCCATATCCAAGATCGACTTTTTAAAGAAAAAACAGATCATGTTAGTTTTTCTTTACAAGAATGGAAGCATTTGTTTCAAAATGACATGGCATCTGCTTCGGTCAACTTAGATGGCATTTTACATCTTGCCAGTAAATATGTGGTTGAAACACTTTCAGGGGATACTGCTCTCATTCACCATTATGATATTCATGCCAATGAACATACGACAACGATATTTTTAAATGAAAGTGCAGTTAATGCGCTCATTGATGATGCTCATCCACTCATCCCACCAGATGCTGCTACATACGAATAAAAAATGGGGTTTATGCCCCATTTTTTACTTTATCTTTTTTTGAATGTACTTTAGCTCGTACCGCAGGCCACGTCATCGTAAACCGAGCTCCTTTTAGGGTTGGGCTTTGATCTACATTTACTTTCCCACCAAACCAAAATGCAATACGACTCACAATAGATAATCCTAAACCGTAGCCACCTGAAGCACGAGTTCGACTATCATCTAAGCGAGCAAAAGCTTCAAATATACGCTCACGATCTTCTTCAGCAATACCCTCACCATCATCCTCGACACAAACAAAAGCCAAACCTTTTTCTACACCACCACTCACATGCACTTTTCCGTGGCAATGTCGTATTGCATTACCTACAAAATTTTGTACCACTCGATGTAAATAACGGCGTTCTGCTTCAGCAACAACATCTGAAGCAGGCATATCTAAAGTAACCGTTTTACCAGTTTTTAAAGCTTCAGTTTCTGTAACAACCTGACTTAATACCGAAGCAATTTCAATGTGTTCAATATCTAATGATGGAGCACCTTGTTCTAGCTTGGCATAAGTCATAATTTCATCAATTAAAGTATTTAAGGCCTCTATGTCCTTATCAATCATGCCTACTTGACTTTGTCTAAACTCATAGTCATCTTCATCTGCAAGCATTTCCATGGCAAAACGAATTCGAGCCACAGGCGTACGCAATTCATGAGACACCGCACGCATCAACTCGCGTTGTGCTTCAATTAAACGTTCAATATGATTTGCCATATCGTTATAACTTGAAGATAAACTGGCCATTTCATCATAACCATCGACCTGTAGCCGTGCCGATAAATCACCACTTTTAATTTGATCTAGGGCAACAATGGTTTGTTTTACTTTTCGCTGTAAAGGAAAAATTGCAAAATACACCCCTATACTGAGTAAAAATAAACTTAAAAGCGTAATACCTGCTGCAAGTTCAAATGGCATCCAATTAAACATAGGCACAGGGCCTATAATCAAAACTTCAGATGGATTATTCAGTAAAGGAGAGACGATAGAGATGGTTGTGCCACGCATGGTTGCACTGTCTCTATACAATAAAATACTTTGATCTTGTCTTAAACGGCCAATTTGTTCAGAGTCTAAACCTAAATCGAGTACTGAACGCATTTCTATCGGATAAGAAAAATGCTGTTGTATGGTTTTTAAATGTTGTTGTTCTTGTCCGGGATAGTAAATCAAATAGTCTAAAATAAAAATAGGTAACGCCTTCATTTGACGTTCACCAATTTTATTCACACTCAACAATAAATAATGTGTTTTATCTGATTTTAACCCCATGTACATATTTGCAACCATGCTTTGTGCATCGTAACGCACGACCGCTTGTTGGTTATCTATGCGCTTTTGTTCTGCACTAGATAATTCAATTTGATTTGCATCGACAAGGTGTAATGGTAAATCTAACAGATCAGAGGCATCTGAAATCCAATCTTTCTTTTGTTGCAACGTAGATTGACGCTCTACCCCTTGCGTCATCACATATGAAATTCCGTCGGTTAATGACTCTCTATATTGTTGAGCACGATGATAGTTGATGACCTGCGTAGAAAAATACGCAAGTACAGTCACTAAAATCACCATACCCACCAAAGTGGCATAAATACGAAGGAAGATACTGTGTTTAAGCACGAAGGTTTGTCCTTAGGGTAAAGCAGTCAGACACAGTTAAAGACCATTGGTTTCTTTAACAAATAAGTAACCTTTACTACGTACTGTTTTAATACGTTTTGGATTTTCAGGGTCATCGCCAATTTTAGGACGAATTCTTGAAATACGCACATCAATCGAACGGTCTTGGCCATCATACTCAATACCGCGCAGACGCTCAAAAATATCTTCTCGCGATAAAATACGCCCAGCATTTGATGCAAGCAACCAAAGTAAATCATACTCAGCACTTGTAAAATCAACCAATTCGCCATGTAGCGTTACCGAACGGCCACCGTTATCAATCACAAGATCATCAAACTCAATGCGTTGAGAGCCTTCTTCTTCCACCGTATTTTCTGTACGGCGCAACAAAGCACGAATACGAGCCAGCAACACGCGTGGCTGTACAGGTTTTGCCACGTAATCGTCCGCACCCATTTCTAAACCAAGCACTTGATCCATATCTTCTGTACGTGCGGTCAACATTAAAATAGGTTGATGATAGTGTGCGCGCACTTCTCGACAAACTGTTAACCCATCTGCACCAGGTAACATTACGTCGAGTACAACCATATCTGGTTGTTCAGCAATAATACGACGAATTGCACGATTACCATCTGGTTCTACAGCAACTTCTAAACCATTTCTAATTAAATACTCTTGGGTTAAACGAGCTAAACGCTCATCATCTTCAACAATTAAAATTTTTGGTAGCTTTTCTTCTTGAGTCATGTCAAGTCCCCTGTCAATTTTGAACTATATTTGTAATTTGGATTCAACAAATACTTTTTCATTAAGAGCAATATACACATGTTTACATTGTAAACAAGGTCATTTTCACCAAACTGATACAGGAGTAACGTAATTTGTAATAAATAGATTAATTTATAAAAATCATGAACTTTTATTTCACAAGACATCTACATAAAACTTAAAGAAAGCTCATTTTAATCTTTCAAAAAAAGACCTGATGTCTTTAGTCTTTTCCACTGTAACGACAGCAAACTACAAAGCCAACAAAAATCATCACCCTCTGGCGAAATTAAACCTGATTCATTGTCAAAAACCAATTTGAATGTTGTCAAATCACTAAAAATCACATGTGTGAAAAAATCAAAAAAATAAGCGTAAACAAACCTTTGTTATTATTGGTTGTATCAAATATTAGACTGTTTCACTATACAAATACATTAAATTAAAACACTGACTTATTTTTTCATTTTATATCAACGTATAAAAATAAACTGACAGATATGTCTTAAAAAGATTCGGTTATCTTTCATATGTATACGTTAAATTCATCACTCTCATATGAATTAAACATACTTTTCTCAGCTTTTTATTAAAAGTGAGACTCTTTTGAAGACACTAAAAAGCTCTACATAAAATAAACACATACATACCGTTTAGCCTAGATCTTGGCTTGATGCACTACATTAAAAGACAATTTATGATCTAAAATAAAATTTCAATCAAAAATTAAATGATACCGAATCATTTGATTTTTTTATATTTTACTACAAAACATACGGTGTACGTTATCATTCAAAAGGGCTAGCCCTGTTGGGTTAGCCCTTTTTAGATCATACAATTATCATGCGGTGATCTATGATTTTTTCTTTTTAGGCCCAAGGAGCATGCCCATTTGGCGACCTTCCATTTTTGGTGCTTGTTCAACAACACCAAGGTCAACCACATCTGTTTCGATCTTTTGCAACTGTAAAAGACCAAGCTCTTGGTGTGCCATTTCACGACCACGAAAGCGCAATGTGATTTTCACTTTATTTCCATCTTCTAAGAAACGAGTGATCGCACGTAATTTCACGTTGTAATCACCCACATCTGTGCCAGGACGAAGCTTAATCTCTTTCACTTGCACTTGATGCTGTTTTTTCTTCGCATCTTTTTGCTTTTGCTTTAAATCAAACAAGTGTTTGTTGTAATCCATGACCTTACAAACAGGTGGTTCAGCATTCGCCACAATTTCCACCAAATCAAGGTCATCTTGCTCGGCAACACGAATTGCTTCTGCTAAAGAAACAATTCCTTTTTGTTCCCCATCTGCCCCAACAAGACGAACTTCTTTTGCTCGAATTTCGTCATTGATAGCAGGGCGATTACTTTTACTTGCTTGTTGGTTACGATCAGTCGGTTTAATCTTTCTTACTCCACAATATGCCGGCCACGTTCGGCAACGGCTGTTTTTACTAGATCAACGAAAGCTTCAGTTGACATAGTACCCAAATTTTTTCCTGAACGTGTACGCACATTTACCGTTCCTTCTTCTACTTCTCGGTCACCTAGAACCAATAAGTATGGAATACGTTCTAATGTACGTTCACGGATCTTAAAGCCAATTTTTTCGTTTCTCAAATCTGAAATTGCACGAATACTTTGCGCTTTAAGTGCATCTACCACATTATTACATGCCACAGATTGTGTATCTGTAATATTCATTACGCAAACTTGCACTGGTGCTAACCATGGTGGCATAAAACCTGCGTAGTGTTCAATAAGTATACCAATAAAACGCTCAAAACTGCCAAGAATTGCACGATGTAACATAACTGGCTGATCGCGCTCATTGTCTTCTGTGACAAATGACGCATCTAAACGCTCAGGTAAGTTAAAATCGCACTGAATTGTACCACATTGCCAAACTCGGCCTAAGCAGTCCTTAAGAGAAAATTCAATTTTTGGTCCATAAAATGCACCCTCACCAGGAAGTAGCTCCCACTCTAGGCCTGCTGCATCTAATGCATCGGCTAGAGACTTTTCAGCCATGTCCCAAAGTGCGTCCTCTCCTACACGTTTTTCTGGTCGTGTAGAAAGTTTCATTTGTACATCTTCAAAACCAAAGTCTTTATAGACATCTAGCGTTTGTTGAATAAAGTTTGCAACCTCTTGCCCAATTTGCTCTTTGGTACAGAAAATATGGCCATCATCTTGAGTAAAGCCACGTACACGCATAATACCATGCAACGAACCCGATGGCTCATTACGATGGCAAGAACCAAACTCAGCCAAACGAATAGGTAACTCACGATACGATTTTAAGCCTTGATTAAAGATCTGCACATGACATGGGCAGTTCATTGGCTTAATGGCATAATTTCTACTTTCTGAATGTGTGGTAAACATGTTCTCTGCATAGTTTGCAGCATGACCTGATTTTTCCCACAATACAAAGTCCACAATTTGTGGTGTACGAACTTCTTGATAACCATATTGAGCTTGTACTTGACGCATATATTGCTCAAGTGTTTGGTAAATGGTCCAACCATTTGGATGCCAAAATACCATACCTGGCGCTTCTTCTTGCATATGAAATAAATCTAATGCCTTGCCAATTTTACGGTGATCACGTTTTTCAGCTTCTTCGATACGTTTTACATATGCAGCAAGTTGCTTTTTGTCTGCCCATGCTGTGCCATATACACGCTGTAATTGTTCATTCTTTGCATCACCACGCCAATAAGCACCAGAAATCTTCGTGAGTTTAAATGATTTTAAAAATTTCGTATTTGGTACATGTGGTCCACGACACATATCAACATATTCTTGATGATAGTATAGCCCCATCTGTTGTTCATTTGGCATATCTTGAACTAGACGTAACTTATATTCTTCACCACGTGCTTCAAATACACTGATTACGTCATTACGTGGTGTCACTTTTTTAACAACATCATAGTCTTGTGCAATTAAAGACTTCATACGTTCTTCAATGGCGGCCATGTCATCAAGCGTGAATGGACGTGGCATTTGAATATCGTAATAAAATCCTTCTTCAATGACTGGCCCAATCACCATTTTTGCTTCAGGAAACAATTGCTTAACTGCATGACCCACCAAGTGAGCACATGAATGACGTATGATTTCTAAACCTTCATCATCTTTTGGAGTAATAATTTGCAAAGTGGCATCTTGAGTAATCAGATCGCATGCGTCAACCAATTGACCATTAACTTTCCCAGCTACTGTATTTTTAGCTAGCCCAGGTCCAATACTTTGTGCAACGTCCATGACAGATACAGCATGGTCGTATTGTTTTTTGTCGCCATTTGGCAAAGTGATGATTGGCATAAAAAATCCTTAAGGAGTGATGCCCCATACCAAGGAGCATATCACCGCAAGATCATGATGAAGGTTAGACCTCAAAATATAAAAATAGCGGTGGTGAAAAAATATTGGCTTTCATTCTACACAGTGCGATGATTCAATCAAAGCTTTAGCATTGAGCATTAACCACGCGCTTTGCCTTGATCAGACAGTAATGCAACCTGTTGCACGTAGTTAAATAGTTTTTGTTTGGCTTGTTCGAGCTCTTCTTTGGTTGCTTGTAAGCTTTTATCTCGGTGGTAACGCAAAACATGCTGACGTAACGTATGTCTATCGGTTGCATTAAAATGTTTTGTGAAGTCATGTATTGCACTATCACCTTGCTCAACCATACGATCAACCCAGCGCACAAGTTGTGCCTGTTTTTTCAAACCTTGTTTTGGTGTGAGATAAGATAGTACAACTTCCTCATCTTCATTACGCAATAACTTTCCAATGCGTTGAAATTGGCGACGGCGTGCTTCAAATGATGTAATCAGTTGTACATCAAGCAATGCATCTATAAGGCGTTCATCTACAGGAAGCTGTTGGATTTGCTTGGTGGAAAGTGTTGCAAGTTGTTCACCTAAAGCTGCCATACGCTGTACAGCACGCTTTTGTTCACTTTTACTTGCACGACCTTCTAATGATTCAAAGTCTTCATTACTATAACTATTTTGCGGTCGACGTGCCACGATTAATCTGCCTCGTAAAATTTTGCTGAAAACAGCGCTTGAACATCTGCTACAGCTTGTGTCTCATCTGGCCCTGTGACCACTAAACGTAACGTTGTTCCTTTTCCAGCACCTAGCATGAGCAATGCCATGATATTTTTAGCATCAATGAGCTTCTCACCCTTTCCAAGTTGGATTGAGGATTGGAACTTTGTGGTTACTTCAATGAGCTTTCCAGAGGCTCGAGCATGTAAACCGAGTTTATTAATTACATCTACTGTGGTGTCAATCATGACCAGTGCTTCATTTCTCTATGTAAAATTTGAATAGACCAATCCGCTGAAAGTGCTTTTTGTAGTCTATCTATGATGTAAACAGATCGATGTTGGCCCCCTGTACAACCAATGGACACTGTTAAGTAGTGTCTATGGCCTTTTGAGTATGTAGGCAACCACTTTTGTAAAAACAGATAAATATCATTATACATGTCTGTCACTTGGTCATGTTTTGCAAGAAACTGCTGTACTGGTTGATCAAGACCTGACAATTTTCGCAGTTGCAAATCCCAATGCGGATTTGGTAAGTGCCTTACATCAAACACGTAATCAGCATCCAAAGGAATACCATGCTTATAACCAAATGACTGTAAAATAACAATCAGTTTATCAGACTGCCCCAGTTTTGTTAAAAGTGTATGTTTTAAATCATGCACACTTTTATCTGTGGTATCTATATTTACAGTCGATCTGAGCTGTATGGGTAATAATAAACTTTTTTCCGCCTGAATGCATTCATTTAGGCTTTGGCAACGCCCAGTCAGTGGATGCGGGCGTCTAGAAGCACTAAATCTTGCAATAATTTGCTCATCTTTTGTACTTAAATAAATAATGTCTACCGAGCCGTGCTGTTGTAACTGCTCAAATACACTTTCAAAGTCTTGTAAATCAGCCTGCGTACTTCGCACATCTACACCTAAAGCCAACTGCTCTAGGTTATTTTCGTGGTCTAGTTTTGCCACAATTTCTGGCAATAGTGCCAAAGGCAAGTTATCAATACAATAATAACCAAGGTCTTCTAAAACTTGAAGTGCAGATGTTTTTCCCGAACCGGACTGTCCTGTAACGATCAAGATACGCTTCATCGCTTTATCCTTTCATACAAACGTATTAATCTTTAATTAACTTCACATATAAGTTATCAATCAAGCGTGTTGTGCCAAGTTTTACAGCAACAAATAAAACAAATTCTTTATCTGTGCTTTGTACAAAATGCAAATGTGGTGTGAATGCTTCAACATAATCTATAGTAAATCCTGCCGCTTGTAAGCGCTCTTTTGTTTGAGCCAATACATCAGCAAGTGTTTCGCCTTCATGTAAAGTTCGTTCGGCATCTAATAGACTTTGATAAATCAAAGGAGCTATTGCTCGTTGTTCAACGCTTAAGTACACATTTCTTGAACTAAGTGCTAAGCCATCTTCTGCACGTACGGTCGGTAAAGCAATAACTTCAACATTTAAGTTCAAGTCTTGTACAAGCTGTTTAACCACAGCCACTTGTTGAAAATCTTTTTGACCGAAGAAGGCATAATGTGGTTGTACAATATTAAACAACTTGGTCACAATTAATGCCACACCATCAAAATGATTCGGTCTCGATGCACCACATAAAATCTCTGTAAGTTCAGTGACTTGTATACGCGTAATGACTGGTTTTTTGACATACATTTGATCAACTGATGGCGCAAATATAATATCGCACCCTACATCGACCAAAAGCTGACTATCTTGTTCTAAAGTGCGTGGGTAATTTTCAAAATCTTCATTTGGACCAAACTGTGTAGGATTAACAAAAATACTGACGACAACGACATCGCAAATTTTCTTCGCTTCACGGACTAGGCTTAAATGCCCTTCATGTAAATTACCCATGGTTGGTACAAAACCAATGACTTTTTTTGCACTACGTGCAGTGTGTAATGAAGCAGCAAGGCCATGTACAGAGGTTTCAGTTTTCATTATTTTAGCTCAATTTGAAAGGTCTGTTCTAATGCAGGAAATGTATTTTTTATCACTGCCTGATGATATGTTGTTATCGCATCTAAAATAGCATAAGGGCCCGATTGTTTGCTCATAAAATTATAAACAAATTTTGCAACATGACCATCAGTGAGACCCAACATATCTTGTACCACCAATACCTGCCCGTCTGTATCTGCCCCTGCGCCGATACCAATCACAGGAATTTCAGGAAATGCTTGAGCGACTTCTTTTCCAACTTGTGCAGGCACACATTCTAATAACAAAATGGCCGCACCAGCATCCACCAACATCTTGCATTCTTGTAATAAAGCATCTGCACTTTGGCGAGTTCTTGCTTGAACTTTATATCCACCCAATACATGTACAGATTGTGGTGTCAGGCCTAAATGCATACATACAGGAATACCATTACGTGTTAATGACGCTACAGTATCACTTAACCAAGCACCCCCTTCTATTTTGACCATTTGTGCACCCGCTTGCATCACCTTTTTAGCATTTTTCAAGGCATCTTTGGTCGTTGCATATGCCATAAAAGGCAAATCTGCCATAAGAAATGCATGTTGATTCGCACGGCGCACACATGCAGTATGGTACACAATATCTCTTACAGTCACAGGTAGCGTCGAATCATGCCCCTGTATGGTCATGCCCAGTGAATCCCCAATTAAAACACTGTCAATTTGAGCAGTTTCCATGGCTTTCGCCATGCTTGCGTCATAACACGTTAAGCATGAAAATTTTCTGCCTTCTTTTTTAAAGCGGCGTAAATCACTTAAATTAATCATGGCGCAATATCCTTCAACGGTTTTTTCACTGTGTTGTCTGCTTTACCCAATCATTGTTCGCAATGGGCTGTAGCATCGTGTGTTGTACAACATTTAATTCTTTTAACACCTGACCTTTGACAACCATGTTTGGATTTAAATCTAACAGTGGTAGCAACACAAAATCTCTTTCCAACAAACCCAAATGCGGTACGATTAAACGTTCATGCTGAATGGTTTGATTGTTATACCATAATAGGTCAAGGTCTAAAGTACGCTCACCCCAACGACGTAATCGAATACGTCCAGATTCTTGTTCAAACGCTTGTAATGCATCAAGTAAAGCCAACGGCATGAGCGTGGTTTTCAATTCAACCACTGCATTGAGATAGTCAGGCTGATCTTGTGGCCCCATAGGCGCAGTTGAATACAATTGCGAGACTCTCACAGTACCTAGCGTAGCCAGTTTCGCTACGGTTTGGCATAAAATCTGTTTTGAGTCTCCTAAATTACTTCCCAAACCAATATATGTTGTATGCATTATTGTGTTGGCCCAAACGTCACATGTGCCAAATCACGCTGTACACGTTTACGTTTTAAAATTGGATGTTTAAAATCTATATTTTCAGAAGACGTCGATTGAGTCGCAACATGTCGATCAGCAGTTGTGATTCCATCTGTTGTAACATTCGTAGTTTTCACTCGTCTTGAAAACTTCGATCTTGGTCGTTCATCTTTAACCAACGGCTCTTGTGTATCAATAGTTTCCGTGCTTTTGTGACGTTTCTTACTACGCTGTCTATTGTATTTGGCAATCACTATCTCTTTTTCATCACGAGATAAGTGTTGATACTCTTCCCACCACTGCCCCATACCGTCTGTTGTTGTATCACCTGATTTTTCACGCAAATATAAAAAATCAAACCCTGCTCTAAAACGAGGGTGCCCTGCAAGCGATTCAATTTGCTGTGGCTTTGGACTCATTAAACGAACTTGCATTTCCCAAACTTCTCGAATAAACGTTTCGGTAAAGCGAGGAATCACTGTACGTGTACACTGACGTTTAATCACATCTAATCCAGCTTGTGCTCTTGCTTCGGCAGGTGGCAATGCTTTATTAAGATAAAACTGTGTTCTTTCTAAAAAATTTTCCCACAATAAAACAGCATAAAAAAATGCAGGATTAATACTTTTACCCACCTGTATACGCTGATCTGTATTACGAGCGACACGTTCGATAAACGGGTTAATGGTTGGTGGTATATCTGCAAAAATTTGCTTCCATACATCAAATTGAATCAATAGAGGTAATACTTGATTCAATTGCCCCATAGTAAATAATTTTTGTGACTCATCATACAAACGATGAGGTGAAATATCTCTTAAGAGTTTCGCCATATTTGGCGTAAAAACATCTACAATATCTTGAGCAATATTAAATTTCAATTTGGCAGCAAAACGTAAAGTCCGTAGCATGCGCACAGGGTCTTCTTCAAATCGCTTTGCAGGTTGACCAAGAAATCGTAACGTTTTGCTTTTAATATCATCAATTGCATGACAAAAATCTAAGATAATGTCTTTTCTTGGCTGATAATACATTGCGTTAATCGAAAAATCACGTCGAACAAAATCCTGTTCAATCGTCCCCCAATTATTGTCTCGTAAAATCATGCCTTGTGCACTGGTCACTTCTTTTTTAGGTGGTGCTCGAAAAGTAGCAACTTCTATGAGATCTCGACCAATATAAACATGAGCCAATTCAAAACGGCGGCCGATAATACGACAACGGCGGCCAAAAGCTGCTTTAATTTGTGCAGGTGTAGCATTGGTGACTGCATCGAAATCTTTTGGGTTCAAGCCCAAAATGAGATCTCGAACTCCCCCTCCAACGATGTATGCTTCATAGCCAGCTTTGGTTAAAACATCAATCACTTCAATAATTGATGGTGGTAATTTCTTAATGGCTAAGCCATATTTTGACGCGCGTAAAGTGTGCAAAAGACGCTCTCTCCTACGTCTGTAATGAATAATTCATTGTGTCCAATTTTTTCAAAATTGCATAAAGTATGGCAATTTCTTGGTATCTTATACTAAGCATGCCCGAGTTTCACCCACAAGTTTTAAAGAACTAAAATATCTTTGTTTTTTTCAAAAGTTTTTTCACCAATACCAACGACTTTTTTGAGTTCTTCAATCTGCTGAAATGGGCCATTCTCTTGGCGGTGTTGAATAATCGCTTGCGCCTTTTTCTCACCTACACCATGCAATTGTTGCAATACATGCATATCTGCCTGATTAATTGAAATTTTTCCTGTTTGGTGCACCACAGGTTTTGTATCATTTTTTGATTGTAATGTACCTGCAACAGGAAGCTGATTTGACTTCCATTGCAGATACTGTTGATCATAATTTGTGGCGTTTGCATGTACCACTTGAACCAAGGCACAAAACACCCATAAAACTATTTTTTTCATACCCAATCTATTTTTGTTGTAATTTTGCCTGTTCCCATAAAACATCCATCTCTGCAAGTGTCATATCTTCTATTGATTTACTCTGTGCAAAAGCCGTTTGCTCAATAAATGCAAACCGTTGTCTGAATTTTTGAATGGTAGAAAGTAATGCCATTTCGCTAGACACATTCAGTTTTCGACCCACATTAATCATCGCAAATAAACAATCTCCAAATTCATCTTCAATTTTAGATGGCTCTTTGGTCATGATTGCTTCATCAAGTTCTGCCCATTCTTCATGTACTTTTTTCATGGCATCATTTACAGTGGCAAAATCAAAGCCAATGTTTGACACATTTTCTTGAATGTCTTGTGCTTGAGTCAGTGCAGGGCCATGTTTGATTTGATCTAGACGGGAGGTTGTCTCTCCTCTTTGTTGTTTTTCTTGTTGTTTAATTTGATCCCACAATTGTTTCACCTGCTCAGCCGTGAGCGTGTCATAGTTTTCTTGATCAAAAACATGTGGATGACGACGAATTAATTTTTCAATAATTGCATTGACCACGTCATTAAAATCGAATTGCCCTTGCTCAGCATACATTTCTGATTGAAAGACCACTTGCAGTAACAAGTCACCCAACTCATCTTTAATGGCATGCACCTGACCTGAACGCACCGCATCTTCAACTTCATACGCTTCTTCAATGGCATATTTTGTCAAACTTTGTGGTGTTTGTTTTTGATCCCACGGACACTCCTTACGCAACAGTTGCATAATGCCTTTAAGTTTTTCGATTGGGGATTGCTCATCATGCATGTTATATACCTAAATGGCCAAATCGCATTACGCATTGGCCTTCATTGGTTAATTGCCTTGAATTAAACGTCTTGCACTAATAATACCAGGCTGTTGCTCTAAGCGTGCAAGTAGCCGTGACAATTGTGCCAGCCCTTTGACTTCAATCATAAGTTTCATATTTGCAATACCATCATTCTCAGAAATCGTATTGACTTGTCTAATGTTGATATTGTCAGAAAAAATCACTTGTGTCAGGTCTTTCAGTAAACCTCGGCGATCATATGCTTCCACCACAATTTGTATGCTTTGACCACGTGTGGGTTGCAATTCCCAATCGGCATCAACTGCACGTTCAGGTTCATTTGTAATCATACGAATATAATCCTGACAGCCTTTTTTATGAATGCTGACACCACGATTTAGCGTAATATAACCACCAATAATTTCACCATGTACAGGCTGACAGCATTGCGCAATATTTAATTCAACATTGTCCAATCCATCAATTAAAATTCCATGAGCTGACAAGGTATGGCTTGCTCTTGGATTTAATGTGGGCTTGAGAATCAGCTCTGGCTCGTCTTGGTCAATATTCATATGACGATTGACTTGGTTCATCAGTGCATGTAAACCAATATCACCATTGACCAGCGCCACCAAAATATCATCACCTGTTTTTACATTAAAGTGATTACAATATTCATTAAGATCAATACTTTTAGGGTGTATTGCTAAACGCTGTAATTCTTTGGTCAATAAATCACGACCAACTTCAAGGTTTTTACTGCGATCTTGCTGTCTAAACCAATGGCGTAATTTATCACGTGCACGTGCTGTTTTAATATATCCCAAAGAACTGACCAGCCAATCTCGATTAGGCTCTCGGTCTTTTTTGGTCAAAATTTCGACCTGCTCACCTGTTTTTAACCCATAGGTCAATGGTACATAACGTTGATTAACTCGTGCAGCATAACAATGATTCCCGACTTCTGTATGAACATGGTAAGCAAAGTCTAATACGGTAGAACCTCGTGGCAGTTCTTTAATATCACCATCTCGGCTAAAGACATAAATTTTTTCAAAATCTTCAAATTCTTGTATGGCCTCATAATCTTCTTCATCTTTGGCATGTGCATTTGCTTCATTTCGTTCTTGATAGTTTTCAAGTACAGCACGTAACGAATGTAACCGATGATTAAATGAAAAGTCGGTCGATTTTTCACCTTCTTTATAATTAAAATGTGAACACACCCCTAACTCAGCTTCATTATGCATTTCATGCGTACGAATTTGTATTTCTAATGAACGATGATCTGCAATCACTGCTGAATGCAATGAGCGATAGCCATTGGCTTTTGGGTTGGTAATATAGTCGTCAAATTGATTGGGAATATGGCGCCAAATCTGATGTACGATCCCTAAAACGTGGTAACACTCAGAAACAGAGTGAACCAACACACGTAAGGCACGAATGTCGTAAAGCTGGCCAAAACTGAGATTTTTGCTTTTCATTTTACGGTAAATAGAGTAAATGTGTTTTACTCGTCCGCTAATATCCGCTTCAATATTTATTTTTTTTAGTTCACCTTTTAAGCGATTCACAACATCATCAATATATTGTTCGCGCTCTAAACGTTTTTCGTTCAGTAACTTAGCAATTTCTTTATAACGATCAGGGGCTAAATAACGAAAAGCAAGATCTTCTAGTTCCCACTTTAATTGAGCAATTCCTAAACGATGCGCCAATGGAGAGTAAATGGTTAAAATTTCACGAGATACTCGTTCTTGACGATCTTTAGGTGACTTTGCCAATTCACGCAATTCGAACGTTCGTTCGGCCAATTTAATCAACACCACTCGCACGTCTTCTGTGACAGAAATCAGCATTTTATAAATGCCTGTCAGGTGCTCACGTTGATTGTTATTAAAGTGATCTTCTAAACGTTTATTTTGCTCGATCAGTTCAGAAAGCCGACCCATGGCAAGCGTACCACGAACCAAATCAAGCACCTCTTGACCATAACTGTCTGCCACTTCGTCTAAAGAGGTCAACCCCTCTCGAACACTCCGATACAATACAGCCGCTGCAAGAGTTGCTTCATCGACACGTAAATGTGCCAAAATATCAGCAACACCAATACCTGTCACAAAGGTATTATTTCGACTAGGAACAAGGGCTTGTTGTTCTTTTTTTAATGTATGTTTCGCAACAGCTTTAAGCTGTTTGAGCTCATTGCCTGTTTGAAGACGTACTCGATCTAACCACTCTGCAAGATCTTGCTGCTGTAGGGCGTGACCTACGGCTGTTTCTTCTGTGAGCTGTGTCAATCGTTCAGGTAACTGTTCACGTACCGTGACCATACCTATCTCCTATTAATTACGTCATTCACTTTTGTTATTACACGATTGTACTTTTTCAAACAAAGTAATCGACTCTACATGGCTCGTATGTGTAAACATATCCATCACCCCTGCTTTTTTAAGTGCATACCCTTTTTGCGCAAGTATGCCAGCATCTCGAGCCAAGGTTGCAGGGTCACAAGACACATAAACAATTCGCTGTGCTGAAAAATGTGCAATATATTGCATCACTTGCTCTGCACCAGCACGAGGTGGATCAATGAGTAATGCATCAAAGGCTTGTTTTGCCCACGGTTGTTTAGAAAAATCTTGCGTTAAATCTTGTGCATAAAACTCAATATTTTTAATATGATTACGCTTTGCATTTTCTTGCCCACGCGCAACCATATTTTCACTCCCCTCTACTGCCACAACACAGCCATGCTCACCTACATGCTGTGCAAGAGGAAGTGAAAAATTACCCAAACCACAAAACAAATCCAACACACGCTCCCCAGCCTGAAGATTAAGCAATTTACATGCCAATTTAATCATTTGCTGATTCACACCATCATTGACTTGGGTAAAATCGGTGGGTGAAAAACCAAGCTCCAAGTTAAAATCTGTCAAATGATAACTTAAACGCATAGGTGCCTTTTGATCAATGCGGTGTACACTGCTTGAATCTTTTGGCTGTAAATACAATTGCCATGTTTTATGCTGAGCAAACTGTTTTAATTGTTGAACATCTGAGGTTTGCAAAGCCGCAGTATGCCTCACTAATAATGCAATCTCATGACTACCCATAGATAATTCAATGTGACCAATATCTTTACACCCTTTTAAATGACTGAGCATCTGATAAAGATCTGGCAGTGCCTGATTCAGTTCAACATCTAAAATAGGACAGTGTTGTATAGAAACCAAATGATTGCTTTGTCGTTCACGAAACCCCATGACTAATTTTTTTGATCGCTCGACATAACGCACCCCTATGCGAGCACGGCGTCTGTAGTCTTGGCGTGTTGAACGTACAGGAGCCAACCATTCTTCAGGTGCCAAGCCTGAAAAATGCTGTAAATGTGATGCTAAAGTATTTTGTTTGACTCGAATTTGTTCATCCGTTTGCATATGTTGCAAGCTACAGCCACCACAAACTGTAAAATGTTCACATATTGGCGTTGTTCTATAAACAGAAGGCGATGACACTAAAGATACAGCCTCTGCTTCTTCAAAACGTTTACTCTGACGGGTAATTTTTGCTAAAACGCGTTCATTCGGTAATGCAAATTGAACAAATACCTTTTTACCGTGCTTATCAATCGGATGATCTAAACTTTCATGATAATGGCTCACGCCTCGCCCTTCATGTGATAAGGTTTCAATGGCAAACGTATGCATCACAACTGCGGGCTTGGCTTGGCGAGAATATTTCAACATAGTACTCAAAGATTAATCATGAAAAAAAGGTACGACTCAATGCCGTATGTTTAGCAACCGCTTGCCAGTGGGTTAAAAATTCATGGTGCTGATGTTGTTCTTTTAAACAAACAATCATATTTTGTATCGCTTTTGCATGGTCTGACTGGGTCAATTGACCCTTCAATAGCATCCAACGTATATAAATTAACCATGTTTTAATCACTGCTTGCTCAGAGTTAACCTCTACTGACACCGCCATTTTATCACGAAATGGTAAGTCTAAGAATGCTGCAATATCATCTAGTTTTTGAAAGTTTTGGCGATTGAACATCGACATACTATCCATTAAATCGATATGTTGTTGATGATATCTATTTTGATAATTATTAAAACGCTTTTGTTGATCAATCTCGCCTTGGTCAAACAAACGAGGAGCAGACAAACCATAATACATTGCTCTGAGTAAGATTACAGGCAGATCAAATTGTGCACCATTCCAACTGACCAATATCGGCAGTCTTTTTTCAAAAATAGATAGAAATTTTTCTAATATTTCCAACTCTGTATATTCATTTTGACTAAATGAAAATAACCTTAAACCTTTTTCACTCACCCATAAGCCAGAAATACAAGAAATCTCATGTAAATGTAACCGTTGAAAATCAGAACCTGTTTCTTGACGACGCAATTTATTCAATGCTTGTTGAACATCTTCTTTGGGTAAATGGCTTAAACCATGTAAATGTGCACCCATGGTTAAATCTAAAGTGGTTTCAATGTTAAATACCAAAATGGGTAAACGCATATAACCTCAGTCCTCATCTTGGATAGAAAACAAACCTGTCGATAGATAACGATCTCCCCGATCGCAAATAATGCAAACAATGACAGCATTTGGTTCTTCTTGAGCAATCTTTAACGATGCCCATACTGCACCACCTGATGATGCACCAGAGAAAATACCTTCTTGCTTTGCAAGGGTGCGCATCGTTTTTTCCGCATCATGTTGCGGAATATCAATAATACGATCGACACGCTGTGCATCAAAAATGGTGGGTAAATAGGCTTTAGGCCAACGACGAATCCCAGCAATACTTGCGCCTTCGTCTGGTTGCAAACCTACAATTTGAATATTGGGATTTTGTTCTTTTAAGTATTTAGATACTCCCATAATCGTGCCTGTTGTTCCCATAGCACTTACAAAATGGGTGATTTTCCCTTGTGTTTGTTGCCAAATTTCAGGGCCTGTCGTCAAGTAATGAGCATTAACATTATCTGGATTACCAAACTGATTGAGCACAATTCCTTGTTGATTGTTTTGCATTGTCAAGGCTAAATCTCTAGCGCCTTCCATGCCTTGCTTGGGAGTAACCTCAATTAATTCAGCACCATATGCAAGCATCGCATCTTTACGTTCTTGGCTCATATTGTTTGGCATGATCAAGATCATGCGATATCCACGCATGGCTGCAACCAATGCTAATGCAATGCCTGTATTTCCACTTGTAGCTTCAATCAGAGTATCACCAGGTCGTATATCCCCTCGTTTTTCTGCCTGTATAATCATATTATAAGCTGCGCGATCTTTCACTGAACCTGCGGGGTTATTGCCCTCTAGCTTTGCTAAAATAGTGGCCTGAGTCGTTGCAGATAATCGCTGTAAACGCACCAATGGCGTGTGACCCACATAGTGATCTAAAAAAAACTGTTCTTCTGCAAAAAAATTAGGCTGATTGTGGCTCATAGTCGTTACATTTTTCTCGGTGCGATGATTGTATGAAAAAAAGCAGGCTGCTGCACTCATTTCACAGGCTTTATTCGCAACATGCTACATCATATCAACCACAAACATGCTAAAATAAATACGAAATAAGCCTCTTACACTGAGTCATGGCGAAATACAAAAAAAATATTTTACAGCAACTCCCGTTCAACCATGCATACGGCCAATTGGTATTACTTATTTTTATACCTATTACCATTTTAGCCATGGTAGGTACTTATTTTATATTAAAAGAAACTCGCCAATCTGCTCAACAACAACAACACTATGCTGCAATTACAATTCTAACGCGTTACCAACACAGTGCACAGTTACTTTTTGAAACAATCGAGAAAAAACCAACACTCAACAGTCAAGCTCAAAGCATTTTACAGCGCATGCTCAGTGACCCACAGTTACAACGGGTTGCATTAGTCAATCAATCGAATCACGTCATTTTAAGTATTGGTAATCGAAATAACTTATCATGGCCAACTTTATCGAGTAGCTCTCGTTTTGTTGGCCCTATACCCAACCATGGCAACAGCATTTATGCACAACAATTCACATCAAACCATACAGGCCAGCAAGGTTGGCTGGTTATTTCTTTAGATAATAAACCTTTAGAATTAGCGCATTATCACATTTTAATCGCAATTTTGATCACCACATTCATTACATTACTCTTACTCATGATGTGTCTGAATTTTTACTCACGGCGTTGGGTTGCCCCCTTATACGAAATACGTATGCAACTACAACGAGTACATGCAGACAACCTCAATGAACCCATTACCTCACAAAGTAGTAGTGAACTACAGTTACTTGAAAAAGACTTAGAGCATACCTTTGAGCGTTTACATTATAGCTTTTTAGAACTTAGAGATCATACCGAACAAACAGAAGATGATTTAAGACGCACTTTAGATACACTTGAAATGCAAAACATCACTTATCGCCAAGCACGTGATCAAGCAGTGTCTGCAAACCAATCGAAATCTGTATTTTTAGCCAATATCAGTCATGAATTACGCACACCGCTCAATAGCATTGACGGTTTTATTCACCTTATGCTTAGACAAAGCAATCTGACTAATGATCAAAACTTATACCTTCAAACCATCAGAAAATCTTCAGCACATCTGTTGGCATTAATCAATGATGTTCTTGATTTTTCAAAGATTGATGCAGGAAAATTAGAATTAGAAATGGCATCTTTTGATTTAGAAGAAACCATGTTTGATGTCATGGACATGCTGTCACCCCTTGCAGCTGAAAAAAACATTTATATGGCTTTTTTCTTTGCACCAGAATTACCACAACGTGTTGTTGGTGATCCACTTCGATTTAAACAAATTCTCACCAATCTTATTTCAAATGCCATTAAATTTACGGCCAGCGGTGAAATTATTGTCCATAGTCAGTTACAAAGTGCAGATCATCGACAATGTCATATCTACTTTAGCGTACAAGACAGTGGGATTGGTGTACATGAAACCGATCAAAAGAAACTTTTTGATTCGTTTTCACAAGTCGATACCTCTATCACTCGTCAATTTGGTGGCACAGGACTTGGGCTGGCTATTTCAAAACAATTAGTACAAATGATGCACGGTGAAATTGGCTTTGAAGACAATCAAGGCAAAACAACACCAGAAAAAGGATCAACCTTTTGGTTTACAGCACAGTTTGAAATAGAACAAGCCACACAACATACCGAAGATTTATCAAATATTCATGTGGTTTCTTTTATTTCCCACCTTAAAACTGCTTATATTTTAAATCAATATCTCAACAATGATCATATTCATCACCAAGCCAGTAGCTCAATTTTAGATTTGTTTAGTCGCCTAAACCAATTACCAAAGCATAAAAACACATGGGTTATTGTAGATCATGGCGGAGACACACATACCTTATTAAAAGAAATTCGCTCTCGATATCAAGGAAATTTGGCCATTTATGGTTATCAAATGTCACTTGAGCCGAATGTTCTTGCTGACTACGATGCAACACCATTGTATCAACCACTCAGCAGACATGCTTTATTACAAACGCTCAAGAATCAAAAAATTAATACCCCAAACCACAAACAACAAACATTTGACGGTCAAGGACTACACATTCTTGCAGTAGATGATCATTTACCCAATTTAATTGTTCTTGAAGCATTGCTTGGCGAACTTAAAGTCAAAACAACAAAGGCATTGAGCGGTCAAGATGCACTTAACTTAATTAAACAGCATTGGCAACAAAATACACCCTTCGATTTGGTGTTTATGGATATTCAAATGCCTGTGATGTCAGGAATTGATACCACACGTGCGATTCGCTCTTTAGAATCAACCACAGAAAACACCACAATATTGCCAATTATTGCACTTACAGCGCACGCCTTATCTGATGAAAAAGAAAAACTACTCACTGTTGGTATGAATGACTATGTCACAAAACCAATTCAAATTGAGCAACTGATACACATCCTCACTACATGGACAAATAACCATCGATTCGAGCAAAAACATCCTCATACCAATATGCAACGTGATCAAAACATAGATATAAATATTTTAGACTGGGCTCAAAGTGTCAAATTGGCAGCCAATAAAGAAGAACTTGCTATTGATTTAATTAAAATGCTCATTGATAGCTTTGATACCGAAATTAATGAAATGCATTCTTTGATTGAATTAGAAGACTTTCCTCAGCTTGAACATGTTTTACATCGTTTATATGGTGCCACTCGTTATGTCGGAACAATACGTTTACAAGAAGTCACTGGAGACTTTGAGCAATTTATTTCCACATTACGTAAACAACAACGAAAAGCAGACCAACGCTTTATTGAAGAAACATTAGAACGATTTAATGAACTCAAACAAGTCATCGAACAAACGAGAAAAGCGGCACAGCATCAAATTCATAAAATATAAATCATCAAAATATAAAATACCCAAAAATAATTTAAAGTGTGACTATTGTCACATTGAAAAAGTTGACGTATTATCATTTACATAAAATAACTTGTTTTCGATATAACCACTTAAAAGATTTTTATAAAGAGCACTATGAAAAAAATGCTTATTGTTTTTGCTTTATTATTCGCAACGCCTTTGAGTTTTCATACATCGAATCACTCAAGCACCATTCCTTTAGACAAATATGTTAAAGCAACAACAGTGACAGATAAAAAAACCACGGTTTAGTGATTGATTACAGACCGACTTCTATTATTTTGTAATGATGAATCACAATTTATCTGGTTTTTATCTGTACAATAATTGAATTTTTCAACTAAAAAAGATATATTACTCGGTCAACCATATATTTGGAAAAATGAAGTTTTATGAATTTAGAACCATCGCCCAGCGCTTCTAATTCTCACGACAATTTAGGTCAAATACAATCTCAAGATGTACAAGACTGTTTAAAAGTTATACATGAAGCACTTACAGATGTAAAAGCAAAAGATATTCTTGAGCTAGATATCAGCACGATCAGTAATGTTGCAGATGCGATTGTGATCGCAAGTGGCACATCAACAAGACACGTGAAAGCATTAGCAGATAATGTCGCTGACGAAGCTCGTAAAGCAGGTTTTCGTCCAATTGGTATTGAAGGCGAACGTGATGCAGAATGGGTGCTTGTTGATTTAGGCCATATTGTTGTACACATTATGCTACCTACAGCACGACAATTCTATGATCTAGAAAGCTTATGGCGTACAACTAATACGCAATAAAAGCGACAAGACCTAAAAAAGCCACAATGATTGTGGCTTTTTTATTTTCAAGACCACCAAACCTTGTAACTTCACAAGGTTTGGTTCATCTGTTTAGTGACCTGAACCATTAATTGATTTAGTCATATCTTCTACAACTTTCTTCGCATCACCAAAAATCATCATGGTTTTTTCATTATAGAATAAGTCGTTATCTAATCCAGCATAACCTGTCGCCATAGAGCGCTTAATGACCATAATGGTGCGTGCTTTGTATGCTTCTAAAATTGGCATACCATAAATTGGTGAACCTGGATTATCTTTTGCACCTGGGTTTACAACATCATTTGCACCAATCACTAGCACAACATCTGTTGCAGGAAAGTCTGAGTTAATTTCATCCATTTCCAAAATATCATCATAAGGCACATCAGCTTCAGCCAATAGTACGTTCATATGACCGGGCATACGACCCGCAACAGGGTGGATTGCAAAGCGAACCTTAACCCCTTGCTCTTTCAATACAGTCGATAATTCTTTCACCGCATTTTGCGCACGTCCCTGAGCCATACCATAACCTGGCACAATTACGACACTATCTGCATTTGACATTAAGAAACCAGCATCGTCTGCAGAACCCGAGCGATGATTTCTTTCAACTTGAGCACCTGATGTTGCTACAGCAGCTCCACCTGCCATTGCTCCGCCAAAGAGTACGTTAATAATGCTACGGTTCATTGCTTTACACATAATATAAGACAAAATTGCGCCTGATGAACCGACAAGAGATCCAGCCACAATCAACATATTATTTTCTAAAGTAAATCCAATTCCCGCTGCTGCCCAACCAGAAAATGAGTTTAATAGTGAAACCACAACTGGCATGTCACCACCACCAACAGGTGCAATCCAAACCCAACCAAATGCAAGTGCAAAAATGGTCATGAGCCAAAATGCAGTCATGTTACCACTTGTAAAGAAGTAAGCCCCACAACCCAACATAACAATAAATAAAACCGCTTGTAGTGGTTTAACCCACCCACCAGCAATTGTTTTTGCCCATTTTTTCGCAGCCAACTTACCATAAGCAAATAAAGATGCTGTAAACGTAATTGCGCCTACAAAACAGCCTACAAATAGTTCAAAAAAGTGAACTTTGCTCATGTGAGTTTGCTCAACACCCGCTTGCTGTAAAGCTGCGGCATTTTCGCTAAACAATGCCACTAAATGGTTATTGTGCAAAATAGCAGCGACTGCAATCAGTACTGCAGATAGACCAACCAATGAGTGCATTAAAGCAACTGTTTCTGGCATTTGAGTCATAGGTACAGTACGAGCACGAGCAATACCCACGACAGCACCCAACGCCATTGGTGCTAAAATCAACCAAACGACTACGTGATCAACCACAAAAAAGGTGGTAACAACTGCAATTGCCATGGCTACCATGCCGTAGGTATTACCACGAATTGCTGTTTTAGGGCTAGATAAACCACGTAAAGTTAAAATAAACAGTATTGCGCCAACTAAATAAAGCCAACCTGCACTTTCTCGAATAAACTCCATGATTTAGCCCCTTAGTTTTTCTTTTGCTTTGGCTTAAACATTTCTAGCATGCGTGCGGTTACCGCAAAACCACCAAAAATATTAATACTTGCCAAAAATACTGCTACCGCACCCAAAATACTGACTGTATTTACGCTTTGAAACGCAACGTTGGCATCGATGCCCAATACAGGTAATCCTGTGGTTTGAATCATTGCACCCACAATCACAATTGAAGACAGCGCATTGGTCACTGCCATAAGTGGTGTATGCAATGCAGGTGTAACCCCCCAAACTACATAATAGCCGACAAAAATTGCCAAAACAAAAATAGTAATTGTTTCAATCATACCTATCCCCTTAACCTCGTTTTAGCAATAGTTGGCCGTCATGTGCCACTAATAATGCTTTTTGAATTTCATCATCTAAATTAATTTTAACTTTCTGATTTTCATCAAATAAAGTACTGACAAAATTAAATACATTACGTGAATATAGTGCAGATGCTTCTTTTGCAACTGTAGATGGAATATTTGGCACACCTAAAATTTTCACGCCATTTTGAGTCACTACTGTTTGATTAACTACAGAACCTTCAACATTACCACCGGTTTCTACAGCCATATCTAAAATAACTGAACCCGCTTTCATTTTTTCAATGGTTGCCGCATGAATAAGGCGTGGCGCATTGCGACCTGGTAGTAAAGCTGTAGTGATGACAATATCTGCATTGCTCACGGCTTTATCTACAATGACAGATTGATCTTTAATGTATTGTTCACCCGGTGTCCAACCATAACCATTTTTCAAAGCATCATCTGCGCGCTGTTGTTCTTCTGGTGACATCGGTACATCTAACCATTTACCACCTAAAGATTCGACTTGCTCTTTGGCAGTTGGGCGTAAATCTGTGGCTTCAACCACAGCACCTAAACGTTTTGCTGTTGCAATGGCTTGTAAACCCGCAACACCTACTCCCATAACAACCACACGTGCAGGTTTCACAGTACCTGCAGCAGTCATTAACATTGGAAATAAGCCCTGATATTCAGTGGCTGCAAGTAGCACAGATTTGTAACCCGAAAGGTTAGCTTGAGATGAAAGTACATCCATATTTTGTGCACGTGATAACGTACGTGGCAACAGTTCAAGTGAAAATGCTGAAATGCCTTGTTTTGCAAATTCATCTAACTCGGTGTTACGAAATGGATCAAACATCGCAACCACAATGGTACCAGATGTTATGGCTTTAATTTCGTCACCAAATGGCGCTCTTACTTTTAAAATAATATCACTGCCTTGGTAAGCATTATCTACAATGACCGCACCTACTTGTTCATAGGCAGTATCAAGATATGCTGAGTTGGTGCCTGCACCACGCTCAATCACCACGCCATGACCAGCACCAATTAACTTTTTCACAGTTTCTGGTGTTGCTGCCACACGCTTTTCATCTGTTACAACTTCGGTTGGTATTCCAATCTGCATGAGTATTCCCCAAGCTAATGCAATTGTTTAAACATGGCGGTTGTCATATTTACGACTTGCCCGCGACTCATCTACTCTACGCATTTTACACAAAAATATAGCCCATTATTTATTTTATAAATGGGCAGTATTTTGAGATCAAATTTTATTACACACTATAAAAAAGGTATAATAGCAAGGTTTACCCTCTAGGTTAGCTAAATTTTATCATCAAATACAATTAGCCTTTTGTCTTAGAATTATTGCTCTAACTCAAAATGATTCAGGCCATATCATAGAAAAATTAATTTTTTGAACAAAAAACTTCTAAATATTTTATACATAAGGCTTTTTTATATTACTATAAAAAATTAATGGCTATATTTCACACCGACTTGCCCTTGATAATTTGATTTACTACTATTTAGATAAGCAATATCACCAAAGAATTTCCATTTTTTATTCATTGTTTCGTACTGCCCATTTAAACCTAAAGTCATATAGCCTTTTTTGAATTCAGGGGCCTGATAACTCACAGATGATTGTACAATATTAGATTTAATAGTCACATTACCTAATGATCGATCAACAACATGGCTATACTCTGTAAATCCGCCTAATTTAAATTGATCTGTGAGTGTAAATAAACTATGTAGCCCTAATTTTGCTCGGGTTTCATTTGAGTCAATTTTATTTACAGCAAGGCCATATCTATTGCTTTCATAAATTTCCCCCTGTTTTATTGCCGCATAACTTAATCCAACAAATGGATTTATCATTAATTTCTGATTTAAATCAAATTGATAACCAAACTCCGAATACATACCATAAGTTTTAATATTTCCTAAAGATGAAGATTTTAACTCAGTAGTTCCAGTTTCTATGCGTCGATCAAATTTACTATTACCATCACCATACTGAGCAGTCATGGAAATATATTTTTGACCTAAAGTATACTTGCCATATAAACCACCAAAGATCATATCTACTTTATTTTTATCACCATTAAGGCTAAAGCTAGAAGATTCTTTATATTGTGAGATATAACCGCCCAGTACAAAATCTGGGTTTATTAATTGATCTACACCAGCTGTTATCGCTGTAATACTAGAATTCACAGTATCCCAGCCTGTCGCGCCATTTTTATTGTTTAAATATTGCGTGTTTGCCCATACCCCTGACCGAGCATCCGTTAAATTACTGGTGCGACGTGCAATCGAATCAACCAGCATTGCTTGATTTTGTAATAAAACAGAAGGGGTTTCTGCAAAAATAGAACCTGAATTACTATTGAGAATTGTTTGTGCTTTTACACTATTACTCACTGTTTGTAATCCTGCTGCATATTGAACTGCACTACTTTGTACATCTCCAGAAGTGTAATCAGATACAGCCTGCTCTGTAATTTGGTTAATCAGTTGACCTGCAGGAGCACTTACAGCAGATTGAATCACTCCTGATGTTCTCGCATCAGAAAAGCCTATATTAGCAACCACTGAATTCAGATTATATGTTAATTTGTTAATTTGTAGGAAAGGAGAAATGCTTTTAAATTTATCAAATTTTCCTAATATTGAAGTTTTTGCATCGATAACTGTATAGTTCCCCAAGGTGAACTGTTGTTTCGTGGTTGTTACATCAAGATTACCTGACAAAGTCGCAGTATTAACCTTCAATATATGTGCTAAATCATACAACAAAGTACCTGTTGAGGTTTGAATATAATTCCTCACAGAAATATTACCAGTTTGGGTAGATAATGTGCCACGATTATACATCGAATTAAATGATGTATCAGATATACCACTATAGTCTGCTAGATCTTTTAGTATTTCAGACGATAAATAATCCCTCATACTTGCAACAGTCGCATTTTGATAAATATAAATCATACCTGTCATGGCGCCGTAGTAGTTGAATTGACCCTCTTTAATATCTGTATCGCCTTTATAAGTGTAATTCCCAAGCGCATACAATGTCGCTTGGCCACGCTTAGTAAGGCCAGAGTCACCTTTAATATCATTTAAAAAACTACTATCAACGGTTACATTCGCATCGAATGTAGTTCCAAATACACTATAGAATCCAGCGGGACCATTAACCGCATCTTCTAGACTGTAGTAGCCCCAACCTGTTGTTTTATTATAAGGCCTATTTTTATCAAAAGTTGAACCATCATCTATATATTCTGCTGTAGTAAGTATAGTTTGGCGCACTTGATCAGCTGTCATCCATGGATACTCATACCATACTAAAGCAGCTGTTGATGTAACTTGTGGTGTAGCAAATGAAGTGCCATGATATACGTTAAATGTTTCTAAACTTGAGTCTAAACGATATGGTTGAGTAACATAATCTGCAGCCAAACACCAACGAGCCGCATCTCCACAAGCATTTGCACCACCGTTTACTTGATCTTTTTCTTGATAGAGTTTCTTTTTAGATGCATCTACTCCCGTAACAGCTAGAATACCTTTTTCTAACATAAAATTATTAATTGGCATAAGTGACATATTGCTAGGTTGTTTCTGATATTCATTACCTGTTGCAAATACCATCAAAGAACCTGTTTTAACAACTTCTTCCGCTTGTCTGCTTTCAATAGAAAGTCTTGACAACCTCTCTCCACTTTTCCCGCCCCAAGATGCATTAAACAGTTTCACACCATATTTTTTATTTAAATCCAACATGGCATAGAAGTTTACATATCCAAAACTTTCACCTTTTGCGTTTGTTGTTTGAGCAGCATAAATAAGTGATTTATTTTTAGCTAAACCACTCATTGTTCCTTCAGCAGCATCACCAGCAATAACTTGTGAGACTACGCTACCATGACCAATATCACTAATATCTTGCTCATAAATATTAGCATTGGTCAAATCTGTGATTGCAATGTTTCCTATATTGTCGCGTTCATATCTAGAAACATTAATAACCGCATCTTTCAACATTACTTTATTC
>NZ_VTDM01000021.1 GCF_015627105.1 Acinetobacter baretiae | reverse complement strand
TTATGGCTCATTTAACTGGCAATTAAAGAACCAAACCAATGCCATTGGTGCATTATATCAAGGTCAACTATTTGCAGTTGGTTTATTCGACTGCAAAATTAATTCAAATGTATTTCATTTTTGGGTAGAGCATTTTCTTATTCCCGAACTACCCCAAAATAGTGTCATCGTGATGGATAATGCGGCCTTTCATAAGCGATCGGATATACAGGAGTTATTGGAACACTATGGGCATCAGATTTTATGGTTGCCTGCTTATAGTCCTGATTTGAATTCTATTGAAAAGACTTGGGCATGGATTAAGAAAAAGAGAAAAGAATGGCAAGAGGATTGTATTGATCGACTCTTTCAGATGTTTTTGCATGTCTGTATGAGTGATTAGATTGTTTGACTATACATCATCACCCGAGTTCAAGAACATATCCACATCAATAAAAACATCGATAAAATAACATCAGCGTAATTTGAAACCCTGAATAGGAAATATCATTTGAAAATTAGTGAAAATAAATCAGATATTTTTTTTAATATGTATTTTTTATATAAATCATGTGTTATAAAAACTATTAACGGCATAGATTTTGCTAGTTAAAGGGATTTATTATGAAGTTGTCTTTAGGTTTAAGAGTAAGTAACTCTTTATCACTTACCCCTCAATTGCAACAAGCTATTCGCTTACTGCAGTTATCTAACTTAGAGCTAGAGCAAGAGGTACAACTTCAGTTAGAAAGTAATCCATTATTGGAAAGAGTAGATGTTGATTCAGGAGATCAACAGGTTGAAGTAAAAGAGCAGTCTAGTCAGGAACTTTCTGAAGCCCTTAATAATGAATTTTTACCCGATGAACTTCCTGTAGATACCCAATGGGATGATATTTATACTCATCAGCCAACAACTCTAGGTGCTGCAGATTTTGAAGAAAAAGAAGATAATCGAGCAAACCATACTTCACTAAAACAACACGTACAAAGTCAAATTGATTTATTAAACTTTTCTAAAATAGACCATTTAATTGCATATTGTATTGTGGATGCGTTAGATGAAAAAGGTTTTTTAATAGAGACATTAAGTGAAGTTGTCGAAGCAGTTAACCACCTACTATTGCAAGCCAATCTTGAGGATGAATATGTTGAAGAGCACGAGGTGTTAGTCGTACTAAAATATATTCAGCAATTAGATCCTATCGGCATTGGTTCGCGAGGATTGATTGAGCATTTAATGATTCAATTGGCCAATTTGGGTGGATCTACTTTATTGGAATTAAATGCAAAAAAGATACTCAATCATTATCAGTTTTTATTGAGTAATGATTTAACCAAGTTATTAAAGGCAACCTCATTGAAGGCTGATGAGCTCAAAGAGGCATTATCATTCATTAAAACGTTAAAGCCATACCCGGGTGTAGATTTTGAAGAAAGTGAAACGGAATATCAAATTCCTGATGTAGTGATTATACGAGAAGACAATGTTTGGAAAGTTAAGCTGAACCCAGATATTTTACCAAAGCTTAGAATTAATTCTTTTTACTCAAATATGATTAAAAGAGCAGATCAAAGTGATGATAATCAGTACATCAAAAATCAGATGTTAGAAGCAAAAAATTTTATTAAAAGTATAGATGAGCGTCATAAAACGTTACTGAAGGTTGCAACGTGTATTGCAAAACACCAAAAAGGATTTTTAGAAAAAGGGGCTGAGGCAATGAAGCCTTTAGTGCTTAGAGATGTTGCTGATGAAGTGGAATTACATGAATCAACGGTTTCACGGGTAACAACGAATAAATATGTATTAACACCCAAAGGTTTATTTGAACTAAAGTACTTCTTTTCAAGTCATGTCGGAACATCTGAAGGAGGAGAGTGCTCTTCAACGGCCATTCGAGCAATGATTAAGAAAATAATTGCGACTGAAAATCCATGTAAACCACTTTCTGATAATACAATTGCGAACTTACTGAAAGAGGAAGGGATAGATGTTGCAAGACGTACAGTTGCAAAATATAGAGAGTCTTTACGTATTTCTTCTTCATCTGAGCGTAAAGTGATTATTTAGATCTTTTATAAAATGGTTTTATATACTTTTTGTGTCAAATAATAAGTGAGTTAATGAATTAACAGGGATGTTTATAGTAAAATGTCCGACTTTTAATCCTAGGTCGACTACGAGCTCTTTATGATGAATAGCGAAAAACTGACAGAAATTTTAAAGACAGCATTTCCTCAAGCTGAGGTGGTGGTGGTGGGCCAAGCTGGAAAGTTTGATTTGCGTGTAGTCGATGACAATTTTACTGGAAAGCGCCCTGTTGCACGCCAACAAATGGTTTATGCGCCATTAAACAGCTTTATTGCAGATGGCTCTGTGCACGCAGTAACAATTAAAGCAATGACAAAAGAAGAATGGCGTAAAGCAAGTATATTTGGAGTATAAGGACTCAATGGATAAATTTCTTATTCAAGGTGGTAATGTTTTAAAAGGTGCAGTGCGTATCTCTGGTGCTAAAAATGCCGCGTTACCTTTGCTTGCAGCAACAATTCTTGCTGAAACGCCGATTACAATTACAAATGTACCGAATTTAAAAGATGTAAATACACTAGTAAAGCTGATTTCAGGTTTAGGCGTAACTATTAGCTACGACAATCATGATGTTGTTAAAGCAGATACATCTACTTTGAGTAATCAATTTGCACCGTATGAGCTTGTGAAAACCATGCGTGCATCGATTTTAGTATTAGGCCCACTTCTTGCTCGCTATGGTGAAGCAAAGGTGTCTTTGCCAGGTGGCTGTGCGATTGGTTCTCGCCCTGTCGATCAACATTTAAAAGCACTTGAAGCCCTTGGTGCACATATTGAAGTGGATGCAGGTTATGTGCATGCCAAAGTTGATGGTCGTTTAAAAGGTGGTGAAGTCATTTTTGACATGGTGACTGTAGGCGGAACAGAAAATATTTTAATGGCGGCTGTACTTGCAGAGGGTGTTACCACAATTCGTAATGCCGCAAGAGAACCTGAAATTACAGATCTTGCAAATATGCTTGTAAAGATGGGTGCAAAAATATCTGGCATTGATACAGATACGTTAATCGTGACAGGTGTAGAGCGGTTATCTGGCTGTGAATATGCTGTCGTGGCAGATCGTATTGAAACGGGTTCTTATTTAGCTGCTGCTGCAATGACGGGTGGTTGTGTGAGAACCACACATACAGACCCTGTATTGCTTGAATCAGTGCTTGAAAAATTTGAAGAAATGGGTGCTGAAGTAACACGAGGTGATGATTGGATTGAGTTGGATATGCAAGGAAAACGGCCAAAAGCGGTAAGCTTTCGTACGTTACCTCATCCTGAATTTCCAACCGACATGCAAGCTCAAATTATGGCTGTAAATACAATTGCCCGTGGTTTTTCTACCATTTCAGAAACGATTTTTGAAAATCGTTTCATGCATGTTCCTGAATTGTCACGTATGGGGGCAAATATTGAAGTTGAAGGGAATGATGCCACTGTAACAGGTGTGGAAAAATTATCAGCGGCTCCTGTGATGGCCACAGATTTGAGAGCTTCTTTTTCTCTGGTTTTGGCTGCATTGGCTGCTGAAGGTGAAACCTTAGTTGATCGTATTTATCATATTGATCGTGGTTACGAGAAAATTGAAGAAAAATTACAAGGCCTTGGTGCACAAATTAAGCGAGTAAGTGAGTAAATCATGAGTGATTTTCAAAACGATGATCCAAATTTTGAAGTGATGGGGAATTTTGATCATGGTTTGACTTTGGCATTGAGTAAAGGGCGAATTTTAAAAGAAACTTTACCTTTACTTGAACAAGCTGGAATTAATTTATTAGAAGATCCTGATAAATCACGTAAATTGATTTTTCCAACCACACATAAATTGGTCAGAATATTGATCTTACGTGCATCTGATGTGCCAACGTATGTTGAAAATGGTGCTGCTGATTTAGGTGTGGCGGGTAAAGACGTATTGATGGAACATGGGGCTCAAAATGTATATGAGCCACTTGACTTAAAAATTGCTAACTGTCGTTTAATGACAGCCGCTAAAGTAGGAATGCAAAGACCTCAGGGTCGTTTAAAAATTGCAACCAAATATGTGAATCTCACGCGTCAATATTATGCAAGCCTAGGTGAGCAGGTAGATGTGATAAAGCTTTATGGTTCAATGGAGCTTGCACCCTTAGTTGGTTTAGGTGATTACATTGTCGATGTTGTGGATACGGGGAATACTTTACGTGCAAATGGTTTAGAGCCATTAGATGAAATTTGTACGGTATCATCTCGTCTGATCATTAATAAGGCAAGTTTTAAGCGTAAGCAGGGTTTACTAAATCCAATTGTGACGAAGCTAGAACAGGCTGTCGCGGCGCGTCAAATTTAATGATGTATTAAATCAATCTCAATGACATGTTTTTTTCATCATCATTTGAAGATTGAACATGGATCAATACCCACAAGAGTGCAAAAAAAGGTTAAACTTGAGCCTTAATTGTTAAAACTTGTGGGTAAATTGATGCGACGTTTATCGACTCAAGACCAAAATTTTAAAACGGTCTTTGCTGATCTATTGGCTTTTGCAACAGTCAATGATCCTGAGCTTCTCTCAACTGTAGATCAAATCATTTCAGATGTGCGCCAACATGGCGATGCACATGTATTAAAATTAACACAACAATTTGATCGACATCCTGCGCATCAATTTTCTGAGTTAGAGTTATCTCAAGCGGAGCTAAAATCTGCATTTGATGGTTTAAATGCAGATGTACGCCAAGCATTAGAGCTCGCTGCTCAGCGAATTCGTTCATTTCATGAAGCACAAAAGCAATCAGGATGGACGTATGTCGATGATTTAGGAAATACTTTAGGTCAAAAAGTAACACCCCTTGATCGTGTTGGGATATATGTGCCAGGTGGATTGGCATCTTATCCATCTTCTGTATTGATGAATGCTTTACCTGCACATGTGGCAGGTGTTTCTGAGATCATTATGGTTGTTCCTGCACCAAATGGGCAGTTGAACCCGTTGGTCTTGGCCGCAGCGTATTTGGCTGGAGTACATCGTGTCTTTACAATAGGCGGTGCACAAGCTGTAGCAGCTCTTGCTTATGGAACACAAACGATACCTGCAGTAGATAAAATTACTGGGCCGGGCAACCGTTTTGTGGCTGCTGCAAAAAGAGCTGTATTTGGTCAGTGTGGTATAGATATGATTGCAGGACCATCAGAGATTTTGGTCTATGCAGAAGGTGTGAATGACCCAGAGTGGGTTGCCATGGATTTATTATCACAAGCTGAGCATGATACAGTCGCACAAGCGATTTTTATTACACCTGATGAAGACTTCTTAAACGCAGTTGCTGATGCGATTGAAGCACATTTACGTGTATTACCAAAAGCAGAAATTGCGAAAACATCAATTCAAAACCGTGGTGCTTTGATCTTAGTCAAAGATCGTGAAGAAGCAATTGAACTTATTAATCAAGTGGCGCCTGAACATTTAGAGTTATGTTTAGATGATGCTCAAGCCATGAGTGAGCATATTCGTCATGCAGGCGCAATTTTTATGGGACGTTATACGCCTGAAGCCATTGGTGATTATTGTGCTGGACCAAACCATGTATTGCCAACGTCAGGTACTGCACGGTTCTCTTCACCTTTAGGGGTGTATGATTTTCAAAAACGTACTAGTTTGATTATGTGTTCTGAAGAAGGCGTAAAACCGTTGGCAAAAGTCGCTGATATTTTAGCTTTAGAGGAAAATTTAGACGCACATGCACGTTCAGCCCGTTATCGTTATTCGGTCTAATTTATGGAATATGAAAGGGTCGAAATGACCCTTTTGAGGTGAGAGATGACTTTTTCTACACAAAAAATGCGATTTTGGAGCCCTGAGGTACGTGAATTAGAACCATATGTACCCGGTGAACAGCCTAAAGTCACAAATATTTTAAAACTAAATACAAATGAAAATCCCTATCCACCATCTCCTCAAGTGATTGAGGCTATTACTACAATTTTAGAAAATCAAGCAGATCAGCTACGCTTGTATCCAGACTCAGAAGCCTTGTCCTTAAAGCAAGCCATTGCTCAGCAACAGGGTGTAGATGTGTCTGAGGTTTTTGTAGGTAATGGTTCAGATGAAGTGTTAGCGCATATTTTTAAAGCCTTTTTTATTCAAAATGAACCTGTTTTATCCCCTGATATTAGTTATAGTTTCTATCCGGTCTATGGTCAGTTTTTTCAAATAAAAACGAAAAAAATTGCACTCAATGAAAATTTTGAGGTCAATGTAAAAGACTATGTACAGCCCAATGGTGGAATTATTATTGCTAATCCAAATGCGCCTACGAGTATTGCACTTGAGCTGAGTGATATTGAATATTTACTGACGCATAATCCTGATCGTGTGGTCGTGATTGATGAGGCCTATGTAGATTTTGGAGCAATGTCTGCTGTAGGATTAGTTGCAAAATATGAAAATTTGATGGTCTGTCAAACGACTTCTAAATCACGCTCTTTAGCAGGATTGCGTGTCGGGTTTGCCATCGCACAGCCCCATCTTATTGCTGCTTTAGACGCGGTTAAAAATAGCTTTAATTCATATCCACTCGATCGTTTTGCAATTGCAGCAGCAACTGCTTCATTTAAAGATCAAGCATATTTTGAAACACAGTGTCAAAAAGTAATAGAAAATCGTGAAGCATTAATCGGTCAATTACAAGCATTAGATTTTCATGTGTTGCCTTCAAAAGCAAATTTTGTTTTTGTCCGCCATCAGGCGATAGATGCAAAAGATTTGGCATCACAATTGCGTGAACAAGGCATTATTGTACGGCATTTTAATCAACATCGAATTGATCAGTTTTTAAGAATAACTGTTGGAACAGATCAGCAAAACATGCGTTTGGTGACAGTTTTAAAGGATATATTTGCCCACAATAAATAAGCGAGTTCATTGAATGTCACATCAAAGCATCTGCTTAAACATGATTGTAAAAAATGAAGCGAATATTATTGTTGATACACTAAATAATATTCGAAGCTATGTTGATATTGATTATGTTGTGATCTGTGACACAGGATCAACAGATGCAACAGTAGATGTGATTTTGAATTATTTAGCACAACACCAATTAGCAGGTGAAGTGTTTCATCATTCTTGGGTAGATTTTGCTTATAACCGTAATCAGGCTTTACATGCATGTAAGGGTAAGTCTGATTATGTTTTAGTATTTGATGCCGATGACCGTTTTTGTGGGCATTTGACCTTGCCAAAAATACTACAAGATGATGTATATGAGTTCCGTTTCCGGAGTGATGCAAGAGATTTTTTTTATACTCGACAACTTTTATTTAAAAATAATCAATGTTTACATTGGGTTGGTGTATTGCATGAATCTTTGATAGAAACGGGTGTAGCAGTATCACGTTCTGTATTGTCTGGGGATTATTATATTCAAACAGGACATTTTGGTGCACGAAATCAGAATCCTGATAAATATTTAGAAGATGCGCTATTATTACAACAGGCGTATGAGGCAGAAAAAGACGACGTGCTAAAAGCACGTTACGCATATTATTGCGCAACATCTTATTATAGCCACGGAGACATAGTACAGGCTAAAGCGTGGTTTAATTTACGTATTACGACAGGAAGTCATGTAGAAAATAAAATGGAAACGTATTTAGCGTGTCGTTATTTAGGGACGCTATATAAAAATGATCGGCAATTTGAGCAAGCTGTTTTTATTTGGTTAAAAGGCGCCAATATTTGTCCGAAATATCTAGAATGTTTATATGAGGTGAGTGATTTATATCAATCATTAGGAGATATTCAAATTGCTTATGACATGATTCTGCTTGCAAAACATAGACAAGCAAACGAGGGCGGAACGGCTTTAGAGTCAAATATTCTTCACTATGGCTTAGATTACCAAATGCTGAGATTGGCTTTGCCATTAGGACGAGACACAGAAGCCTATACTGCATGGAAAAGATTACTTGCACAGCCATTTTATTCAGAGCAGTTAAATCAAGAATTGTTAAAATTTCAATCCGATTTTATGCATTTGATTGGGCAAGAAAATCATGCAGTGCAACAGCAATTAAAACAGAGTATAGATCACTTAAATACCGCTGTATGATTCACGATGCTGAATAGTATGTATTGAGCAACGTTTGCATGGCTGAAATTTTATCTAAACATTCTTGATATTCAGCATCTTGCTCAGATGCAATGGTAATACCACCGCCCGCCCAAAGCGAAATATTACTTTCATACTTTTGAATAGAGCGAATCAGAATATTCCAACATCCTGTACCATCTAAATTAAAGTAACCTAAAGAGCCACAATATGCTCCTCGTGCTTGTTGTTCTAATTCGGCAATGATTTGCATGGCTCGAATTTTAGGTGCGCCTGTGATTGAACCACCAGGTAAGGCATCAAAGAGCATTTGTAATGGATGAATATGTGCTTTAAGCGTTGCTTGTATTTCGCTGACCATATGGTGAACTTGCTGAAAGCTTTCAATTTCAAATAATTGATTGGTTTTTACAGATCCTACCTCTGCATAAACACTTAAATCATTACGTAATAAATCAACAATCATCACATTTTCAGCTTGATCCTTCTCAGAGTTTTTCAAAATTTGCTTGGACTGTTCATCTTTTTGCGCATCATTTAAATCACGAGGCATTGTACCTTTAATGGGACGTGTTTTAATCACATGATTGGCTTGAAATTCAATAAATAATTCTGGAGAACAGCTGAGTAATTCAAAATGATTTATTTTTAAATAACCTGCATAGGGTGCATTAGTGAGATCCCAAAATGATTGTGCTGTGCTAAGTAAATCACCTTGGGCGTGTGCAGTAAATGCTTGTGTAAGATTAATTTGGTAGCAATCCCCTGCTTTAATGTACTGTTGTACTTTGTGAAATGCTTGGTTATATTTGGATTTTTCCCATGTTGCTTGACATACACTGTTTAATTGAAAGGGTTTTAGTACGGATGGCGTATTGAGCTGCTGTAGAATATGTTGAAACATTTGTTCAGCATGTGCTTCATGACTATAAAAAAACCATTGTTGCTGTTCATATTTTAAGTAAGATAAATATAGGCCAAGGTAGAGTTCGGGCTGTGAACATGATGGGCTATCAATGTATTGTTGAGCTGCGTAATCATAACCGACAAAACCAATCCATCCACCATGAAATCCGCGTTCAGAGGTCGTACTGTTATATCGTGGTTGGGTATCTAAGAGTAGATCTTTTTGATGACAGGGTTTTTGGTGATAGCAAAAATTTTCTTGGCGAACATGTACATGCATTTGACCATGTTGTACTTGCCAATATTTTTGGGGATAAAAACCAATAACAGGTTGATCGTCATCTTGCAGGTAAACTATGCCTTCAAGCCCACATAAGTGTGCTAAAAGGTGGGGTGTTGTTTGAAGTGGCGTAATCGCTTTTTTATACACAGAGATCATAAACAATAAAACTTAAAGATAAAATGATATTTACTCGTTTACAGTAGGGTAGAGCGTTTCTAGATGTAACGGATAGTGTTCTTGTTCACGATCTGCAAAATAATGATGAAGTGTTTGACGTACACTTTGAAAAGCCAATTGCTCCCATGGAATATCATCTTTGTGAAACAGGCGACTTTCGAGTGTTTCTGTGCCTGCACCAAAGCGACCATGTTGAAGCTTGGCTTTAAAAATGGCATAGATTTGTCCAATATGTGGAATATCATATAGACAATATAATTGCTCGGTATCAATGTAGGCTTGTGCTTCTTCAAAAGTTTCTCGTTCAGCCCCTTGCTGCATGGTTTCATTTAACTCCATATAGCCTGCAGGGAGTGTCCAGTAGCCATAACGAGGTTCGATGGCACGTCGACACAAAAGTACTTGATCTTGCCAAATCACTAACGCACCGCAAATGGTTTTAGGATTTTCATAGTGAATATTGCCACAGGCTGAGCATACTTGACGAAGCTTGTCATCACCGGGTGGAATTTGTGCAGTGGTGGGGTGTCCGCAATGTGTACAACAGTTCATACGTTACTTCTATTGGCCTGTTATGTTTAAGCATAACTTAAAAAAAAATGTTTGGCATCATTTTGCTGTTTAAAACAGCAGATCATATGCCTAAGTATTGTATACAATCTTTTGACTTTCAGTTGTATATGACCTGTGATGATTTATCTGAAAACTGTCGCGAAGTTGTGATGACTCACGTATGATAGCGTCAATTTGGTACTTATTTTTGATGAAGGACATGCATGAAACTGTTAGCACTTGAAACAGCCAATGAGCAATGTTCTGTGGCGATAACAGATGACACCAATGTAGTATTTCACGTGATTAATCATCAGGCCAAAATGCAAACGCAGACATTGTTGCCTATGATTGAGCAAGGCATGCAAAGTTGTTCACTACAATCTCATGATATGGATGTAATTGCTTTTAGTCGTGGGCCGGGTTCATTTAGTGGTGTACGCATTAACGCAGCTGTTGCACAAGCGTTGGCATGGGCCAATGATTTACCTGTGGTTCCTGTGTCGACATTGCAAGCCTTGGCACAAGCAGCTTATCGCACACATGGTTTAACAGAAGTCACGGCCGTACTTGATGCAAAAATGAAAGAAGTGTATATAGCACATTTCATCTTAGACACAGACCATGTGATGCAACCTGTAGGTGAAGAACAGTTGCTGAACTATGAGGATGCTCAAGCGAACATTAAATTTACTTTGATTGGCTCAGGAGCATCTTTATTAAAGCCATTTGCGACCTTTAATGGCATTGTTGCAACGGCAGAAGATATTGCGTATTTAGGCAATTATTACGCAACGAAAAAAGCATGGGTCGATGCAGAACATGCATTACCAGTATATTTAAGAGATAATGCTTGGAAAAAAATTGCTGAACAAGGCAAATAAAGCAAAGCATAAAAATTAGGACAATGTATGGATATTATTTTACTTCTAAAAGCTGCCGTCATGGGCTTGGTGGAAGGGATTACAGAATTTTTACCTATTTCAAGTACAGGTCACTTAATCTTAACAGGTCAATTGCTTGATTTTTGGACACCTGAAAAAAGAGATATGTTTTCTGTAGCCGTTCAAATTGGTGCAATTGCTGCGGTAATTTACGAGTATTGGGGTAAGTTATGGGGTGCATTAATTGGTGCATTAACAGGAAATGCACAAGGACGACGTTTAAGTATTAACTTAATTATTGCAACCATTCCTATTATGTTGATTGGATTGACATTTGGTGAAACATTAAAGGCATATTTATTTAATGCCGTGACCGTTGCCATTGCTTTAATTGTGGGTGGATTTATTATTATTTGGGCTGAACGCCGTCAACACCATGTTGTTAGTCATGAAGTCGAAGATTTTAGTTTGAAACAAGCGATGCTGATTGGTTTGATTCAATGTTTTGCGTTAATTCCGGGAACATCACGTTCGGGTTCAACAATTATTGGCTCATTATTTTTAGGTATCTCAAGAAAAGCGGCGGCTGAATTTTCTTTCTTTTTAGGTATTCCTGTATTGATGGGAGCAGGGTTACTCGACATGTATAAAATGAGACATGACCTGCACACCAACGATTTAGAAGTATTGGCAGTCGGGATCATTGTTGCATTTATTTCTGCATTGGTGGTGATTCGTGCATTGATTCGCTATGTGTCTAAACATAACTTTATGGCTTTTGCATATTACCGCATTGTATTTGGATTGTTTATTTTATTGACGTGGTGGACAGGTTGGGTGCATTGGTAATGCAATTAACGTGTTGGTATGCGCCATTATACGCACATCAGCTCGAGGATTTAAAGACACGTTTATTTACACGTGGCGTAGACATTGATGCTCAAAAAATTGAAAAAATTAATGCAAAATTTCTACGCTTAAATCCAGAGCTTGCACTCGTCTTAGATGAAGATGGTCTTAGCTTGACAGCACATGGCATGAAAATGAGCCCTGATTGGTCAGCAGAAATAGGGCGTTTAAAGCGAGCAACGCTGAAAACTGAAATGCTTGCTCGAGCAACTCAAGCTAACGACCAACCTAACTTAATTGATGCAACCGCAGGTTTGGGGCATGACAGTTTGTTAATGGCAAAATTTGGTGCAAAAGTGACGCTGATTGAACGCCATCCTATTTTGTATACGTTGCTAGAATTTAGTTATGATAAAGCACAACAGGATGCCTTTTTAGCACCAATTGTTGCAAATATCACATTGGTATTTGCCGATGCCATCGATTATTTATCACAACAGCAGGCCAAACAAGAAAAAATCGATGTTGTTTATCTTGATCCGATGTTTCCACAACGAGATCAAAATCAACAACGACAAAAAAAACAAGCGCAAGTCAAAAAGCAAATGCAAATACTACATTTACTGTTACCTGAAGATGGAGAAATGGATCTGGGTGATGGATTATTGTTACAGGCACAGAAGATTGCCAAAAGAGTCATTGTAAAACGCCCTCGTCATGCGGTATTTTTAAATGATGATGTACCCCAACATCAATGGTTGGGCGACGCATGCCGTTTCGATGGCTATTTTCGCATACATTCGACCGAGTAATTAGGGCTTGGCGTAATAAGGAATCTTTTGCAACTGCATGTGAGTGTGTTGCTAAGGTATAAAGCGAGCATACATTACTCAAATAAACCATGTGGTTGCGGACTCGCACAATGATTGATCTAAAACCTTCTATAAATTTCTGGCATGACTTAAAAAGTAACCAAACAGCAGGGCTTTGGTTATTTTTAGGTTCAAGAAAGTCTTTGCAAATTGTACATCCATCGATCTTCCAATTTTTATTTTGGGGAGTCGTTGCAAGTGGTGTAAACACATTGTATAGCTGGATGGTTGCAGGTCAGGTCGGTGCATTAAATCCACAAGGCTTAATTAGTTATGCCTTGTGGCCATTTATTGCCTTAATTGTTGGTATTTTCTTGTCGCAACGCATGAATAATACCCGTCTTATGCTTGTACCTGCACTTTTATGGCTGGTCTTAGATAGCAATATATTACTTGTACAATGTCTTTTACAGTACCTCGGTGATAATAATTTACTGAACTTTTTGCCTGATGCTGTTTATAACTTCCTGCCTAATTTTTTTATGATCTTGTTTGTTTGGCAAAGTATTGCGGTTATTTGGGTATTTGCACGTGAATTAAAATGGCCGTGGTGGGAAAGAGGGCTGATTATGTTTGCGACAGTCTGCACGCTAGTGGTTTGGCAAATGACTGTAAAAGAACAGCCCATTTGGAAAGTAGATGATGTTGCGCCAAGTATTAGTGAAGATGTTCTGTATGCACAAGGTAATCTACTGAGAAAAGCATTAGATCAAGTACAATTGGGAGATTTTGCTCAAACTCATTGGTATTTTTTAGGCGTTGCTGGCGACAGTTATGACTCGGTTTTTAGTTCAGAAGTACAACGTATTAAAGCGCAATTTGATACTCGTTTTGGTACGCTTGGGCGTTCTATTCAACTTGTAAATGACCCAGATACAGGCACAACATTACCAATAGCCTCTCAAACAAGCATTCAATTGGCACTCAATCGTATTGGCCAACAAATGAATAGAGATACAGATGTACTTTTTTTATACATGACGTCTCATGGTTTAGCCGATCAGTTTGAACTTGAAAATGCACCGATTGATTTAAAACAAATAGATCCACGCTGGTTACGTAGTGCCTTAGACCAAGCAGGTATTAAGTGGCGTGTGATTGTGATTTCTTCATGTTACTCGGGGAGTTTTATCCCTGCGTTACAATCGGACAATACCCTTGTGATTACTGCATCAGCAGCAGATCGCTCGTCTTTTGGCTGTAACAGTCAAGCTGATTACACCTATTTTGGCCGTGCGTTTTTTGATCAAGCAATGCGAGAAAAAACATCATTACATGATGCATTTTTAGATGCACAAGCCACTGTATCTAAATGGGAAAAAGCACAAGATTTCGAACCTTCTGAACCACAGTGGTCTTTGGGTAAAAATATGGAAATTATGTTACCACAATTAGAAAAACATTTATTTCCAAGTAATAATCCTGCCATACCAATCAATCATATTGAACCGATACAAATGAGCCAACCTTAGGCATAGGCAAAGGAGACATAGAAATGATAAAAAAAATACAGTCAAATATGTGTTTTGATGGAGAGCAGCGTACGTATACATGTTCATCCAATCGCTTGAAAAGTGAAGCAAAGTTTTCAATATATTTGCCGCCAAAAGCCTTGCAAGGTCAACAATGTAGCGCATTGTTTTTTTTAGCTGGGCTGACCTGTAATGAAGAAACATTTGCCATTAAAGCACATGCACAAAAAATTGCATCTACATTGGGCATTATTTTAATTGCGCCAGATACTTCGCCACGAGGAGAAGGCGTGGCAGATGATCAAGATTGGGATTTAGGTCAAGGTGCGGGTTTTTATCTGAATGCCACTCAAACCCCTTGGTGTGATAATTTTCAGATGGAAGATTATATTGTTCATGAATTATATGATTATGTGCTTGAGCATTTTCCAATTCATCATCAAAACATTGGCATTATGGGGCATAGCATGGGTGGGCATGGTGCATTAACTTTGGCTTGGAAATATCCCGATAAATTTAAAACTGTTTCTGCTTTTGCTCCTATTTGTGCTCCTACCCAATGTGCTTGGGGGAAAAAAGCATTTAAAGCCTATTTAGGTGACGATACAAATCACTGGGTACATCATGATGCTGTGGCATTGATCCATGCAAAAGGTGCTTTATTTCATGAAGTGTTGATTGATCAAGGTAAAAATGATCAATTTTATGATCAACTTCAGCCAAATCAACTCAAGCAAGCATGCCAACATGTAGGGCAAAATTTGTTGTTAAGAGAGCATGCAGGCTATGATCATGGCTATTATTTTATACAAAGTTTTATTGCAGATCATTTACGCTTTCATCTACAGTCCTTTAATGCTTAACTTCTTCTGGAAATATGTTTTTTTTATAAAAATTAATCTTTTGAATCACACATGGCAGTGTGATTCAAAAAAAACATGCCTAAATGTGTGCAAACCGTACATGACATGCTTTAACAAATTGTTGATTTAAGCATGTAAGAATTTACATTTTTATACATAATGTTAGCATTATTTGCATAAAAAATAATCTAGTGTGGTTGTTACCGAATCATGTTAATAGGCGTTAAAAAATGACTGTAATTCATACAAATGATAATACCGCACTATATGTTAAAGATTGGGGAGAAGGCGAACCTGTAATTTTATTACACGGTTGGCCTCTGTCAGCAGATTCATGGGATTGGATTTCACTAAAATTAGTAGAATCAGGTTATCGTGTCATTAGCTATGACCGCCGTGGCTTTGGCCGTTCTGATCAACCATGGCAAGGATATGATTATGATACGCTTGCTGATGATTTGAAAAATGTAATTGAAGATAAACAATTAAAAGATGTATCCATTGTTGGTTTTTCGATGGGGGGTGGCGAGGTTGCACGTTATTTAAGCCGTCATCACAGCCAATACATTAAAAAAGTGGCTCTTATTTCATCGGTTGTCCCTTTTTTAGCCAAAACAGATGATCATGTTGATGGAGTAGACGGTAGCGTTTTTGAAGGAATGATTGATGGTATCTTAGATGATCGTTATCACTTTTTTACTGAATTCTTTAAAGACTTTTATGGCGTGGGTACATTGAGCCAAGATGTAAGTCCTGAATTTTTGGCTTGGAATGTGCAAGTTGCCTCACAAGCGAGTTTAAAATCAACCATCGATTGTGTGCGTGCATTTGCTTACACTGATTTTAGACCCGATTTAAGTGCATTTGATGTTCCAACATTGGTTATTCATGGGACTCAAGATAAAACAGTTCCAATTGCTGTAACTGCACACGCAGTAAAAAATGCTTTACCACATGCACACGTGATTGAGTATGAAGGTGAGCCACATGGTGTTTTAGAAACACAAAAAGCACGTGTTGCACAAGATCTGATCAATTTCTTTAAAGACTAAATCATTCTTTTAGCTACTAAAAGCATAGTAATAATTTTGTATTGCTCAACATATATGTATGTTGAGCAATTTTATTGCAAAGAAAAAAATTGCACGAATGATGTACAAAAATGTTTATCTTCTCATGATCATCACATCTAAATTCAATACAGTTTCACTTAAAATAGTAAATCGGTACATAGGACTAAATTATCGGTGTTTGAGGTCAGTCGTCTAATTACATGATGAGTAAATAATCATGTTTAATCTAGATATTACGGCTGTATATAACAACCCATGGCAAAATATTTTGAGTACAGATATAAATCCATGACGCATCATATTGGTTTAAAACCAAAAGTAGACTTCTTGCGAAAGTCAAAAATAATCAATCGAAATCTATGATTTATAAAACATTTCGAAAGAAAGTAATCACTGAAATTGCTATTTCGCAAGAGGTCTAATGTATAAAGAAAGAATTATGTTAGATAATTTTTAATGGTCATTTTTATTTTTGATTTGAATGATTTGAAATAAAGTTGGGTAAATTAAATTTTAATTGCCAAGATTTTGTTATTATAGAGCTTCTTTTAAGCATATTTGTTAGGTCTTTTTATGTCTAAGCCATATTTAATTGCACCCTCTATTTTATCAGCTGACTTTGCGCGTTTAGGTGAAGATGTTGAACGTGTACTTGAGGCGGGCGCAGATGTGGTTCACTTTGACGTAATGGACAATCATTATGTACCTAATCTAACTTTTGGTGCAGGCGTTTGTCGAGCATTAAAAAATTATGGTATTAAAGCACCTATAGATGTACATTTAATGGTGTCGCCTGTCGATCGCATGATTGGTGACTTTCTCGAGGCAGGTGCAGACATTATTACCTTTCACCCCGAAGCCAGTGAACATATTGACCGTTCATTGCAGTTGATTCAATCAGGTGGAGCAAAAGCAGGTTTAGTGTTTAATCCCGCTACACCCTTACATTATTTAGACTATGTCTTAGATAAGGTCGATCAAATTTTATTGATGAGTGTCAATCCTGGTTTTGGTGGGCAAAAATTTATTCCAATGACTTTGGAAAAGCTACGTCAAGCTCGTCAAATTATTGATGCCAGTGGACGAGATATTCGTTTAGAAGTTGATGGCGGTGTAGGCCCTGCAAACATTAAGGCCATTGCACAAGCAGGTGCAGATATGTTTGTGGCAGGTTCTGCTATTTTTAATCAACCTGATTATAAAACAGTGATTGATCAAATGCGTGCAGAACTCGCACAGGTTTAAGATTAAACATAAGCACTGTATAATCAGACAGTAATATTTTTAATAGATGAGTAATGCAAATTCATGAAGATGATGCGTATTGTAACTATGGTGTTTCGTCTAGTCATCGCAGCTGCGATAGGCGTGACCACTGTGGCCAATGCATCAACATTTATGATGCACGAAGCCATGTCTTCGAAACAGCCATCACCTTGTACAGTGCATCATCATGCATCATCACAGCATATGATGGATATGACGGATTGTGTTTCTGTTGAGAACTTGAAACACAGCAACGTTTCATCACATCCATCGGGCTGTTTAGACTGTCAAACTTTGCATTGCCAAAATATTAATTTTATCTCTGCATTGACGCATGATTTTAAACTCAGCATCCCAGATACATCTCAAGACACAATCATTCAAACTTACGATCAAACCCAAATTCATTCAGGCTATTGGACACGAATTATTAGACCACCTAAAAGCTAACATTTATCTATATATTTTTTTATGAATTAAGATAAAGGTGAGCAAATGTCTAATCAATGGATACGTTATAGTATTATTTTATTGTGTGTGTGTTTTACACCACTCATTCAAGCGCAAGTGCGTGAATATCATCTCTCTATCTCTGAGAAAAGTGTAAATATTACGGGTAAAACTGTAAAAAAAATAGTCGTCAATGAACAGCTTCCTGCACCAACCTTAACTTTTGAAGAAGGGGATGAGGCAGTTATATATGTGCATAATGCACTTAAAAATCAGCCCACTTCATTACACTGGCATGGCCTATTATTACCAAATGTGATGGATGGTGTGCCAGGCTTAGGCGGATTTAAAGGAATTGCACCACAAGGTGATTTTGTCTATCGTTTTAAAGTTCGTCAAAGTGGTACGTATTGGTATCATGCACACAGTAAAGGTCAAGAACAAGATGGTGTATATGGTGCCTTTATTGTTTATCCCAAACCCAATCAAATAGCCGCTGAAACTGAAAAAGTACAGCAAGATCATGTGATTCTATTGTCAGATTTTCATACGCAGTCGAGTCAGCGTATTATGGATAATCTAAAAAAATCAGCAGATTTTTACCAAAACCAAAGACAAACGCTATTTGATGTTGTTCAACAATTAAAAAATGAGGGTCTTTCCAAAACATGGCAAGATCGAAAAATGTGGGCTCAGATGCGTATGCTCAACACAGATTTGAGTGATGTAACAGGTTACACTTTCTTAATGAATGGGTTTACACCTACACAGCCTTGGACAAACATATTTAAGTCAGGTGAAAAAATACGCTTACGTTTTATTAATGCGTCAGCGATGTCTTTTTTTGATGTTCGTATTCCACATTTAAAATTAACTGTTGTGAGTGCAGATGGTCAAGCAGTAAAACCTGTGACTGTCGATGAATTTAGATTTGGTGCAGGTGAAACTTATGATGTGATCGTGGAGCCCACACAAGATCATTACCAAATTCAAGCAGAATCCATAGATCGCAGTGGTTTTGCTTTAGGTGAGTTAAAGCGACAAGGCGTCTCTGCTATAGCGTGGAAAATTCCGCAACATCGACCGCGTGCTTTGTTAAGTATGTCTGACATGGGAATGCAACACGACATGTCGATGAATCACGACATGCCACACGATATGCCGATGAATCACGAGGGGATGCAACATGGCATGCCGATGAATCACGAAATGCCACACGACATGCCAATGAATCATGAGGGGATGCAACACGACATGCCAATGAATCATGAGGGAATGCCACATGACATGCCAATGAATCATGATGGAATGCAACACGACATGCCAATGAATCATGATGCAACACAGCTAGGATTAGATCATCAAACAGTTTCATCAAAAAAAACTGTTGAAGGCTGGGGAAATGCAAGCACTCCTCGGGGTGAAAAAATGTTGCAATATAGTGACTTACAATCATTAATACCGCAAAAAGATACTCGCCCTGCAAGCCAAGAGATTGTTATGGTGTTAGGCGGTAATATGGAACGTTATATTTGGACCATTAATGGGAAAAAATATTCACAAGCAACCCCTTTAAAGGTTCACTATGGTGAGCGTGTGAAACTAACTTTTGTGAATGAAAGTATGATGGCACATCCAATGCATTTACATGGAATGTTTGTACAGCTTGATAATGGTCAATCTCCTGAATATATGCCGTCAAAACATACCGTGATTGTCCCACCCGGAAAAACAGTCAGTGTGTTACTGACAGCCGATGAGCTTGGCGACTGGGCTCTACATTGTCATTTGTTGTATCATATGAATGCTGGCATGATGAATACTTTAACTGTGGCTAAAGTGGGCGAGAATTCGACCATAGATGATACGCGTATTGAAAATCAGCGCAATACGGCTCCTCAAATGCCAAACCAAGGAGCATCTCATGTACATCATTAAGAGAATATGTGCTTTAACTCTCGCCATGTATGGAACAACTTTGATGGCATCTATGAACAATATGATGGACATGAGTCATCAGAATCATCAAATCATCACAATGCCTACCCCTAACATGTCGCATGAACATGGTCAGGACATTTTTATGGCAGGATCTTTAGCAAATACATGGCTTTGGGCAGATCATGGACAAACAACATGGTCTACTGAATTTGAGGGTTGGATTGGCAATGATGACAATAAACTCTTTGTTTTGGCAGAACAAGAAAAAGAACAATCTGAACGCAATACCTTTGATGTTACGACACTATATAGCCGAAATGTTGCTACATTTTGGGATGCACAAATGGGTCTACGTTATCGACAAGATGATAACCGGCCACAAGATCGGAAACGTTTAGATACTGTGGTTGGTATACATGGTTTGGCGCCCTATTTTTTTGAAACCAATGCTTATTTTTATGCAGGACAGCATGGTTATCTTGCCGTACAATTAGACACAAATCGTGATTTTTTATTGACTCAAAAATTGATTATACAGCCATATTTGGAAACGACTTGGGTTATGCAAGATCAGGCTCAATTTGGGAGTAAAACAGGTTTAAGCAATATGGAAAGTGGTTTAAAACTTCGCTATGAAATCAATAAAATGGTTATGCCTTTTATTGATGTGGCTTACCACTATAAAACAGCATTTAAAAATACGAAGGATGCACACGAAGATCAAGCAGACCATGCGATATACGCAGGCTTTGGACTGTTGCTGAAATTTTAATAAGATCGGCAAGTATGCGTATGACATACTTGCCTTATCTTTTATGGGAGAAATCATCTACCAATGTTTGATTTATTTGAAACGAAAATGTCTAGCCCTGTTGGACAGTTACGCTTGATTGCTCATCATAATGCTCTTGTGGCTATATGTTGGCATGATGACCATAAAACACCATATGCTTCTAAACAGTATAAATTTCATGATACTCATGAAATTTTACTACAAGCACAATCTGAATTAAATCAATATTTTAATCAGGAAAGAGAGAGTTTTGATGTCCCTATTCAATATTTAATGGGGACAGATTTTCAAAAGCAAGTTTGGCAAGCTTTGTTACAGATTCCCTCAGGACAAACTACATCTTATGGTATGTTAGCTGCAAGTATTGCACGTCCTAAAGCAGTACGAGCAGTTGCTAGTGCAATTGCACATAATCCATTATCTATTGTTGTGCCTTGCCATCGTGTTGTTGGTAAAAATGGAGATTTACGAGGTTTTGCAGGTGGATTAGATCACAAGAAGTATTTACTTGACTTAGAGCAAGTATGATTTAGAGCATTTCTTGTATACTTTATACTGTTCATCAGATAAACAAGAGGAAGACCGATGTAGTTCAGAATAACTGACAAGAAGCATGCATTTAAAGCGGTTCCTAATCTGTTACAATAGGGGCATTCGTCCCATATATTTTTCTGAACACTGCAATTTTGCAGTAGGTAATGATTGATGAGTCTTACGCAAGAATTAGCAACTCAAGTTGCCAAGCGTCGCACCTTTGCGATTATTTCTCACCCATATAAAGAACTATAAGACATCAACGGACAAGTGCGGACATTTAGCACACTAAGCCCTCTATTTTTGCTATATTTAGCTCAATATCATCAAAATTAACGTCACAAGTACGGACATCAACGGACACTATCAGACATCACTTGTTTGTACAAAGCTGTGTACAAAATTGATAGTTTGTACACATGGCATTAAAAATTTGTACACACTGAGCTAAAACTATGGCATTAACAGATACTTGGCTTAAAAATCAGAATGGAAAACTAAGAGAGGAAACCTTTACTAAAGCTGATAGTAATGGTCTCTCTATTCGCATATCTCCAAAGGGAAAAATAACATTTCAACTTAGGTACAGACATGCTAACAAGCAGGCAAGGGTGGACATTGGAACGTATCCTTTAATCTCTTTAAAAGATGCTCGTATAGAAGCTGATAAATTACGTGCTGTACTTGAAAAAGGTCGCGATCCAAGGATTCACAAGAAGCTTGAAAAACAAAAAATCATTAATGAAATTACCTTTAAAGACTTGTACATGGAGTTTCATGAGAAGTACTGCATACCCAATAAAAAAATTGCAGAACAAATACTTCGCTCATTTGAAATATATGTATTTCCAAAAGTTGGCAATCTACCAGTTGACGAAATATCAGTGCATGAGTGGCTAGATATTTTAGAAAAACAGACAAAAGTAACGAAAGCAATTGCTGAACGGTTGCTAGTAAATACTAAACAGTGCCTTTCATGGGGAATGAAACGACAGCTTGTAAAAACAAATCCATTACTTATGATTTCGGCTAAAAATGATTTGAATATAAAGAAAACGGCAATCACGCGTGTTTTATCAAAAGAAGAGCTTAACGCCGTATGGAATGCTGCTGATCGGTCTAGAATGGCCCAAAAGAATGTCTATTTTATTTGGTTATGTTTATTTTTTGGTTGTCGTACTGGTGAGCTGAGATTAGCGAAAAAGTCTGACTTTGATCTAGAGCGTAATGTGTGGACAATACCACCTGAAAACCATAAAACAGGTGCAAATGGTAAATCTATTGTTCGCCCGATTATTGAGAGAATCAAGCCAATCTTATTAGATGCTATGGCTCTTAATGCTAGTGAGTATATGTTTACTAATGAAAGTGATGGTGCAGTGATGTCGCAAAGTTCACCAATTGCATTGCCGTATAACATCATTCAGTATTTGCGTAAAAATCATAATGTAAACTTAGAACATTTTTCTATGCACGATTTACGCCGTACAGCTCGTACCAATTTTTCTGAATTAACAAAACCGTATATTGCTGAAATTATGCTTGCTCATGCATTGCCTAAAATCCAAGGCACTTATGATTATTATGATTATATGCCAGAGCAAAAAGAAGCGTATGAGTTGTGGTGGGATCGTTTGGTTGAAATTGTAGATAAAGAATCTTTTGATGATTGCATATCGCACCTAAGCAGCTAGGTGCGATGTTTTTTCATATGTAGTTTTAACCCAATCATCTATTTCGCTAGGGTTATATCTGTTATCTGAGCCTCTTACAACACGAATAGGTTTTGGCATAGGTTTGCAGAATGGAGTTGCATTAGGGTTACTCCATCTGTTCAATGTTCTTGATGTTACACCAAAAGTTTTAATCAAATCACTAGTTGTATAGTACTGTTGAAGTGCCATTACTTATGCTCCTCATCAAGTGGAAAACTTGTTTCTGTACGCAGTTTCGCTTCTTTAATCATTGCATCAGCTAGGTTGAAAGCTAATAGCGTAGTTTCAAATACTGTTCGGCTTCCAGTATGTTCCAATAGCTTTAAAGCGTATTCATGAGCCATTTGATCTCTATTCACCACACCACCTCACGCATATCGATAACTAACGTTATTACATTTTTTCACCCAAGGCTTGAAGCGTTGTTTATAACAGTCTTTGCAATTCGCTTCTAAACGATGAGTACCATCTTTTTTAATACGACCAGTGCCGTAGAAAAATTCTTTTGTAGCAGGGTAGTAATCACCACAGTGAATACATTGTTTTTCTGTGCCGAGTTCGGTTTGGATGCATTTAGTCATTTTCTTTTAATTCCTCCAAATAATCAGAAACCACCGCACCAATTATTTCTTCCTGAGCGAGGCAAGCAAAATCCCAAAGCATCAGCTCAGTTGGGTGTTGGGAGTCATATAGATTCCCATGTTTTTCTCTACTATGTTCGTAGCCCATTATTCTGTAAAAAGCTTCTGCAAGATCGTGTGTTTGATCTACAATTTCTTGAGCTGTTCTTGGATTCTCTTGCTCAATCTCTGTAGACTGAATATTACTCGCCATTTTTACACCCCATTACTCGATCAAACCCACCACTGGCAATAAAGCCATCTATGAAGTTTGTTGGTTGCTGATTTGGATCTGTGTAATATTTTTCATCCAACTCAATAAGGTCACACTCCTTTTCATCCCAAACTGCTAACAGATGACCTCTTTGGCATGTGTAGTAAGTTTCTGCTAGTTCTTTGACTAAATTTCCTTGCTTATCCCATTGTTGTGAATAGACATGGCGATGTAATCGAGTACGATGTACAGTACAGCCGTGTTCACAAGCCCATTCCTGATTTTCTTTTAGCTCGGGCAGTACAAATATGGGTCTTAATTTACTCATGGTCTTTCTCCACTGCTTCGATCACGGCTTCAATAATCATGTCGGGTAGTGAATCCATCCAATTCACACCCTCATCAGAAATGGAGGTGTTAGCTTGTATCAAATTATCTATATGGTATCTAGTACTACCACTTATCACCCTACGTACCAAAACAAACTCACCACTTTCTAACTTATCTTTGTAAGCTAGCAAAGACTCATGACTATAGTGCAACTCTTTGATCTGTTGTTTCAGGTCGTTGATTTCGGCTTGTAAAGCATCAGCTTCTTCATCTGCAAGCTCGGCACGTTCTTTCCAACCAACCCAGCTATCGAGTGTGCCAAATTCTTTGTGGAAATTTTCCTGTTCTTTTTTCCAATCAATCATTTTATACTTCCTCAACTTTCAGAGTGTATTTTTTACCCTTGATCGTGAACTCAAAAGTCTTGTTTTCTTCGACCAGATAAGCTGCAATGTCTAATATTGCTGCGTCTATATTTTTTGAGTGTCTGAGCTTGGCTCTAGCTCTGCGTCTATCACATTCAAGACATGCGTTAGAACGCACAGAACGCTCTGATGTACCACATGATCCACAGTGCGTTACTGGAACATAGCTTTTCTTATCTGCTTTTCTAGCATTTTCTCTAATGATAGAGTTTTGATGTGAGTTAATTTTGCTTTCACCAGCACGATCTCTATTCGGTGAGTTAAACAAAAAAGTGTTTGTTTCTGCATAACTCTTAGGTTTGCTGTTATTCACAGCTGGCTTAATCTCACCACCGTTACTTAGAAACTCTGCAATATCTACAGAATAGTCTTTTTTGATTTGGGATAGAGTAATCACTGTAAATCCTCCAAGAATGCTTTGCCTTTTCTGAGCCAAATTTTCGTAAACAGATTCCACTGCTTACTTTTGAGTTTTACATCTGTTTCAATTTCTAGGCTGGAGTAACCACCACGGTGATTAAATACAGCAAACTTTGTACTTAAAGAGGGTGATATTTTTATCATTTCTGATTTTTCACCTGTTCTTGAGCATTTAATTCGGCAAGTTGTGCACGAGCATTTGCAACTGCTAAATCATGATTGACCTGATCCCGGTCTGCTTGTACCAGTAAGAAATAAAAAAACGCCGTGGCAATGATGAAGCAACAAAGGGCCTTGGCTGCTTTACCCATGCTAGGCTCTGGTAAAATCATTTCAGCTTTGGTTGGATGTTGATACAGAATGGCAGTGGTTTGACTGCGAGGGTGTACTTGTTTCATAATGATCTCGTTGTGTGAAAAGCCCACTGTTTGTTTAGCGACTCAAGTGGGCTTTTTTTATTTAGGCAGTAAATGTTCCGATGCGAACAGGATTTTCAGGAAGTAGGGCAATAACTTTGTTTTTGAACTCTTCAATAATTTCGTTATTCAACAAGTCTTCTTTCACGATCTGCAACTTAAATTCAGGTGAGTTATTACCAGCATTCACAATTAAGCGAAGTGTGATTTCTTTTTCATCAAGGCCAATAAAAGCAGGGTCTTTAATTTTGAAATATGCAGGCAACTGACCTGTTGCTGTTTGAGCTTCAACTTTTTCAAACATTGAGCGTGATTCACTGGTGTTATTTACGACTGATTCAGATTTAACAGAAGCATCAATTTTCATATTACGAACAGCACTAATGGCCACACTAGATAGAATGGTTTCATCGTTTGCATTAAACGCCGTAAATACAGAGTTCCAATCTTCAAGAAATGTTGCAAAATTACGTTGGTCTAGCTTTTGATCTTTGATTTGTTGAATCTTTTTCCAAGCTACAGTTTTTTCAAGCTGTAATTGAGCAACATGGTCACAATGACCTTGCTCAAAACCTTCTACATTAAAATTTAATACAGCAACCGCACGTACATGGTGGTGATCGACAAAAATAGGTGATGACTTATCAACACCAGATTCAACATAAGTTTTAAAGTCTTCAAGGCGAGGGGTAGACAATACGCCACGTTTACGGTTACGACCTAAATCAAACCCTTCTAAGTCAGTGATTTTGTAGTTTTGATTCACTGCAAGTAAATCACCACGAACTAGATCAGCAATAGGTTGTGTGTTTTCAATAACTGTTTGAGCTTCTGTATTTTGTTGAGACATTTTTCTATATTCCTATAGTTTGGTGGGATTAAGCGTGTTCGTTAAACAACTGGCTTGTGTGATTGGCAAATAACGTCACATCACCGCCAGCATTCAAGTGCATTGGAGTTTTTGAAGTGGTGTCTTCTGAGCGTTTCCCTTTTGTTGTTGGCTCAACAAAGGCAAGCGTATGTGAGATTTCGACTTGAGTTGAGTCACCAATCTTTGAAATATCAAGTGTGAGGGTGACTTTTCCTTTCTTGTTGTTGGCTACAGCACCTTGAGCAACGGCGCTAATCGCAGCACCTAACTGGTTTGCTAGGTTTCCACCGCTAAGCTCTGAAATGAATACGGTTGCATCGGTTGTTTTTGGCATGGGGGTGTTCTCGTTGGTTGTTTATTTACACACCCAATACTACTTTAAGTAGAATTTAAGTCAATACAAAATAGAGAATATTTTCTACTTATGGTTGTTTTGTGTTTTAATAGAAAAAATAAAACCCCGCATGAGCAGGGCTAAATGGAGTCTTTTAGTTGAAAAAAATATTGTGGATAGCATTTTTATTTCAAATAGTTACTATTATTTGCTATATATTTATTTTTGATCTTGTAACTTATATTTCTGTGATTTGTCTTTGGTTAGGTGGTCTATTGTTTGGTTTTGGCATCAAGAAGTAAATTCAAATAAGAGATGATTGTTGTGAATAGAGAAAATTTTATTGTTGGTGTTGTTTGTTTAGCAGCTATAGCATACTCCTTATGCTCTATAGCCATAACACTTCAACTGAATGAATGGTTGTTATATGGAATCTGGTGCTCAGGTTGTATATTTGGTTTGAAGGCTGGTAAAAACTCAAAATAATATGGCAAGTGCAACAGTTAGAATTGCTCCCCAAATTTTATCCCAGTGTTTAATGTAGAAACCTAATAATTTATGAGCGAATTTAGATGTCCAATGTCTTTTAACCACTGTAGATATAAAAACAAGGTCACTAGCTTCTCTCATTGGGCAGGGCTTTCCTTCCCACCATGTTTTTATCGAGTTTCTAAATTTATGCAGTATATTTTTCATAGATATTTACATTTGTTATTAATTTTGAAATTTAAAAAAAGGGATAAGCTAGCTCGCCCCATATTAAGCTAGCTAAACACATACTGATCTAGCTCAATCATTGACTTTATTTCTCTTTTCTTTTAAGAAATTCTTCGTGTAGTTGTTCCATTGATAGAACTGGAATAACAACCATATCGCCAAACTCTTCTGAAATTGCTTTTACTTCACTTTCATTTAAAGTTAACGCCGTATTGTTTTTGGCCGCTTCATTGATTTTATCAAGGGTTTGATTTACTAAAAGATTTGAACTATTCATCTATATTTTCCTATACATGCCAACAACTTTACCAACCAAGCGACAACCTTCTGAAAGTCTAATAATTTGCTCAGGCCATTGTGGGTTAAGTGGTGCTAAAAACTTCTCTGAATTTTCTATAATTAACTTTTTAAATGTGGCTTCTGTATCACCAGAACAAGCAACAATAACCAGATCATTGGTTTTTAAGTCACAAACTTGAAACTCTGGGTTCACATAGATCCGATCTTCAGGAATAAAGTTAGGTGACATTGAATAGCCTGTGACAACCAAACCATAGCCATTTTTCCCACAATCTTTATTGGGTGGGAGCGTTTCATCTATTTCCGCATCAATAAGAACGGTTTCTGTTGGTGAGAATAAGCCTGCTGCAACCCATGAGATAACAGGAACAGGACGACCTTCTAACGGGATTTTGTTAGATAGGTTGATATTGTTATCTAAAGTTATTCCATGGTCTATATATCCAATATCGACATTAAATAACTCAGTTAGTAGTTGTAGTTTTTCTTCTCTAGGCTTGGCTGTGCCTAGCGTATAACGTCTAGCCATTTCATAAGTAACACCAAGAGCATCTTTTAGCTGGGTTACTGTTTTAACTTTAGAGGTTTTATTTTCCATTAAGGATTTAAGTCTTTTTGAAAACTCTAAATATTTAGGCTCAGACATACTAGATATTCCATTTTCTACTCGTAGTAGAAGTTTATATTTAATTTTAAGTTGCACCAACACTATTTTAGATAGTATATTATGTTCTACTTTAAGTAGTTAATTAGTGCGATTATGACAATTCAAGTAGAAGCTTTTGAAAAAGCAATAAATATTGCTGGTTCACCTACAGCATTAGCACGTGGCATAGGAATTACTCCATGGGCATTAAGCAAATGGAATATTGAAAAGATTCCCGAAGAGCGATGTGAGCAAATTCAAAATTTCACAAATAACCAAGTCTTAGCAGAGCATTTACGACCAGATATAAATTGGGATTACGTACGCTCACTAAAAAGTAGCAAACAAACCGCTTAAACCAATTATCACTAATACGTTTACATAAAGAAACGTGAAAAAAATCAAAGGTTCACATGCAAATAAATGAAATAGAGTTAAGCAGAGAGTCTAAAGCTGCTTTATACAAAATGGTTCATCAAACACCTGGTATAGATCCTAAAGATATTGCCATGGTGACGAATGATTCACACAAAACCATATTGAATTATGCAAACCCAAATATGGAAAGCCATTTACCTAGTCTTAAAAAGTTTGAGGCTATTCAATTATTCACCCAAAACCCTGCAATGTTAAAGGTATGGGCTCATAAGTTGGGGTTCATGCTTGTTCCAGTTCCTAATGCAGATAATCAGTTGTCTGAAAAGAAATCGCATCAGGTGAGTGTTGTAGAGCAGTTATTGCCTGTAAACATAAACACAGGATCATTAAATCAAACCATTCATCAAATTCTTGAAGATGGCGTAATTACGCCGTGTGAAATGCATGAGTCTGTTGAAATTGTAGAAGAAATGATGGCTAACCTATGCGGTCTAAGAAGTGCCATAGAAGAAGCTTGCTTTGGCCATTCTGCGAAGTCAAAAAAAGAAAAAGCCTGATTTGCGAGATCAGGCTTTTAGTGTTCAAAAACGATGAAGGAAATGAACAATGAATATATTAACAGAGTTTGATTCTAACGTAAAAACAATGAGCAGTCGAGAAATTGCTCAGCTATGCAGTAAACAGCATGGCCATGTATGTCGCGATATTGAACCACTCAATACCACATATTTAAAAATGGGCCTATCCAAAATTGGAGAGGGGTATTACACCCACCCTAATACAGGGGCACAGCAACATCGAGAGTTCTTTTTAACGAAAGACCAGACTGTTGATCTAGTTACTGGTTATAGCTTGGAGCTAAGAATCAAGATAAATCGCCGTTGGGCAGAACTTGAAGCTCAACAAAACAAGCCACAACAACCAAATGAGTTAAGCCGTTTAGAAATTCTACAAATTGCACTAGAAGCTGAACAACAAAACATTGCACTGCAACAGCAAGTACAACGTCTTGAGCCTAAAGCCCAAGCACTTGACGATCTAGCTGACTCAACAAACACATATACGATTCGTGAAGCAGCTAAAACATTAGGTGTTCAAGAGAAGCGCTTAGTTGAATTGTTGCTTGCAAAGCGTTGGGTATATCGAGAAAACAGCAAACATCGCCGTTTGTGTGCCTATGCTGAGGCTGTAGCTAAGAAAGTCATGATGAGTCGTGTTACTCAACTTGTTAATACGACTGAGGGTGACAAAGCATATGTGCAGGCTCGTATCACAGCATTTGGACTAACACGCTTAACAGCAATTGTGAAAAAGGCAGGTATAGCAGCATGAGCCATTATTCAACTTTAAAAGGTCTTGGCCGTGCAGTTGCCTACTATCCTGAGATTGCCATTAAGTTAGGTAGTTCAGATGCATGTATTTTGTTGTGTCAATTAATCTACTGGAGCGATAAAACAGATAACAGCTTAGGTGTTTATAAAACATCTGAAGAGTGGACAGCAGAAACAGGATTGAGCTATAGCAAGCAGCGTACTGCTCGTAAATTATTATGTTCACTTGGTATTCTAGTTGAAACAAATAAGCGTTTAGAACACAAAATATTCTTCAAATTAGATACTGTTAAATTTGATCAATGGTTTCAAAAGTGTTTAGAAAATAGTGGTCAAAACTCAATGGAAAACACTGAAAATGGCGAAATACAAAACGTTATTTCCCGAAATGAAGATTTAGCGTTCGGGAATGAGCAAAACGTTAATTCGGGAGCGTCAAATTCTAATTCCGTTATACACAAGATTACTTCACAAGATTACATACACAAGACTACAGGTAAAAAAATAAATAAAAAAAGCCCAATGCAGAAACCTGTTTCTGAAAAACCAAATGCTGTGAAAAAAACAAAAAACACCATGACTGAATTACCTGAGAACTTTGCAGTAAGCGAACGTGTTTTGGAATGGGCAAATAAAAATAATTTTAATCGTCTTGATGAACATCTTGAAAACTTCATTGGTTATGTAAAGGCGAATGCAAAAAGATATGCAGATTGGGATCAAGCACTCATGAACGCTATCCGTGGGAATTGGGCAAGATTACAAGGCCATGCTAATCCAAAACCTCAAAATCAAAACCAACCATACCAACGCCGTTTCGGTGGTAACTCACAGCAATCACAAGGTATGCGTGATGTCACTGGAGAACAAGCATGAGCAATATTCAAGTTTTTCAAGATGCATTTGCAGTGTCGTTTCCTGTTGAAGTTGCAGAGCAAGTGCTAAATCGTATCGAAATGATTCACGGCGTTGATTTTCAAAAACACTATGGTCACTTGTCAGATCAAGCACTCACAAACCTTGCATGTACCGTTTTAGACGGATTAACGCCAATTGAATTACGCCGTGGCATAGAGCGTATGAACACTGAAAAATGGTGTCCTAAGTTACCTGAGTTTAGATCATGGTGTGTACAGGGTGGTGAGTGGTGGACTGCTGATATGGCATGGGCAAAGGCAACATTATTTTTGAATGATAGCTCTGTGAAAATAACGACATTGACCAAATGTGCTCTTTCAGAAGTTAAGCATATCTTAGAAAACGAAGGTCAAAAATCTGCCCACTATGCGTTTAAAGAAATCTACGGAGATTATCTAGTACGTGCAAAACAACAGGGTAAGACGCAACAGTTTTGGGTTAAACCACCAGCGACAAAACAAATAAATCACACACGAAAAGGTACGCCGTGCCCACCTGAGCTTTCAGCAAAACTACGTGGTGTTAATAAGAACAAGGGGAAAGTCGCATGATATTCGCAAGCAACTTTAAACCGACTCACTTTGAAGAAGATGGCACGTATTGGCTTTGCAACAACGGCCTTTGGTACTACTGGAGTGATATTTGGGGTTGGTGTGGCTATATCGGTCAAATAAACACGGCGTTTCTAGCAAGTAAACAGCCACTCAGTCAAATGTATGCGTGATGGTGAATAGCATGAAAAAACGTACTAAAAAATATATCCCATTAGCTCAAAAGCAAGAACGAGCACTCAAAGCAAAAATCGCTCAAACATACGAATTTGAAATGGAGTTTGTGATTGAGGATATAAACAAGCGTCTTGATGCATGGCGTAGTGAAAACAACGTATCTGAAGACGAATATTGCCCTGAATGGTTGGTGATTGATGCATACAAACAGCAAAGCTTAATTATCGCACTCAAAATGACTCAGCTCAAAGACCCAGAGTATTGGAGTGTTGGCATAGACAGCCACTTTTTTAATGCTGAAACAGAAGATGTTTACACCATTCCATTTGCTATTGATTTGCCACAAATGAGCCATGCTGAACTGATGAACGGTAGTGATGTCAAAGTGAATCGTGGTGCAGGAATAAAAACACGTTGGAAAGGTTTGCAAGCTGAAATGATCAGTCATTGGGAAAGTGACAATATTCCTGCAGGTTATGAGTTAGTGCAATCACAAGTTTATATCAAGGCACATGCAAAGTTTAAAGATACTCGTATGTTTACTGAATATGAATACATGCTAGGCCTTAGAGATAAAGGCATGTTGATTGCAAAACTAAGAGAGTTTGCAGGGGTTCCTGCATGAGCCTAAAAATGAAAATGCGAGCTAATCAGCAACGCAGACAGCAACGAAATATTTACGCAATGCAGAAAGATACGAATAAGCCTGCAGGTACTACACATTTTGATGCAGAGCATGAGGTGTACTACAAGCAAGAGAATGGTCAGTGGTTCTATTTTGAGCATGTCTGGGGTGGCTTTTGGAAGGACACTACAGTCAAAGTTGATCTGGTGGAAATTGAGGTGTGTGATGAGCAAATATGACCCACTTATAAGTAAGTTAGAGAATTTATTTGCTGATATTTCCAAAGGCAAATACAAAGTATCTTTACCTCCACAGCCAACAGATATAGACATTACTTTATTTGATTGCATACAAGAATTAAAAGATTTTGTCGATAACTATGAAAGTATACGGTACGAAATGATGGAATCTCATGGTCGTATAGATTTTGCTGTATCTACAATTAATCGTAATGAGTATGTTGACCCCAAAGATATTGAGAAAATCTTATGTGGCAGATTAAGAAGCCCTGAATATAGCTTTGATTTTGATAGATCTAAGGCAGAAGCGTTCAGAAAAAGGAAAAAACTAAGAAGAGCTAAAAAAAATGACTGAACTAGACAGCCGATTAATGAATATGAATTTAAGCGAATTGCAGAAAGAACATGCCGAACTATTAGCATTCAATGAAAAGCTAGACCGTGAGCGTAATACGTACCGAGATCAGGCAAGTAAGTACCGTAGAAAGGTAGGAATGATAGCTGATTTGTTTGTTCTACCTGGTGATGACCATGAGCTAACACTTAAAGCCATAAAGACAATAATTTATAGGGTGGGTGAGCAATGAGTGAATTTAAGAGAGGCGATTTAGTTGTTTACACTGATTTGCCACATGAAAGATTGTTTAGCGTCAGATATGTAAGTGATGACGAAATAATTGTTTATGAGTTGTGGGATGAAATGGGTGCAAAAACATTTACTGAGTTCTATCCATTTTCTGATATTCGCCATGCTACACCAGAAGAAATTAAAGCAGGGAATCGATTGCTATGAATACACAATTTAAAGCCAGTCAGAAAATAAGGTCAAAGCGTGTAGCTTGGTCAAAACCTAAAACAAATACAGCAAAAAAACGAAACGTAGACCCAACGCCGTTGGTACCAAGTTTTTTGGTCGAAGGTAAACAACTGGGGGTTATTGGCCCTGAACTTTTAAGTTGTGAAATTATGATTGTACCGCCGTCAGTCAATCACTATTGGATCAAAGGCAGAAACAACACAAATAGACTGAGTAAACGTGCATTACATTTCATTGAAGTATTGAAACGATTTATACCTGCTATTAACTATCACGGTCGAGTTAAAGTAATTGTTGAGTATTCGCCACCAGATAACAAAATTAGAGATATAGATAATATTTTGAAACCTTGTTTAGATGCTTTGGCTAAAGGTCAGTTAATCGAAGATGATAACCAGGTACATGAATTGTCAGTAAAGAAAATGCCTGTTGTTAAGGGTGGGAAATTATTTATTCAAGTAGAAAAGATTTAGGGGGATTTATGAACGCAGTCGCAGAAAAGAAACATTTTACAGTTGCTATTAATTGGGCTGAAAAGTCACTTGAGCAATGGCTTGAACAGTATGGATCATGGTTGTTATTAGATGGTAATTGTGACATCAATTTAAGTGCAAAAAGTATTTTGGGTAATTTGATTGATGCAACAAATGGCGTAGTTGTTGATAAACGTCATCGAGTACCGCCACGTTGTAATATTAGCTTGGTTCAAGCTATAGCAATTGAAGACATGTTATGTGAACTAAAGAAGACTGAAGGACGAAAGGTTGCTAATTGGATTGATACGGTTATTTTATTTTATGTGGACTTCCAAACAGAAGAAATTATCGCTAAAAAACATGGTGTATCAGAGTATTCAATTGCTAGAGATAAAATGCTTGGTTTAGTTCGTATTTCTACACGGTTTAAATTAAGAAGTCGATTAACTGGATAAACCTCTTGAAAGTCAGGGTGTAGTTTGATAGATTTATGTTAGAGTGGACGAAGTTATAGTAATTCACTTGTATATGAAGCCTAACATTTAATTGTTGGGCTTTTTTTATGCCTGTAGATTAACCAACTACAGAACATGCCATCGAGTAAAAAAAACCAAAACTAGGGCTATTGGTATGCCCGACTATAAAGGATTGAAAGCAAGTAAAGCAGACCGTGCATGTTAGGTTTGTGTGATTGTGAGTAGCGTTGGACCAGTTGCCGAGCTGAATCTATCGAAAACTAAAGGCAAACCTGCTATGCAAAAAACTGTATAGCAGGTTTTTTATTATCTAATTTCAGGTGTTGATATGACTAAAGCAGTATCAGAAAAAGAGCTTCAGGAAAAATCAGTAGCTCCACGTGTGACGAAAGATCAAATTGATGCACTAATGCAACGTGTTACTTACATTGCTGTGCAACAACCAGGTGATACGACCTCTACATTTGTTCATGCATTCTTAGATGGACAATTCTTTTTAGCAACAGGCTTTAGTGCTTGTGTGAACAAAGCTAATTTCAATGCTGAAATTGGTGAGCGTTTAGCACGTAGTAATGCAGAAAAACATGCAGAAAATAAACTTTGGGAGCTTGAAGGCTACAAGTTGTTTTCAGCTTAATTCAACCAAGAAGCATTTCTTCTGGGTTCAACTATCCGGAAATACCGGATAGTTCATTTAGAGATGTCGTCATACGGCTACAGTAGTGCGCACCGTGGGACAGCTACAACCTGTCGACATCATCTAAGTGATTTTCCAACCATACCCTGCAAGCCTCTTAATAATGCTCAGATCGCGGGGTTTTTTTATTAGATCGAATTTGTGCCAATTAAAATGTCAAAGGAGTGCTCATGAATACAATGGAAGCACGTAAGCACTTAAAAATATATCAAGCAGAACTTAATAAATACCAAAGCTTAGACAGATCGTTAATGAATCATAAAGACATGATTCATACTGATAAGAAGATTATTTATCTTAAGCGGTGCATAGCGAATATTAGAGAGCATCTACATGAAAAAAACATTCATATACGTTGAGATCGGTACTAACTTACCCATGTACAAGATCAATGCTTCTAATGATTTGCAGGCATACCAGATATTCAAACGCCGTGTGAAAAAACTAGGTAAAGACATCAAGAACTTTGAACTGATTGGTGATTGATATGACATGCAAAGGTTGTGAAGAACGCCGTCAAAAGATAAAGGACTTTTATGATGAAAGCACAAGACGAATTACAGAAGCACTCGCAAAGCTTACTGGAAAGCCTATTGAATCAGAACAACAAGCTGATCGAACAAAACAACGAACTGATAAAGATTAATTATGAGCAGTCGGCACAGATTGGTGCACTGCTAGACCAGATGGGTGATGAAGAGTCAGACAGTGGCTCTAAGCATAAAGACTTGGATGAGATGTAATGAAGCTTCAATCATTAAAACCACGACTAAGTGCGCCGTCAACATATAAGCCAAGGCAACAATGGGGAAAAGGTCGTGGTGGTCGTCCTTGGCGTAGACTCAAGCAAAGTATTCATGAGCGTGATGAATGGACCTGTTGCAAATGTGGACGAGTGACTCATGAACTTGAGTGCGACCACATCATTAACACGGCGCAAGGTGGCACAGATGATGAAAGCAACCTGCAGTCACTTTGTGTTGATTGCCACAAAGCAAAAACTCAGCTTGAATCAAAGCATTTACCAGTAATGTGAATAAATTTACTCAATATGGTTATTTTTTATCTTAAATGTGCATAAATTTGCGCTATACAGGGGGGGAGTGCATTTTTTAGCAGTCTAACCGCTTGGACACCGCACCCTATCTCATTTATAAAAAAAATTGTGTTTTCAGAAAAGTTAAGTCTAAAAAGTTAAGGTGATAGCATGGCATTGACTTCAAAAATGAGGAAATTTGCTGAAGCTATTGTTGAGGGCAAAAGTAAAAAAGAAGCTGCGATTTCAGCAGGTTATAGTACTGAAACTGCTTCACAACAAGCGTCAAAACTCAGTAAAAATCCTGAAGTTTTAGAATATATCGAAAAGTTAACTTCATCTGAAAAGTTAACTTCTAAAAAAGAAAAAGTTAACTCGGAAGTTGAAAGTGAATTTATACCGGCTAAACGAGAACAGCAGAAAAAAGATACTGAACAAGCTGAAAAAATAGATAGTGAGTTTGTTGGTCGTGGTGAAATACCCATCGGTGCAATAGATGATCCACTCGAATATTTAAAAGCTGTTTGGACTAATGAGTTTAGCCATCCTGATGATCGATTAAAAGCTGCAATTGCAGGACTGCCTTATGTACATGGAAAAGTTGCATCTAAAGGTAAAAAGGAAACACGTGCTGAAGAAGCTAAAAATAAAGCAGGCACCAGTGGAAAATTTGGCACATTAAATTCTCAAATTAGACCGAGTTAGTTATGACGATGAACCCTCCAGTCTGGACAACAGCTTGCCCAGATTGGGAGAAGCGCATTGTTCAGAAAAAATCTTTAATGCCATGTAAACCACTATTTTCAAATGTAGCAGATATTGCGTTAAACATATTCAATGAGCTCATTCTTGTTGATGTGATGGATAGCCCAAAAATGGGAGAAGTCACACGTGATTGGGTACTTGATTTTGTTGCTGCGATCTTTGGGGCTTATGATCCTGAGCAGAGAAAGCGTTTAATTCGTGAATTCTTTTTACTAATTTCTAAGAAGAACACTAAATCTACTTTAGCTGCTGGCATTATGATGACAGCACTGGTTTTAAATGATCGTGCATCTGCAGAGTTAATTATCTTAGCGCCCACAAAAGAAGTGGCTGACAACTCATTTAATCCGATTCGTGATTTTATTCGAGCAGATGAAGAACTCAGCAGCTTAATGAATGTGTCTGAACATACCAAAACAGTTACACATTTAGGTACCGGTGCAACTTTAAAAGTGATTGCTGCAGAAAGTAATGCAGCTGCAGGTAAGAAAGCTTCAATTATTTTGATTGATGAAGTTTGGCTTTTTGGTAAACGTGCTAATGCTGAATCTATGTTTCGTGAAGCAAAAGGTGGTTTAGCATCAAGACCTGAAGGTTGTGTGATTTATCTGTCTACCATGTCAGATGAAGTGCCATGTGGTGTATTTAAACAGTTACTTGATTATGCACGTGATGTACGTGATGGCATCAAAATAGATAAAGGCTTTTTGCCACTGATCTATGAGTTTCCTAAAAAGATGCTTGAAGCAGGAAAACATTTAAATCCTGAAAATTTCTATATCACGAATCCAAACTTAGGCGCATCAGTTGACCTTGAGTATTTAATTTCTGAGTTCAATAAAGTTAAAGATGCTGGTGAAGAAAGCTTACGTGATTTCTTAGCCAAACACTTAAATGTAGAAATTGGTCTTAACTTACGTGCAAACCGTTGGGCAGGTGCTGAATATTGGCTTGCACAAACAAAATCTGAAATTACTTTGGATTTACTGATTGAGTTATCAGAAGTCATCACACTTGGTATTGATGGTGGTGGCTTAGATGATTTACTCGGTTTTGCTGCAGTTGGACGCATGAAAGCTGATCCACGTATTTGGTGGGCATGGAACCATGCATGGGCCAATAAGATTGCTATTGAACGCCGTAAAGAAAATGCACCTAAGTATCGAGACTATGAGAAAGAAGGTAGCTTAACGATTGTTGAGCATGTTGGAGAAGATATAGACCAGTTGGCCAAACTTGCAAAACAGGTTTATGACTCAGGCAAGCTCTATAAGATTGGATTAGATCCGCTGGGTTTAGGTGGCTTACTTGATGGTTTGCTTGATGAAGGTATACCAGAAGATCAAATGATTGGTGTACCGCAAGGTTTTAAATTGATGGGCTACATTTTAACATCTGAACGTAAACTTGCTGAAAAATACCTTTTTCATCCTGGTCAAGGTCTTATGACATGGTGTGTTGGAAATGCTAAAGCAGTGGTCAAGGGTAATGGCATGATGATCAGTAAACAGGAAAGTGGGGTGGGTAAGATTGATCCACTGATTGCTCTCTTTAATGCGATATCACTCATGCAATCGAATCCTGCACCGACACAAAAAGAATATAACGTCTATTTCTTTTAGACATTTCATTTATTTCAAAGCTCACTTTTGTGGGCTTTTTTCATTTTGGAGAGAGCCATGCAAAAAAAGGCTTTTGGTACGTTTGAGATCAAAGAGATCAACGAAGAAAAACGCACATTTAAAGGTATTGCAAGTACACCAAGTATGGACCGTGCCAATGATGTGATGGTCTCTAAAGGGGCTAAATTTACATTACCTATGCCGTTATTGTTTCACCATGATCCAAAGTCAGTGATTGGCCAAGTGATCAATGCTCAAGTCACTTCTAAAGGGATTGAAGTTGAAATTTCATTGCCGTTGATTACTGAAGAAGGTGCATTGAAAGCACGTGTTGATGAAGCTTATCAATCTTTGAAATACGGCTTAGTTAAAGGTCTATCTGTTGGATTTATCCCGAATTGGGAAGATGTCGAATATACCAAAGATGGTGGCATTCAATTTAATACATGGGAATGGTACGAGCTTAGTTTAGTGACTATCCCATGTAATCGTGATGCTGAAACAGATTTTTCAAAAGCTTATGAGGAATATAAAGCTGCGCTTAGCAAAAATCCTCAAAACACCGCACCTACTGGCGATTCAGTAGTAAGCAAACACATTGTTGTCAATCTTAATCGCCCAACACAGGGTGGAGTAAAACTATGAACAAGTATTTAAAACAACTTTTAGAAGCATTAGCTGAAAAAAACCAAGCAATGCAAGCTGCTTTAACTAAAGCTGCAGGTGCAGGTACAACACCTGATGAAGCAACTGAACAAGAAATTCAGCAATTAGAAAAAGAAATTGCTGCGATTGAAGTCAATATTAAACGTGCTGAAAAGCAAGTGGCTGAAATTGAAAAAGCAGCGAAAACAGCAACACCAGTGCAAGGTCAAACGACTGAACAAGCATTAAAATCTACAGATTCAAATGCAAACACACCACATATTCAGATTGTAGATAATTTGGGTAAAGGTATTGGTTTTGCTCAATATGTGCGTGCAAAGATGCTTGCATCACATGAAATTCGAGCAGGTAATCATTTAACTGTTGAACAAGCAGCAAAGCAACTTGGGTATGGTGAAAACGTCATTCAGTATGTACAAAAAGCCACGCTTGGTACGACAACTGATGCAAACTTTGCAGCACCATTAGTACAAACCGATACTTATAAAGGCGATTTTTTAGAATTACTGCGTAATGCAGTGATTTTTGATCGTTTAAGTGGTTATCGTGCTGTGCCTTTCAATGTGAAAATCAATGGCCAAACAAGCGGTGGTACAGCTGGTTGGGTAGGTGAGGCTAAAGCTAAACCATTAACAAACCCTGCTTTTGGCAGTGTTGAAATTAAAGAACATAAACTTGCTGCCATTACTGTTTATACAGAAGAGCTTTTACGCCGTGCTGATCCATCGGTAGATAACCTTGTTTTACAAGATTTGATTGCAGCAACAAAAGAGTTAATTGATACAACTTTCTTGGGTAATACAGCACAAACAGATACAACGCCTGCAGGTGTTTTCAATGGTGTAACAGCGATTAAATCTTCTGGAACTACAGGTGCTGCATATGAAGCAGATTTATTGGCTTTAATTACCAAATTTGTTGAAGCCAATTTATCGACTGATAATTCTTATTGGTTAATGTCAGAAACACGTGCAATGCAGTTAGCTTTGATTCGTGATGCACTGGGTAATCAGTATTTTAGTGGTGTGGCTTTAAATGGCGGTTCACGTACATTGCTTGGTATTCCTGTGATTACTTCACAATCTGTAGGGGATAAAATTGGCCTTATTAAAATGAGCGAATTACTTGTAGCACAAGATGGCGGTGTACAAGTTGCATATAGTGATCAAGCTACATTAGTTGATGGCACTGTGACACACAATTTATGGCAAGAAAATAAGTTTGCCATTCGTGTTGAAAAGTTCATTACATGGGCAAAACGCCGTCCAATTGCTTCAGGATATATCGATTACACTACTGCATAACCTTAATCTTAAAACAGCTCCTTTTTAGGGGCTGTTTTTATACCTAAGCAACAATCATTGTTTAGTTATAGGAACAGTCTATGAAAATTAAATACTTGCAACAAATGCATGATGCCAATGTGGGTGATGTGAAAGAAGTGACCGATTTTGAAGCCAATATTCTGATTAAAACAGGTGTGGCCAAGAAGTTTGGTAAGCAAATTACTTCAATTAAACCTTTAGATAATGTTGAGCAGACAGGTTCTAGTCAGGTTCATACAGATCAGCCAATTGATAAGCAACCCGAAAACGTTAAAGAATAATAGGCGGTAATTATGGGCATTTTGGGAAAACTATTTGGACGCAAAAAAGGTTACCAAACTGTCCAAAGTGGCAGTAATGGTTGGAATCCCATGTTTGTACATGAGCCATATTCAGGTGCATGGCAGAAAAATGATGAATTAACACTTGAAGATAATGCAAGCTTTTATGCTGTATTTGCCTGTGTAAGTCTAATTTCTAAAGATATTGGTAAATTGCCTGTACAACTGAAAAAAGAACAGCAAGGCGTAAAAGTTTTAGCAAAAACACCGCCTGACTTACAACGTATATGGGCAAAGCCAAATAACTACCAGAACTGGCAACAATTTCAAGAGAATTGGACAACTAGCTTACTTTTACGTGGTAATACTTATATTTTTAAACAACGTGATGTATTTGGGCAGTTAATGCGTTTAGTTGTACTTAATCCTGATCGTGTCACGCCATTAATAGATGAAAGTGGCAATGTTTTTTATCAGTTAAGTAATGACAATCTGACACAAACCACAAGTGATATTGTTCCTGCATCTGAAATTATTCATGATCGTATCAACTGTTTTTATCATCCACTTGTAGGTTTAACACCAATCATGGCATGTGCTGCTGCATCTAAGCAGGGCTTATCTATTTTAGAAAATGCAAAAAACTTTTTTAAAAATAGCTCAAGACCGGGAGGGATTTTAATTGCACCTGGTCCTATAGATAAAGATAAAGCACAAGACATTCAAAACCGTTGGAATCAAAAGTATTTAGGTGCAGGTTTTGGTACCACGGCAGTTGTTGGTGACAACATGCAATACACTCCAATCGGAATGTCTGCATCAGATAGTCAGCTTATTGAACAGCTTGGCATGTCAGCAAGTATTGTGGCCACAGCATTTAATGTACCCCCTTTCAAAATAGGTATTGCGAGTGTACCTGGTGGAAAAGTATCAGATCATAACGAGATTTACTATTCAGATTGTCTGCAGTCTTATATTGAAGCACGTGAAAATCTGCTTGATGATGGATTGGGGTTGATTGCTTTAGGTGTAGAAGCATTTCTTGATATTGAAGTACTGATCCGTATGGATTCAGGTAGTAAAATTACTTATTACAAAGATGGTATTGGTTCAGCCATATTTACACCCAATGAAGCACGTAAAGCTTTAGGTTATTTACCTGTACCAGGCGGTGATTCTCCACTGATTCAACAACAAAACTACTCATTAGAAGCTTTGGCCAAACGTGATGCGAAAGAAGATCCTTTTGCAACTACAGCAAAACCAACAGATCAGCCAAATGCTGAAAAGTCGCTTCAATCACTTTATAAAGGTGTTTTTAGTACTGAAAAGCAGTACAAACAAGGCGATTTAGTCACCAATAAAGGCTCACTTTGGCATTGTGAAAAAGACTGCAGTGGTGATTTTGACCATCAAAACTTCAAATTGTGTGCAAAGGAGTGGTTATGAGTATTACAACACTTCAAGAAGTTAAAGCACATTTACGGTATGACAGTAATGATAGTGATTTAGAGCTTGATGCATACCGTGAAGCAGCAGAGCAAGCAGTACTTGATTATGTAACGGATACTTTTGACGATGGTCAGTATCCTAAACCGCTAAAGGTCGCAGTGTTGCTGTTATGTGGTTACTTTGATCAAAATCGAAATTTAGAGAGCGATATGCAAAGTGATGGGAATTATTTGCCAGCACCGATTCGTAGTTTGCTTTATAAATATCGCACACCAACAGTGGGGTGATCATGAAAGCAAGTCAATTACCGCACCGCATCACTATTCAACAAGAAAAAAAGGGTACACAAAATCCAAATACAGGAAAAGTTACAACTGAATGGGTTGATCTCATGACGGTTTGGGCTGATGTATCTGATCTTTCAACCAAGGATCAACTTCAAGCAAAAGCATTATCAAGCTCAATTCAAGCACGTGCAAAGATTCGTTATAGCAAACAGGCAAGTCAAATTGACACCACCATGCGAGTGAAGTTTGAGGGTAATTATTATCAAATTGATGGTAATCCTACTCATGATTTGAACAGTCGCCGTGAATATCTGACATTGAATCTATCAACAGGGAAAAAGGAGTGGAAATAGTATGGCCACTCGTATTCATGTTGATGGACTAGACGAAGTAAGCCGTAAGCTCAAGATGCTGTCTGATCAGAAGAAAGCGAAAAGCTTAACTCGTAAAGCTGCACGTAGAGCGATGAATGTTGTACGTGATGCAGCACGTGAAAATGCAAGGGCCATTGATGATCCTGAAACGAGAGCACGTATTTTTAAGAATATTGTGACGCAATCAGGTCGTTCTTATGGTGGCTATGATGTGGTGATGCGTGTAGGTGTGCGAGGTGGTGCAAGTAGTAATCAACATTCAGTTGATATTTCAGGATTAAGCGGTGGTGATACACGGCACTGGCGTTATATTGAGTTTGGTACTGAGTATATTCCTGCTGTTCCTTTCATGCGTCCTGCTTTGTTTAATAACATGCAAAAAGTGCTTGATACTTTTGCGATTGAATTCAACACGGAACTATCAAAAGTATTGAGTGAGCGTATATGAACCCACCTATATTTTCTTTACTCGCTGGTTGTGAAAAGGTTACTGATATTTTAAAAAATGGTGTTCAAGTAAATATTATACCAATCACAGTAGATTCAACCCATATTTCAGCTGATGCAACCTTGTTTACTGCAGATGTTATAAGTCGAAAAATATCAGTCATTGATCCAAACTCTGATGGGATTGTACGAGCATATCAGTTTGGAGTCGCACCAGAGGAACCAGTATTGCCATATCTTACATGGCAAGGTGTTGGTGGATCGCCTTTTAATAATTTAGATGATCGTCCATCTGGTGATCGAACACTCACGCAAATTGATATTTATGACACTCAAAGTGATCGTATCTATGATTTAGCAAAGGCTGTGCGTTATGCGATTGAGCTTGAATGTAACGTGACAGCATTTCGTGACTTATCAAAAGATGCAGCAACAGGGGTATATCACATTGGAATTGATGTGATGTTTGTTTTACCCAACTAGATTTCAAAACACCATATGGCACCCAATCGGGTGCTTTTTTTATGCCAAAGAGGAAATAAATCATGGCGACAATTAAGGTAAACGGCTCACGTTGGTTTGCATTTGATCCTGAAGCTAAAACAGTCACTCGATTACAATGTTTAAAAACATTTGATGCAGGGTCTGATTCAGCAGGCAAGATTGAAACAACGTGTTTAGATGAAGCAGAAACTAAATCTTATATTCCTGGATTATCTGATCCTGGTGAGGGTTCACTTGGTTTTGATTTTGACACTGAAAACGTAAGTCATTTGCAAATTATTAAGTGGGCTCAAGCAAAAAAAGCACTCACTATTATTTGGGCAGAACCTAAAAACGATACAGATATTCCTACAGTTGATGCAGGTGTATTAAAACTTCCAACAAACCGCACGTTTTGGCAATTTGATGCATCACTGACAACACCAGTTTGGAAAGCTGAATCTGATACGTTGGTGAACTGTACAGTAACTTTGCAACGTAAAACTGCAGTTCAAATGATTGCTAAAACAACTTAATACACAACTTTTAAGCCTCATGAATGAGGCTTTTCATTTAATATTTTGGAGTATATCTGTGAAAAAATTGACTTTAGATCAAATTAAATCAGGTTCATTAATTTCTGAACCAACACTTGTAACTATTGAATTACAAGTAAATGGTGAAAAAGTAGAGTTTGATACTTATATGAAACCATTTAGTTATGCAACAGCTGTTGCTCGTATGCAAGCAGCATTTCAAGGAAATGTACCTTTGGCAGGCATGATTGCAAGTTCTTTATATACAAAAGAAACTGTAAAAGAAGAAGGGGAAAATGACCGTGTTGTGTTTAAAACAACTTTCACGGCTGATGAAGTAAGTGAAAATTTCACACAGTCAATGACTGATGCAATTTGGGATAAAATTCTTGAAGTTAATGGCTTGGGAAAGGAGAAATCGAACTCGAACCAGACACAGAACTCTTCTGTGAAATCGGAATTGCCACAGGACGAAGCATTGAAGAAGTCCGACAGCTCAACTACTCAGAAATAAAAATATGGGCAGCCTATGTTAGAAAATATGGAAGTTTAAATTCGGGTCGCCGTCTTGAACAAGAAATAGCACGTATTCATTTATCTTTCTTATCTTCTAAAGGTGTAAAAGATATCAAGCTCAGTGATCTGATGGTGCATGAAGGCCATGATTCTAGAAATATGGATGATGAAAATGAACCATCAGAAGATGATGAAGCTGCACTTCATGCTTATATGATGAGCCATACTAAACAAAAGTAAAGATTATTTACTTTTCTCGGTTTCAGATAGTTTTTCTAAAAGTTGATTTTGCTTTTCAACTTGTTCTTGTAAGTTTTTAATGATCGATAGAAATTTTTCTATGTTTTTAAGAGAGTCAAGGCTATTAATAACTTGATCTTTAAATATTGTAGGTAGTGCAGAATCATACTCAAAGCTCTGCTCTAAGCGAGATTGTGCTTCTGAATTAATAGAACGGTTATTGTGCTTTGCAGATAGCATAATTTGTTCTTTTAGTTCAGATGGTATTCGTAAATTAAATTGTATATCAGCCATAAATTCAAAATTATATGAAATTAGTAGCATTATGCTATCAAACTTAATTGACAGCAATGTTATTATTTTGCTATGTTAGCAAAATGCTATCAAATTTAATTTAGAGGAAGTTATAAAATGTCAAGAGAACATCAACAAGTAAATTTTCGTATGCCACATGAAATTGTGGAAGAACTTAAAATTGAGTCAAAAAAGGAGAAACGATCTGTAACAGCACAGTTAAATGCCATTGTTGAAGAGTGGTTGGAAAAACAGAAACAAAAAGAGAGTGCGAAAGCATGAAATCAACAGACAACAAAAAAGCCCATGACTTTGGAGAGCAGGGCTTAATTGATTGTCATAACAGAGAGATATGAACTATGAATAGTTTAACCCAAATAACTGTACCATTCCATAGTGCTGAACTATATTTAGTTGAACATAATGGTCAACCATATACACCAATGCGTCCTATCGTAGAGAACATGGGATTAAGTTGGGCATCACAGACTGTTAAGTTCAATAGTAATAAGGGTCGTTGGGGTGTTTCGATTATCGAAACACCTACATTGAGCGGTATTCAAGAAATGTTATGTATTCCACTTCGTAAGCTATTTGGTTGGCTAATGACAATCAGTCCGAACAAAGTAAAACCTGAAATTCGGGAAACAGTTATTAAGTACCAAAACGAATGTGATGATGTGCTTTGGGATTATTGGACTAAAGGACAAGCTATTAATAAACGTCACGTTATTTCACCTGAACAACAAGCTCTATTACATGAAATTGTAGATAGACGCTCACATGGTGAAAGAAAAATTTATGCAGAAATGTGGTCACGCCATAACCACCATTTCAAAATTGCAAAATACAGCCAGTTATTATCAGTTCACTTTTCTGAAGCGATACATTATTTGGAAACCATGGAAATTAAATCTAAGGCTGTTAAACAAGAAGAAGTTTTACAACTACCGTTAAAACCACAAGTTTTGACTATAGCATCACAGATTAGTCATTCATGGTCGCAAACAGAACGTCAAAGTTGGTTTGTAGAAGCTGATCCCAATGGCAGTTTAACAATTAATGTTTTGCCACAAGGCTACTACCCATTAAATGCAATTGAATTTGCTAAACATTTTGATGGTCTTTTAAATGCATTGGCAAGTAGTGAGTTGTTAAGGGTTGGGCGATACTTGCTGAAAGAGCAGAATGCTAAGAAATAGTTGTAAAATCTAAGCTAGATTAAAAGTTTTAATTCAGCTAACCTCATCAAATAATAATCTGATGGGGTTTTTGTGTGAAAAGAATAATTTTAAGCTTTGTCTTCTTAGTTTTATCTTTCAATAGTTATGCTGTTACATTAGATGGATTAGATGAAAAATCAATTTTTAGAGGAATGTATCCTAAACTTTTTAATCCGTTATTAGAGGATGGAAATTACACAGGCAAAGAATTAAAAAATGTTGGAGTTAAAATGAATGATAAAGAGTATTTAGCACTTTATCATCCACCTGAACAGTACAAGAATAAAGATGGGGAAATAAGATATTTGGTATATGTTGAAAGAAGGGATATACAGCTAAAGAATATAAAAATTATTAATGGGAAGTTTGTTAAAATCCCTAATGTAATCGTCTATGGATTTAGTGAAACATGCCATATATGCTTGTCGAATGAAGACTTGTTTATTTTCAAGAAGAATAAAGATGAAAAATATGAATTGGTTTCTAAGAATAATAAAAATCTTGGATTAAGTAGTTTTGGCATTTCAACTTTAAATACCGCTAATTTACAAAGTAATATTATTAATATAAAACAAGATGCAGTGGGATTTTTCTTTATAATTGGTAGTGGAAACGCTGGGTTTTGGGAAGGACACAGAGGGGCAGTTATTTTAAATGAAAAGACTCCAATTACTACAGTAGCTGTTGATATAGCTGAAGAGAATAGTGAGGGTGCATATGGTGATTCAGTTTTATCAACTGCTTATGATTCAACAGCAAAAATTTTAGAAAATGAGCCTCCTAGTTTTGGGTTTTATCCAATAGAAGTTAAATTCAAAGGAGACTACGAAGAAGATGATAAGTTTATTAAATATAACAAAATAAAGAAATACGAAATGCAAAAAGATCGTAAGGAGTATAAGGAAGTATCTTCACGAGACTACTAATAGATATTGTTTTTAATGAAATATAGCCACCTTTCGAGGTGGTTTTTTACACCTAAAGAAAAACCCCGATAGCGACCAACTATCGGGGTTTTATTTTTCCAATAACTTGCGAGAGCCAAAGGAAATAAATCTTGTATGGAACATTTTAAACCAATAGTGGAGCTTATGAAAGTGTCTATTGAAAAATACGGCTTATGGCAGACGATACTTGCCTTTCTAGTGCTGTTTTCTATACCAATTTTAATATGGAAACTTCCTGAAATTATTTCAGCCATCAAAGCCTAAACCGACCCAATACGAGGTCGGTTTTTTTACACCTAAAATTTGGAGAATGCCAGATGGCAACAAAACTTGGAACACTTACGCTTGACCTTGCCACTCGCATTGCTGAATTTACAGGGCCATTAGATCGGGCAGAAAAAAAAGCTAAATCATCAACAGATAATATTGCTCAAAGCTTTGATAATGCAGCTTCATCAGTAAAAGTTTTGGCAGCGAGTGTAGCTACAGCAGCAACTTCATTTGTATCCTTTGATAAAATTATTGAAGTGCAACGTCAGTTTGACAAATTAAATGCAAGCTTAATCACTGCCACTGGTTCTACTGAAAATGCATCTGATGCTTTTAGCAAATTACAAAAATTTGCTCAACAAACTCCATATGGATTAGAACAAACGGTTGGTGGTTTTACAAAGTTAGTTAATCTTGGTTTAACACCTTCCATGAAAGCTATGACTGCTTACGGTAATACTGCAGCAGCTATGGGAAAAGATTTAGATCAAATGATCGAAGCCGTTGCAGATGCAACTACAGGTGAGTTTGAGCGATTAAAAGAGTTTGGTATTAAGTCTAGTCAACAAGGTGGAAAAGTTGCACTTACTTTTAAAGGCATAACAACAACAATTAACAACAGCTCAAAAGATATTGAAAAATATTTGATCAATCTAGGTGAAACTGACTTTGCCGGTGCGATGGAAAATCGCATGAAAACATTAGATGGATCTATTGCAAACTTGTCTGATACGGTAGATGCATTTTTTCTAAAAGTATCTCAGTCTGGTGTTGGTGATGGCTTAAAAACTGGTGTAGATGCAACCAGTGATGCAGTAAGTTATCTAGGTGAGAATCTTGAGACTGTAAAAGATGTCGCTGTCGCCGTTGGTGCCGCTGTCGCTACAAAACTTGCAATTAGTATGGCATTTGCTGCTAAAACAACAACCCTTGCAACCATTGAAAGTGTACGTTACCAGATGGCATTGGTTTCAATGTCTGCTGCTGCATCAAATACCACTAGAACTATGGTGACTCTACGTGCAATCACAGCAGCATTAGGCGGACCAGCTGGGATTGCCATATTAGGTGTACAAGCATTAGCTGCAGGCGCTGCATTTCTTTACATGAGAGATAGCACTAACGAAACAACAGATGCTTTGAACGATCAAGGTTTAACAATTGATGAATTAAAAGGTAAGTATGCCAAACTTAACGCAGAGCAATTGCGTGTAAAGGCATCTGATGCAAGCAAAGAAATTTCAAATCAAAATAATGAAATTGCGAGTAGCTTTGATAAATTAGATAAACAAGTATATCGAATTTTGACAGGTGCAGGTACTCAAGGTCAGGCTACAGCACTACAAGGTTATATTGATGATTTAAAAGCAGGTGGTGATCGAGCAGCTAATGCATTTAGTATTCTTGAATCTAAAAAAGTTTTTAGTCAAGCTCAGATAGATGCTGTTGCTAAAGTTGGTATCAATATAAAAGATGCTCGTACTGAAATTAGTAAGCAAAATGATATTTTAAAAATTGTTAATAAAACAGGTGATGACAGCATTAAAATTATGCAACGTCAGAATGCATTATTAACAGATCAGGCTAGAGTATTGGGCCTAAGTGCAAAACAGTGGGAGGCTCTATCTAATAACCAAAAAGAATACGGTACAAATATAGGTAATGAACTGCTACGCAAGAACTATATAGCAGAAAATACTAAAAATGGAAAAATGACGTATGAACAAGCTAGTTTCATGGCAGATGCTAGAGCGTCTGCAGGGCTAGGATATACAGCCAAAGATGTAATGACACCAGAAGTTCGTAAGATAATAGATGCTGCTTGGGGAGTTAGTGGAAATTTTGCGCTTAACTCAAATCAGCAAAAAAAGCTTGCTGGAGCTTCAACATTTGCTGCACTTAACAATATTGAAAGTATTGGTAAAAATAATGCATTACCAAATAACTTATTGACTGCGATTTTGGCACAAGAAAGTGGTGGTAATAATTCTGCTATTAGCCCAACTGGTGCAATTAGTGCATTTCAAACTACAGGTATTTTTAGAAAATCATATGTTTTATCTAAATCAGATGCTGTCAATGATCCACAAAAAGTAGCTGCTGCTGCATCAAAAGCATTACAAGATGCCTATGAAACTTTTGGAAATTGGCGTGATGCAGCCATGGCATACAATGGCGGTGTTGCAGGAACTCAAGCATTTAAAGCTGGTCGTATCTCAGATCAAGTCACTGCACAAGGTGGTAGTCAAAAGATTAATGGTCAATTGTACTTATCACCTGCAAAAGCAAAGGAAATGAGCGATTATGCAGATAATGTTGTTCGTTACCAAGCAGCTGCCAGTGGTAATACTAAAGTTGATTCATCATTAGTACAGCCATCTCAAGAAAACTATTTGAAGTTTCAGGAACAGCTTGCCGTATCTCAAAAAGCTCTTAAAGATGCAGGTGACGAATTTGCTTTAAAGTATGCACAAGGTGATTTAAAAAAACTTGATCTTGAGCATTCTAAAGCAGTTGAGGAAATCACAGAAAAACTAGGTTCTGATCCTGAACAACTTAAATTAGTACTGGCACAAGAATCACAGCAATATAAGTTACAGCGTGCGGAGTTGATTGCAAACAAAAAGGCTGAATATCAACAGTACTTTAGTTTTGAAACTGACAGAATTACTCAGATTAAAAACAACTATGCAAAAGAAAAATCTGCAATTGATGCGAATACAAAATTTGATATTGCTGAAAAAGCGAAGATTAAAGCTGCTTATGATCGTCAAATGCAAGATGAAATTGATGCTGTAGAACGTGCTAATCAAGAGCGAATTGACGCAGCGTATGAAGCTTATGCTTCTGAAACTGAAGTTATGATCAAACGTTATCAACGTGAGCGTGAAGAAATTGCTAAAACACGTGATATGGATCCTAAAGTTAAAGATGCATTGTTAAAAGCGAATGCAATGGATCAGTACGCCGTATTAAATAAATCTAGTAATAAAGTCCAAGATTCTCAAAGATCAGCAAATGAATATTTGTTTCAACAAAATAATCCGAATGGTAAAGCATTATGGGATTTACAGAATCAGTATAGTAGTGACCAACAGTCTTTAACTGATAGTTACAACAATAATGTTTCTGGTATTGATCAAATCCAAGATGAAACTGAAAGAAATGCACAACTTTTACAAGCGCATGAGCAGTACTTACAAGCTAAACAAGCTTTAGAGGATAAGTATAGATTGCAACAGCAGGATTTGGCGAATGCACAAGCATCTGAGCAATTATCAGCTTACGGCACAATGTTTGGTGGCATGGCAACACTAGTTAAAGGATTTGCTGGAGAGTCTAATGGGGCTTATAAAACGATGTTGGCCGCTCAGAAAGCAGCTAATTTAGCCAGTGCAATTATGAATGGCTATACAGCAATATCTGCTGCTTGGGCATCGGCACCATTTCCTGCAAACTTACCAGCAGTAGCACTCGCAACTGTAAAAACAGGTGTTTTACAAGCAGGTATTGATGCTGTGTCAGTAGGCTTCTCAAGCGGCGGCTACACAGGTGATGGTGGTGTACTTGAACCTGCAGGTGTTGTGCATAAAGGTGAGATTGTATTCTCACAAGCCGATGTTGCACGGCTTGGCGGTGTTTCAACAGTCGAAGGCATTCGTAAGGGTATCAAAGGCTATTCTGATGGTGGCGTGGTTGGTGGATCTGCAAGTATTGCAAGCCAGTTGAGTAGTAATGGTCAACCACAAGGCAATGTGAATATTGAAGTGAATGTAACAGACTCAGGTGTAACAACATCTGGTGCTAGTACAGACAACCAAAAACAACTAGGTCAAATGATTGGTAATACGGTAAGAACGATCATTCGACAAGAACAACGTCAAGGAGGGCTACTGAGTAAGTAGCCTTTTTTATTATCTGGAGAATATTATGAAAGCAATTCAATTCAAGAACGCAGTTGGAGTAGTTGGTAATGATGATGAAGTGTTAAGTCTACTTGGTGGTCAGATCAGCTATATTGGAACCCGAAAACCACAACAGATAACCATCTCTTATAGACGTAATGACTTCAATGCAGAAATCCACTTTGGCGACTGGATTATTGAGAAAGATAACAAAGAGATAGTTATTCTCAGTCATGATGAATTTTTAGCATTGCATTCAATTAATTTGGAAACGCCAAATTTAAATCAAATTATTCATGATGCGATACAAAAAATAATACGTGATGAAAAACGTCAAGGGGGCTTATTATCCTAATGAGCAACAGACAATTTACATTCAAATCTGACTTAGATGGTAACTCAAATACCCAAAGCTTTAATGTCGTATCTAATGTGTTTGGCGATGGGTATGAGCAACATGCATCAGTCGGGATCAACAACCGAAAAGGACAGTGGAACTATCAACGAACTGCGTTAAAAGATGAAGTCTTAGCGATTAAAGCGTTCTTTGATGACCATAAAGGGGCAGATTCTTTTTTATGGGAATCGCCACTTGATGGCACAGTTCGAGTGAAAACAGATACAAGCTATACGCCTACATGCTTAGGCGGTGCAGTGTGGCGAATCTCAACTACATTTAAACAGCAGTTTTAGTTTTACAACCAAATCAATCCATGCACCGAAAGGTGCTTTTTTTATGCCT